>JAFUYM010000002.1 GCA_017470525.1 Bacteroidaceae bacterium
CCCTTTAAACCCAAAAAATCCGGATAACGCCCGGACCTTCCGTATTACCGCGGCTGCTGGCACGGAATTAGCCGGTCCTTATTCACGGGATACCTGCAGGGCGTTACGCGTAACGCCGTTTATCCTCCCGCAAAAGCAGTTTACAACCCGTAGGGCCGTCGTCCTGCACGCTACTTGGCTGGTTCAGGCTTCCGCCCATTGACCAATATTCCTCACTGCTGCCTCCCGGAGGAGTCTGGCCCGTGTCTCAGTGCCAGTGTGGGGGACCTTCCTCTCAGAACCCCTGCGGATCGTCGCCACGGTGGGCCGTCGCCCCGCCGTCAAGCTAATCCGACGCGTCCCCATCCCGCGCCTCCTTCATGGGCACGCCATGCGGCATGCCCACATATCGGGTCTTAATCCTCATTTCCAAGGGCTATCCCCGGGCGCGGGGCAGGTTGGACACGCGTGACTCACCCATTCGCCGGTCGCCAGCAGGGAAAGCGAGCTTCCCCCCTGCTGCCCCTCGACTTGCATGTGTTAGGCCTGTAGCTAGCGTTCATCCTGAGCCAGGATCAAACTCTTCACTGTACATGAATCTTATCTGTCTGTCCCGCCCAGGCCCTCCTGCTCATCCTGTCGTCTAAAGTTTATCTTTCTATGGAATCGACTTCTCGCTCACGCCGTGCCGATGCACCTGCCGCATGCAATGCGGCCGACGCGCGACGGAACGGCGATGATTGTCTCTTTTTCACTTGTTCGCAGTCTGTCAAAGAACTCTTCGTTCACTTCGGGAGGGCGGGCACGGACGTGCACCCGGAACCTCAGCCCCGGCCGCTTCCCGAAAGCGAGTGCAAAGGTACGGCGACTTTTCCAATTGACAAAATTTTTCGGGAAGTTTTTTTCAAAAAAAATCAAAAACCTTTCAAAATAAGACTTTTTGAACCTTTTTTTCGCCATTTGAGAAGGTTTGGACATCCATCATGATACCTTTTTGAGGTTCCTTCACAGGTTTTCCTGTCAAATCAAAATATTGATGAGACATCACCTCCACATTACCCTCATCCGAATCGTCTATACATATATTATATATAGAGGAAGAAGAAGGGGCAAAGGTAGCCACTCCGTCTGCTATGGTTGTATATACCCGATTATTTGTCGCTCCGCCAACAACGTTGGGGAACATCCATTCTTCCTCAGCCTTGCTACGGAAGATGGCACAGACCACATACTCGCCATTGGGGGTGGTGACGGGAATGTCCATCATCACAGTGCTGGAGGCAATACCCGACATGGCAGGAATGGCCTTAGAGACTTCGTTGACCGCCATGTTGGCGATGAACATTCCGTCAAGGCTGTACAGCCCCACGCCCACCTGCCACGTCTGTGCACTTCGGGAGCGATTATACACGTTGGACACAGTGACGAGTTTATTCTTGCCCAACAGCAGCGTTCCCGTCAGCGAAAAGGGTGAAGCCATGTAAGGCACCACGGGTGCATGCACCACATCCTTCCCCGTATAGTCTGGGACAATGCCAATAATCATGCCCTGTCCACTTGAGAAACTTTGTGAAGCGGTGGCATTCAACACGGTCACATCAAAGTAGCCATCAGACACACCGCCCCATCCCCAGTTGACATGCACAAAGCCATTCGAGTCATAGCCGTCCACCACGAACTCATGCCCGTCACCGCCTGTTGTCGCACCGCTATAAAGTACAGGTCTTCCCTCATCCAGTTCTGCCTTCCAGATGGCATCCCATTCCTCCTGTGTGGCATAGCAATCCCGATAGACAATCTTGATGGTAGACGCCTTGTAGCCAAAGTTCTCATACATTGACTGGATGGCATAGTCATCATACGTGCCACTGGACTCTGCCCCGTACTCCATACGTGATGAGACACCGCAGTCGTAACACAACTTCGCTACAGCATCCGCTGCCGCCTTGTTCGCCTTCAGTTCTGCTGTGGTGTTGAGCATCGCATCCCAGTCATAGACGCTCTCTGAGAAATCCACATACAGCATCCCTGCACTTGGAAGCCTCTGTGGTGTGTAATACACTTTGCCCCTTCCGTGCAGTGGCCATTCGTAATACTTCATGATTTGTGCCATCGCCAATGCCACGCATCCCACAGGGCACGTTTTAGTGCCATCTACAGGACACAGCGAATTGTAGGGAGCCTGTTGATTCCAAGCCGTCTTGCACAGCGGCTCCACTACGGGCACGGCTTCCTCCATGCTCCGCAGAGGAATCAGTACCTCTTCACCCTGGCGCACCTCCTGCACCAATCGGGTGTATGCATTCAGAAACCCTTCCAAGGCAGGGGGCAAGTCCTCATTCCCCCAAGCAGCCTCCTTGGCATACGCCACAATGGCGGGCAACCGAGTCTCACCGCCAACAATCACAAAACCGCCCGTCGCCCGTCCAAAGACATAATAGCAGGGGGTGTCATCCCCACCATTTCTCCCTTTCGCCTCTGCCTCAAGTGGTCTTCCCATCTCCGACACCTCGCCTCCGAGCCACTGTTTTGCCAACGCTTCTGCTTGTTGCCGACCGACAGGTTGCGCATAGCATGCCGCACCTGCCAGCAGCAGGTTCAATAGAATCAATGCTTTTTTCATGCGGAAAATAAAAAAACGAGGGTGTGTCAAATTACATCGTCTCAACTCCTCTAAACCGACCTCGTCGATGTCGGTCAACCGATGTCGTCGACGTCGGTCAGTCGATGTCGACGATGTCGATTCAGAGGTTATAGAAGCATGTATTTTGACACACCCTCATCATCGTTAAAACCAGTGTCGTGCTCTTTATTGAGCAGAAAGTGTGCCACCTGGTTCGTAAATCATCCAAGGCTCATCCTCATCACCCACTCCATACATGTTGCGGATGACGATGGTCTCGCCATAATTCTGAATATCGAGGTAGATGTCATCATAGTTTTCGCCAGCCTCGTCCATACCGAAGATAAAGACGTTATCGTAGCCGACCAATTGACCCTGCTCAATGGTGATGACCTTGTTTGTCCAGTCGATGACACCTTCAAAGATGTTGTAGCCCAGGTCTGCCACATAACCATACCCTGCGAAGTAGGGGTCGAGGTTAAGCACTTTCACCTTTGTGGAGTCTTCCTCGTCCACCTGCAAGGTCATGGCGAGGTCGTATGAGTTTTCGCCGTCTGAGACAGTTCCCACATACGTTCTGCCATCCAATTGAGCCACAGAGAACACGGGTGAACTGGTCTCCACCGTCTGCACAGTCGAGAGAACCGTCTGGTTGTCGTTCGTAATCACATACGCCTGTACGTAGTAGGTGGATAGCGGGGCTAACTTCTTTGCCACTACAGCAAATTCAGCCGCCACCTCTTCTGCACTCCAAGAGGCGGCATCAGCCATGTCTTCCGACTCGGAAACACGCACTCCCACTTCCACTACCTTTGAGGGATCGCTCACGACACCCGTCACCATTGCAGATGAACTTTCGCCCTTCACATTGGTGATGGCAATGGCAGGCATTTCGCCGATAGCATACCGTGCATCAATGTCAGCCTTATCGTCCGAGACCGAGTTACAACTCGCCAGTGCTGCAACGATTGCTACACATGAGATAATCTTATCAAACTTTTTCATATTTGTCAGTCTTTATTTTAGTCGTTTTGGTCTGCTTCTGAAATATGAGAATTCTCCTGAATCTCTCCGAGAGGAATCTGGAAAGTCCAGCGCACATCCTGAGCAGGAATGACCAGTTCGTAGCCAGCCAAGTGATTGGTGCCTTCGTAGTCACGGTCAATGCCCTTGTTGTTGCGCTTCAGGTCGTAGTAGGCAAAGCCTTCGCCCCACAGTTCTATGCGGCGCTGCAAGAGGACGTCATCTACCGTCACCACCTGCTTCTTCCACGATGGCTGACGATTCTTCATCAGTTCGCCCAGCACCGTGGCTGCCTCGCTGTTCTTGCCTTGTCGTGCCAATGCCTCAGCCTCAATCAGATACATCTCAGCAGCACGCATATACACGTAGTCTTCCGTAAACTGTCCGTCAGAGCCGAACTTCAAGTTAGCATAAGGGAGTTGTGCGCCAGGGGTTGGCTGACTGGCATCGCCATCAGGACCATTGAAGAGTGTCTTGCGCTCGTCGTCGTCAGGAATTTGGCTGTAGAGACGTGCGTCGATGAGACGTGCCGAGTAGCCCAAACCGGCATAGCCCGATTCCAGATTTGAGATGTGAGAGAAGAACGAAGCGTATGTGGTGGAGGTCTCCGTATTGTGCTCAAAGCCCCACATCCACTCAGCATTGGACGTGCTCATGAATCCGTCGTGCAGATCCGTCATGCTCATAGGGGCATAACCTTGACGGGCGGCATTGGCTGCGCTGGCAGCCTTGTCCCACTGCTGCGTGAAGAGATACAGACGAGCCAGCAGACCATTCGCCACATGAGCGTCGATGTTGTTCTTCGAGTCACGCACATAGCCCGATTCCGTCAGGTTCTTCACAGCGTTTTCAAGGTCTGTCTGTGCCTGTTTCAGCACTGCACCCACCGTGTTTCTTCCTGTGAAAGCATCGATTTCATCGATGGAATAGCCGTCGGTAGCCGTATAGATGAGTGGCACACCAGGCAGGTCTTCGTGGATGGCGCCGTCAGCACCCACGGGGTTCTGATAGAGTTGGATGAGCAGTGTGTAGGCAAGACCCCTCACTGCCTGTGCCTGTCCCAGCACCATCTGCCCCGACTCGTTCTGGGCTCCTTCGGGGAAAAGGCTGATGATGACGTTCGCCTTGTCAATCATGGTGTAGAGCACCGTCCAGATGCATCGGGTGCGTCCCCAGTGCTGCAAGCGGTAGTCGAACTCATAGTCATATCCGAACCAGTGGGAAGCAGAGAGGGCAATGTCCTCGCTCATCATGTCAGAGTAGTGCATGAGCGCCATGTAGCCAAACATGTCGTGAGGCGCATCATCGGCAGCATATCTGAGTGGATTACTTTCTACCATCCACGACCAGATGCCGTTAAGCAGCGGAGCAGGGTCTTCGGCAGCGATTTCCGCCACTTCCTCTTCGCCCAGGTAACGTGTGTATTCTGTGTCAAGGTAGTCGGTGCCACAACTTGACAGCGCAAGTACGGCAGCAACTCCTGCAACGATGTTTCTTATTGTTTTCATTTTTATGTCTTTTTTTGAGTGAACCTATTTAGAATGAGAGGTTGATGCCGAAAGAGTAAGAACTCAACATGGAGTAGTTGTAGCCCGTTGTACCGTCGAACGACTGGCGTGGGTCGAAGCCCTTACGCTTGGAGCGGAGCCAGATGTTGTCGCCCGAGAAATAGACACGCAGTTTCTCGATGCCTGCAGCCGACAGCCATGTCTTGGGGAAGGTGTAGCCGAACGTGATGTTGCGCAAGTTAAAGTAGTTGGAGCGTGTCAGGAAGAATGTGCTTGACCCGTCGATGGAATATTCGTTGCGATCCTGATACATCAAGGCAGGAATGTTCGTGTCTGTATTGGCAGGTGTCCAGCGGTTGAACCTGTCCTTGTGGAAGTTCCGACCCGGAGCACCAGCGTTCATCAAATCGGCATACTGTGAGTCCAGTGCCCATCCACCCAGACTGAATGCCGTCTGTATGGAGAGGTCGAAGCCCTTGTAGTTCAGCGATGTGGAGATACCGCCCACAAAGGTCGGCAGCGCGCTCTTGCCCGTTCTGCGTTGTTTGGTTTCTGATGCGGAGTTCACATAGTAACGTGCTTCCTTGCCGTCGTAGTCAAGATAGTCTGCCTTCTCTTCGGCAGAGAGCGCATCCCATTCCTCCTGTGTATATTTATCATAAGCATTGTAGAGCGCCTTGCCCGTAGCCTGGTCCACACCTACATACTCATAGAGGTACCAGTCGTAGAGTGAGCCGCCGATGCTGCGCCAGTACGAACCTGCCTGATAGCCGTCAGGATAGAGGTCGGCGGGCTTGGAGTCGGGCAACTTGGTCAACTTGTTCTTGTAGTGGGTACCGTTCAGCGAGATGTTCCAGTTGAAGTCGCGGAACTGGAGCACATCTGCACTCAGCGTGAACTCGACACCTGTGTTCTTCATGTTCATCTCGTTGCGGTAGATGCTGCTGGGCGAGCCCAGTGACGGAGAGAGTGGCGATGCGTAGAGCAGGTCGCGGGTCTCCTTGATGAAGAAGTCGAAGTCGAGCGAGAAGCGGTTGAGGAACTTAGACTCGAAGCCGATGTTGAAATTGCGGCTCTTTTCCCAAGTGAGGTCCTTGTTACCACGGTTCACCTTCGTGAAGGATGCCTCGTCGTTCACAGGATCCACACGATAGAGGTCGGTGTAGTTGTGGAGGTAGCCCACATTGTCATTACCCTGCGTACCGTAACTTGCCTTGATTTTCAGGTCGTTGATTTCCTTGATGTTCTGCATCCAAGGCTCTTCCTTGATGCGCCATGCTGCACCCATTGCCCAGAATGTGCCCCAGCGGTTGCCGCTGGCAAAGCGGGAACTGCCGTCACGACGGATGCTGGCGGTGAAGTAGTAGCGGTCAAGGTAGTCATACTCGCCCTTGGCAAAGACACCTTCCAGCGCATATTCCCATGTGTAACTGCTCAAGCCCTGATAGACCGTGGCATTGGCAAGTTCGGGGTTGGTCTTGTCGGCAAAGTTGGTCTTATGCCCATACAAGTAGCGGTAGTTGTCCTTCTTGTTCTCATGACCCAACAGCACATGCACCTTGTGGTTGCCATAGGTCTGGTTCCAGTCAATCAATTGGTTGGCATTCAGCGCCTCACGACGAGTGGCATATTTGTATCCACGACCTCCGAAACTGGCGGCATCGCCACCGATAGGGGTCATGAAGTCTGTTTCGTTGTCGTTGAAGAGGTCGTAGGCGATGTTGCCCGTCACCTTGAATCCGTAGGGCAGTTTCACCTCCAGGTAGCCACGGGAGGAGAAGTTGTCAACCAATTCCTGATAGATGCTGGATTCAGCCTGTCCGTAAGGGTTTGATTCGGCAGCGTAAGGACGCTGGTATTCTGTACCGAAGTCATAAATGCCGCCAGCATTGTTCAGGGCGCGGTTGCCTGCCGCATCGTAGAAGTAGATGGGATAGATGGGGGCGATGCTCTGCGAGAAGAAGAACAGGTTGGAGTAGTTGCTTTCCTCGTCGCCAAATGATTTCTGGTCAGTGCGGGAGTAAGCGATATTGCCGCCCACCTTGATGTAGTCATTGATGATCTGATCCACCTTCACACGGCCTGAATAACGTTCAAACCCCGAACCGACCACATAGCCCTTGTCGTTCAGGTAGCCCAGCGACACGTAAGCCTGTGTTTTCTCATTGCCGCCCGACACGCTCACATTGTATTCCTGACGCAATTTCGACTTGAAGGGGTCTTTTGACCAATTGTCGCCCCACTTATACTGGCTGGCAGCAGGGTTGAGTTTGCCGTCAGCACCCACGATGGCATTGTCGGCAATCCCTTTGAACTTATTGTAGCCCGCAATGTTGATGAGGTTCTCTGCAGCGTATGCATTGGCAACGGCATAACCGTTGCGCCCCACCAACGTGTTGCGGTAGGACTCCCACATCATCTCATACCATTCGCCGGCATCGGTAATGATGTCGTAACTCTTCACACCACGGGTGTTCCATCCCAGACGGGCATCGAAGTCGATGCGCGCTTTGCCGCGACCGCCGCTCTTTGTCGTGATCATGATGACACCGTTCGAACCACGGGCACCATACATCGAGTTGGCGGCTGCATCCTTCAGCACCGTCAGGGTGGCGATGTCTTTCGGATTGATGGAGTTGAGCGAACCCTCATAGGGCACACCGTCCATCACGATGAGTGGCTCCTGGCTCGACGAGATGGAGCCGATACCACGGATGATGAGGCTGGCAGACGAACCGGGAGTGTTGGAGGATGAGGTGAGTTGCACACCTGCCACCGCACCTTCGAGGGCGCGCTCCACGCTGGATGTCTGCACCTTCTGGATGTCTTCGCCTTTCACCGTCACGGCAGCACCCGTGAAGGATGCCTTCGACTGTGTACCATAAGCCACGACCAGTTGCTCACTCAGAACTTGCGCATCCGCCTTGAGATAAATCTTCAAGTTGGGTTTGATTGCCACCTCCGCAGTCACCATACCGATGTATGAAACCATGAGGTGCTTGGCAGAATTAGGCACGTCGTTGATGGTGAACCGACCATTAATGTCGGTGGCGGCGCCAATGCCGTTAGAACCCATCACAACCACAGAAGCCCCTACCACTGGTTCACCCGTCTCGCTTTCAATGACAACACCTGTCACTTTCTGCTGGGCGAACGCCATGCTGACTGTCATCAGACAGACGGCAAGGAACGACCATAATCTTTTTTCCATTCTTTTTACTGATTAGTTGATAATTATTATTACTTGTGATTTTCGTCAGACTGTTTTACATTATATATAATGTAATGTATATATGAATTATTTAACATAATGCCTGTTCTTTACATTTTTCAGATGTGTACAATTGGCACAACGGCTGCAAAGGTAACACTTTTTTACACAATATCCTATAAAAAACCGTCTTTTTGCCATTTTTTTTATAAAAAAGTTGAAAGAAAGCAATCTTTTTGGGGGTAAGTATGACATTTTTGTCTTTTGCTGCTGTTGTTACATGAGTACATCAAAGTCTTTTTTATCGATGTGCCCATTGGAGACTTCATGATATGCACACCGAAATGTCCACGACGTGTGGGGTGGCAAGTCCACGACGTGCAGTCCCTTGTATTCACGCCATGTAGTCTCTTGCATTCACGCTATGCACTCCCTCGCATTCACGATGTGCAGTCTATTCTGAGTGTGTAAGGATAAATATCGTAGGCACGTTTTTGTTTACAATCAACAGAAGATGACAATTTTGTTGATTGTTTTCTTCGCTCTCATGGTTTTCTTCAAAATTCCCCCTCTTCCTTCAATGTAGAACAGGCATTATGTTGAATTTGGAAAAGGAGAAATAACACGATAAATCATCAAATAATTCATTATCAACTAATCATCAGTAAAAAGAATGGAAAAAAGATTATGGTCGTTCCTTGCCGTCTGTCTGATGACAGTCAGCATGGCGTTCGCCCAGAAGACAGTGTCCGGTACAGTGTACGACATTGAAACAGGCGAACCTGTAGTAGGTGCTTCCGTGATGGTTGTCGGCACTAGCACTGGTGCTGCGACAGACGTCAACGGTAAGTTTACCATCACCAACGCTCCTGCCAATGCAAAGATGCTTAAGGTTTCTTATATTGGCATGGCAGACCAGGAAGTGGCTATCAAGTCCAATCTGAAGGTCTATATGGAGCCTATCAACAATGAGGTGGACGAAGTGTTCGTCGTTGCTTTCGGTACTTCTACCAAGAAGCAATTCACGGGTTCTGCCACCGTCATCGATGCAGGAGACATTGCTAAGCACACCAGCACCAACGTGGTCAACACCCTGGCGGGTTCTGTGCCAGGTTTGCAGATTCGTGGAGCCTCTGGTGCTCCAGGTGCAGGAACAGGTGACATCAACATCCGTGGTATCGCCTCTATGTACGCATCTACCAGCCCACTCATCATCGTGGATGGTGCTCCTTATCCTGCCAGCATCACTAACATCAACCCTGACGATGTGGAGAGTATCACCGTCATCAAGGATGCTGCCAGTGCAGCCCTCTACGGTGCTCGTGCAGCAGGCGGTGTGATTATTATCACCACCAAGAGCGGTAACAAGCACGGTGCACAAATTACGGTAGATGCCAAATGGGGTGCCAACCATCGCGCCATCCAGGACTACGAGACCATCAACGACCCTGGCAAGTACTATGAAACTGCTTACTCACAGTACTACAACTATGCATACTACAACAACGGCATGAGCCGTCAGGATGCCAACGCATGGGCAAACACCAACATGCTGAACCATCTGGGCTACAACGTATATAGCCTGCCTGACGGTGAGCGACTGATTGGTCTGGACGGCAAACTCAACCCCAATGCGAAGATAGGTGCTACCCAGACTGACCCAGAAACTGGTGAGAAGTACTACTACATTCCAGACGACTGGAGAAAGGCTGCCTACCACACAGCGTTCCGTCAGGAGTACAACATCAGCGCCAACGGTGCCGCAGGAGACACTGACTACTTTGCCAGCCTCGGTTACCTCGATGAAGACGGTATCCTCGACAAGTCTGGTTTCAAGCGTCTCACTGCACGTCTGAAGGTACACTACAACATCCGCGACTGGATGAAGATTGGTATCAATGCAGGTTATGTGAACTCCACAACCGATGCCAACCCAAGCCTCAGCGGTTCTGAATTAGGTCAGACCAACGTGAATTACTTCACTTCGATGATTGCACCAATTTACCCACTCTACGTGCGTGCACTCGATGCCAATGGCAACCCTGTGATTCGTCGTGACGAACATGGCAACACACAGTACGACTACGGTGTATCAGGTTACAGTTATCCTAACCAGCGCGCCTTCCTTGCTCCTGGTAACCCACTCGGTGCCAACAACTACAATAACACATGGAGCAAAGGACAGCAACTCAATGCTACGGGTACTGTAGATATTCAAATTGCTCCTTGGTTGCGCTTCAACTCCACCAACAACATCAACTGGGGTCACAGCAACTACTCTAACTACTCAACCATGCTCTACTTGCCAAAGTCAAGTGTAAACGGTCAAATTGACAAGGACCAGACAGACAGTTTCCGTCAGACTTACAACCAGACCTTCAACTTCAATAAGGCATTTGGTCTGCACAATGTAACAGCCGTGGCAGGTCATGAGTGGTATAAAACTAAGACCACATACCTCGCTGCTTCTGGTCAAGGTCTCTTCTCTGAAGACATCCTCGAAATTGCCGCTGCTGCCAACAACCAATATTATTCTACCTCTTACACTACTGAATACAATGTAGAAGGTTGGTTCGGCAACGTGCTCTACAATTACGATGAAACTTACTTCGGTTCTGTAGCCTATCGCCGCGATGGTACTTCTTACTTCTCAAAAGACCACCGTTGGGGTAACTTCTGGGCAGTCAGTGGTGGCTGGCTCATCAACAAGGAAAAGTGGTTCAAGGCTGACTGGGTGGATTTCTTGAAGATTAAGGCTTCTATTGGTCAGAAGGGTAACGACGGTATCGGTAGTTTCCGCTACGTGACTACTTACTCACTCGCTCCATCTTCTACTACTACCATGTCTCCTACATTCCGTCTGCTCGGTAACCCCGACATCACTTGGGAGACCACCACTTCACTCAACATCGGTACAGACTTCTCTTTCTTCAAGGGTCGTTTGAACGGTACCTTTGAGTTCTACAACAACAAGACCACCGACCTGCTCTTCTGGCTCTCAATTCCTGAAAGTTCTGGTACACGTGGTTACTATGGCAACCTTGGCGACAAGCGCAGCCGTGGTGTTGAACTCACCCTCGTGGGCACCCCTGTCCGCACCAAGAACCTCGAATGGACTATCAACTTCAACATCTCTCACAACGCTGAGAAGATTCTGAAACTCCCAGAGACCAAGACAAAGCAGAACTTTGACAAGTTTGGTGTCGGCGGTTTCTCAGAGACGAACAACAACATCCAGATGTGGTATCAGGAAGGCAAGTCCCTCTACAACGCATTCCTCTATGAGTATGCAGGTGTGAACGAGCAGGGTCAGGCACTCTACTGGTATGACGAAGACCTCTCTCCAGCAGGTGGAGTTGCTACCGCCAACCAAACTGGTGTAGCAGCCCAAAAGCACTCTGGCAAAACAACCAACATTGGTGAAGCAAGCCGCTATGCAAAGGGTTCATTGCTGCCTAAAGCATTTGGTGGTTTCGGCACCAGCCTGAAGGTTTATGACTTCGACCTTTCCCTCTCTTTCGACTACCAGTTGGGTGGCAAGGTCTATGACTCTCGCTACGCTTCACTGATGAGCAACTGGGTGGATGCAGGTGATGCAGGTCAGGCTATCCACAAGGATGTGCTCAAGTCTTGGAGTCCAAACAATGTCAACAGCGACATTCCACGCTACCAGTACACAGACCGCTATACAGCAGCGTCTTCCGACCGTTGGTTGACCAATGCTTCTTACCTCAACTTCCAGTCGTTCACGATTGGTTACACGCTGCCAGCACGCCTCGTGCGTCCTCTCGGCATCAGCAAGATGCGTATTTATGCTTCAGGCGAGAACCTCTGCTTCTGGTCTGCCCGCAAGGGCCTTGACCCACGCTACAGTTTCGAGGGTAACGAAACACTGAGCACTTATTCTCCAGTTCGTACCATTATGGGCGGCGTTCAAGTTTCATTCTAATCATTCACATAGATTCAAAGGAAACACAATATGAAAAGATTTTTAATGAATGTGGCTGCAGGAGCGTTGGTTTTGACCGCCTTCAACAGCTGTATTGAAGAAATAGACCCGCAAACCAGTTATGTGACTGCTGAACAGGCGGGCAAAGCACCGGGTGCATTCAACAATTTTGCCGATGCCATCACCAGTTCGCTGACAGGTGAATTCACCTACGACCCCAGTGAGACATATCCTTGGGACTTCGGCTATCCTTCTTTCTTCCTCCAGAGAGACGTGATGGGCAATGACATTGCCTGTGAGGACTCTGGTTCTGAGTGGTACACCACTTGGTACTCTTGCGGTACGGGTCTTGGTCCCACATACGCAGTCTGCCAGTTGCCTTGGACTTATTACTACGGCTGGATTAACAACTGCAACGTCGTGCTTGGCATGCTTAGCGGTGATCCAACAGAACAGCAGCAGACAGGTGCAGGTATTGCCTACGCAATGCGCGCCATGTTCTACATGGACCTTGCCCGCATGTTTGCTCCAGAGACATACGCTCACAACCAAGACGCTCCGACAGTGCCAATTGTTCGTGAGACAGACACGCCAACCAGTTTGACCAACAACCCACGTGCCACCAACAAAGACATGTATGAGTTCATCCTCTCCGACCTCGACAAGGCAGAGGAACTGCTGGCAGACTACAAGCGTTCAGATGTTTACACTCCCGACGTATCAGTTGTATATGGTCTGAAAGCACGTGCTTACCTCACAATGGAGGATTGGGCAAATGCTGAGAAGTATGCCAAGTTGGCTCAGAAGGGCTACACTCCGCTCACTCGTGCAGAGGCTCTTTCTCAGAAGAATGGCTTCAATACGCCTACCAATGCGTGGATGTTCGGTCTCACTTACAAATCTACCGACTCTAACATCACAGCCAATGACGCTGACTCCAGTTGGGGCTCTCAGATGATTATTGAAGTGAGCGGTTCCGGTTGCGGTTACTCGGCTAACTACGTAGGTCCAAAGCGCATCGACGCTCATCTCTACTCTACCATTCCTGCAACCGACTTCCGTCGCATGTACTGGATTGACCCAGCCATCGACGACCTTGACAAGGATGCAGCCATCGAAGCACTTGC
Organism: Bacteroidaceae bacterium; assembly: GCA_017470525.1. GTDB lineage: Bacteria > Bacteroidota > Bacteroidia > Bacteroidales > Bacteroidaceae > Minthosoma. The sequence goes on from JAFUYM010000002.1 coordinate 13,421, forward strand.
TGCTTACTCTGACGACCCAGCAGGTCTGTACCAGACTGGTCATGTCGTATCTGCTCGAGACGCTGTCGGCTATATGCCAGTGAAGTTCCGTCCAAAGGATGGCGAGCACAACAACCAATACACAGCCTTCACGGTGGCAGTTCCTCTCATGCGTGTGGAGGAAATGATGCTCATCGAAGCAGAGGCAGCAGGTATGCAGGATGCCGCTCGCGGTCAGCAGTTGCTCACAGCGTTCGCTCAGACTCGCGACCCACAGTATGTATATGGCACACACAAGGATGCTTACTACAATGGTGCTACCGGTGCTTTCCGCAACGAGGTTTGGTGGCAGCGCCGCGTAGAACTTTGGGGTGAAGGCTTCGCCACTTTCGACATCAAGCGTCTGGAGAAGGGTATCATCCGCAGTTATGCTGGCAGCAACCACCCAGAAAACTACCAGTGGAACCTGGAAACTGTACCACAGTGGATGCACCTCTGTATCGTGCAGAGTGAGGGCAACTACAATGTAGGCATCGTAAACAACCCTACTCCAATTCCACCAACTGAACCATCAGCACCTTACGCATGGTAATGCTTGGTTTGATATTTGCAAAAGTTAATCAAAACAACACTTCAAAAAAGACTTATTTAATATGAAGAAAAATATTTTTGCATTGGCTCTTGGTCTTGTGGCAACTGTCTTCGTGACATCTTGTAAGGAGGAAGACGGAACCAACCCTGGTAGTGACGGCAGACCTGCTGTGACCATCTACCAATATGCCCCCAGTTCAGATTACGACGCTGACAGTGACATCGCGCTTCGCTTTGCTTCTAACAGCGCCACTGAGGCTGTCTATTATCTGGCAGAAAAGACCGAGACTTACGAAGAGAACCTAAACAGCATGGGTGAGGAAGGCTACAAAAACCACGTGGTGAGCGATGGTACTAAGGTAGAGAACCTCAGCGGTGCCAATGATGCAGACCTCGTCCTGCAAGGTCTTAAAGGTGCTTACACCATCGCTGTCGTTGCAGTGAAGGGTGGCACAAAGACACTTTCCACCACAACCTTCGAAGGTATGGATTGGCAGACCAAGGCAGTAGGTACTTACCAGTTCGGCATCCTTGCCAAACTTGGTATGGAAGATGCAGAAGGCATCGAACTCCAGCAGTTGGCAACCAGCCCTAACACTTGGCGCTTCAAGAACCTGTATGGCAAAGGTCAGCACCTCAACATCACGACCCTGGACCTTCAGGGCGAAGATGAGGACGGCGTTTACACCTTCCTCCGTGTGCCTCAGCAGGGAACAGGCCTGACTTACGGCGACTACGGTGAAATCTTCGTGCGCGACGTTGGTTATTGGCAGGGTGACGATGCTTACGTAACCGATTATGGTTATGAAGGCGGTATGTATGAAGACTACTCTTGCTTCCTCATCGCACAGTTCTTCGTATCAGCAGGTAACCTGGGTTACAACGCTTACGACTACTTCATCCCAGAATAAATTCATCAGGGATGGTCTTTCATCACGAAAGGCTCAATACAATTCATCAAGAAGTGCCCTTTCTACACAAGGGGCACTTCTTCTTTTCCAAAATCCATACAACTTTATTCTATACAAAAAACATGAAACTATTCCACACCTTCATCTTGGCATTCGTCGCCATTGCTGCACAGGCAGAACCCATCGACACGGTGCATGCACTGCGCATTGCCCAGCGAGTGTTCCGCCAGGTGCAACCACTCTCTCAAGCATCTGCGCAGATGTCTTCGACGGCTCCCACGTACTATATCTTCACACCAACGACGGGAGCAGGTTTTGTCATTGTGAGCGGTGACGACAGCATGTCGCCCGTGCTTGCCTATTCTGAGCATGCGACGGCGCGTTCGGAAGCCGACATTCCGACCACCCTGCAATTGTATCTGGATGCCTACAAGACACACGTCAACGAGGTGCGCGCCAGCGGCATCCACTCCAAGCAGTATCATGCCAACGGTGTATCGAAGGGCACTCCTGTTGTCGAGCCGCTATTGACTTGCACCTGGAACCAAACCTCCCCCTACAATACATTGTGCCCACAAAACAGTGCCGTAGGCTGTGTGGCAACCGCCATGTCACAAATCATGTATTATTGGAAGTGGCCTTTGCAAGGCAAGCGCAGCATGTCGTACACAACGGGCAGTGGCATTGACTTGTATGTAGATTTCTCAGAAAGCACTTACAACTGGGACGATGCCACCGATGTCCTCAACAGCAGTTCTCCTCAAGAAGCCAAAGATGTGATTGCCAAAATCTCTTACGACTGTGGTGTAGCAACGAAGATGGAATATGGAACAGATGGCAGCGGCACCCACAGCGACCTTGCCAAGAAAGCGTTCTACACCTACTTCGGCTATAAGGCTTCTGGCGTTGACCTCCGCTACAGAGATTGTGTAAATACACCAGAAGAATGGTTCAGCATCATCAAAACGGAATTGGATGCAGGCCGTCCCGTGTTCTGTGCGGGTAACGATGGCAGCACGACAGGTCATGCCTTTGTGCTTGATGGGTACGACACCGAAGGATTCCTGCACGTGAATTGGGGGGCTGGAGGTGACTATGACGGCTACTACAGCCCCGAGGTCCTGGACCCAGGTCCATACGTCTTCTCCTTCGACCAGCGCATCATATATGGCATGGAACCCGACCGGGACGGCAAGGACATCACTCCGAAGCAGACACGCATCTATGCAGAGTGTCCACCATACATCCGCAAGAGTTCCGTGAAGAAGACCGCACAATTTTCAATTAGCGTGGATTCCATCTGGAACAAGACCAGCGAGATGAAGAACTTTGACATTGCCATCGTGCTCTGCGACTTGAATGGAGAGATTCTGGAAGTGGTCAGCCGTTCGACAGACCGTCTGAACCTGCCCCCTTGGACTGGTTATCCGGAATACGGCACATTGAACTGCAGACTCCGTGAAGCTCATGACGATGGCAACTATATGTTACGCCTCATGTTCAAGGAGTTGGGCTATAACGACTGGGTGCTTCCCGACATGGTAGGTGGAGACTCGCGCAACATCATCCCTGCCTACCTCGAAGGCGACAACCTTTACTTCAACCAATACAGCGCCGGCATTGAGGCTCCTGCTGAAACCGCGACGGTGATGGCACACGACTACTACGACCTGTCGGGCAGACAAGTGCAGAAGCCAACCACAGGCATCGTCATCGACCATCAAACTCTCTCGAACGGGAAAAAAGTGGTGAAGAAAGTTCGCTTTTAACTAAAAAGTGTGTACCTTTGTAGCCGAAATGGAAAATTGGGACTGCTACAAAGAAAGTATCGACCATATCCTCATCAAGGAAAAACGATATCGAGACCCCAACTTCTCTGCCCAAAGGCTGGCAGAGATGCTTGGGGTGTCGGCATTTAAACTATCCCGAATCCTGAAGGCTGTCTATGGTCTGTCGTATGCCGAGATTGTGCATACCTACCGCATACAGGATGCCCAACACCACCTGAAAGACAGGCGACTTGCCCCCTACTCCATCAACGACATCTGCGCCATGGTGGGCTTCAAGAACCGCCAATCGTTCTTCGATGCCTTCAAAAAGGCAACGGGCACCACTCCTGACAGGTATCGGAACACCCCCTAAATAAGACCTCATTCTATAACCTATTCAATACAACCAATGAAGACAATTGCAAAAACAATGATGATTTCAGCACTTTTGGCTGTGGGCAGCAGTTGCACGAACACCCAACAGCAAGGCATGCTTCCAGATGCATCGGAAGGAGACTTTGAGTACAACAACGAGCGATTTGCAGATTTGCAGATGCTGCGCTATCGCGTAGATGGGTTTGAAGACCTCACGCTGAAGCAGAAGACGTTCATCTACTATCTGCAAGAGGCGGCATTGTATGGACGCGACATCCTGTTCGACCAGAATGGCAAGTACAACCTGAGAATCCGAAAGATGCTGGAGGATGTGTATGTCAACTACCAAGGCGACCGCGAGGACAAGAACTTCGTCGCCATGGAGGAGTATCTGAAGCGTATGTGGTTCAGCAATGGCATTCACCACCATTATGGCTGTGAGAAGTTTGTGCCAGGATTCACGAAAGAATGGCTGCAAGGACAGACGGAATTATCTGATGAAATCTCAGAGGTTATCTTCAATCCCAACGTGATGCAGAAGCGTGTGAACCTGGCAGAAGGACAAGACTTGGTGAAGACCAGTGCCAGCAACTATTACGAGAATGTGACACAGGAGGAAGCCGAAGAGTTCTATGCCAAGCAGAAGGCAGCGGGTGACACATTGCACCCCGTGATGTATGGCATGAATTCACGTCTCGTAAAAACAAAAAATGGCGATTTCATCGAGAAAAAATGGACAAGTGACGGATTGTACGGGGCTGCCATCCAAAAGATTGTGGAGAACCTGAAACTGGCACGTCCATACGCAGAGGATGAGAAGCAGCAGGAAGTGATTGACCTGTTGGTGTCTTACTATGAGACAGGCGACTTGAAGACTTTCGACAAATATTCGATTGCATGGGTGGAGAATACGAACCCATTGGTGGATTTTGTAAACGGTTTCATCGAGTGTTATGGCGACCCACTGGGCTTGAAATGTTCGTGGGAGAGCATCGTGAATTTTAAAGATTTGGAGGCAACGAAGCGGACGGAATTGCTGAGTGCCAATGCCCAGTGGTTTGAAGACCATTCGCCTGTGGCTCCGGAATTTAAGAAGGAGAAGGTGAAGGGCATCACGGCAAAGGTCATCAAAGCCGCGATTTTGGGTGGCGACCTCTATCCCTCGACTGCCATCGGCATCAACTTGCCCAACAGCGATTGGGTTCGTGCCGCACATGGTTCAAAGTCGGTGACAATTGGCAACTTGACGGACGCTTACAACAAGGCAGCCAAGGGCAGCGGCATGTTGCAGGAGTTCGCCTATGGGAAAGAAGAGATTGAGTTGGTGGAGAAATATGGCGATTTGACCGACGATTTGCACACAGACCTGCATGAGTGTCTCGGACATGGCAGCGGCAAATTGTTGGAAGGCGTGGATGGTGACAGCCTCAAGGCATACGGCAGCACGATTGAAGAGGCTCGTGCCGACTTGTTCGCGCTGTACTATCTGGCTGACCCGAAACTGGTGGAATTGGGGCTTGTGCCCAATGCCGACGCTTACAAGGCAAGTTACATCGCACAGATGCAGAACGGACTTATCACTCAGTTGGTGCGCATCAATCTCGGCAATAACATTGAAGAGGCACACATGCGCAACCGCGCGTTGATTGCTCGCTGGGCGTATGAGCACGGAAAGAAAGACAATGTGATGGAACTGGTGAAGCGTGACGGCAAGACTTACGTGAAAATCAATGACTATGAGAAGTTGCGTGGATTGTTTGGCGAACTGTTGGCTGAGATTCAGCGGGTGAAGTCAACAGGCGACTTCAAGGGTGCTCAAGCGTTGGTGGAAACGTATGGTGTGAAGATTGACCCTGAGTTGCACAAGGAGGTGCTTGACCGTTATGCAAAACTCAACATCGCTCCTTACAAGGGTTTCATCAATCCTGTCTATACGGCAGTTCGTGACAAGGACGGCAACATCACTGACGTAACGATTTCTTATACAGAAGGCTATGCAGACCAGATGCTCCGCTACAGCCGAGACTATAGTGTGTTGCCTTTGGTGAATGAGTAGGATTTTCGCCTTCGGCGGACGAAGAAAAAACAGATAAAAACAAATAAAAATAGATAAAAATATTTTCTTCTTGAGTGGGGTATGGAAATAAGGGAATTTAGGGATAGAGAGTTGAAAGAGAAACTGAAAAAGTTTGTCTATGACATTGTGGGGTGTTGCCAGGCAGTGCATAAAGAAAAAGGACCTGAATTGACAGAATACGTGTATCAAGAGTGTTTAGAAATGGCATTCCAAGATGCAAATATAGAACACATCAGAGAATACTCTTTCCACCCCACCTTCAGAGGCAGAACACTCAAGAGCCGTCTCCAAGTGGATTTTTTCTGTAAGAAGAAAGTTTTTGTGGAGTGTAAGGCCATTGAGGAACTCAGCAACTACGAGCGCATACAACTGACAAATTACATGCGTAATGCAGGTGTCCGTATCGGCATTCTCTATAATTTTGCCCCCATCATGGCTGAATGTGAAAAGTACTACTACAATCCCGAGGATAACACCATCAGTTATTTCTAATTTCCCAAGAAGAAAATATTTTTATCTATTTTTATTTATTTTTCTCTATTTTTTCTTCGTCCGCCGAAGGCGATAAACAACTATGGTACAAGACATTATCAATGACATCAAGAAGGAGTTGAGAGCGAACATGAACGGGGTGGCTTCGGCACATGCGAGACAGACGGAAGACTACCGCGTGAATTGGGGCGTGGAACTGCCAAGATTGGCGAACATTGCCGATGAAATCGAAGAAAATGCAGCAGAAGCATCCTTACGAGAGTTGGCACAGGCTTTGTGGAAGGACAGTACGAGGGAATGTAAGATTTTGGCTTGCATGCTGATGCCAGCGGAGGCGTTTTTGGAAGAGGTGTGCGACATCTGGGTGGAGAGCATCCGCACGGAGGAAATCGCGACGATGTTCTGCCTGTACCTGATGCCTCGACTCCCATACGCCAGCGTGAAAGCCTACGAATGGATGGCAAGCGAACAGCAGATGTTGCAGAATTGCGGATTCCTGACCCTTTGCCACCTCATCAGGAAATTCCCGCTCAACGAGAGTGCCGAAGCAGAATTTCTGGATCAAGCCGCCGCCTCACTCGACAATCGTTATGCCATCAAGGCACTACAGATTTATGCCTCCCTGAGTGAAGATAACGCTCGGAAAGTCAAAAAAGTGGCTGATTTCTTGTAACAGCGAGAGAAAAGCCGTAAATTTGTAGCCGTATTGTGCAATGCAGACATGACGAGAGCAAAAACCGACACCCTGCCTATGGCGGAAACGCCACGTGACATCCTCACCCGCTACATGAACGAGCAGCAGATGCGGAAAACACCTGAGCGATTCGCAATTCTGGATGTGGTGATGCACATGGAAGGGCATCACAGCACCGAGCAAATCCTCGCCATGATGCCTGAAAGTTTTCACGTCAGCCGTGGCACCATGTACAGCACACTGGCTTTGCTGGTGGAATGTGGACTGCTGTACAACCACCAGATGGATGGCGCCACTTTGTATGAATGTGCTTATGGCAGACCTGCCCACCATCATTACATCTGTACAGGATGCAACAAGATTTGGGACTTGCACGACTCGTCCATCGAACTCGCGGCATCGAAGGTCAGAACGCCGAAGTTCAAGAAGATGCGTTGCAACACCTACATCTATGGCATCTGCAACATCTGTCAAGCCAAACTTGCCCGTCTGAAGAAGAAAATAGAGAAGGAGAAACAGGCAAGCATGACACGAGAAGAGAAACGGTTTGCCAAAATCGGAGATGAACTGGCAAAGGCAGCAGAGTGGTTCAAATGAGCAAGGAAAGGAAGGCTATCCCTGCTAAAAACAGATAGAATAGAAAAACAAAAACTAAAAACATAATAAGAATAACAATGAAAGTAGATGTACTGTTAGGTCTTCAATGGGGAGACGAAGGTAAAGGTAAAGTGGTGGACGTGTTGACTCCACGCTATGATGTAGTGGCCCGTTTCCAAGGAGGTCCTAACGCAGGACACACACTTGAGTTTGAGGGACAGAAGTATGTCCTTCGCTCGATTCCATCGGGTATTTTCCAGGGTGACAAAGTGAACATTATTGGCAACGGCGTAGTGCTGGCTCCAGACCTCTTCATGGAGGAGGCAAAAGACCTTGAGAAGTCGGGACACGAACTGAAAAAGCGTCTCCACATCTCGAAGAAGGCACACCTCATCATGCCAACCCACCGTCTGCTCGATGCTGCCTACGAGGCTGCAAAAGGCAAGAACAAGGTGGGCACAACGGGTAAGGGCATTGGTCCCACTTACACCGACAAGACCAGCCGAAACGGCCTGCGTGTAGGCGACATCCTCGACAACTTTGAAGAGAAGTATGCCGCTCACAAGGCTCGCCATGAAGCCATCCTGAAGAGCCTCAACTACACCGACTACGACATCACCGAGGTGGAGAAGAAGTGGATGGAAGGCATCGAGTACATCAAGCAGTTCCCGCTCGTAGATTCAGAGCACGAAATCAACAACCTGCTGAAAGAAGGCAAGTCGGTGCTTTGCGAAGGGGCACAGGGCACCATGCTCGACATAGACTTCGGTTCTTATCCGTTCGTCACTTCGTCTAACACCATCTGTGCAGGTGCATGTATCGGCTTGGGTGTAGGTCCTAACAAGATTGGCGATGTTTTCGGTATCATCAAGGCATACTGCACCCGTGTTGGTGCGGGTCCTTTCCCCACAGAGCTGTTTGACGAGACAGGTGCCAAGATTCGTGCCATCGGTCATGAGTACGGTGCTGTGACTGGTCGTGAACGTCGCTGTGGCTGGATTGACCTCGTGGCTCTGAAGTATGCCATCATGGTGAGCGGTGTGACCAAGCTGATTATGATGAAGAGCGACGTGCTCGACGACTTCGAGACCATCAAGGCTTGTACGGCTTACAAACTGAAGGATGGCAGTGTCATCGACTACTTCCCCTACGACATCAGCGACGGTCTCATCGAACCTGTTTACACCGAACTGCCTGGCTGGAAGACAGACCTCACGAAAATCACCAGCGAGGCAGAGTTCCCGAAGGCTTTCTCCGACTACATCGCTTTCTTGGAGAAGGAACTGGAGACACCTATCACGATTGTCAGTGTAGGTCCTGACCGTGCACAGACGATTGAAAGATGATATTTTCGTCTTTTCCTTATGAAAAGAACTACCATCTCACTCATACTCATCATCATACTGACCACTTGCTGCACAAGGAGAGGTCGGTATGATGCTGTTTTGGCAGAAATCGACAGTCTGACGGAAGTGGATGCCGACAGCGCGAATCGGCAACTTGGACGTTTAAGCCCAGCAATGAGCAAGGCAGACGAGGGGACAAGAGCATATTATGACCTGTTGAGGGTGAAGGCTGCCGACAAAGCGCATGTCAAGCACACTTCCGACTCGCTGATTATGAAGGTTACCGAATACTTTGAAAAGCATACCGAAAGCGGACATTTGCCCGAGGCTTATTATTATGTGGGACGTGTCAACTCCGACATGATGAACGGTGAGAGAGCAATCATCTATTTCCAAAAAGCCATCTTGGAAGACAGTGCCCATGTGACCCCTCGTCTACAAAGCCGTGTCTATGCACAATTAGGATACATCTACCTGCGCAACGGACTGCTCGACGATGCCATCGGCATGCAGCAACTTGCCTATTACTACTGCAAACAAATTGGTGACACGTTAGGTATGCGGTATAGTTCGGAAGACATTCAGACCATCACCGCCCTGAAGAATGACTCCACCTTCCAGCAGGAAACCAACAAGGCGATGATGATTGCCATCCAAAAACTGAACACGCAGGTCAAGAACCAGATGCTACACCATGAAAATGCCAAACTGAAAGAGGAAAATTCGCGAGAAAAAAAGTCTCTTTGGGCAGTTATTCTGTTGTCGGTTGGCATCATTGCACTGGTTGCAATCTTCATTGTGCTACAGGTTCGCAAGAAGAAAGAAAGGCTCGCCGAGGAAGCAGCAGACATCCTCTTGTCATCGCAAAGCAAGCGTCAGTTCTTCGACCAGGACATCAACCAACTGCTGACTACACATATATATAATAATAAGGTGCTGAAAGACCGTGACTGGAAAACCATCGAAAAGAGTCTCTTGGAAGCATTCCCTTCTTTCAAAAGCCGACTCTACTCGCTCTACAATCTTTCCGAAACCGAATACCGCATCTGCATGCTCATCAAACTGGAAGTTTCGCCTTCCAATATTGCCAAATTGATGGCTTTGGGCAACAGTGCCGTGTCTCAGAACCGACTCCGAATGCAACAAAAAGTGTTCAACGGAGAAGGAACGGCAAAAGACTGGGACAAATTCATCCTGTCATTATAGAAATCTGATATGACTATCAAACCGTACCCCTCGGGTACAGTAAAGTGTACCCGAGGGGTACGGTTTGCCGTAGCAGAGGGGTACGGTTTGCCGTAGCCGAGGGGTACGCTTGCTTCTGAGACAGCAAGCGAAAAGAGTTTTTACAGCAAATGGCAGATTATCAAATAGATAGTGATACCATTGTGAAATTTTTGTGAAGTGTAAAATTGTACCAAAACAAAATGTGAATTTTTTGTGAAGTCCTTTTCTTGACATTTTTGAAAGAAAAAGCATACCTTTGCAGCAACAAAATCAATGCACTAAAAAATTCACACAATGAAAAAAACTTTTACCCATCTCTTGGCAACTGCTGCCATCATCGCCATGCCAACCCTTTGCATGGCACAAACCGAGAACCCACGTGGCGTGTATAAACTCACAGGTCTGCTTGACAAATATGGCAACCTCATCAAAGAGCCGTATGACCAATATAAAATATGTACGGACAGCGTGACGATGATGTTGAGTTTGCAGGGCGACCAATTCTCCATAGGCAGGAACGACTCGGAAATTTTCAACTACACAGGCGAAACACCCGATGCCAACAATGCCACCGCCACACGCATCTTCGACAGCAATGCCGAGCACTTCACCCTCAAGTGGTGGAGCACTACACCAGGACATATCTACTTTCCCCACAACGACTGGTGTACCGAATACTATGAATCGGGCAAATATTCAAAGAACGGCAAGTACATCCTCGATGCCCTTATGTCGCCCAATGCATCCCACCCCAAGAAGCCGCTCATCGGCACATGGCGATTCATCGGTATGATGGACGAACTGCACAATGTCAAGAAGCAACTGAGTGTACTCCGCAAGGATGCTGCCAAAGGAATGAACATCGGGCACCTCATCTTCACTCCCACCCGTGCCATCATGTACAGCAATGGCAACAGGGGCGGCTCCATTGCACTCCTTGCCTACGACGGCAAGAAGAAAGACCAGAAAATCATGATGGGTTCTGAGCAGCGATTCCACGAACATGCCATCACATGGCTCAGCAAAGACTGCATCGCTATGGAAATCCACGTTGATGGGTTCCGAACCGATTACCAAATTTGGGAACGTGTGACCGACCCAACCCCGCTCTTCGACAAAATAGCCAGCCAGTATCTTGAACACTAAAATACGAAGAACCTAAAAAACTATACACATGATGAAGAAGCGTATCATTTTCCTATTGCTCGTGCTGGTCGGAATGGCGGCACAGGCGCAGAAAAACAGTAAGATTGTCAAGCAGTCGAAGGGGAGCATCACCTTCGTGGTGGATGAGAATCTGGAACCTTTTGATTACAGTCTCTCTTTGGAACACTTTCTATATAATGGGTCAAGAGCACTTAAAGGCATCTTCCATGATGAGGGTATTCCTGGTGATACCCGCGAATGGGTTGCCAAGAGTTTTTCTGATGAAGAAAAGTTCTACACCTTCACGGGGAAGGACGTGTTCTTCCAAACCATTGTGAAGGCTTACGCCGAGCATCGTCCCCTTGTGCTCTCGCCCGACATGGTTTGGCTGCTCATCAGTCAGGGATTTGCCCGTTATGTGAACGCACATTCAGAAGAACTGCGTGACCAACTCGTGAGCCATACGGGAAAGATGGACTTGGTCGTAGAGTCTGAAAAGGAACTGATACATGGAGACCCCGACTGGGTGAAACTCATCGATGGTTTCGCCGCGCAAATCGGTGAATACACAAAAGAGGACATCGCCAAGACCCTCACCGCCGACTTCACCACCACGGGCACCATTGAGCGCATTACCTCGCAGGTCACGCTGATGGAGACCGTGAAGTCCTACTTCGACTATGTGGTTCGTTATGTGGCTTGCGGCATCCCGTCCGTCACCCTCACGGGCACACCCAAGGATTGGCAGAAGGTGCTGGAAAAAACGAAGCAGTTGGAGAAGTACGGTATCGGTGAATGGACCAAGAGCCTCACGCCCATCCTGACCGAGTTTGTCAATGCCTCCAAGGGCAAGCCCAACCAGGCTTTCTGGCAGAACATAGTCAAGAAGGGAAATGTAGAACAATTGATTGGTGGTAAATGCGACCCCCGCACTCCTACGGAACTGGACGGCTGGATGCTCAAGTTCTTCCCCGACGAGAACGGGAAGACACTCGACCAAGTACCACACACCCACAAGATGCCGTCGGAGCGCGTGTATGTGGATTTCAAATACCAAATCATCGACCCAGCCAACGGCAATGTCCTCGTCGAGACTCCGATGCAACTCATCGCTGGCTTTATCGGTACGGAGGTAGATACCATAACCCATGCCCTCACGCCTAAGATGGGATGGGTGGTGCGACAATTAGAGAGTGACGAAACAATTGTGGAGAAACTCAAGAAAATGGATGGAGACGATTCCATGTTCGGCATCGAATTGCGGGTGAACAAAGTGCCGGAGCATCTCGCCCAACTGAAGCACATCAAGAGACTGAGCCTCTATTTCACCGATAAAATCGTCCTGCCCGAATGGATGGACAAGATGACCATCGACAACTTCACCGTCGAAGGTGAATTCAACAGCAAAGAGGATGAAGAAGCCATCCGCCAAAGGTTCCCCAAAATCAATATCCGACATATAAAGCCGGTAACCCCAGACCCATTAGTGGTGGTGAACGGGAAGCCCTATCCTGTGGAACATTACTTTGACTATGAATATTTCGACGAGGAGGACATTGCAGAACTCTTGGGGGTAAATCCTGATGACATCAAAGACATCACCGTCCTCAAGGACGATGCTGCTACAGCCATCTGGGGCTCGAAAGGCAAGCATGGAGTCATCGAGATAAAGACCAAAAAGGTAAAACACCAAAACTGAAAAAAGTTGCATTTGTTTGTTTAACTTTGCCATCGTTGTTCGTTATAAATTCGAAGGAACAAGAATAGCAAACCCCTAAAACCTGTACAAGAATGAAAAAATTAGCAACTCTCATGCTGCTGGTACTCATCGTCACCAGCACCTTTGCCCAAACCCATGAAACCAAGAGAACAGACCGACTGCTTGCCGCATCAGGTTTGCCACGTTACAGGAATGGGAAGGATACTAACACCCCTTTTATCGAGTCCTTCCGATATGAAGAGAACAAAGAGGCAAAGCGGTGGTGGACAGGCTTTTACGAGCCTAAAAGACCACGTAACTATTGGAAATGGGAAAATACGAATAGAAAGAAAATAAGGTATAACAAGAAACTAGATGCATACATAAAGAAGCGGGACAAGATGACCGCTCAACTTCCCCGACACGGTCACATCTTTCTTGCCAAGCCATCTTTTTCACCATCTTACGGCTTTTCCTACAGTGACGAAGACACGGCACTGGTGTATTTGGAGCATCAATGGAATGGAAATAAGAAACATAAGAAGGTGACTTTCAACTCGCACAAGATGAAGGTGGACGTGGCCATCTATGACTCCATCCAATGCTTGCACAAACTGGCGGTTTACACCTCAGCCTATTTCGACCCCCAAAGCATTGTACTGGATGGCACTTCCCTACACTTCGTCTGGAGCAGTTTCAAAGGCGATAAATATGCCGTAAGCCCCGACAACGGCTTCTATGACTCCAAGCCGTTGGGAAAGACATTCGAAAGTATCTGCAAAGCGATAAAGACCGATGACCACGAACTCCTGCAATCGCTGATGCCCACGGTTCAAAAACTCCTCGCCCACTACCGCACACTCCTTCCGCCCGATGTGCCAATCGACGACTGGGACTTAGATGCAACTGCCAGACACCGACAGAACAAAAAATAATTCATGAAAAATTCATGGCTAATTCATGGAAATTTATGTTAAAAATAAAACACGAATTTCCATGAATTAGCCATGAATTTTTCATGAATTATTATTGCAGTGAAGAGAGCAACTTCACGTAGAGCGAGATGGCTTCGGCTATCTCGCTTTTTTTGATGTATTCGTCAGCCGTGTGGGAACGTGACGACTCGCCGGGACCCAGTTTGAGGGAGGGGAAGCGCATCAAGGCTTGGTCACTCAAGGTGGGAGAGCCGAAGGGTTTGAGACCTTCGCGGATGCAGGCTTGGACGAAAGGATGCTGCACGTCTATCTTCGAGGAAGAGAGGCGGAAGGAACGGGCATGGAGTTCGGAAATGAGATGCTGTTGAAAAAAGGCAAAGATTTCCTCGTTCGTGTAGCACTCGTTGGAGCGCACATCGATGGTGAACGTGCAGGTGTCAGGAATCACGTTGTGCTGCGTGCCCGCATTCACGACAGTGACCGTCTGCTTCACGGGGCCAAGGAGTTCTGTCTGCTTCGGGAACTGCCACTCCGAGAGCCACTGGATGTCCTTCATGGCATGGTAGATGGCGTTGTCACCCTCGTTGCGAGCCGCATGACCCGCCTTGCCGTGTGCGATGGCATCAATCACCATCAGTCCCTTCTCCGCAATGGCAGGCTGCATCCCTGTGGGTTCGCCGACGATGGCAAAGTCTATTTTTCCCAACAGCGGCAGCACACACTCAATGCCATTCTTGCCACTCACCTCCTCCTCACAACTCGCCAAATAAATCAGATGATACGGTCTCGGTTTGTCCTTCAACAATATAAAAGCCTGCAAAAGAGCCATCAATCCACCCCCACAGTCGTTGCTGCCCAATCCATACAGCCTATCCCCCTCCACCGTCGGCGTGAAAGGGTCATGCTGCCAGCCAGCCACAGGCTTCACCGTGTCGATATGCGCATTGAGCAAAAGCCCCCCAGCCCCCGAAGGGGGAGGGCTGACGCGATGCTCCTCGTCAGATTCCCACTGCGACGGCCCTCCCCCTTCGGGGGTCGGGGGGCTTACGCACCACACATTGTTGCCATGCCGCTGTGGAGCAAGCCCCTTCTCCCTCATGTACGCCTCCAGCACATCCGCCGCAGCTGCCTCGTCGCGACTCACGCTCGGCGTGGCAATCAGCCTCTTCAGCAGTTCCACCGCCTCCATAGTCTGCTCATTATAAGTCCTTTCCATCCTTTCTTATCTTTTTCGGGGACAAAGTTAGCCTTTTTCTTTCATTTGGCAAAAAAAATCGCACTTAGGGGTGTTTGATTAGCGTTTTCGTGTGTCATACGGATAAAGAAAGCCACAAAAACAACCATTTACACAACACCGCAAATGAAGAAGAACCTGCTCATCATCGCCCTTGCAGTCATCAGTAGTGGGGCAACTGCACAGAAGAAGGAAGCCAGCATCTTGATGATGAGCCGCAACCGATTAGGAAAAGCCACTGTCGTCGATACCAGCGACGTGCGCATCTATTACGCCCTCAATGCCGACACTCTCAGCAACCAAGACACCTATGTTGACTTGCGAGTGCTGGAAGTGGGTCCGAAAGTGACCAAGTGCAGCAGCGAATTTGTGCGTGAAGGCGAAGCACATCAGAAAGAAATCCTAAAGACATGGAGGGTGTCTCATCCTCATGCTGACGGTGTGCCTCGTTCCTGTCCGATTCACGGCAAGCGGCGTGACTATTGGAACGAAATCCAGTACACCGACATCTACATCGAGGGGCAAACCGCCACAGAGTACCACACCATGCCACATGGCTTCCAAGGCGAGAACGGCTACCTAATCAGTCAGTATCCCTCACAGAACTGGTCACTCACCGACGAGACCATAACCATCCTGGGTCACAAGTGCCAAAAGGCGACCTGCCATTGGCGCGGTCGCAACTTTGTGGCCTGGTTCGCTCCCGACATCCCCATCCGTCGCGGTCCGTGGCTCTTCGGCGGATTGCCGGGACTCATCCTCAAAGTCCATGACAAAGACCATCACTACACCTTCGAAGCCGTGAGCATCCAACGCGGCAACCAACCCATCATCCGTTACGCCTACGATGCCTACCGCAAGGCCAGCCGAGACCGCTATCTCCGCCTCAACCGCGAACTGAACGCAGAATACAATAACACCATCGGACGCATGGGCGGCATGATGAAGAATGCCGCAGGCGAATGGGTGCCAGCATCTGGCTCCAAGATACCGTATGAACCTTTAGAATTAGAATAATTGAATGGCAACTGTGACAAATGAATACGAAATGCATCACTCTTATTCTCGCTTTCTCAGCTCTGTGTTGCAAGGCGAAAGCGCAGACCATCATAGATGGTACAGTTACTGACTCTCTCGGTATGGCAGTGGACGCCTACGTCACTGTGGCGCCAAAGGGTATGGGCAACATCATCGGTTTTGCAGACACCGATGCCAAGGGGCACTATCAGTTGCAGTTCAGGAGTGAGGCTGACTCCGTGGTGGTGACTGCCGCAGGACTTGCCATCGGCAATGTGTCGCGCATCGTGGTCAACAAGACTCAGCGGTTGGACATCCGTGCCCGTCAGAAAGCCATCGAACTGAAAGAGGTGTCCGTCAAAGCTGACAAGATACGGCAACACGGCGACACGCTCAACTACACCGTAGCGTCCTATCAGCAGCAGGGCGACCGCGTCATCGGCGACGTGTTGAAGCGTATGCCGGGCATCGAAGTGTCAGAGAGCGGAGCCATCAAGTTCAACGGCAAGGCCATCAAGAAATTCTACGTAGAGGACATGGACCTGCTACAGGGTCGCTATGGCTTGGCAACCAACAATATCAACGCCTCAGACGTAGCCACGGTGCAGGTGCTGGAACACCACCAGCCCATCAAGGCACTGCAGGACAAGTCCCTCACCGACGACGTGGCCATCAACCTGAAACTGAAGAACTCAGCCAAGGGAACCGTAGCCACCAACACCATGTTGGGTGGTGGCATCCAGCAGGCAGGCGGCTGGGGTTTCGGCACCCGTCCCCTTTCTGATGGGCAAACAGTCATCGGCTCGAACCCGTTATGGACTGTAGAGGCCGTGGGTATGTACTTCGCCAAGAAGCGGCAAAACATGACTTTATATAAAGGTAATAACACGGGCGACGACGTGTCGAAGGAACTGACTTCGCATTACTCCAACATCAACAGCGTCAGCCTCTATCCCTTCTGCCCGACGAACGCCGTGCTACCGTCAGGGGCAGGGTTGCCGCAAAAACGCACCTTCGACAACCACAGCCACATTGCTACGGTGAACCATCTGGAGAAAGTGGGAAAAGATTCGGAAGTAACGATGAACATAGCCTACTACAATGATGATATCCGCCGTGAGGGAACATCGGAGAGCGACCGCTTCATCAGCGACGACAGCCGACTGCTGACCACCGAAACGCTCACTTCACGCACCCATCTGAACGACCTCAGCGGCAACCTCCGCTATATGTGGAATGCCAAAGACGGTTTCCTCGCCAACGTCATCAAGTTCGACGGCAGTTGGAATGATGACAAGGTGGAGGGCTTATTGGCATCGCAGTTGAATGGTCCGAGTCCTCTCAACTACGGGAGTGAACGCACCCACCAGCACTTCGACCGCCCATCGCTTGCCGTGAGCAACACCACCAACCTCATCAAGAATGTGGGTAAGCACACACTCGACCTACATTTCTCGGCAGGCTACGCACAGCGTCCAAACACACTCACGGTAGGGGTGGATTCGCTCAATGCCCAGCAAGAACTATTCAACAGTCATGCCTATCAGCAAGACATCAAATCGCGCCACATCAATGCCAACTTCCACACCAACTACAACTTCCGCTTCGGCAACTTCACCTTGTCCTACGGCGTGATAGCCAATGCCAGCCTTCACGGCATCACCACCGACTTGGATGGCTTTGACACAGGCAACTACTCCGCAAGCAATGACCTGTGGTACAACACCTACGAACTGACCCTCGGACAGCATTACAAATGGGAACGTGGCGGTTGGCGTGTGAGTCTCGGCTGTCCACTGAACCTCTACACCCAGACCCTCGACGACCGCATCCGCGACGATAAACACAGTTACACTCACTTGCTCGTATCGCCCAACTTCTCCACCAGCTACGAGTGGCGCGACTGGAGCGGCAACATCAGTACCTCCTATTATAAAAATGTAGGCGATCCAGGCGGCATCTACAGCGGCTACATCATGAACAACTACCGTACCTTCCAACGCTCCTACGTTGAACAACTGTCCGAAACCGACCGCATAGGAGCCAGCACCAGCATCGGCTACCGCAGTGCCTTGAATGCCACATTCTTCCGCATCAACGCCAGTTACAGCCACACCCGCGACAACCAAATCTACGGCTATTCCTACACGGGAGCTACCAGCGTGGTGCAAGCCGTTGACCAAGCCACCACGTCCAACTCCTACAACTTCAGCTTCGACTTCAGCAAAGGCTTCGACTGGCTACAAACCACGTTCCGTGCCTTCGGCGGCTACGGTCATTCCCACAGCGAGCAGTTGATAGCGGGGCAACTCTATCCCTTCAACAGCCGCACCATCAGCCTCGGAGCCGGTGGCACCATCACTCCCCTGCCTTGGCTCAACTTCGTGCTGAGCAGTGGCTACAGCTGGAACAGCAGTTGGACCGATAGCGGCAGCAGTGACCTCGCCCGCACCATCCGCACCGCTACCCAACGCCTGTCCATGAACGTCTATGTTACCAAACAAATGACCCTCTCCGCATCCGTGGAGGACAACTACACCAACCTCACCGCCACCGACCGACACGCCTGGTTCAGCGACATCAAGGCAAAGTACAAACTCGGTCGCTGCGACCTCGAACTGCAACTCAACAACCTCTTCGACCAGCGTCACTACACCCGTGTCACCTATTCCGGCCTCGACATATACACCAACACCTCGCAGCTCCGTCCCCGCAATATCCTCGCCACCGTAAGATTCAAACTACTATAATTCAATATTAATATGAACAAGAGATTCTTTATTATTTTCATCGCTATTACCGCCCTATGCGGTGAAGCGAGCGCCCAGTGGAAACAGAGTGGAGCCAGAGCTAATGGAAGTCACATCACAGTTCTGGGGCGTAAGGTCATCGACACGGCCAACCTGCGCATCAAGTATGCGTGGGGAGCCACAGACATCACGCAGGACAGCACCTATCTGGATTGCGGACAACTGCTCATCGGCCAGCACATGACGAAGTACAGCAGCTGGTTCGTGGAGGTGGCCGACAGCCAGCGCGTAGAGTGGGCAAAGAAGAACCCGAACCCACAGGGCGTACCCAACGGCACGTGGTGGATGCGGGGCAAGGTGCCCGGCATCTGGAGTGAATACCAGTACTCCAATATCTTCATCCACGGCGACACGCTCAACGAGTGGGCCATGATGCCGATGGGGCAGGAATGGCCACAACGGTATGAGGAGAAATGGGAGGGACAGGAGTGGACGTTGCAAGCAGACACTGCCACGTTCCTCGGCTATCCCTGCCAGAAAGCCACCTGCCGCTGGCGTGGGCGTGATTACATAGCGTGGTTTGCGCCCGACATTCCCATCCGTCGCGGGCCGTGGAAGTTCGGTGGTCTGCCGGGACTCATCATGAAGATTCACGATGTGGATAGCCTATACGTCTTCGAGGCGGTGGCCATCGAGAAGGGCAACTTCCCCATCTACCAGTACCCCAAGGAGGAGTTCATGAAATCCACACGTACCCACACATGGAAACTGCAAGTGGCATACAACCGCAATTATCTGAAGACCGCCGGCATCCGAAGCTTCAACGAGGACGGCACCATCGGCGACCTGAAATCTAACCCGCACGAGTATGACCCGATGGAGCTGGAATAAACACAAAGCAACAAAAAATATTCATTCACAACTCAAACAAAAACAACAATGAAGAAGAACATGATGATCGCCTTTGCAGCCATGATGCTGCAGACAGCCGCCATCACAGCGCAGACCCAGAAACAGACAGCTCCCATCTACACACCCGAACAGGTGGAGCAACGTGCCATGTTCCCCGGAGGACAGGAAGGCATGATGAGCTACATGATGCAACACATGAAGTACCCCAAAGAGGCAGAGAAAGATCAGGCTCGGGGAACCGTCGTTGTTCACTTCGTCGTGGAAGCCGACGGCAGCATTTCCGAAGCCCATGTTCCCGACAGTCTCAAAGTCCATCCAGCCCTTGATGCTGCCGCCATGCAGTTCGTCCAAGCAATGCCGAAATGGGAACCAGCCAAGCTGAAGGGCAAGACCGTCCGCCAACACGCCACACATGCCATCACCTATCGATACAAATAATTTCCAACTCTGCCATGAAACGAATAATGATAGTCTTCGCCCTCGCTGCCCTGTGCGGTGGGGCGAATGCCCAGTGGAAACAGGGCGAAGTGGCACCATCCTCCAAAAGGGGAAGCATCCCGCCAACAGAGATTGACAAGGCGGAAGTGACCGTGTACTATGCGTTCAACGCCGACAACATCAAGGACGAGAACACCTACATCGACCTTGGATGGCTGCAAGTGGGCAAGCAGTACACGAAGTATGCCAGCTACTTCATGGCACACAGCGACTCGACCTACAAGGCAAAGTTGATAAAGCATGGTGCAGCCGAGGGTATGCCCATGCAGAAGAACGGCGGTAAGTTCCCGTCGCTGTGGTCGGAATACCAGTACGACGAAATCTTCATCAAGGACGGACAGCTGACAGAGTATGCCATCATGCCGATGAATCTCGAAAGGGAATGCTGCCAGTACACAGAGGCTTACCCGATGCAGGAGTGGACGCTGAAGGAAGAGCAGCAGACCATCCACGGCTACCGCTGCCAGAAAGCTACCTGCCGCTGGCGAGGCCGCGACTACGAGGCGTGGTTCACCACGGAGATACCTATCCAGCGCGGCCCATGGAAGTTCGGCGGTCTGCCAGGACTCATCGTGAAGATTTCCGATGCCAAGAAAGAGTACAACTTCGAGTTGGTGAAACTGGAGCGGACACCGCGCCCCATCATGTCATGGAACTTCTCTCGCTTCCGCAAAGTAAAGCGCCAAGACATGCTGAAACTACAGAAGAAAATCAACGTGAACTGGGTAAGGGTGTTGTCGCCAGAAGCTGGCAACCAGTTTCCAGACCATCCTTACAGCCCGATGGAGTTAGAATAAACATATAAAATCATGAACAGAAGAAACATCATCACCATCATTCTCGCACTTGCCGCACAATGCGGTGGGGCGAGTGCGCAACCCAAGGAAGGTGGGCGATGCCCTGCACCCATCTACGCCAGAGACTTCTCGAAGATGGAAGTCTTGGACACGACGCGGCTGAGAGTGCGCTATGCCTTTTGTGCCGAAAAGATGAACGACCCGAAAACGTATATCGACCTGCAGAGGCTCGATGTGGGGAAACGGGTCGTGAAGTACTACAGCCAGTTCGTCTACCTCAGCGACTCGCTGATTATGCATTGGAAGAAAGCCAACCCGAACTCGCAGGCAGGGCAAAGTTGGCTGGGCGAAGGCGGTCGCGGGAAAGGCCAATGGAGCGAATATGAGTGGAGCGACTATTTCTTCGAAAACGGGCAGCTGACGGAGTATAGCCAGATGCCACAGTGGCTGCACAAGTACAACTCATGGTACACCGAGCCAGCCCCCAAGCAACAATGGACGCTGCACAACGAGACACAGACCATCATCGGTTACAAGTGCCAGCGAGCCACCTGCCGTTTCCGTGGTCGTGACTTCGTGGCTTGGTTTGCGCCCGACATCCCCGTGAAGCGAGGTCCGTGGAAGTTCCAGGGGCTGCCTGGTCTCATCCTGAAGGTCTATGACAAGGACAAGCTCTACACCTTTGAAGCCATCGGGCTGGAGACGCGCAAGTATCCCATCACCCGCTTCAGGCAGTACAAGGAGTACACCCGCTCCACCCGCGAAAAGGTGTGGAAGATGCAACGCAGATGGCATGAGAACTGGTTTAAGGCGGTCGATTTCCACAAAGCCACGGTGGATGCCTCTGGCCAAATGATTGCAGGCGAGGCGGTGTCTATCTATACGCCTTATCATCCATTGGAGTTGGAATAAGGCTCTTCCGTGCTTTTTCTCGTGCAGGGAGGGGAGAGTTTCTGTTCTTTTCCTTATTTTTGCAAAAAAATGGGCATCAGGGGGTGTTTGATTTGCCTTCTTGTGTGTCTTACGTGTAGAGTAAGGCAATAAAGCCTGCATTCAAGTATGATTTACGATAAAACTTCTTTCGAGCGTCTCTACAAGAGCAATTATCGGCAGATGTACCGATTGGCCTTCTCGCTGCTGGAGGAGGCGGAGGATGCCCGTGATGCGGTGAGCCAAGTCTTCACCCAGATGTGGCACGCACAACCTGAACTGCGAGAGGACTGCGTCACGGGCTACCTCATGGCAGCGGTGAGGAACCTCTGCCTCAACATGCTGCGGACTCGTCGCCAGAATGCTGCCATCGAGGCTGAACTGAAAGCCGAGCAGTTGGTGCATCAGGCTCAGGAACGCCGAGAACTCATGGACGAACTGGCACGGGTCATCGACGAAAACCTCACGGAGCAGGACAAGCGCATCCTCGCTCTCCACTACGACGAAGAAATGACTTACGCGGAGACGGCTCAAGCTCTGGGCATCAGCCCCTCTGCCGTCAATAAGCACATTTCACGTTCTCTCTCCAAAATTCGTTCCATCTTCAAAACCACGAAACAATGAACACGCAAGAAATTGACAAGAGAATAGGTATGCCCGACATCGACGAAGAATGGGCAAGGTTTGAGAAGGATGTGATTGGCAAGCAGAAGCCAACCACGTGGAGCCTCATCCCGAAGAAGTGGATGGGGCGTGCCGCCGCCATCGCAGGCCTTATCTTCTGCATCAGCCTAGCTGGCATCGCTGCCGCCGTTGTCGCCATCCAGAACAACAGCCAGCCACAGAAAGAGAAATTTGAGTACAAGCCGCTGGTGGAGGTCTTCCAACGAAAGGTCAAAGGGAAGGAAACTGCCTACTACATCGTCCACTACTGCGAAGGGGTGTGGATTCAGCACGAGGGTGAGAAGGGCTACATCGACGAACAGTTTTATCAGATGTCCTTCCCCGTCAGCCAAACCCTCATGCAAATGGACGGCAAGCCTTTCGACCAGAATAACCTGCCACGGATGCGCAACAGCCACCTGAAGAAGATTGAGATGAAGCGGCAGGGCGACAAACTGGTGGCGAACCTCATCACCCACGTCTCGGGAGGCATCCCCTCGGGCGTAACGGGCAATGCGCCACGCGAGCAGACGCTCTTCCTCTTCCCCAACGGTATGTTGGGCATCATCGACAAGAAGGCAAAGGCGGGCGACTGGATTCACTACAGCATCACCGATTGGGATGAGACCATCTGGGGATGGAGTGTCCGCAAGGAGATGGAGCGCGGCTGCCACCGCCTCGGCTACAAAGCCTACATCTATGCCAGCACCGAGACCCCACAGAAGTACATCGACCGCGCCATCCGCATGATGGACGAAATGAACATCAAAGACTACGAACTGGTCAAGAACATCCCCATTCGCCACAAGACCGACAGCGAATGGCGTGAGTGGGCAAGAGAACAAAAACAGGCTCATCCGCAGTACGACTGGAATCAACTCTTCAACACCCTTGCCGACGAAGGCGTGGACGGCACCGACCTGCACGGCAAGTGGCACATCGTGAAAGAGGTCTATGGCGTGAAATAAACAAAAATAATTCATGAAAAATTCATGGTTAATTGATGATAATTATATGTTAAAAGAAACACGAATTTCCATGAATTAGCCACGAATTTTTCATGAATTTTTATCTTTAACCATTCAACAACATGAGAAGACTTTTTCTGTCCCTGCTTGCAGGGATGGCAGCCCTCTGTGGCTCTGCCGAAACCAAAGACAGCGTGGACGTTTCGCAGTTCACCGTAATATATGATTATGCCTGCAAGACCCGCATGGGCAAGACAGGCGAGGACATCACCGACACCGTCCGTCTTGCCGTGCAGGTGGGCACGAAGGTGAACCGCATGATGGAATATTATTGGTACGATTACTTTGTGCATCGCCATCGCAACGAGGACGTGCTGCACGGCATGTGGGGGCATTGCGTCAACATGATGCCCGAATGCATCTACACCAACTATCCCGAAGGTCAACTGACCACCCGTGAGGGTGTGGTGCCCAAGCCCTACGAGATTGCCGAACCCATGAACACCATCCGTTGGAAACTCTCGGAAGATACTGCCACCATTGCCACCTATCCCTGCAAGAAAGCCGTGGGCGAACTGGGCGGCAGGACGTGGACGGTCTTCTATACCGACGAAGTGCCCTCCAACGCCGGACCTTGGAAACTGCATGGCTGCCCCGGGCTTATTGTGATGGCAGACGATGCCGACGGCATCCACCACTTCGAACTCCGTGCCCTGACGGCAGAGCACCTTCCTATCACCTACACACCCAAGCCCGACTATGTGAAAATGCCACGCGACAAGTTCATCAAGTTCCGCAACGGGCTCTTTTGCAGCCCTCGCTATGTGGAGAACCCTGTCTATTGGCTCTCGGCTGGCGACAACATCCAGATTCAATCCTACATGTGGAGCGAGACCGACTGGGTGGAGTACTACAACGGCATCTACGCACCCCACAAAGACAATGTTCGCTACTATCAACCTCTCGAACTGAAGTAGCCCTCCATTCCTTCGCTCAGCACCTCAAAAGGGGAGAGACTCTTACCCTTCAAAGGGTATGACTCTCTCCCCCAATAGGGTAAGACTCTCTCCCCTATTGAGGTCATTTTAGCAGGCAAATGTTTGTAATGAAAGATTAGTAAACGTGGTTAACCAAGGAGTCAACCACTTGCGAAAGCCGTTGACTTTTTTCCTCATATCCATATCAACTCATGAAGACATTTCTCATCCTGATGACAAGCCTCATGGCAACAATTGCCATGTTCGGACAGACACAAGAAGTGACTGGCACTGTGAAAGACCTGCAAGGTCACCCTATCCCCGATGTCATTGTCAGAGCAGAAGCGGGCAAACGTTCGCTTGCCTACACCACGACCAACAGCAAAGGGCAGTACACCCTCCGCTTTGAAAGGAAAGAGGAAGTGGTGCTGGTGTTCTCGCATGTGGCATACGAGCGAGAGGATGTGCCGCTGAAAACGTCTCATGGAAACACGGTACAAGACATGGTGCTCGTGCCACGTACCATCGCCCTGCGAGAGGTGAAGGTAAAAGCACCGCCGCTGAACTGGATGGGCGATACGCTGTCCTACAACCTCGCCTCCTTCTTGGGCAAGGGGGACGTCACCTTGGAGGATGGATTGAAGCGGTTGCCGGGAATCGAGGTGTCGGGCACAGGAGCCATCCGCTACATGGGACGCCCCATCAGCAAGTTCTACATCGAGGGCTTGGACATGCTGGGTGGCAAGTACAACCTTGCCACGAAGAACATCCCTGCCGAATATACCAGCCAAGTACAGGTGCTGCGTCATCACAAGGCAAAGAAGATTGATGCGGATGAAGAGAGTGCCGACGTGGCGCTGAACGTGAAGTTGACGAAGAAAGCGAAGTTCAAACCGTTCGGCGAACCGACCTTGGGCATCGGGTGGAGAGAGGGAGAACCTCTTTACGCAGGTGGGGTGACAGGAATGATGTTCACCGACAACTTCCAAACCATTGCCTCTGCCAAATACAGCAACAACGGCAACTTTGGCTCCTACGATATGATTGACCACTTCGGCAACAACACCGTCTCTGCCCTCGCCATGAACAAACTGGGTAAATGGGGCGGCGGACAGCCTCCCGTGGGCGAATATCAGGAACAAACAAACGGGTATGGGAGTCTCAACGGCATCCTCCGACTGGACAGCACCCACCAAGTGCGCGCCAACATCGACTACATGTACGAAGAGAACACCAACACCTTCGCCACCCAAACCACCTACTTCACCCAAGACCTCAACACCTCCATCCGCGAAGAGAGCACCCCTTGGACACGCCTCCACCGCCCCATCATCGCCCTCAAATACGAAGACAACGCCTCCAACCACTATCTCTGCGACAATCTCCGCCTGAAAGCCCAATTCGAACAGAACACCAGCCCCGTCCTCACCCTTGCCGATGGCGGCACCCCATCCCTCACGAATGCCGACTCCCCCTCCCTTGCGGATGGCGGTTTCCCCGCCATCACCTCCCCCACTCCTACCCTCAACACCCAACACCGTTCCGCCACCGCCCTCAACCTCACCAACAACCTGCAAGCCAAAATCCGCATCGGCAAGCACAAATGGAGCCTCACCTCCGACGTGCAGTTGCAACGTTCCCCCACAGTCACCCTCCACATGAACGACATCACCGAACAAGCCCAAAGCACCTCCCTGCTGACCAACCACTCCACCTCCTACACCTGGAAACTCGACGACCAATGGCGCATCCACATCCCCCTCAACCTTCTTGCCAACTACCAGATGATTGAAGCCCGCCAACGGGTGCAAGGATGGAAACTCGCCCCCTCCCTCTATCCCAGCACCGAATGGCGTTCGCCCAACCGCAAGGTCTATCTCGGCATGGGTGCCACCCTCCAGTGGCTCCACCTGCACTACACCCAATGCACCTACTCCCTCCTCCGCGCCAATCCTACCCTCGCCTTCCGCTACACCTTCAGCGGCGAGTCGGAACTGCGCCTCAACAGCAGGTACACCACCGCTGTGGGTGACATTCTCGACTTGCTCACTACTCCCGTCCACACCACCTACCGCACCCAATCTGCCGCATCGGGCATCATCGGCAAGCAGCAGACGTGGGCGACCGACCTCAACTATAAGTTCCAAATCCCCTACAGTTACTTCACCATCGTTGCCAATGCCGCATGGAACCAAGGCAAACGCAACACCCTCACGGCTCAAACCGTCAGCGGCACCAATGTGGCAAACGCTGCCTTGCAGAGCGACAGCCACTTCCGCTCCGCCAGTGCCGACCTCAGCGTCTCGAAGTCCTACATTCCCGTCCACACCAAACTCATCTTCAAGACCTCTGGCTATTGGGGCAGCAACGAATCCATGTCGCAATCGCTCCTCGTCACCTCCCACAACTACGGCTACACCCTCAGCAGCGAAGCCACCTACAACCCCTTCTCGTGGATGCAACTGACTGCCGAAGGACGTTTCTCCAAAAACTACTCGCACTATCTCGACACCACCCAAAGCCTCGATGCCCTCACCGCCATCGGCTACTTCGCCCTCTATCCCATCGACAACCTCGAACTGAAGGTTAACACCCACATCGTCCGCCAACAACTCACCGCCGACCAATACAAGAGCGCCTCCATCCTCGGTGCATCCGCCCAATACAAGACCAAACGTGCCGTATGGAAACTCACCCTCCAGAACCTGCTCAACACCCGCCACTACTCCTACACCATCTTCTCTGCCACCGACCGCTACACCTACGACTGCCATCTGCTGGGTCGCACCATCATGCTCAGTTGCAAGTTGCATCTGATAAAAAAGGCTAAAGACTAATCTTTTTTCGACGAAAGGCTTCACTTTTCATTGAAAATCCGTACCGTTGGCTCCGCCGAAGGTGCTCTCGCTCGGAAAAACTCAAATAAATTTGTTTTTTCGCTCGCTTAGTCGTACCTTTGCAAAGTTTTTGTCGATTGAATTAAAAAAACTTACAACAATATGGCACAGCAAGAAGACATTTTCAAGAAAGTGGTGAGCCACTGCAAGGAGTACGGGTTCGTGTTCCCCTCTTCGGAGATTTACGACGGACTGGGCGCCGTGTATGACTATGGTCAGAACGGTGTGGAGTTGAAGAACAACATCAAGCAGTACTGGTGGCAGTACATGGTGCTGCTGCATGAGAACATCGTGGGCATCGACTCCGCGATTTTCATGCACCCGACCATCTGGAAGGCATCGGGTCATGTGGATGCGTTCAACGACCCACTCATCGACAACCGCGACTCGAAGAAGCGTTACCGTGCTGACGTGCTCATCGAAGACCAGATTGCCAAGTATGACGAGAAGATTGAGAAGGAAGTGGCGAAGGCAAGGAAGCGTTTTGGCGAGGCGTTTGACGAAGCACAGTACCGTGCCACTTCTGCCCGTGTGCTCGAAGAACAGGCAAAGCGTGACGCCCTGCACCAGCGTTATCAGGAGGTGATGAATGCCGAGGGTGGCATCGACCTCGAAGGACTGAAGCAGATTATCCTCGACGAAGGGATTGTCTGCCCCATCAGCGGAACACGCAACTGGACAGACGTGCGCCAGTTCAACCTCATGTTCAAGACCGAGATGGGTGCCGCCGCTGAAGGTGCATCGACCATCTACCTGCGTCCAGAGACCGCTCAGGGCATCTTCGTGAACTACCTGAACGTGCAGAAGACAGGCCGCATGAAGATTCCTTTCGGCATCGCACAGATTGGCAAGGCATTCCGCAACGAGATTGTGGCTCGTCAGTTCATCTTCCGCATGCGTGAGTTTGAGCAGATGGAGATGCAGTTCTTCGTGAAGCCCGGCACCGAACTCCAGTGGTTTGAGGAGTGGAAGAAGCGTCGCATGGCTTGGCATCAGGCACTGGGCTTCGGCGAGGAGAACTACCGTTTCCACGACCACGACAAGTTGGCTCACTATGCCAACGCTGCCACCGACGTGGAGTTCAAGATGCCATTCGGATTCAAGGAGGTGGAGGGCATCCACAGCCGCACCAACTTCGACCTCTCTCAGCATGCCAAGTACAGCGGCAAGAAGATTGAATACTTCGACCCAGAGGACAACACTTCTTACACGCCATACGTCATCGAGACCTCGATTGGTGTGGACCGCATGTTCCTCTCTGTCATGTGTCACAGTTACTGCGAGGAGCAGTTGGAAGGTGGCGACACCCGCGTGGTGCTCCGTCTGCCAGCAGCCTTGGCTCCTGTCAAACTCGCCGTGTTCCCGCTCACGAAGAAGGACGGTCTGCCCGAGAAGGCTCGTGAAATCATCGACAGCCTCAAGTTCCACTTCAACTGCAAGTATGAGGAAAAAGACCAGATTGGCAAGCGCTACCGCCGTCAGGACGCCATCGGCACCCCATTCTGCGTGACCGTTGACAACCAGACCCTGGAGGACAACACCGTCACCCTGCGTTACCGCGACACGATGAAGCAGGAGCGTGTGAACATCAGCGAACTGCGCGGCATCATCGAAGACCAAGTGACCATCACAAGCCTCCTGAAGAATCTGAAATAACCAGCCCACGCGCTGGGCGGTTTTTGTCATTCGGCAGAAAAAGACACATGAAAAAAGTTTTTTATATTCTACCTATCCTTGCCACCCTTTTCGTTCTCTCTTCTTGCCAAGAGAACGATGAGGTTGGTGAGTATGATAACTGGCAATCGAGGAATCAGCACTACGTTGATTCCATCGCTGCCCTTGCCAATGCTGGCACTAACGGATGGAGCAAAATCGTGGCGTTCAATCTGGTGGATTCCGTTGCGAGCAGAAGTCACAACAACAACTACTACATCTACGTCCAGAAGTTGGAAAATGGTACAGGCACCCGCAATCCTGAGTACAACGATTCCATCCGCGTACACTACCTCGGTCGCCTGATCCCTTCAACCACCTACCCCCAGGGCTATGTCTTTGGCAAGACATACAGCACTTACACCTTCAACGAAGCAACAGACGTGCCCACCGTCATGGGGGTCAATGGCAACGCGACAGGTTTCGCCACCGCTGTCATGCACATGGTGGAAGGTGACAACTGGAGAGTCGTGGTTCCCTACTACCTCGGCTACGGCACAGAAGACTACACAGCCGCCGCCATCCCAGCCTACTCCACCCTCATCTTCGACGTGAAACTCGCCCGCATCTATAAGTACAAGATAGACACGGACACAACGTGGCATTAACCAGCCGACACGCTGAGCGATTTTCGCTATCCAGACACATCATTGCATAAAAAACGTACCCCTCGGGTACGATGTGGTGTACCCGAGGGGTATGGCATGTCGTACCCGAGGGGTACGGTTTCTATTTGATGATGCTTCGAACTTGTTATTTCACATTACCGACCTTAATCAAGTATTACGTTCCGTGATTCTTGTCACGACTCGGAAGTTCAGGAACGAGTTCCGAACTCCCCTCGCTGCTCCAAGAATTCTGCAATCTGAACGGCGTTCAGGGCAGCGCCTTTCTTGATTTGGTCGCCCGAGAGCCAGAAGGTGAGGCCGTTCTCGTTGGCGAGGTCTTTGCGGACACGACCCACATAGACATCGTCCTTGCCTGCCGTGAAGAGCGGCATGGGGTATTTCTGGTTCTTGGGGTCGTCGATGAGGGTGACGCCTTCGGCTGCTGCGATGGCTGCCTGTGCATCTTCCACTGAGATGGGCTTCTCAGTCTCCACCCAAACAGCCTCAGAGTGGGCACGGAGGGAAGAGATGCGCACGCACATGGCAGAGCACTTGGCATCGGTGTGCATGATTTTGCGGGTCTCATTGAACATCTTCATCTCCTCCTTGGTGTAGCCGTTGTCCTGGAACACGTCAATCTGAGGAATCACGTTGTATGCCAACTGATAGGCAAACTTGTTCACGGTTGGTTCCTTGCCTTCCACCAGTTCCTTGTACTGCTGCTGCAACTCTGCCATGGCTGCTGCACCTGCACCCGATGCGCTCTGGTAACTGGCTACATGGATGCGCTGGATGTGGCTGAGTTTCTCAATGGGCTGGAGCACCACGAC
>JAFUYM010000003.1 GCA_017470525.1 Bacteroidaceae bacterium
AAAAAAAAAAAAACGTTAAAAAACTTTAACAAGCCGAAATGGATTGGTTTTGAATCACCTTCAATTGCCATTTGAACCGAGAAAAAGCAGCGGAATGTTGAAAAGGGACTCTAAGTGTGAGGGGCGATAAAGAGTTTGGCAGATAGTAATAAGTAAGTGAACAAAAATTGTTTATATTAAATTGGGGTAGTTACTTGGTTTTTCATAGGACAAAATAATCCTTTCGTTCAAGAAGACACCAGAAGACTCGAACAAGAGAATTGTTCCGGGCGTTTTCTGCTGAAAGGGTGTAACGATTGCAACGACAGACGGTTGCAAAAAAACACGCACCCAGCGCCAAATGATAGGCGCTGGGTGCGTGTAATTTTATGCGCTGAGTGCGTGAAAAGACCTTCACAAGGTGCGCATATAGGAAAATATTGACATCGTGCTATTCTGAGCACACTTTTCCCTGATGGAGGCGGGCATCATGCATCTTTTATTCCTCCTCGGCTGGTGCCTGGTCAATCAGGTCGAGGAACTGGTCGAGTTTCGGTGTGATGATGATTTGAGTGCGGCGGTTCTTGGCGCGTCCAGCCTCCGTGTCGTTGTCGGCAACGGGGTTGTACTCACCACGTCCACCAGCCGTGAGGCGGCTGGGGTTGACACCATACTTGTTCTGCAATTCCTGCACCACGCTGGAGGCGCGGAGGGCTGAGAGGTCCCAGTTGTTGCGGATGTTGGTCTTCGAGATGGGCACGTTGTCGGTGTTGCCTTCGATGAGCACCTCGTAGTCGTTGTAGTCGGTGATGATTTTGGCAATCTTGGAGAGTGTCTCGGCGGCTGCAGGACTGATTTCGTAGGAGCCAGACTTGTAGAGCATGTTGTCGTTGAGCGAGATATAGACCACGCCCTTCAGCACTTGTACATCGACATCTTTCAGTTCCTCTTTCGAGAGGGACTTCGTCAGTTTGTTGGTCAGGGCAAGGTTAAGCGAGTCGCTCTTGGTCTTGGCTTCCACCAACTGCTTGATGTACTTGTTGCTGGCATTAATCTCATCCACCAGTTTCGAGATGTTGGCACCTCCTTGGTTGATGCTTTCGCTCAGTGCCTTCTGCAATCCCTTGTTGGCGGTCTTTTGGTCGGCAATTTCTTTCTGGGCATCAACGAGGCGGGTGTTCATATTGGTCACATTGGTCTGCGCTTCTTTCAGTTCCAGCGATTGAGCATTGAACTTATCCTGCAAAGTCTTGTAGTCCTCTCTGCATTGGACGAGTTCCTTGTTGCCGGCACAACTCATACTGAGCAGGGCGGCTGCCATGAGCGACATGGCGATGAGATTCTTTGTTTTCATACGAAGATGGTTTTTGAGGTGAATTTACTTCTTGATTCTATATATATAGAATGTACGCGCGGGAACGGTGATGTCCTGCGAAGGTGCGTTCACGTTGAGCGACGAAGTCTTTGGCACAATCTTGGTGGGCTGCTCGAGGGTGTTCTCGGCAGTGAGGTCGTCGCTGTGGAGGGTGATGAGTTGTGCGGCATGGCTGCCTTTCATGCCCTTCAGGTTGAGGGTGACGGGCTGGGGCTCGTCGCCTGTGTTGATGACCTTGACGATGACTTCGTTCGCGTTCTTGTCATAGACAGCGGAGGCGAAGAGTCCGTCTTGGTCGGCATTGCCAGCCACGGGCTTGCCGTTCATGGTGAGGCTGAGCATGTTGGTGCCCTTGTTGAGCGAGTAGAGTTGCTGCACGTAGTAGGAGCAGGAGTTGAACTTGTTGAGATTGTCATACCAGATGGCATCGGGACGCCACTGCCAACCTTCCACATGGGCAAAGAGAGGAGCATAGGTTGCCATCTCCACCACGTCGGCATTGCGCTCGAGGTCGGTCATGAAGGCTGCCTCCATCAGGGCTGCATTGAAGTGGTTCCACTTCTTGCCGCGTCCGTGGCAGGCGTATTCGCCAGCAAACACCTTGGGTGCGCCCTTGCCGCGCTTGTAGTTGTCGTAGCGGTTGCCTGATTTGAGGAACCACTCTTCGTTGCGGTAGAAGTGCTCGTCGTAGAGGTCCACCTTCAGTTCAGCCATCTTGGGCTGGAGCATGTCGAACTTGTCGCCTTCGGAGTCGGGACCCGTTGTGCCGATATACTTGATTTCGGGATGCACCTTGCGCACGGCATCGAGGAAAATCTTGAGTCGTTTCGTGAAGACTGGATTGTCTTTGTAGTCCCACTGTTCATTGCCAATACCTACATACTTGAGGTTGAAGGGTGCTGGGTGTCCCATGTCGGCACGGAGTTTTGCCCACTGGTTCTTGGCTGGGTCGCCGTTGGCAAAGTCGATGAGGTCGATGACATCGTCGATGTAGGGCTGCAACTGGTCGATGGGCACATGCACATCTTCCTCCTTCAGACCACCTCTCTCGATATTGTTCTGGAACTGGCAGGAAAGACCCACGCTGAGCACTGGCAGTGGCTCGGCACCAATTTCTTCGGAGAGTTGGAAGAACTCGAAGAAACCGAGACCGTAACTCTGGTAATAATCTGGGAAGTAACGGGAAGTGAAGGTGTAGTGCCAACGGTTCTCGTTCAGAGGACGGTTCTCAACAGGACCTACAGAGTTTTTCCACTGGTAGCGGGTGGCAAGGTCGGTGCCTTCCACGATGCAGCCGCCAGGGAAACGGAAGATGCCCGGCTTGAGTTGCTCGAGTGATTCTGCCAAGTCCTTGCGCATACCATTCTCATGTCCCTTGTAGGTGTCAACAGGGAAGAGGCTCACGTGCTCGAGGTCGGTGGTCACCTTGCTGTCGCCCCACACACGGAGGTGCGCCTTTGCAAAAGTTGCCTTGGGCTTGAGGATGGCTGTGTATTTCTTCCATTCCTTGCCGCTCACCTCAATGCCTGCATTGCCCAACTTCTGGTCATCAGTCATGGTGGCGTTGTCAACGAGGTCTATCCAGATTTTGGCTGTGCCGCCATCGGGTACACGTGCCCAAACGGAGAAACGATATTCTTCGCCGCCCTTCACGCCCATGCCGAAGAAACCACGGTTCTCAATCATGGTGTGCTTGTCGGAGTGTCCTGATGGAGCCAAGCGCACATAGTGTGGATTCTTGTTGAAAGGACCGTCATCCTTCAGTGTCACCTTGCCAGAAATGTCCCAACCCGCGAAGTGGTTGGGGAACTCGAGGGAGCGGTTCATCACCAATTCGCCATACAGACCGCCATCGGCAGCATAGTTAATATCTTCAAAGAAAATGCCATACATGGTTGATGGGATGGCACCGCCTACCTTGGCTGTGTTGATGTCGAACGTGTGTGTCTGTGCCGACATGCCTGTTGCCACAGCAAGGACTGCAAACAAAGAACTGATTTTCTTCATAAGTTAGCAATATAGGTTTTTTGAGTGAATAATTAAGTATATTTGGGTGCAAATATACATAAAAATTTTGATGTATCAGGTAGTCACGCAAAAAAAACGTCAATTATCGGAACAAATTATCGTCAATTATCGGTAATTATCGTTTATCTTGCGCCGCAGCGCAAGAGCCTCCAAAAACTATTTTTGCTCCTTCGCCGTCAAGACGGCTTGAAAAAACGATAATTACCGATAATTGACGATAATTTGTTCCGATAATTGACGTTTTATAGGGAGGAATTCAGACGATGGGGCAGGTGAGGATTTGACGGAAAATGTCGGCGGCGTGTTGTTTTCGCTCGGGGGAGAGCGGGGGAATGCCTTCGAGGGGGTAGGGGATGCCAAGTTCTCGGTATTTGTAGGCGCCCATCGTGTGGTAGGGGAGCAGTTCCACACGTTCGATGTTGTCATATTTTTGTAGATGCCGGGCTAAGTCGGTGAGCCGTCGGTCGTCGTCGGTGTAGTGGGGCACGAGCACATGGCGAATCCATGTGGGTTTGTGGATTTGCTGCAAGTAGTCGAGAAAGGCTTGGTTGTGGGTGCGGGTGTGTCCTGTGTAGGAGAGATGGAGGGTGTCGTCGAGGGTCTTGATGTCGAGCAGGACGAGGTCGGTGTGTTGGAGCACCTGCTTGGCTTTCTCGTTGAAAATCACACCGCTGGTGTCGAGTGCCGTGTGAAATCCTGCTTGTTGGCAAAGGGGGAAAAACTCGAGGAGGAAGTCGGCTTGCATGAGCGGTTCCCCTCCCGAACAGGTGACACCGCCTTTCTTGATGAAGGATTTGTAGCGTTTGACCTCGGCGAGGAGTTCTTCGGGCGTCATCTCGTAGGACACAGGACGGTTCAGTTCCCATGTGTCAGGGTTGTGACAGAAAGCACAGCGCATGGGACAACCCTGGAAAAAGGCTACAAACCTGATTCCAGGACCATCGACAGTACCGAACGTTTCAATGCTGTGAATGCGACCAAGCATGGGACAAGGATATTTTTAACAACGAATTACACGAATTAGACGAATTCTGACTTGGAGTTTGGGACAATGCACTTTCTGTGCGACGAATGGAAACGAACCTTTAGTTCGACGGAGTCAATGTCATTCGGCTCGATTCGTTGCCACTTGCGGCTTCGTCCCTTAAAAGAAATTCGTATAATTTGTGTAATTCGTTGTTTCTAATCACTAATTGTTCAATTCGTTGTTGAAAGAGATTAGAGTGAGTGGTTGATGGTGCGTGAAAGCACATCAAGTTGTTGTTCGTGTGTCAGTTTCACGAAGTTCACTGCGTAGCCGCTGACACGGATGGTGAGTTGTGGGTACTTCTCAGGATGCTCCATGGCATCGACGAGGAGTTCGCGGTCAAACACGTTCACGTTCAGGTGGTGACCACCATCGGGGGTGAAGTAGCCGTCCATGAGGTTGACGAGGTTGTCAATCTGGGTGTCGTTCTGCTTGCCGAGGGTGGCAGGGGAAATGGCAAACGTGTAGGAAATGCCATCGTGACTGTGCTGGAAAGGCAACTTGGCTACCGACGAGAGGGCTGCCACAGCACCTTTCACATCGCGCCCGTTCATGGGGTTGGCACCTGGCGCGAATGGTACGCCTTTCGGACGACCGTCGGGGGTGGCACCTGTGTTCTTGCCATACACCACATTGGAGGTGATGGTGAGCAGCGATTGGGTGGGGATGGCATGACGGTAAGTCTCATGCTGACGCAGGTACTCCATGAATTTCTCGGTGACCATGAGGGCGATTTTGTCGGTGCGTTCGTCGTTGTTGCCGAAGGGGAGGGAAGGAGTGCCTTCCTGCTCGAAGCCCACGGCAATGCCACGTTCGTCGCGGATGACACGCACCTTGCCGTACTTGACCGCAGCCAAAGAGTCGGTCACGATGGAGAGACCTGCAATGCCTGTGGCACGAGTGCGGATGACATCGCCATCGATGAGTGCCATCTGGTATGCCTCGTAGTCATACTTGTCGTGCATGTAGTGGATGATTTTCAGCGCATTGACGTAGGTCTTTGCCAACCACCGCATCATGTTCTCGAACTTGTACATCAACTCATTGTAGTCGAGGTACTCGCTGGTGATGGGGGCGAAGTCGGGACCAATCTGCTCGCCGCTGATTTCGTCGCGACCGCCGTTGATGGCGTAGAGAAGGCACTTGGCGAGGTTGGCACGGGCTCCGAAGAACTGCATCTGCTTGCCAATCTTCATCGGACTGACACAGCAGGCGATGCCGTAGTCGTCGCCATAGTCGGGACGCATCAGGTCGTCGTTCTCATACTGGATGGCAGAGGTCTTGATGGACATCTTGGCGCAGTATCGTTTCCAGTTTTCGGGCAGGTTCTGTGCCCAAAGCACGGTCAGGTTCGGTTCGGGGGCAGGACCCAGGTTCTCCAATGTGTGGAGGATGCGGTAGGAGGTCTTGGTGACCATGGTGCGTCCATCTACCCCCATGCCGCCGATGGATTCAGTGACCCACACAGGGTCGCCCGAGAAAAGGTCATTGTATTCGGGAGTGCGGAGGAAGCGGACGATGCGGAGTTTGATAATCATCTGGTCGATGAGTTCCTGTGCTTCCTCTTCGGTGAGTCTGCCTTCCTTGATGTCGCGTTCGATGAAGATGTCGAGGAAGGTGCTGACACGTCCGATGGACATGGCGGCTCCGTCTTGGTCTTTCACGGCACCGAGGTAGCCGAAATAGACGAACTGCACAGCCTCGCGGGCATTCTGGGCAGGACGGGTCACGTCGAAACCATAGTTGGCACACATCTTCACAAAACTCTTCAAGGCAGCAATCTGCTCGGAGGTCTCTTCGCGCTGCTGAATGCACTCTTCGGTCATCTCCTGGATGTCGAGGCGGTCGAGGAAACGCTTGCGCTCCTCAATCAGGTTATCGACACCATAGAGGGCAATGCGACGGTAGTCACCGATGATGCGTCCACGTCCGTAAGCATCGGGCAGACCCGTGATGATGTGGGCATGGCGGGCATTGCGGATGTCTTTGTTGTAGGCAGAGAACACCCCTTCGTTGTGGGTTTTGCGATATTTCGTGTAAATTTCCTTGGTTGAAGGGTCAAGTTGATAGCCGTAGGCATTCAGCGCGTTCTCCACCATGCGGATGCCGCCCTTGGGAAAGATGCCGCGTTTCAGAGGGGCATCGGTCTGAAGACCCACGATGACCTCGTTCTCCTTGTCGATGTAGCCCGCTCCGTAGGTGTCGAGCGACTGGGGCAGTTTTTGTTCGGCATCATAGACTCCGCGTTCGCGCTCCACTTTGAACATCTCGGTGAGTTTGTTCCAAAGAGTGGTTGTCTTAGCGGTGGGTCCTGTGAGGAACGACTCGTCGCCGGTGTAGGGCGTGTAGTTGTGCTGAATGAAATCGCGGACGTTGATTTCGCGTTTCCACATGTAGCCTTCATAGCCTTCAATCTGATTTGTCAATTTCATAAATAAGAGAAATGATAACAGGTGAAATTAGTATGTTGTCTGAAAACGATGCAAAGTTACGACAATTTTGACGTATATGAAGAAAAAAATTGTACTTAAAAGTGGTGAAATGGAAAAAATCTTTGTTCAATGAAAATAAAGTAGTACCTTTGTCGCTACTATCTAATATTTTAACCTGAATGAATATGGCTGACATGAATTTTTTTGCGGTCGATTTGGGTGCCACAAGTGGACGCACGATTTTGGGCACGATTGTCGATGGCAAGTTGGAACAGCGAGAGTTGACACGTTTCCCGAATCAAATCATTGAGACGGGGGGACATTTCTTTTGGGACATTTTTGCCCTTTACAATGAAATCCTCCGTGGGCTGAAGGTGGTGGCTGATGAACACCTCGACATTGCTTCGATAGGCATTGATACGTGGGGAGTGGATTTTGTGATGATTGGTAAGGATGGCGGTGTGCTCCGAAATCCCTATTGCTACCGTGACCCGCATACAAACCATGCGATGGAGGAGTATTTCAAACTGGTGCCCAAAGAGAAGGTGTATGAGAAGACGGGCATCCAGTTTATGCAGTTCAATTCGTTGTTTCAGTTGGCAACGTTGAGGAAGAACAATGATTCAGCACTCGAAGTGGCAGACAAGATTTTGTTTGTGCCTGATGCGTTGATGTATATGTTGACAGGTAGGGCGGTGTGTGAATACACCATCTTGTCAACGAGTCAGTTCCTTGACCCGCGTACAAAGAAGATTGACCCTGAACTGATTGGCGTGATTGGATTGAAAGAGAGTCAGTTTGGCAGATATGTGAACCCGAGCGACCATGTGGGTCTGTTGACAGCCGAGGTGCAGAAGCAGACGGGTTTGGGTGCTGTGCCGGTTGTGGCTGTGGCAGGTCATGACACAGGGGCTGCTGTAGCTGCAGTGCCAGCCGAAAACGAAAAGTTTGCTTATTTGAGTTGTGGCACTTGGTCGTTGCTGGGCATAGAGGTGAAGGATGCCATTATTTCAGAGAAAAGTTTTGAATATAATTTCACGAATGAAGGTGGTGTTGAAGGAACGACCCGTTTCTTGAAGAACATTTGTGGCATGTGGCTGTTGGAGCGTTGCAGAAAAGAGTGGACGGATGCCCCTGCCGATGTCAATCAAATCAACAAGGACAGCATGGATGCTCCCGCTTTCCAGAGTTTTATCTTTCCCGATGCACCTGAGTTTTCGAACCCCACCAGCATGGTGGAGGCGATTCAGGGCTATTGCCGGCGGACGGGTCAGCCTGTGCCACAAGGTTACAAGGCGATGGCGCGCTGCATCTTCGAGAGTCTGGCAATGCGCTATCGTCAGGTGCTGGGCTATTTGAAAGATATGGCTCCGTTCCCCATTGAGAAACTGCATGTGATTGGTGGTGGTTCAAAGAACGGCTACCTGATGCAAATGGCTGCGGATAGCATCGGTATTCCCGTGGTGACGGGTCCGATGGAAGGAACAGCCATCGGAAACATCATGCTGCAAGCCAAAGCAGCAGGAATGGTGAATGACATGTTTGAGATGCGTCACATCATTGCTAACAGCGTTGAACTCAAGACCTACTTGCCACAGAACACGGAGGCTTGGGATGTTGCGTATGGACGGTACTTAACAGTGACCGGTACAGAAAGAGAGTAGTCTTTTTTTAACGAATTAAAACGAACTAAACTATAAAAATATTGACCTATGAACAAACCTTTAGTAGAAACAAAGGCGCGGATTGGCGTGTTCTCCATTGCCCTGCAAGCCTATCTCCCACAATTCCCTCAACTCGTTCCAGAGTTTGAGGCACAGTATGATGCATTCAAGAAGACATTGCCCGACACCATCGAGATTATTGACGGGGGCATGGTGACCACGAAAGAGCAGTCGATGGCTGCTGGTGACAAGTTCCGTGCCGCTGATGTTGACCTTGTCATCTTACAGATGCTCACATATTGTACATCATATAATATGTTACCTGCTGTGCGCGACCTTGATGTGCCAGTGGTCATTGTGAACGTACAGAAGAAGTTGGCGCCTGACTATGAGAAGACTGACATTCCCACTTGGCTGGGTGAACTCTATGCTTGCGGTGCCATTGGCGAGATGGTGGCAGACCTCAACCGTGCAGGCAAGCGTTCTGCTGTTATCACAGGTGTGGTGGAAGGTGGTGACCCCGAGGTGCAAGCCGAAATTGAGGACTGGTGTCGTGCCGCACAGGTGCGTCGTCGTTTCCGTGACACGAACATTGCCCAGATTGGTCGTCCTTATCCTGGTATGATGGACCTTTACATTGACGAGACCAACCTTTATCACCGCATGTTTGTATATACCAAGCAATTTGACTGGGAAAAGATGTGGGCGATTGCCGACAACATAACTGATGAAGCAGCCATCCGTGCTAAGGCACAGGACATCCTCGACACATTTGACATTGAAGGTGGCGGTACCATCGAAAAGGTGTGGGATATGGCGAAGTATGTGGTTGCCTTTGAGCAATGGGTGAAAGACGAAAAACTCGGCATGATTGCTTCTCATTACGATGGTTTTGCACAGGGCATTGCAGGTAAACTTGACTCGATGCTCATTCCTGCTTTCTCGATGCTCATTAAGCAGCACACGGCATGTGCTGTGGAGGGCGACATGAAGGTGGCGATGGCAATGTCTATTTTGAAGACCATTTCGGGAACAGGCACCCTTGCTGAGATGTACAGCATTGACTTCCCGAAAGACATTTGTATCATCGGGCACTCGGGTTCTGGCGACTTTGACATTTCGCAGGCTCATAAACCAACGATGAAGATTGTTCCCGTGTTCCACGGCAAGAGTGGTGGTGGCTATCTCACTCAGTTCTATCCTCCTACAGGTCCTGTTACCTATCTCGCCATCACACAAGACAAGAATGGAGTATTCAAGTTTGTGGCGGCAGAGGGCATCAACGAAGAAGGACCTATCTTTATGTTTGGTGATACCAATATGCGTACCAAGTTCTCGCTCAGTTGTCGTGAGTTCGTCAACAAGTGGAGTGAGGCTGGTCCTACTCATCACATGGCGGCTGCTGTAGGTCATCACATTGACACCATTCTGAAGGTTGCCAAGATTTTCAACATAGAGTGTGATGTGGTGTGTCGATGATGACATCACATTGTAACGGTATAATGGCATAAAGAGAAAAATTATGGCAAAAAATGAAGGAAGTTTAAAGAGCACCCTTGCGGTGTCACTCAACAATTATTTGGATGCTGGAGCCATTGTGGCTGGTGCCAGTGGACTGACACTGTGGAAAGAGTACCTCCATCTGGAGGAAATGCAACTCGGATGGCTCAACGCATTGAGCGCTAATGCGTTGGGCGCTGCTATCGGAGCCATTATTGGTGGTTTCCTGGCTGACAAGTATGGTCGCAAGTTCATCTTCACCTACAATCTGCTGGTGTATATGCTGGGTGTGTTGATTATTATGTTTACGGTCAACTATCCCATGTTGCTCGCAGGTTTCCTTGTGACGGGTATATCGGTAGGTATCGGTGTGCCAGCCTCATGGACTTATATCTCAGAGAGTTCGGAGGTGAACAACCGTGGACGCAACATCTGCATCTCTCAGATGTCGTGGGGCATTGGTCCTATGTGCATTCTACTCTTCGGTATGCTGTTTGCGCCAGGCGGTTACCTTTACGCACCAGTAGAGTCATTGGCTCATAGCATCGTGGGAGCCGATGCCGCGCAGGCTGCTATTGAGGTGTTCAGTTCACGCGTCGTGTTCTGTACCCTCTTCATTGTGGCATTTGTGGCATGGAACCTTCAGCGTCAGTTGCAGGAAAGTGCGGAATTCACGGCTAATAAGGCCAAGGACAAGAGCGGTATCGTGGATAACATCAAACTCTTGTTTACCAACAAGATTGCTGTCAAGACGGTGACCTATCTGGCTGTCATCTATCTGACATGGAACCTCGTGGCTTCGGTGATGGGTTTCTTTATGCCGCATATTTATGAGACGGCAGGTGGTCTTAGCAATGAGTCTGCCAATATGTTGAGTTGTGTGAGTTGGGTCTTTGTGGTTGTCACCACTTTTATCATCTCGTTCTTCGTGGACAAGGTGGCTCACCGTTTCTTTTATGTGTTTGGACTTGCAGCCGCTTTGACGGCATGGATTCTCATCATTGGTGGAGGCGTATCTACGATTGCTGGGATATGGATATTCACCATCTTATGGGGAGTGAATAACGGCAGTTCTGTCCAGGTGTTCTATGCCCTGTGGGGTAGTGAACTCTTCCCTGCCAAGTTTCGTGCTGGTGCGCAAGGCTTGATGTTCTTCATCGTGCGTGGCTTGTCAGCGGCTTGGGGACTTGTCTTCACTTTCATCTATGGTGAAAATGGCGAGGGCTTCACCATTGCTGCATATTGTATGGTAGTTCTCTTGCTCATCTCCTTGATTGTGGGTTTGGTTGGTATGCCCAACACTCGCGGCAAGTCGCTTGATGTGATAACAAAAGAACGATACGGAGACAATTATTGATTCCCGATTGTTGAGCAAATGAAACATCTTAAACAATAACGTCGGGATGATAGCCATAGGAATCATAATCATAGCCATAGGTGCGTTCTGTCAGGCTGGATGCTATCTGCCCATCAATAAGGTGAAGTCCTGGAAGTGGGAAAACTATTGGATGGTGCAAGGTGTGTTCGCATGGCTGTTGCTCCCCTTCTTGGGGGCACTTCTTGCCATTCCAGAGGGGGAAACATTGGCTGACCTGTTTGGCTTGATGGCAGAAAATTCCGATGATGCCGTGATGGCTGTATTGTTTGGTGTATTGTGGGGGATTGGTGGTCTGACATTTGGCATGTCGATGCGTTACCTTGGTGTGGCGTTAGGGCAGAGTTTTGCGTTAGGCACTTGTGCGGTACTGGGTACAGTGTTGCCTCCTCTTTTCACGG
Organism: Bacteroidaceae bacterium; assembly: GCA_017470525.1. Classification (GTDB taxonomy): domain Bacteria; phylum Bacteroidota; class Bacteroidia; order Bacteroidales; family Bacteroidaceae; genus Minthosoma. Next base: position 11,782 of record JAFUYM010000003.1, read on the forward strand.
GACAGACGAATAGCCTAACTGTTTCTGTTCTCGTTGGGGTGTTGGTGACAGTGCTGGGCATTGCTGTCATTGTTGTAGCAGGACGGATGAAGAGCGCTTCCCTTTCCGAAAAGGAGAAAAAAGCCGCTATCAAAGAATTTGACTTCAGCAAAGGTCTTTCTATAGCATTGCTGTGCGGCTTCATGTCTGCTTGCTTTAGCGTCGGCTTGGCTTATGGTGAAAGCATTACTTTTGAAGGCTCAAGCCCATTGTTTAAGTCGTTGCCAGCCACGTTGCTTGTCACAATTGGTGGTTTCTTTACGAACTTTGTTTATTGTATTCGTCGGGGCTATCTCCGAAAGACGTTTCGTGATTATTCAAAAACAGGCGTATGGCTTCACAACCTGCTCTTTTGTGCAATGGCAGGACTCCTTTGGTATGCTCAGTTTTTTGCTTTGAGCATGGGCAAGGGACTGATGAAAGAGAGTGTGGTGTTGGTAGCCTTCTCCTGGTGCATTTTGATGGCTTTGAATGTGTTGTTCTCTAATGTTTGGGGACTTATCCTGAAAGAGTGGAAAGGGTGTTCCAAAACGACATTTGTCGTGTTGGCAATCGGCATGATTGTGTTAATTGTCAGCACTTTCCTACCGCAACTATTGTGAAAAAATTAAATTCCAAATAAAACAATGAAAAGTATATTAGACAATAGACCCGGGCTGAAAGCCGTTATTGACCAGATTGCGGAAGTGACGGGCTATCTTTGGCAGAAAGGCTGGGCAGAAAGAAATGGTGGCAATATCACCGTGAATGTCACCGAGTTTGTTGATGAAGAAATCAAGGCGATGCCACCCATCGCACCTGTGAAGCAGATTGGCATGGTGCTGCCATGCTTGAAAGGTAAGTATTTCTATTGCAAAGGTACGGGTAAGCGTATGCGTGACTTGGCTCGCTGGCCTATGCAGAACGGTTCTATCGTGCGTATTTGTGACGATTGTGCCAGTTATGAAATCATTGCCGACGAACCAGTAGTTCCTACTTCAGAGTTGCCAACTCACCTTGCGCTCCAAAATTATCTTTTGGAGACAGGTTCTTGTTACAAGGCAACGCTCCACACTCACCCGATTGAATTGGTGGCAATGAGTCATATCCAGCGTTTCCTGCGTGGCGACGAAATGACCCGTGTGCTTTGGAGCATGATTCCAGAAACTTTAGCCTTTGCACCATTGGGCATCGGCATTGTACCTTATGCACTTCCCTCATCAGTTGAACTTGCCGAAGCCACTCTCGAACAAATCAAGACCCACGATGTGGTGCTGTGGGAAAAACATGGTACCGTGGCAGTGGGACAAGACATTATGGATGCTTTCGACCAGACCGATGTGCTCTGTAAGGCGGCTAACATCTACATGTGTGCCCGCAATATGGGTAGCGAACCTGATGGTATGACCGCCGAGGCAATGAAAGAGGTGCAGGACGTGTTCAACCTGCCTAAGAAAAGACCTTGTTAATTCATTCATCGAGCCTTGGCTTAATTGAATTTCAGTTCAATTGAGCCCCAGTTTAATGGAGTTTCAATCTAATCGAGTTTTGGCTCGGTTGAGTCTCTGTTGAATTGGGGCTCTTTCCATTGGCTGGGTGTTACACCATATTCTTCCTTGAAGCATTTGGCGAAGTATTGAGGGGAGGAAAAGCCGACATAGTAGGCTATTTCGGAGATGGATTTGGAGGTGTTTCTCAAGAGTTCTGCTGCTTGTGCCAACCTATGAGTTCGGATGAACTCAGAAGGGGTGGTGTCGGTGATGCTTTGGAATTTTCTATACAGGTTCATACGGCTCATGCCGAGGTCGCGGCAGAGTTCGTTAATACTGTAGTCGGTATTGCTAAGATTTTGATTGACAAGGTATTTTACCTGTGCCAGAAACGTTTCAGTGGGTGACAAGGTTTGGGGTGAAACGCTGCTGTTTGACGTTGTGACTCCCCATTCGTTCTTCCCGTTCCTTGATTCCTCCTTCAGGTGCAGTTGAGATAGTCTTTTATGTTTTTGCCATTGCCAGACAAACCTGCACAGCAGGATGGCGAGGGCAACGTAGATGCACCATGCATACCATCGCAGATACCAGGGCAATGGTATAGAGAATTTGTACACCACTTGTTCTTCATGCCATTGTCCGTATTCGTCTGTGGCTTTGATGGATAGCGTGTGGTAGCCGTAGTTTGTGCTGCTGATGTCGATAGTGTTCTCTCCGACAGGCATTTCTGTCCATGAGTCTGCTTTGTCGATGCGGTAGGCGAACTGGATGTTGTGGGCATGCAGATGGTTCATGGTTGAGATTTTGATGCTTTTGAGAGTGTCGTATCGTGTGACGATGATGGGGGCATTGGGGTGGGGTGTGTCCAACTCCTTGCAGGAACCGATGAGGCAATAGGCACCGATGCCTCCAAGGCAGATACTGTCGCCAGAGAGGGTGATGTCGTTGAAGGAGTCCATGTTGATGTTGGAGTCGGTGGCATGCAGGGTGCGGCTTGCCCCCGTTTTAGGGCTGTACTCTTGTAGGGTCAGTTCGTTGAGTGTCCACACGTGTCCGTGTCTGTCGGTGATGCTCTTAGGTGCCTGAGGGTCAGTTGTGTAAGTCAGTTTTCCCTGTCGGTCATAGCCCACTTGTTGCACGATGCCCACCGAATCGGTGAGTTGTCGCAGGGTCTTTTTCCGATAATTGTAAACGAACACCTGCTTTTCCGTGCCGATGAGCAGTTTGCCATTGCCTTCGTCGGACAGGACGGAAATGTAGTTAGGCGTTTGTGCTTCAGGCACTTCCTCCCAGTGTATGGTCATGCCTTCGTGCCATGCGTGGATAAGTTTCTTGCCGTTGCAGGTCCATACGCCCGCAGCGTTTTGGCAGCGTGACAGTGGTTTTTGAGTGCTGAGTGGAGTGGGGAAGGCTTCTGTTGCCATAAAAGCAAGTTGTCCTGTGCTGGCATCGTAGAGGGAAAGGCGGGTGCGGTTTTGATAAATCCAGAAGAACTGCCCCTCGCAAGCGATGCGGCTGACCATGATTTTGTAGCCCATCCGTTCGGTCATGGCTTTCACTTCCTCGCGGTGAATCTTGCTGCCCGAAGGGGCTTGTGACAGGATGAAGGTGTGAGGTGAGAACCCCGGCACCCAGAGATTTCCTTTACGGTCGGTTATCAGTTTGTTGATGAGTTTCTTGCCTGCCGGTAGAATGTGTCGGATATCCAGAGGGCGCAGATGGCAGGTGGTTCTGTTGTGGGTGTCAAGTTTGTAAGCATAAAGGTCGTCCATTGTTGAAACCCACATGATTCGGTTTTGGGGGTCAATCCACATGTTGTAGATTTCGCTGCTAAACTTTTGGTTTTCAGTCATGATGAGGGTCGAATGTTCCACTTCCATGCTTGGATAGTGGACAATGCCTCCACCCCATGTGCCGACCCAGTAGCAGTGGTGTAAGGTGTCTTCCAGAATATAACTGGCAGCAGAAGGGTAATCCCACGGTTGGTGGGTCAGTCGGTCATTTTTGGGATTGATGGTGACAAGTCCTCCGCGCAGGATGGTAATCCACAACATGCCTTTCGAGTCCACCATCATCTCTTTGGTCTCTTCACGGGAATTGTCGCCAATGCTTAGTGTCTTCACATAAGTACCCTCCTTGGAGAACTTCAAGACGCTCTGCTGGATGCCTACCCATACACAGCCATCGAATGTCACACCGATGCAGTTCACTTTCTTCACCCCCACGTGCTCGTTCACCACTCGATGTAGATTGCCATCCACCTTATTGATATAATAAAGTCCTGCCCGGGTGCCGAACCAAATCTTTCCTTTATGGTCTTCGGCGATGCAGGTGATTTCGTCGCTTTCCATCACCCCTTTCCCTACGTTCTTGCTGCTGTAAGTCACCACTTCATAGCCGTCGTCTCTGCACAGACCTCCTCCAGCCGTTCCGTACCACATGTAGCCTTCATGGTCTTGGATGATGACATTCATGTTTGCCACAGGCAACTGCTTCTGATTAGGCAGTGGATGATACGAAAAACCTTGTGCCTGGCAATGGAAGACGGACAAAAGAACAATTGTCAGAAAAGTCAAACTTTCTTTCCAATACCTAAGTCGGATTCCTTTCAGGACCATCGCAGTACTTCTGTGGGAGTACTCCTGTGCCTCTGTGGAAGTACTCCAGTACTTCTGTGGAAGTATTCTGGGCATTTTGAAGGTTATGGAGGTGAAGAAGTGAAAGTCCATCGTTTTTAGTGTCTTCAGTTGTCAAATATAGGCTTTTGAGCCACAAAAGTAGTTATTTTTTTGCGGTTTTTCTCATTTTGGTACGATTTTGTACGTGTTTGTTATAAAAATTACTCCCTGAAAAGGTAGAAAGTAATACCTTTGCAGCAAATTTCAAAACTAACAAAAACCTTTTTATGCAACGCGTTTTATTTTTATTGTTGACATTGATTTTGTCATCATCAGTTTTTGCTCAGCGCATCCAACAAAAGTTGGGTCGTGGAGTTGTGGCAGTGTATCGTTCGGGTGGTCGTAGCGTGACCTCGGCGGGCGGAACCAACAGTTCTTTGATCTCGTGGCGCAAATTGGCACAAGAGCCAGAAGGCACCACATATAATGTGTATAGGCGCTCAATGGGAACAGAGGCTTGGACAAAAATGAACAGTACGCCTCTGAAGGTGACCAACTATGTTCCCTCAAGCCTGACAAACAACACGGAGTATGCCGTGACTGCAATCGTAGATGGAGTGGAAGGGGAGATGAGTCTTCCATTCCTGTATAAGACCCGTAATTTTCCCAATGTATGGTTCGATTTCAATTTTGACGATCAAGTGATTAAGCGCAATGATTATCGTACAAAGTTTGTGTGGCCCATGGATTTGGATGGTGATGGAGAAGTGGATGCTGTGGTGGTGGATAGGCTGTTTGCAGGGGCTGTTGAAGTTGACCCTGATTCTGAAGATGCAGAAACAGTATCAACAACCAGTCATAAGATTCAGGCATACAAGTTGGACGGCACGTTGCTGTGGACCGTAGATATGGGACCCAACGTGAACATCTGTGCTGGTCAGAACGATATGGTGTTGGCATACGATATCAATTGTGACGGCAAGTGTGAGGTCATTGTCCGTTCCTCAGATGGAACACGTTTTTGGGACAAGGCGAATGAGACTTGGGGTAAATATGTGGGTGGTAAAGATACTGGCGATATTGATGGTGACGGTATCATTGATTATCGTACTCAAGGCAAGTACAATCCTCCTTTCTATATCTCGGTCATTGATGGTGAAACTGGGGCAGAATTGGCTTATAATGAATTGAAGTACAGCGAACTGACCGAAGGTGCTGGCGGAGATTTTTATCGGCGTGACAACCGTGCCAACTATATGAGTGCGGGTTATGGTTCGATGGAGGGTCACTATGGCATTGCTTATCTTGATGGTGTCCATCCTTCACTCATCATGGAGTGTGAAGACCGTGACACCAACAAGTCACACCATGGTTATGTGCTCACATGGGATTTCGATTGGGCAAATGGAAAGCCCTCCAACTGGCATCACAGTCATACGTGGGTACGCAATCCCGTCCGTCCGTGGTGTGCTGAGTTCCACCAAATTCGCATTTTGGACAGTGATGGTGACGGATGTGATGAAATGTGGGCAGGTGGTTATGGTGTGAACCCTGCTCAGAACCGTTACACCTCTACAGGCTTGGAACATGGTGACCGTTTCATTATCAGCGACATTGATCCCGAGCATCCTGGCATCGAGGGATATGCTATTCAGCAGAGTGCCTTGTTGGGGCAGTGTCTCTATGATGCAGCCACGGGAGAGCGCATCAAGGAGTGGTATCTGCCTTCTATCTATGATGTGGCACGTGGTTCATGCATGGATGTTGACCCCAACCACAAAGGTTACGAGATTTATAGTTTCACTGATGATTACCTCTATGATTGTAAAGGAGATGCGACGGGCGAAACACGTTCTCAGTGGGGAATCAGCACTTGTTTTGAGGGTTTATGGTGGAATGGAGACCTGTTGCGTGAGGAACTTAGTTCACCTGGTGGCAAAAACTATGGAACCAACCTGATGGTCACCACCGTGAGGGGCAAAAGCCGACTGGTGGAATTCTCACAAGAATCCAGTTGGCAAGCAGAGGGTGCTACAGGCACACGTCCCGCTTTCATGGGCGACATCATTGGCGACTGGCGCGAGGAGGTTATCCTTGCCAAGCAGAATGATTCCCAGAGCACGGGTCTTGTGGGCTACACAACCAACCTTTCTACAAGCTATAGCATCTATTGCCTCCAGCAAGACCCGCATTATCGTGGTGACTGCACGACTCGTGGCTACTATCAACACCCCAACACTAGTTTCTATCTGGGTGCTGACATGCCGATGCCACCCCTTCCTCCAGTAATGGAAACAGAACTTCGCTATCAATCAGGCACCTGGAGCAACGGTGTAGCAGGTTTCACTTCCTACGACCAGACGAAAGACCAAGCATACACAGACGGCAAGAGCGTGATGTTTGACATCAGTGGCGATTGTACTTCACCCGTCACGATTGTAGGTGAGGTGAAGCCCGGCGCCACCTATCTGATGAATCCCAAAGGAAAAGATTATGTGTTGAATGGCAACATTGGTGGTGAAGGCATTGTAGTGAAGTCGCAGTTGGGCACAGTGACACTGAATGGAGATTTGAAAACGACGGGAAAGACGATTCTCAGCGAAGGAACTTTAGCGGTGAATGGTACGGTGGATGGTGAACTGGAACTTCGTGCCAAAGGAACATTGGCAGGTAATGCCGTGCTGAATGGAGAGATTACTTTCGAAGGTGGTTTGAACTACGAGGGTTGCCGCCTTTCTCCTGGAACCAATGATGCTCCTTTTGGTGTGATTACATTTGATAAGAGCCTGACTCTTTCGGGCGATGTGTTTGTGGAGATGAACTTGCAGACCCAAGAGGAGATGAAGTGTGACCTCGTAAAGGTGAATGGCGATTTGACCCTCAAAAAGACTAATACACTGACGATTGTGCCATCGGAAAAGGTGCCGGAGGCTGGTGAATACGTGTTGATGGAATGTACAGGCACACTGACCGCTGATGCCAAGAATATTAAAGTGCGTGGTTTGGTGGGTTTGAACTATGCCGTTGAGGTACGTGAGACACAACTGGTGTTGGTGGTACGGGGCATGCGTGACCCTGCTACGAATGTGCTTTGGACAGGTGTGGAGAGTGGTGCATGGGACTATCAGACCACCAACTTTGCCATTGGCGAGGAGGCAACTTCTTTCGTGACAGGCGATGAGGTGATTTTCCCCGAAAGTGCCACACAACGCAAAGTGACGCTCACCGACAAGATGGTGACACAGGGAGTACGTCTCACTCACAATAGTGGAACATACACCTTCGATGGCGATGGTGGTTTCAGTGGCGATGGTGATTGGGTGATGGATGGCACTGGAGCCGTGGTGCTCAATGCCACGAAGAGTGACTATACAGGCAAGACGATTCTGAATCAGGGAACCGTTACGGTGAAGAATTTGGAGAATAAAGGTACGGAAAGTTGTTTCGGTGCAGGTTCTACGATTGAAATAGGTAAAGCAATGCTGATTGTCAATCATACGAATGCCGCTTCCGATCGCAATGTGGTGCTGACCGACACCGCAACTATTCAAGTGCCCACCAACAGCACCACTACATTGCAGTCGGCATTGACGGGTAAAGGTGTGCTGTTGAAGGCAGGTGCAGGACAGTTGAACCTCAATTATGGCGGCGCCAATGGGTATGCAGCCACAATTCTCGAAGCAGGAACCCTTTCGCAGGGTGCATGGAATGCCACTTTGGGTAAATCAGGTTCTCCGATAGTGGTGATAGGCAATGCTGCCATCAGAATTTTCAATAATAACTCAACCAGTGCTGTGCCAGCCCTGAACAATGCCATTACAATTCAAAAGGGTAAAACGTTGACAATCAATGGCGGACAGCGTTGCAAGATGCAAGGGAAACTCATGGGTGAAGGAACACTGAAAATCAGTTTCCCGTATGTTCGCGGTGACTTCGAGACCAATTGTTCGGCATTTGAAGGAACGCTGAATGTACCTAGCGGACAGTTTCGTTTGCGTAGTGCAATGGATCTTTCAAAGGGGACTTTCGTCTTGGGTGAAGGTGTTTATGTGGCTGGTTATTCTTCTGAGAAAAATGAGGGTTCATTCACCCATAAGGTGGGGTCACTTTCCTCTACGGCTACAGATTGTACACTCTCCACAGGTGTTTGGAATGTAGGTTATTTGAGCATGGACGACACGTATGCAGGTGTGTTTAACCAGAATGCCACCCTCAATAAGTATGGAGATGGGGTGCTCATCCTTACGGGTGCATCGGCAGGTGCATTGAATATCTATGCAGGTGAGGTGAAGGCACAGAACACTTCGGCTTCCATTACGACAGGCACGATCACAGTGCGCGATGGCGGTCTGCTTTCAGGTGCAGGACAGGTGCAGAACGTGACGGTGCAGAAAGGTGGCACATTGGGTGCTGGTAAGGCGGAAACGACGGTAGGTACGTTGACCATCAATGGCAATCTCACCATGAGTGCAGGTTCAATCCTTCGTGTACGTACCAGTTCGACAGGGGTGACTACCCGGACGGATGCATTCAAGGTGGCTGGGAATGTGAAACTTACGTCGCCAATTATCGATGTGACCGAACTTCGCTCTGATTACGACATCGCAGACAATGCCGAACTGAAACTCTTCACGGGTACGGGCAAACTCACCATCACGGGTACCATTACCTTGCAACCTGCCACTCCAAAGGCTGGATGGCTTTGGGACACCAGTACATTGGCTGAAGACGGCATTCTTCGTGTTGTGCCTGACCCAACGGGCATCCGCGAATTTTCTGCTGACAATCTGACTGTTGACGATGTGGTGTTTGACTTGGCGGGTCGTCGTGTCAAGACCATCACAATTACGGGTTTCTATATTGTAAATGGACATAAAACCTATATCAGAAGATGAAAAAACTGACCACTATTTGTATGCTTGCTTGTGCCATTCCCGTAATGGCACAGCGACAAAAGTTGAACTTCAATGGTAATTGGCAGATTCATCTGCCCCAAAAGGCGATTGTGGATGCAGGACAGACGAAGACCGTCACCTTGCCCCATGCGTGGAACGAGGATTGGGCGTACCGTGTGGACATTCACGACCTGCCCGACGACACCTGCCGCTACAGGAAGGTGTTCACGGCACCGCAGGATTGGGCGGGCAAGCATGTGTTCCTCGAGTTTGAAGGGGCACGCCAGAGTGCGGAGGTGTGGCTCAACGGACACCGCCTCGGACTCCATCAGAATGGCGTGATGGCATTCGGCTTTGAACTGACACCTTATTTATATATAGGGAAGGAAAACCTGCTGGAGGTGCTGACCGACAACGATTGGGCATACAAAGAGAAGAATCCTGATGGGACAGAATTAGGTGCGCCCAAGGGCGCAACAGTGACAACCGATGGCAACAATCTGCCGGGCAACACGTTGCAACCCACCTCTTTCCAGTGGAACAACAAGAACTTCAACATGAACATGGGTGGTCTGCCGAAGAATGTCTATCTGCACGTCACTGGCGACATCTATCAGACCTTGCCACTCTATTCCAACCTCGGCACCACGGGCACCTACATTTATGGCACTGACTACGACATCAAAGGGAAGAAAGTCACAGCCAACGTGGAGGCGCAGGTCATCAACTCCTCAGCCAAAGCCCAATCCGTGGCGTTGCAGGTGGAAGTGCAGGATAATGAGGGCAAGTCGGTGGCAAAGTTCACTGGCAAATCCCGGCTGATTGCTGCTGGCGATACTGCCACCTTGGCTGCCAGCAGACGGTTGACAGGCGTACACTTTTGGTCGTGGGGCTATGGCTATCTCTACACCGTGAAGACTCGCCTTGCAGTCAACGGTTCTCCCGTTGACGAGGTCTCCACCCGCACAGGCTTTCGCAAGACCCAGTTTGGCGAAGGCAAGGTGTGGCTCAACGACCGCTGCATCATGGTGCATGGCTATGCCCAGCGCACTTCCAACGAATGGCCCTCTGTGGGTATCGACGTACCGGCATGGCTCAGCGACTACAGCAACGACCTGCTCGTGAAGTCGGGTGGCAACCTCGTCCGTTGGATGCACGTCACCCCATCGAAGCAGGATGTGGAGTCGTGCGACCGTGTAGGACTCATCCAAGCCATGCCCGCTGGTGATGCAGAGAAAGATGTGGAAGGTCGTCACTGGACACAGCGCACCGAACTCATGCGTGATGCCATCATCTATAACCGCAACAATCCCTCCATCCTCTTCTACGAGGGTGGCAACGAGAGCATCAGCCGCGACCACATGAAAGAACTGATTGCCATTCGCAACCAGTACGATCCTCATGGTGGACGTGCCACTGGTTCGCGCGAAATGCTCGACATCAACGAAGCGGAGTATGGTGGCGAGATGCTCTACATCAACAAGTCGGGCAAGCATCCCATGTGGGCAATGGAGTATTGCCGTGACGAGGGCTATCGCATGTACTGGGATGACTACTCCTATCCTTATCACAAGCAGGGTGCAGGTCCTTACTACCGCAAAGCTCCTGCCGACATCTACAATCAGAACCAAGACCAACTCACCATTGAGCAGATTCGACGCTGGCACGACTACTATGTAGTGCGTCCCGGCATGGGCAAACGTGTGAGCAGCGGTGGTGTGAAGATTGTCTTCTCCGACACCAATACGCACGGTCGCAGCGAAATGAACTACCGCACGAGTGGTGTGGTGGATGCCATGCGCATCGAAAAGGATGCCTTCTTCGCCCATCAGGTGATGTGGAATTCATGGGTGGATGTGGAGCACAAGGCGAGTCACATTATCGGTCATTGGAACTATCCCGACGGAGTGGTGAAAGATGTGTATGTCGTGTCCACCTCTCCCATCGTGGAACTCTTTGTCAATGGCAAGTCGGTAGGGAAGTCCGACCAACCCGAATACACCTTCCTCCACACCTTCAAACATGTGGCTTATCAGTCAGGCGAGGTGAAGGCTGTCAGTTATGCTGCCGACGGCACCACCGTCGAATCTGAAGCCAGTCACCGCACAGCAGGTGCCGCCGACCACATCAGACTCACGCTCATGCAGAATCCCGATGGTGGCATGAAGGCAGATGGCAGCGACCTTGCCCTTATCCAAGTGGAAATCGTTGACAAGAACGGACAGCGTTGCCCACTCGACAACCGTTTCGTCCACTGGACACTCGAAGGACCTGCCGAATGGCGTGGCGGTATTGCCAAAAGCCCTGATGGCGACAACTACATCCTTTCGACCGACCTGCCTGTTGAGGCTGGTGTGAATAGAGTGCTTGTCCGTTCCACCACCACGCCTGGCAAGGTGCGTCTCGTGGCTCGTGCCAAAGGCATGCAGGATGCTGTCCTTGAGTGGAATACGGTCGCCGATGCCCAGCAGGTGGATGCAGGTGCTTCACGCTACATTGCCTCCGACCACCTCGACTGTGTGCTTGACCGTGGTGAGACACCTTCCACTCCTTCCTACACTGAGAAGAAGCGAACCCTCTCCATTGCCTCTGCCACTGCAGGAGCCAACACCTCCGAAGCCACACGCAGTTGGGATGACAACGAACTCTCTGAATGGAAGAATGACGGACGACTCTCCACCGCATGGATTACCTACGAACTCGGCGAACCTGCTGCCATCGACGAAATCAGCCTCAAACTCACGGGTTGGCGTCAACGTTCCTATCCCATCGAAGTGTTGGCTGATGACCAAATCGTCTGGAAGGGCAACACCGACAAGTCTCTTGGCTACATCTCCCTCTTCATCGACCATCCTGTCAAGGCAAAGCGATACACCATTCGTCAGACAGGCTCTGCCACCGACAAGGATGCTTTCGGTCAGGTGACAGAACTGGCAGGAGGACCTGCCACTGAACTTGACCTCTACAAGACCCCTGGCAGCGAAAAGGTGAAAGGCGAACTTCGCATCGTCGAGGTAGACTTCTTACAGAAAATACGCTAAATACAACGATACAAAAATGAGGATGTGTCAAATTACATCGTCTCAACTCCTTGAAATCGATGTCGTCGACGTCAATCAGTCGATGTCGACGATGTCGATTCAGAGGCTATAGAAACATGTATTTTGACACACCCTCATTTTTGTTGTCTGTTCTCACGTTGCTTTTGCCTTATTTCTCAGTTGTCTTTAAGGTAATGGTGGTAGGCTTCAATGATGCAGAAGTCACGGTCAGACGAATGTTGCCAGGTTTCTGTGACGAACGGACAACACAAAGGGCACGACCTCTCCACGCATGATGGGTGGCGTCGAAATAAGGGTCTTCGTCTTTGATGTCAGCATTGCCTGCAGCGATGAGCGTACCAGTACCTTCCACTTTGAAGGTAAGTTGGTTGTCGGCTATCGGCACGACGCGACCTTCGGCATCCACAACCTCCACAGTGACGAACGACAAATCCTGTCCATTGGCTTTCAATTGGGTGCGGTCAGCCGTCAACCGTATGGCAGCAGGAGCATTAGCCGTAGAGAGTGTGGTTTTCTGACCACCTGCTTCTGCTCTCAGCATTCCTGCCGTATAGGGTAATTTGAAAGTTGCCATTTTCTGTTTAGTGGGCTGCTCACCGACGAGTTGGTCGTTTAGGTAGAGGCGAACCGTGGGTTGGTTGCTATACACCTCCACCTCAACGTCCTTACCTTCCCATCCTGGCCAGTTCCAACTCTCATAAGTGGGCCATGTGCTCCACATGGAGGTCTTGACTTTCCCTTTCCATCCGTCAGGTTCCCGAACTGCCATGTAAATGGGTTCGTTGCCATTCCAGAGTAAAGAACGGTAGTGGCTGATGGGTTTGCGCAGCCCTGTCAAATCTACATCGCCACAATAGGCTGCATGCCAAGGATAGAGGGGACGTTCCCAACTCTCGCCTGGCACATCCCCTTCGTAGTACCAACGACCGATGCCCGACTCTCCGAGGTAGTCGAGTCCTGTCCATACGAAGTCACCAATGATGTAGGAATGTGCCATTGTGCGCTCATAGTTCTGCCAAGCATCACGAGGGTACGATTCTGTCTGCATCATCATACGTTGAGGCACACGCTCATGATCGCTTTCTGCCTTGAACATCATGTAGTTATAACCTACAATATCGTGCTCGGCAGCCAGTGGATCATAGATGTCCCAGTCGCTGTCCCATGCGGCGAGGGCTGAGGTGATGGGGCGTTTCTGAGCGTCGATATTTCGGATGTACTCAGCCATCAGGTGTGCGGTCTTGACAATTTCAATCTTTTTGCGTTCGATGACCTCATTGCCCGTTGACCAACAGAAGATGCTCGGATGGTTACGGTCGCGCAACACCATCGCATCCAGATCGCGCTGCCACCATGCATCAATGAGTTCGTGGTAGTCGTGGGCATTCTTCTGCTCATGCCAGCCATCAAAGGCTTCGTCAATGACCAGCAGCCCCACCTGGTCACAAGCGCGTAGGAAGGCTTCGGAGGGTGGGTTGTGGGAGGTGCGGACGGCATTGAAACCAGCCTCTTTCATCAGTTTCGCCTTACGGTATTCGGCTGCATCGTAGGAAGCCGCTCCGAGGATGCCGTTGTCGTGGTGTACGCAAGCACCGTTCAGTTTCAGTGGCTGACCGTTGAGGAGAAAACCGTGTTCGGCATCATAACTGATGGTGCGGATGCCGTAACTGACCGTTAGTTTGTCCTCACCATTGGTCAGTTCTGCCTCGTAGAGATAGGGGTTGGCAGGTGACCAGAGGCGAGGCTGCTCCACATGGATTGTACGTTGCAGGGGTGTCCGCTTGCCGTCAGCATCCACCACATCAGCCGTAATCTGCACGGTGTGTGTGTCGGGGGTGGCAACGCTGACACTCCAATCGTCAATGTAGGTCATGGGGGTGGTGACCAGCCAGACATTGCGATAAATGCCTGAGCCAGAGTACCATCGGCAGTTTTTCTGTTGTGAATTATCGACACTGACCACGATTTCGTTCTTGCCGATTCTGACATACGGTGTCACATCCATCCAGAACGAGGAATAGCCGTAAGGCCACCCCCCTGCCAACCGCCCGTTGACATATACATGAGAGTTCATGTAAATGCCCTCGAAATAGAGGCGCAGACGTTTGTTTTGATAGTCTTTGCTGAGGGTTAATTCCTTTCGATACCAGCCACGTCCTGTGGGTAGGTAGGCACCAGCGGCTTCGGCTGGCGCGTTGCGGTCAAAATGTTGAAGCACACTCCAATCGTGGGGCAGGGTGACAGCCTGTGACTTGGAGAAGTTGCTGTCGTTCAGGCAGAACTGCCAGCCATCGTTCAACAATTGCTTACGGTTGATACCTTTTGCATTTGTCGTCATGGATAGAGCCAATAGACACAGGAGTGTCATGGCTTTCTTTAGGTGTTTAGTAGATAGATTCATCACTCTTTTGTATGGGATTTGTTATTTCTTGTCTATATTTATCAATGTGTATTGTTTTGAACCCAGCCCAATCTTCTCTGCCCAGTCGATGGTATGTGTACCATGCCTTTGGTTGATGCGCTTCATGAGCGGGCGATTATCATTTCCCTCACTTGGCTGCATGTTGAAGACGATGTCCACACATGCTTGGTCAAGAGCCACGGGGTCGAGCGATGCCAAAATGCCGTAATCCTTCAGTTTTACAGGCTCGGGCGAAGCCACGCAGTCGCAATCGACGGTCATGTTGTTCATCACGGCAATATAGAGAATCTTCTTGCCTTCGTCGAAATAGTTATGCACGGCTTGGGCTGCTGCTGCCATCGATTCCAAAAAGCCATCTTGATTCTCTACATGGCTCCACATACCTTCGACAACCTGCTGATAGCCAGCCGTATGGATGTTTGCCTTGCCGTTGGCAGATGCCACGCCGATACTGGCATTCTTCAGTACACCGCCAAGGCCGCCCATCGGATGTCCCTTGAAGTGGGCAAGATTTATCATAAAATCGTAGTTCTTCAAGTGGGTGCCCACGATGTCATACTTGATGTTCTTTGTGTCCTGTACAGGGATTTGGAACTCACCCTCTTCGTCCATTAAGTCCACCTTGAATGTGGGCAGGAAACCATGCTCTTTGATGGTCTGCCAATGATCCTTAAAGGTCATGCGCTTGCCACCGTATGCTGTGTTGCACTCCACGATGGTGCCGTTCACCTCTTTTACCAGGTCTTTGATGAGTTCTGGCTTCAGGTAGTTGGGATTGCCAGCCTCGCCTGTTGATATTTTCACAGCCACACGTCCAGTCGCCTCACGTCCCAAGGCTTTGTAGATTTTCACCAGCGACTTAGGGCTGATGTCCTGTGTCATGTACACTTTCGATTGAGCCATTGCTGCTGTTGTCAGCAGCACAGCCATTGCCAATACAATCAGTTTCTTCATATTTCTCATGTTTATTTGTTTTTTGATATCCTAAAATCCGCAACTATCATCCAATACACGATTAAGGGTAGATTTATGAGTCGTTAGTAGCAGCTTTCAGTAAAAAGCAACAGCACAACATCAATATGTAGCCACCATCCCCTTACCCCACGATGCGACTTGAGGTA
>JAFUYM010000012.1 GCA_017470525.1 Bacteroidaceae bacterium
GTCATATTAGAGTTTTGCTTGTTTTCTTTTTGCAACACTAAGATAAGTGAAAATTCTGACATGGCAAAATCCTGGGCAACTTTTTGTTGCTCAGGAACTTATAAATAAAGTTAAATTATAGTGTTGCGGAATTAAGGGTTTGTAAAAAAAGATGCAAAAGAATGAGAAAATCCATCCCCAAGGATGGATTTTCTTATTCTACAGAGGATGCCCTTCTTTTCCTTTTTTGTAATATAGACTTTGCAAAAAGGCTGATTATATATGCTAATAATGAAAATCCTAATATTATTTTGTTGGTGATATTGTGCCCTAATGGTGGTGTTAGAAAAGTTCCAGTTGTTGTCCTGGTGCAGTTGGTTCTACACTTTTCTTTCCATAGAAAATCTCAATGTCGCCAAACTGTTTGTCTGTGATAGACAACATTCCCACTTTCCCAAATTCAGGAAGAAATGAGCGCACACGTTTCATGTGGACTTCCATGTTTTCTTTGCTGGCACAATGACGCACATAGATGGAGAACTGAAACATGGTGAATCCGTCGCGTTGCAAGTTCTTGCGAAAGTCTGTATAAGCCTTCTTGTCTTTCTTTGTTTCTGTTGGTAAATCGAAGAAAACAAGTATCCACATAACTCTGTATTCGCTGAAACGTGTGAAGTCGAAAAACATCTCTTACAATCTTTCTGGGTATTTGATTTGTCTTGATTCTCCACTGAAGCATTTTGCCAATGAAGCAGTAGTGATACCTGCTGCCACCATCAATGGGTATCGTTTCCCATCTATCAACACATCGAGAGTTGGTATTTTCAGCAGCATAGCCTTGATGTCACGGGTCAGTTCAGAATAATCATCCACATTCTTTATTATCTGTATCACCAGTTCATCAACAAATGGACGGTATGGTTCCATGATGTCATCGGCTAAACAATAGGCATTATAACGATTATGATGATGAATGCCAAGGGTGGGGATGAGACCACTGCCCACCGATGCACGAGCAATGACAGCCCGAAGGATGGCATAGCCATAATTCAATAAATTGTTTGGTGGGTCAAACTCCCTGCCACGCACAAAATCAGGGATGTCGGGGAATAAATATTTCCAATAATATACAGCAGCCTTAGCCTCCACATTCTCCGTATCCCCACTTTTCACTTCGTTATACCACACCCTCATGCACTGCGTGTTTGTCTGTCCATACATGGCAAGCACGTTCTCCTGATTCATGATTTTGTACTTCACCGTTTGTTGCCACAATTGCTTTCTGAGGGGTAGGGAAGAGTCAATCTGATGGCGGAACCGTTCACTTTGCAATGTGTTCCCCTCCAATGGTAACATCAATCCTGTCGGCATGCTTCGGCTATCGCACGTAATCAATGCACAATTGTTTTCAAGCAAGCATTCAATGGCTCCCGATGTGATGGTGATGCGCTTATTGTCAAGCACCACCATCCCAATATCTTCAATCGGGATGGTGCGCTCGTTCATCTTCTTAAACTCTGGAGTCAACATGTCGTTGGCTTGCACATCTGGAATTTGTATAACCAACTGTGCCTTGCTCATTGATAGATAGGCAGGATTGCCGAAATAGAGTGTTTTCTTAATCATTAGTATTCTCCTACTGATATGATTTGACCAATATGATTGACACGTACTTTGATTATATGGGCAATTTCAGACAACGATGTTATTCTTTTCCATGTTTGACCTTTAAGTTCCTTTGTGTCGTTTATCATTGTTTCCAAATGGTGCCTGAACCAATAATCTTTTGTGCTGAATTTTTGAACCCTGTACAGATTCTTACTTATCTCCTCGTAATTGTCTGGATTCAATAAGTCCACCACATTCGGGTCAAACCCAGTTTCTTTATTCGGGAACACAAAGTACTCATTCTGTTTCATGCTAAATAGGAATGTCCATCCTTCCGATTGTTTGTATTCCTTATCAATGACAGGAAGTTCGAGAGACTTTCTTGCTGTAGCCTCATAGAAAGAAACCAAATGTTCTTGCAATTCTCCGTTTTCGTCACGGAATATTGCCACATGATGATTGTTGCCTGTATTGACAAAGTCAACGGGTTGTCTTCTGCCCTCGTCATCAAGAATGAAATCCCCTTTGTGGTCTTTCTTTTCCCGAAGCGGTGTCGCATTGGATATACCAGTGATTCTGACTCTTTTAATACTGATGCCTGCCTCCTTGTTTAACCAAATGGGATTCTCGTCAAGGTTGGAGAAGGCTTTAGACGCATCTCCTCCGTACTCATTCAATCTTTCTTCAAGAATTCTGCGTATGCCTGCATCAATAACTTTCTCTACTTTCAAATCCTTGTCTATGGCTTTACGAATAGGATAAATCGTCTCATATTCAACGATTTTTACCTTGTTAGGCACACATTCCGTTTGGTGCTCATCCACATAAATGGGATTTTTGTCCAAAGAGTTCCGGCCAGTAAAGGCTTTTTTTGTGTCACCTCCAAATGCGGACAGACGAAGAAGTAAAGCATCACGATATCGCTTCTTTGTCACCCTCATGATGAGTTCTTCAGTCATGTTCGCACTCACTTTTACGTCCTTTGTCGTATATCTTTTTATGTTGCCATAAATGGTTTCGTTATGCAACTGTCCACGTGGTGTTAGTTGTATTCTCTGGTTGTATCCTTTCTCATTTTTCTTTGTCGCAGATTTGTTGACATTCTGTGTCATTACCTTGTTCTTTGCCTTGGTGGACACAAGGATGCTCTCCAATGCAGACTTCGCTTCTTTGCGTAGTTTTTCGAGAGGCATGGGAGGATTGAAACGGAGTTTGCCGTGTTTGTCTCGGTAAAGGCAAGACTTTTCAATACTATAAATGCTACTTGATTTATCACTCCTTGCATTTAGGTTGTTCAGATACTGAATGATGGAACGAGTGGTGAATGCGATGGTGAGTGCATCCATTGCATGATGGCGGTGGTCATTGCGTTTTGTCCAGCCTGCGATTTTGTGAATTTCTCTGCCATCTTTGTCGGTGTACGTCTCCGTCAAACCTAATTTGTCATACTTATCCCAGTTCAATTCCTGCATCACGTCAATCAGTTGCCAATCCTCACGTAATCGGTCTGTAATAGAACCTGTTGTCGGAACAACAAATTTCACCATTTGTTCCAAGATTTCTCGTGCCTTTTTGGCAATATATTGAGAGTTTCTCAAATCCCTGTCGATGAACCCTTCTGGTATGTCAGATTCTTTCATCAACAGTTTGTCATGCTTTGCCTTACTGATGACTCCATTTTTATACAAGTCATCTACTTTTGTCTTGTATTTTTCTGCTCCTTGTGCTTCATATTTAGACAGTACATAGTCGTATGCTGTAGCATTGCTTTTCTCAATATTGGCATCGCGTTTCTCTAAAGTTTTGTTTGAGAAAGAATCGTCAAAAAGTTTGGCTTGAGGTATGATATGTTCAATGTCGAACTCTTTGCTGAACAATTTTCACGGGGTATATAGGTGTTCGTATAAAGAGTCTTGAAACCATTCTCTTTCAGTTCCAGATAAAGGCGATAACGAAGTATGTCGTTGCGGCTTACATGCTTGATGCCAAACTCCTTTTCAAGTGTCTCTTTGTATTTCTCGTGTAGTGCATTTGCTTTGTTGATAGAATCGGTCAGTTGTTCACGCTCTTTAGCACTTTTCTTCAATTCTCTTGCCAACTCTATTCTGATTTCATCAGGTTTCCCGTATGTGGCAGAAAGAGCGTTCACCACGTTAATCATCTGATTCAGGATTTTTTCTACGACAGGGTTGCGCAAACTATTGCGTGGTAACAAATCCAGATGGTCAACAAGAATCTTGTTATCAATCTCTTCTTTTGTCAGAGAATTTTTAGAATGTCTGTAGCCAGCATATTCACATGCAAGGCTATATTCGTTGCCTCCTTTCATAAATGGAAGAATCTTCCGAATGGCTTTGGCGCTCAAGTTCCCATATTCTTCTTTGAAAATCACATTAGCAAGGACTGAAGCATATTCTCTTTCCAGTCCTGTCAGAACCGTAATCTTCTCAATTAGTTTTTCCGTTCCAGTTTTGGAATTGTCGCCTTCGTATGAATATAACAGATGCCACAATTGGTAAGCAGGTTGTTGGTAAAAATCTTTACCTTCCAGTTCTGCATGGAATGTCAGGAAATCTGTGTGATACCCCAGACCTTTAAAAACGCTTTCCACAATTCCTTTCAAGTCGGAGCCCTTCAACTTCGTCGCATCATATTCATTATGTCCTGTCATGGCAACAATTTTGAGACATGCTTGCCATATGGCAGCCATAGTACGGTTGCCCTCTATTTCTTTATAATTCAAATCAAGATTTTTGGTCTTTCCATAGAGGGTTTTGAGGACTTCTGATTTAGAAAGTTTTGCTTTAACCGTTAATTCTTCAAATAGTAGTTCTTTTTCCTCCTGTTCAAGTGACCACGATTCGAATGTAAGCGTATCAGTAACTTTAAGGTTGTTCAATATTTGCCAAATTTTGTATTCTTGAAAGAGTGGAGATGATTTGGGGCAGACTTTCAATCCTACGGTCTTAGTCTTTTTCTTGCCGTCTACTTCTACCTCAACCTGTCTGTTCTCAAATTCGCAGATGTCCAACATGCCTTTCTTGCTCTTCAATGGACGTTGATAGAAGATGATGATATCTCTGATTTCTTTCTTCAAATCGGGAGTGAGTTCTTTGTGAAATAGTGCTTGGTGCTCCCATATCTTTTCAAATTCATCCAGATAGTCCTGACGATAGAATGCTTTGTTTTTGAGACTAAAATGTGGGTCATTGTCCAAATGCGCCATCAGATATTGACCAACGGTTTGGTTGTTGAAGTAGAGTTCCTTGCTTCTGTCACTGATGGCTCCAAGATAACCGCTCGAATTGTTGATGGCACCATTAACATCAGCGATGACAAAAGCAAGTTCCTCTTGTGTGAGTCGGGTGTGCAAGGCTTCCTTCCGCCATTTGTATGCTTGAAGTCTTTTGTCTTTCCCTTTGTTCTCGGCTGTGTAGATTCCGTACTTTGCAAGAAATATTTTTGAGGTGTTGGTCTTTGACCTTCCTTCAATTTGAGTTCTGAACTCATCAGTCAATATGTCATCGTGATATAGTTTCTGGACATCCCATATACGATTCAATTCATGCTCCAAATCGGAACGGTAAAAATCTGGTACATATTTCTTCCCATTTCTCAGCAAATCATATACATATTCACCTGGGGTCATGTTGTTCTCGTACAATTCTTTCGCAATGGACATTCCATCTATCAGTGTCCCTTCGTCAGAGGTGGCTTTACGGCTACTTTTATATCCTCGTTTCTTGTTGAGCATCAACAAGACTCTTGCCAACTCATCAAGAGAAATCTTTTCTGTCACAGCCTTGGCACGGTTTCTGTATGTTTGGAATGTTGTGAAGTTGCCTTGCTCGCAAAGTATCGTGTCATCGGCAATGATGTGGTTCTTTTTTAGACACTCAATTAGATGCTCACGGCGAAGTTTATAGCGTTGTAGATTCCGCCTCATGCTTTTCTTGAGGTTGCGGTCAGCATTGGTGGTTATACTTTTCCCCTTTTCAAAATTCGTTTGCTCATCAACAGTTAGAGGTACAACTCTCACACCCAGTTTGATGATGGAAGACTTCTCTTCATCATGCTCAGCCTCATTTACCAAAGCCCATCCTATACTGGTGGTTCCGAGGTCTAATCCGAGGATTTTTTTCATGGCTTCTTCTTTTTTTGTTAATTATTTTGCAAATTTACAAAATAATTCTTATATTTGCAAAACTAATTTGTAGCAATTCACAATAAGGATTATTCCGTTGTGAAAACATTTAGGTTTGACCCTCGTCCTTAACGGGGGTCTTTTTTGTTGCATATCGAACGAATGTCATCATTCCACAAAGGTGCGAACTATCAGTTCGGGTCAGCGGATTTTGGGTCAGCGGTTCCGTTATTGGTTGGAATCCGGTTTATGTGTGTTCAGTCCCAGAGGGTCGATGATGTTGATGCGGATGTTCTCGTCGTTGATGACGAGTCCTCTTGCCCGGTTCAGGGGGTATTTCTCGGGCTCTCCTTCCAGATGCTTCAGTTTCACTTTCTCGGGATATATGGTGATGGCTCCGCAAGTGGTTTGCTTGCAGAGCCTTCTTGATTTGTCTGTGTGGTAGGCAGTTTATGCCAGCCCTTTCATGCTCAACTGCATCCTGCCGCGCTGGGGGTCGATGCCGATGACACGGACTCTGACGTGCTGGTGGAGTTGCACTTCCTCGGAGGGGTCTTTCACGAAGTGGTCGGCGAGTTCGCTGATGTGGACGAGTCCCTTGGTGTGGACTCCGACATCGACAAAGCAGCCGAACTGGGTGATGTTGGTGATGATGCCAGGCAGGGTCATGCCTACCTGAACGTCGGCGAGTTCCTTCACGTCTTTGGAGAACTCGAACACGGTGAGTTGCTGGCGGGGGTCGCGTCCGGGCTTGTCGAGTTCCTGCATGATGTCTTCGAGGGTGGGGAGACCCACTTTGTCGGTCACGTAGCGGCGGATGTCGATTTTCTCGCGCAGTTCCTTGCTTGCCATGAGTTGGGCTACGGTGCAGTGCTGGTCTTTTGCCATCTGCTCGACGATGGGGTAACTCTCGGGGTGGACGGCGCTGTTGTCGAGGGGCTGCTTGCTGCCGCTCACCCGCAGGAAGCCTGCTGCCTGTTCGTAGGCTTTGGGACCGAGTTTGGGCACTTTGAGCAGGTCGCGGCGGGAGGTGAAGGCTCCATTCTGGGCACGGTAGGTGACGATGTTCTGGGCTATGGCGGGTCCGAGTCCGGAGATGTAGGTGAGCAGGTGCTTGCTGGCGGTGTTGACGTTGACGCCCACTTTGTTCACGCACATCTCCACGGTCTGGTCGAGGGAGTGCTTGAGTTCCTTCTGGTCCACGTCTTTCTGGTATTGTCCCACGCCGATGGAGTTGGGGTCTATCTTCACGAGTTCTGCCAGGGGGTCCATGAGTCGGCGGCCGATGCTGACGGCGCCGCGCACGGTCACGTCGTAGTCGGGGAATTCCTCGCGGGCTACCTTGGAGGCGGAGTAGATGCTGGCTCCATCTTCGCTGACGACGTAGATTTGGATTTCCTTGGGCAGACCAAGCCCGCGCACGAATTCCTCGGTTTCGCGGCTGGCGGTGCCGTTGCCGATGGAGATGGCTTCGATTTTGTATTGTCGGGTGAGGGTCCAGAGTTTGTCGGCTGCGGCGCGGCGTTCGTTCTTGGGAGGGTGAGGGTAGATGGCTTCGTTATGGAGGAGGTTGCCTTCGGCATCGAGGCAGACGACTTTGCAGCCAGTGCGGAAGCCGGGGTCGAGTGCCAGCACACGCTTCTGTCCCAAGGGGGCTGCCATGAGCAGTTGTTCGAGGTTCTTCACGAAGATGCGGATGGCTTCCTGGTCGGCTCGTTCCTTGGAGAGGTTGGCGAACTCGGTCTCGATGCTGGGCTTGAGGAGTCGCTTGAAGCCGTCCTCGATGGCATCCCACACGAGTTCGGCGCTCCGGCTGGAGTTGCGGAGGAATTGTTGGTCGAGACGGTCGAGGCATCGCTCGTCGTCGCCGCTGATGCTGACCCGCAGGATGCCTTCTGCCTCGCCTCGGCGCATGGCGAGGAGGCGGTGGGAGGCGCATCGTGACAATTTCTCCGAGAAGTCGAAGTAGTCGCGGTACTTCTGTGCTTTTTCTTCCCATGCTTTTTCTTCCTCTTCGGTCTTTGCCTTGGGCTTGATTTTGGCGGACGTAATGACGGCGTCTCGCTTGAAGTTGAAGCGGACGATGTTGCGGGCTTCTTCGCTTTCGCTCACTTGTTCGGCGATGATGTCCTGTGCGCCTTGGATGGCTTCGTCGGCGGTCTTCACGCCTTTCTCTTCGGAGATGAATTCCTTCACCTTCCCGGCGATGTCGGCATTGGGGTTTTGCAGCATGAGGAAGGTTGCCAATGGCTCCAGTCCTTTCTGACGCGCCACTTCGGCACGGGTCTTGCGCTTGGGCTTGTAGGGCAGGTAGATGTCTTCGAGTTCGGTGCTGTCCCACGAGTTTTCGAT
Source organism: Bacteroidaceae bacterium (assembly GCA_017470525.1). Taxonomy (GTDB): domain Bacteria; phylum Bacteroidota; class Bacteroidia; order Bacteroidales; family Bacteroidaceae; genus Minthosoma. Next base: position 8,084 of record JAFUYM010000012.1, read on the forward strand.
GCGTGTCCGCAGTTCGGGTGTCAGTTTCCCTTGCTCCTCGATGGTGCTGAGGATGGTCTCTTTCCGCTTCTCCAGTTCCTTGAGTTTCTCCAGATAATCGTTGACACTTGCCACCTGCACCTCGTCGAGGGTGCCTGTCACTTCTTTTCTGTATCGGCTGATGAAGGGGATGGTGCATCCTTCTTCAAGGAGTCCGACGGTGCCTGCCACTTGCCGTTCGCTGATGCCGGTTGCCTTGGCGATGAGTTTTGCAAATATATTGTTCATGGGTTATCTGTTTCTATAGTTTGTAATCTACTTTAATCACCAGCACTCGGAGGTTTTGGCTTTCGGCGTTGGTCTTTACCTTGGCGATGTGCCAGTCGCAGGGGAACATGATGTTGAAGGTGCCTGGGATGGAGGTGAATTGCTCCAAGCGGTCGTACTGGAAGTGGTAGTCGAGGCGGTCGGGCTTGTAGTCGGAGCGTGGGGTGGAGGTCTCGTGGTCGAGTCGGCAGAAACCTTCGGTGCCTCGCACGACGTACATGAAGTCGATTTTCTGGTAGTGACTTTCGGAGCCTTTGCCTGCACGGAGGTCATCTTGTGAGCACCAGTTGTCGCCATCCTCGACACTGACGGTCAGCGTGGTGCCGGGGATGGGGATGCGGCCTGCCGGGATGGCAAGCAAATCGGTCTCTTGCAGCCATTGGAACAGGGCGTTCCATTGCTGGGGGTTCTTTTGATACTGAAGGTAGAACTCCACCAGGTTTACGGTCGGGGCTGGTGAGGCTTTGGTGAATCCGTTGCGCCATTCGCCTTTTTTCGCCCATCTTGTGGCGAGTTTGTTCAGTTCTTTGGGGTAGTGGTTGGTGTAGGTTTGTGCCGTCAGTCCCATTGAGACGGTCAGGGCGGCAAGGATGGAAATGTATTTTTTCATACTGGTAATTTTTTGAATTATGTTTAGTAACTTCTTCTTAACGCTTCGTGTCTTTAGAAAAACCATAAAAAACCAAATAAAACCTCAAAAAACCGACATTCTTTTTAGAGGAGAGCCTTTTGTTTTTTCTGGTTTTTTCTTGTTTTTCAAAGACCGCTTGCGGTAAAAAGGAGTTCCCTTAAAATCTGTTATTTGTTATACGTTACTTCGAAGATGTCCACGCAGTTGCCGCCACCGTTGGAGCGACCTTGGGAGGTGGTGAAGACGTTTTTGCCGTCTTGGGAGACTTCGAGCCCGACGGGATAACTGTCGCCGTTTATGTGGGCAATGACTTGGAAGGTCTGGGTGTCAACTACGTAGAGGGTGCTGCTGGCGTTGCAGGCGGCATAGATGTAGCGGCCGTCGGGCGAGGTCTCGATGGTGCGGGCTCCTGCACCTACTTGGCAGTTCTGCCATCCGGTGTGGGTGGTGGTCTTGTTGGACGAAGCCATGAGGGCTGGAACGGCTTCGAGGAACTGGGTGAGGGGCATGCGCTGGATGTAGCCGTCGCGGTTGATGCTCAGGTAGAGATAGCCGTCGCGGATGATGATGTGGCGCAGGTTGGGCATGTTGCCGGTGATGCGTCCGAGGTATTGAGGAGTCCCCTCTGGTTTTCCAAGACTTCTCTGGCTTCCCTGTTGGGGGGTATGGGAAGAAGGTTGGAGGTCTATGATGGCGATGCCGTTGTTGCCTGCCATGCAGCCCACGAGCAGGTAGTGGTTGTCGGGGGTGAAGGCGGTGCCACGCAGGCAGTAGCCGCTGTCGTTGTCGCGGTCTATCTGTTTGGTGAGGCTGAAGTTCAGTTTCAGTTTCTGGTCGATGATGGCAAGTGAGCGATAGTGCCAGTCGGCGGGGTGGGGACTGCTGATGTCGATGATGCCCACGGTGTTGTCGCCCCAGTGGGTGATGGCGAGCAGTTTGCCGTCGGGGGATGGGGCTATCATCTTTGGCAGCGGTCCTGTGTCCATGAGTCGGATGATGGAGTCGGTCTGGGTGTCGATGATGGCGACTGCCGAGGGGTCTTGTGCATTGAGGTCGTAGGAACGGCGGTAGTAGGGCACCCAGAGGTACTTGCCTCCATGTGTGAAGGCACTCTCCACTGGCTTGCCGTAGAATGCGCCCCAACCTCCGAATGGGGAGGCTGGATGGTTGCTGTCGGGCAGATGGTGGGTGAACTCATAGTAAGGGGTTGCCCCCATCAGCAGGACGGTGTCGGCTTCGGTGAACTCGTGGCGGATGACTTTCAACTTCTGGTTGGTCTTGAAGTCATACACGACGGTGGTTGCCCCTTCGAGGGAGTTCACGTAGTATTTGGTGCCGTTGGGGTGCATATTCACCGATTTCGGTGAGTTGATGTCCTGGTCGGCTGTCAGCGAGTCTGCTGGGTCAAAGTATTGTTTTTTGGCAATCAGTTCGATGCAGAATGTGCTGTCGGCGGAGTAGGCTTGGGTGCCGATGGCTGGATGCACAATCTTCAGTTGCGCTTGGGCGAAGACTGTGGAAGCAAATAAGAAACAGAAAGAGATGTGTTTTCTCATCATTGGTAATTGTTTCATTTAAGTTTCATAAGTTCTTCTTAACGCTTCGCGTCTTTAGAAAAACCATAAAAAACCGAATAAAACCATAAAAAACCGACTTTCCTTTTAAAGAAGAGCCTTTTGTTTTTTCTGTTTTTTTATGTTTTTTCTGGTTTTTCAAAGACCGCTTGCGGTAAAAGATGAGTTCCCTTAAAAAATCTGTTATTTGTTATACGTTACTTTGAAGATATCGACGGCATTGCCGCCACCGATTCCAGAGTGTCCCTGTGCGGTGGTGAAGACGTATTTGCCGTCTTTCGAGATGTCGAGCCCGACGGGATAACTGTCGGCGGGGATGCTGGTGAGCACTTTCATCGCTTTGGCGTCCACCACATAGAGTGCGCTGGCATTGTTGCAGGCGGCGAAGATGTATTTGCCTGATGGGGATAGTTCAATCGTCCGTGCGCCGCTGCCTACCTTGCAGTTTTTCCAGCCCGTCAGGGTGCCGCGTTTGTTCTTCATTTTCGGAATGGCATTCAGCACTGTGTCGAGCGCAATCTTCTGCACATAGCCGGCGTTGTTGATGCTCAGGTAGAGATAGCCGTTCTTCAGAACGAGGTGACGCACATTGCCCATCATGCCTTGCAAACGTCCGAGGTATTCTGACTTCTTCAAGTCAATCACGGCGATGCCTCCGCCGCCTCCCATGCAACCCACGAGCAGGTAGTGGTTGTCGGGGGTGAACACCGTGCCTCGGAGGGCATAGCCGCTGCCGTTGTCGCGATTGACAGAGCGGTCGAGAGGAAAGTCGAGTTTCAACTGATAATCGACCACATGGCATGCCTTGTGTTTCCATTGCTTCGGGTCGGGGCTGCTGATGTCGATGATGCCCACGGTGTTGTTTCCCCAATGAGCAATGGCAACCCATTTTCCGTCGGGCGACGTGGCTATCATCTTGGGCAGTGGTCCTGTCTCCATCAGGCGGACAATTTTGTCTTTCTGGGTGTCGATGATGGCAACAGCCGATGGGTCTTGGGCGTTGATGTCGTAACTCCGCCTGTAGTAGGGAATCCACAGGAACTTGCCTCCATGGGTGAATGTGCTCTCCACGGGCTTGCCATAGAATGTGTTGAGGTGGTCGTTCTGGTAGTGGGTGAAGGGGTATAGTCCCGATGGCTTGCTCCACAGGGCTGCATTCTTCGTGTGGTCAAACTGGTGTCTGATGACGGTCAGTTTCTGGTAGGTCTGCGTGTCATAGACCACGGTGGTGGCTCCCTCCAGCGAGTTTACGTATAGTTTCTTGCCGTTGGGGTGTATGTTGATGGACTTGGGCGAATTGATGTCGCCGTCAGCCGTCGCCTTGTCGCCAGGGGCAAAGAATTGTTTCTTGCCAATCAGTTCGATGCTGATTCTTCCATCGTCTGACTGTGCCTTTGTCCCGATGGAGGGGTGGACAAGTTGAGCCTGTGCCATCGTGACTGCAGCACAAGAGGCGATGAGAAGTATTTGTTTGAATCGCAACATTTTTGTTTGGATTGAATTTGACGAATAAAAACCTGCATTTTGGCTGCAAAGATACGATTTTTAATTCATAATTCATAATTAACCATGCGGCTTGCTTTTTTAATTCATCCTTTTTAACGCTTCGCGTCTTTAGAAAAACCATAAAAAACCGACATTCCTTTTTAAAGAAGAGCCTTTTGTTTTTTCTGGTTTTTCAAAGACTGCTTGCGGTAAAAGATGAGTTCCCTTAAAAATCTTTTCTTACAGTTCCATGAGTTTTTTCTCAAATTCGTCCTTGTTGTAGAGCGATTTGAGGCGAATTCTGGAACGGTAGTTGTAGATGGTGGGAAGTGAGTAATTGAGGAACTGGGCAATTTGTGCCGTGTCAGTCACTCCGAGCCGGATGAGGGCGAAGATGCGCAATTCGGTGTTGAGCCGCTCGTTTTTCTTTGGGGAGATGCGTTCTTCTGGTCGAAGCAGTTCATTGAATCTTTCCACAAAGTGGGGATGGATGTCGAGGAACGCCTCGTCGAAGTCTTGGTAAAAACGTAGTTGCTCATTCTCGATGAGGGTGTCATCCTTCAGTGTCTTCATCAGTTCTGCCTGCTGGTTGTTCTTGGCAAGTTTCAGCAGCGACTTCCGGAATGCCTCCAAATCGTTGATGTATTTGCGGCATCGGTCGAGGAAGAGGGCGATGTACTCTTCTTTCACTTGTGCCATCTGCTGCAAAAGAGAGTTTGTTTCTTGCAGGTTCTCGTTCCTCATGCCCAGTTGTTTGTTTGCCACAGCCAGTTGCCCGTTTGCTTCTGCCAGTTTTTTCCTGACCAGCGACAGTTTGTGCATTTGCTTGCGCAAGTAGAATATCGCGGCAATGAGCAGAACGGCGAGCAGGCTCACTCCCCACAGCAGGGCACGTTCTGTCTGCCTTGATTGCTGTTCCATCTGTTTATATGATTTCTCTATGATGGGGAACACCTCGCTGATTTCCACTGACCGTAACTTTGCGTTGCAGTAGTTGGCATCTTCCATGCTGCAAAACAGGTAGTTGTAAGCGCGTTCCACATCGTTTTTTTCCATCAGCAGGTTTGCCAACATGGGCAGAGCAGCATATTCGGTCACGCCCCGTTTCAAGTCTTCAATGGCGGCAAGGGCGAGATAGCGCATCTGCTGTTCGGGCTTGTTCTGTTGCCGATAAGCCTCCGACAAAACGAAATATACATACGATTTCTGCTCCTTCTCAGCCCTTCCTATCTGCTTTTCCATCAGGTGTTGGGCGTCGTCGGCATGGTCTTCTGCCAGCAGATAGTCGGCGCGTACCACGTCGCGACTAACTTCGTCTCTTTCTGTCTTGATGATGGAGTCTCGGTAGAGGTGGGTCTTGTGTCTGAACTCCTCAGCCAGTGCCGGTGTGTTGCTCATATAGTCGCCCATCCATCCGTAGATGGTGCGGCACACATGGTAATACCGTGTGCGCACTTCCCTGTCCATCTGGCGGGTGGAGAGTTTCTTCACAATGTTTTCGGCATCGCTGTATGCTCCCATGATAGCCAACTGTTCGGCACGATTCAGTTCCACACGGGTTTGCAACGTGTTGTCTCCTGTGGTTTCAGGGGTTTCGTTCATGCGGTCTAAGAAGAACAGGGCTGAGTCGGTGCGGAAATGCGAATAGTTTTGGTAGAGGGCTTCATACAAATGATTGAGTCTTGCCCCATGTGCCGTGCTGAGTTCCAGTTTCAGACTGTCAATGCACTGTCTGCGTGGCAGACGGTGCTGTTCTTTCTGTTCTACACATTGGTCCAACTCAATGAGCAGTGAGGAGAGTTCCTGTGCTTCTGCTGACAAGGCTGTTTGCAGCAGCAATAGGATGATGATTCGGATTCTATTCATGGTTAGTTGTATGTTTGTTGCCTGCAAAGTTAAAAAAATATTTTCTATAGTTATTTACTTTTTTATCATTTTCTTTATAATTATTGTTATTAATATTCAATTAGTTATGTTTTTTTTATATTTATATTTTTTTTATGGTTGATGATTGGTGTTAATATTTGTTGTAAATTTGCAATCGTAAACAATAACAATCTTTTGTGTCACCCAATGAAACAAGCACTCTTACTTATGATGATTCTTTCCCAACTTGCGGGTCAACTGAATGTGAAGGCTGCCCCCATAGCAGTAGAGCATGTTCACCCTCTCCACTGGTGGGCGGGCATGGTGAATCCAGAATTGCAGATACTTTTGCATGGCACGGGTATAGGTTCTTTAGACGTGGAACTGAAGGATGCACAAGGTGTTGTCTTGAAGGATGTGGTGCGGTTTGGCAACAAGAATTACATTATTATATATATAGATACAGAGAAAGCACAGGCACAGCGGTTCACCATTCTGTTGAAAAGAGGCAAGAAGACGGTGGGAAATGTACCATACGAATTGAAGCAGCGTGAACAGGTGGAGCGGAGAACCTTCGATGCCAGCGATGTGGTCTATCTGCTGATGCCCGACCGTTTTGCCACGGGAACTACCGAGAAACAGAAGGCACAGATGTATAAAGGTAAGAAAGAGTCAAAATGGGAGAGAACCATTGACATGGCTCGTCACGGTGGAGACCTTGCGGGCATGAGGCAGCACCTTGGCTATCTGCAAGAACTGGGCATCACAGCCATTTGGCCTACACCGACTCTGGAAAATGATATGGCGGAAATGTCATATCATGGTTATGCCATCACTGACTATTATCAAACAGATTCGCGCTTTGGCACGAATGAAGAGTACCGTGACTTTGTGCGTGAGGCACATAAGCGGGGCATAAAGGTTATTAAAGATATTGTTTTCAATCACTGTGGCGTGGCGAACTTCCTGTTTGTGGATAGACCGTCGGACGACTGGTTCAACTACGACAGTAAGTTCACACCTACAGGGTACAAGACTTCTTCGACCATCGACCCCCATGCCTCTCAGACTGACCGCCAATCAACAATCGACGGATGGTTCACGGAACAAATGCCTGATTGGAATGGACGAAACAAATATGTGGCTGATTATTTGACACAAGCGTCCATCTGGTGGATAGAGTATGCTGGCATTGATGGCATTCGACAGGACACCTATCCTTATAATGATTTTCATTTCATGCAGCGTTGGTGTCAGGCTGTGGAGGCACAATACCCAGAATTCAATATCGTAGGTGAAACATGGATTAATAATAATGTGGGAGTGAGTTATTGGCAAAAAGACAGCAAACTGGCTGCACCGCTGAACAGCGGATTGCCTACAGTGATGGATTTCCCGCTCATGACACTACTCAACACTTGTGTTGATGAAGAGACCGACGAATGGGGTAGCGGTTTGGCAAAAGTGTATGAATACATCAGTCAAGATGCGGTGTATGCCCATCCCGACCACTTGCTCACATTTCTCGACAATCATGACACCGACCGCTTTCAATCCACGGAAGAAAAGTCGCGGAATGTGACACGCTACAAGCAGGCACTTACGTTGTTGCTCACCTTGCGTGGCATCCCTCAACTTTATGTGGGTGATGAGATTGGCATGTGGGCAAACAAGGCAACGATGAACGATGGTGCTTTGCGTCAGGATTTTCCAGGTGGATTCCCGGATGATGAACGAGATGCCTTCACGATAGCAGGAAGAACCGTTCTGCAGAATGAATACTTTAACTTCACGAAGAAACTGCTCCAATGGAGAAAGGGTAATGATGTGGTTGCGTATGGAAAACTCATCCATTATGCCATCCGCAATGGCTGCTATGTCTATGCCCGACAACGCAATGGTCAGACCGTGACTGTGGTGATGAATGGTACGGGCAAAAAGCAGAAACTGAATTTGGACCCTTATCGGGAAGTGATGCCAGCCAAGAGGGCATACGACCTCGTGACCGAGAAAAATAAGGTGTTGGTTGATACCTTGACTGTGCCTCCTCGTGGCATTTATATCCTCAATTTTGAGTGATACAACGAAAAAAACTCGTTTTCTTTTCCGTTTATCCGTGTTCCATTTGAAAAAAGCACGTCGAAACTTGACATAATTAAAATTTTTCATATAAATTTGCAAATACGACTGACCTTTTTCTGTTGTTTTGCAGTAAATCTAAACTAACTAATGAAAAAAACTACTTTTACCATTCTTCTGTCGTTGCTCTCTGTTATGGGAGCCAGTGCACAGAAGTTGACATCTCCAGACGGACGGATGGAGATGACGTTCAGCCTTGATGCAGAGGGGCGACCTACGTATGAACTTCTGTATAAAGGAAAAACCGTGATTGGAACGAGCCATCTGGGTTATCAACTGAAAGAGGAAAACCCCGACAAGGCAACAGATTTTGAGTTTAAGTCGTTTGCAGAGAAGGAGGACATCGCCAAGAAGGCTGATTTGCAGATGGGCTTCAGCATTGCTTCCACCCAGTCGCGTACATTCGATGAGACATGGAAACCTGTGTGGGGCGAGGAGACAGCCATCCGCAACCATTATAACGAGTTGGAAGTGACGCTCTATCAGCCTAAGAATGACCGAACGATGATGTTGCGATTCCGCCTGTTCGACGACGGATTGGGTTTCCGTTATGAGTTCCCGTCGCAAAAGAATCTCACCTATTTCATCATTAAGGAGGAAAAGTCGCAGTTCAAGATGGCTGGTGACCATCTGGCATGGTGGCTGGCTGGCGACTACGACACTCAGGAATATGAGTACCAGACAACCCGTCTGAGTGGAATCCGTGGACAGATGAAAGATGCCATTCAGGTCAATTCTTCGCAAACACCAGCGGGACCCACTTGTGTGCAGACGGCTCTTCAGATGAAAACTGACGATGGACTGTACATCAATCTTCATGAGGCTGCTTGCATCAACTATGCTACGATGCATTTGAACTATGATGAGGCAACTCAAACGTTTGAGTCGTGGCTCACGCCCGATGCTGTGGGTGATAAGGGACGTATGCAGACTGATTGTGTGAGTCCTTGGCGCACGGTCATAGTGGGTGAGAGCGGTGCCGACATCCTTGCATCGCGCATCACGCTCAACCTGAATGAGCCTTGCAAACTGGAGGACACGAGTTGGATTCATCCGACGAAGTATGTGGGTGTCTGGTGGGAAATGATAACCAACCGTTCCTCTTGGGCATACACCGATGATTTGTTCAGTGTGCAGTTGGGCAAGACCGACTACAGCAAATGCAAACCCAATGGTCGTCATGCAGCCAACACGGAACATGTGAAACAATACATTGACTTTGCTGCCAAACACGGCTTCGACGCTGTGCTGGTGGAGGGCTGGAATGTTGGTTGGGAAGACTGGTTTGGACATCAGAAAGATTATGTGTTCGACTTCGTGACTCCATACCCAGATTTTGATGTACAAGCCCTCCATGCCTACGCTGCTTCAAAGGGGGTGAAGATGATTATGCACCACGAGACCTCTTCTTCGGTCATCAACTACGAACGCCATCTGGACGATGCTTACCGCTTCATGGTGGAGAACGGCTATCCTGCTGTGAAGAGCGGCTATGTGGGCGATATTGTTCCTTGCGGTGAACACCATTATAGTCAGTTCATGAACAATCACTATCTGCGATGCATTCAGAAGGCTGCCGACTATCACTTGATGGTGAATGCACATGAGGCAACGCGACCCACGGGCATTTGTCGTACCTATCCTAACTGGATTGGCAACGAAAGTGCGCGTGGTCAGGAATATGAGAGTTTTGGAGGCAATCCTGTTGACCACACAACCATCCTTCCATTCACACGTCTGATAGGTGGTCCTATGGACTACACGCCAGGCATCTTCCAGACAGACCTCTCGAAGGTGAATCCCGACAACAATAGCCGTGTGCGCAGCACATTGGCACGTCAGTTGGCGCTTTATGTCACCCTTTACTCGCCTCTTCAGATGGCTGCCGACCTGATTGAGAACTATGAACCCTTCATGGATGCGTTCCAATTCATCAAGGATGTGCCCGTCGACTGGCAGAAGAGTCTCTATCTGGAGGCTGAACCAGGTGACTATGTGACCATAGCCCGCAAGGACAAGCATTCGGAAGATTGGTTTGTGGGCAGCACAGTGGATGAGAAAGGACATACGAGCACCCTCAAACTCGACTTCCTCACCTCTGGCATGAAATACACTGCTACGATTTATGCCGATGGCAAGGATGCCAGTTGGGACAAGAATCCACAGAGTTACATCATCACCCGGCAAACGGTCAACAGCAAGAGTGTGCTGAAACTGAAGAGTGCCTCGGGTGGAGGTTTCGCCATCAGCATCAAGGCGAACAAATAAACACGGGATTTTGTTTCCATTGAAACTGGGGTATCCCAGTTTATATAGGTGCGCGCACCTATATAAATGGATGCTAAACATTTATCATTAACAATATTCACTAACTAAATCACAAAAACCTAAATTCAACAACATGAAACAGAAACAAAACTTGAGATTCTTGATGGCATGGCTCATCGGGGTCTTCATGTCCGTTTCAGCGTTTGCCCAGAACATTACAGTGAAAGGGCACGTCAAGGACAATTTGGGTGAGGTTGCTGGTGCTACGGTATTGCAGAAGGGTACGAGCAACGGATGTGTCACCGATTTGAATGGTGACTTCACTCTCAGTGTTCCACGCGGAGCAACGCTCGTCATTTCCTTCGTGGGTTATGTGCCCCAAGAGGTGACGGCTGCTCCCAACCTCAGCATTCTTCTTGTGGAAGACGCTAAACTCCTCAACGAGCAGGTGGTCATCGGTTACGGTACCGTGAAGAAGAATGACATGACAGGTTCGGTCATCGCCATCAAGCCCGACGACATGAACCACGGTCTTCAAACCAGTGCACAAGACATGATTCAAGGCAAGATTGCCGGTGTGAGCGTCATTCCTGGCGATGGTACACCAGGTGGTGGAGCAACCATTCGAATCCGTGGTGGTTCATCGCTCAATGCCAGCAACGACCCGCTCATCGTGGTGGACGGTCTTGCCCTTGATGGCTATGGCGCAAACGAAGGTTCTTCCAATGCCCTCTCGATGATTAACCCTGCCGACATTGAGAGTTTCACCGTGCTCAAGGACGCATCGGCGACGGCTATCTACGGTAGCCGTGCCTCTAACGGTGTCATCATCATCACTACCAAGAAGGGTAAGGCTAATTCGGGTCCGAAGGTGTCTTACAATGGCAATGCGAGTTTCAGTGTGAACACCAAGCGTCTGGATGTACTGAACGGTAAGGAGTATATGGCTTTCACGAAGAAACTTGCTGGCTATGCGGACGACGATGAGGGTTGGCTGGCTTCTGACGAGTATGCCAACCTCGGTTACTGGGATGCCAACGGCAACCACCTCTTTGCTGATACCGATTGGCAGAAGGAGATTTACCGCACAGGCTTCAACACCGACCACAATGTGACGGTGACTGGTGGCTTGAAAAACCTGCCTTATCGTGTGTCTTTCGGTTACACGCACCAAGACGGTACGCTCAAGACTTCTAACTACAACCGTTACACGGCGAGTGTGAACCTCTCTCCGACTTTCCTTGACGACCATTTGAAGGTGAACTTTAACGCCAAGATGGCATTTTCCCGCAACTCATTTGCCCAGACTGATGCTGTGGGCAAGGCTCTTTATGCTGACCCCACGAAACCTATTTATGATGGTCGTGAGGAAGCAGAGGAGTATGGTGGTTATTGGCAGTGGCCTGTCTATGCAGACTTTGGTGATGCGTCGTGGACTCATTCTTACTCTGGCTTGAATGCCGATAACCCTGTTGCTAAACTGAAGAACCAGAAGAATATCGGTAAGAGCCGCGACCTTTTGGGCAACATTGAGGTTGACTATAAGATTCACGGCTTTGAAGACCTCCACCTGCATGTGAATGGTGGTATGGACTTTGGTCATGGTCATAGCGACAAGACGGTATCTCCCCACGACTATAGCAATAATATTTATTATGGCAGTAAGGGCTGGAACGAAATGGACAAGTACAACCTTTCTCTGAGTGCATACGCTCAGTATCTGAAAGATTTGAACGACACCCATCATTTTGACGTGATGGCTGGTTACGAATGGCAGCACTTCCATATCAAGACAGATTACGACTATCCTTCCTATTACCCCTCCACGCATTTGGAGCATCCAGGCGAACTGGTGAACCCTGACTATTTCTCCACCAAGAATTCTCTTTACAAGTCGGAGAACTACCTCGTCAGTTGGTTCGGTCGCGTGAACTACTCCTTACTCGACCGCTATCTCTTCACCTTCACGCTTCGTGATGACGGTTCTTCCCGTTTCAACAAGGACAAGCGATGGGGTCTTTTCCCATCTGCTGCTTTGGCTTGGAAAATCAACGAGGAGGCTTTCTTGAAGGAGAGCAATGCGGTGTCTGATGCTAAACTCCGTCTCGGCTGGGGTATCACTGGTCAGCAAGAAGGCATTGGTGACTACACTTATTTCTCCAACTACACCGTCAGTGGTTCGGGTGCTTACTACCCAGTTACAGGCACGGGCATCACTTACCGCCCTGAGGGTTACAACCCTGAACTGACATGGGAGAAGACCACCACCTACAACGTGGGCGTTGACCTCGGTTTTGCCAACAACCGTTTTACGGCAAGCATCGATTATTACTATCGCAAGACCGAGGACTTGCTCAACACCGTTGCGGTGGCTGCTGGCACCAACTTCTCCACTCGTGTGATGAGCAACATCGGTTCGCTCCACAACAGGGGTTTGGAAACTCAATTGACCTACCGTGTCATCCAGTCCAAGGACTGGCGTTGGGAAGTCGGCTATAACCTCACATGGAACAAGAACAAGATTGACCATCTGATTTCGACGGATGGTGCACCGATTGGACATGCATACGCCTCTGTAGGTGGTAGCGGTGCGGGTGCTGTGATGGCATACGCCGAGGGACATCCTGTCAGTGCTTTCTATGTATTCCAACAGGTGTATGACGAGGCTGGTCAGCCGATTCAAGGTGAGTTCGTTGACCGTGACGGAAATGGAGTCATCAATGAGGGTGACAAGTACTTCTATAAGAAGGCTGATGCGGATGTGCTGATGGGCTTCTCTTCTAAGTTGATTTGGAAAAACTGGGACTTCAGTTTCTCGCTTCGTGCTAGCCTGAACAACTATATGTATAACTCCATCGAGGCGAATGACCGCGCTAACGTGTCTCCTTCTTACGTGTATAGCAATAACACATGGCACAATGTGGTGAAGTATCAGTTGGATAAGAATTGGCAGTATATTGACAACAATTCGTCTCAGTCCGACTACTTTATTCAGAATGCTTCGTTCCTCAAGTGTGACAACATTACGCTGGGCTACTCGTTCAACCGCATCGGCAAGAGCAACATCAGCGGTCGTGTTTACGCTACGGCTCAGAACGTGTTTACCATCACCAACTATAAGGGCATAGACCCTGAAGTGAGCGGTGGTTACGATAGTGCCATCTATCCTCGTCCATTCACTGGAATCCTTGGTGTAAGTCTTAATTTTTAATCAAAACGTATTATGAAATTCAATATAAAGAAATCAATCTTGTCTGCTGCTGTTGTGACAATGGCTGTTGGCGGTGTGACCACATCCTGTACGGGTGACTTGGATGTGAACCCCATCAACCCGCAGCAGACGCTGGTGCTGGATGAAGATGCCCTCTTCAACAAACTCTACGCAAGTTTTTCGCTCACAGGTCAGACTGGCGGTGCAGGCAATGGTGACATCCCTGCTGAGATTTTCAACAATGAGGGTATGTCAGGCTTCTACCGCATGGCTTGGTCACTCAATGAGTTCACCACCGATGAGGCTGGCTGGGTCTGGTCTGATGCAGGTGTGCCTGAACTCCTCCACAATCAGTTTGCTGCAAGCAACACATTCTCTTTCGCTATGTACTACCGTCTCTACTTCACCATCACGCTTTGCAACTCCTACATCAATCAGGTAGGCGATGCACAGAAGGTGGCAGAGGCTCGTCTCATCCGTGCGCTTAATTATATGTACGTGATGGATTTATACGGTGCAGGTCCCATGTCAACAGCCATCTCTGCTGACTTGGCTCCTTACTACACTCGCAAGGAACTGTTCGAGTTCTGTGAGACGGAACTGAAGGACATCATCAATGACCTTGCCGATGAAGGTACGAACACTTACGGACGTGTTGACAAGGCTGCTGCCTACCTGTTGCTTGCCCGTCTCTATCTTAATGCAGAGGTTTACACGGGTACAGCCCGTTGGGATGATGCCATGACCTATGCAGAGAAGGTCATCAAGAGTCCTTACTACCATCTGAACAAGGAGAGCAAGAACGGCTATTCCGCTTACCAGATGCTCTTCCTTGCCGACAACAATCAGAATGGTGCTCAGTATGAGGCTGTGTTCCCTGTGCTGCTGGATGGTCAGGAGACTCGGAGTTATGATGCTATGAACTTCCTCGTGTTCTCTAACTATGGTGCATCTGAAAATGAGGCTGTTCCTTCGGGCACTAATATTAGTTGGGGTAAGTGCGCCCGTGTGAAAGGTAAGTTGGTGGAGAAGTTCTTTGGTTCCACACCTGCTCCTGATACAGACAATCTTGCTGAGATGGTTGCGGCAGCAGGTGATGACCGTGCTCTTTTCTTCAGCAAAGGGTATAGCCAGTACGTGACGACTGAGGCTGCGGATGAAGGTTTCAGTTGTGTGAAGTTCCGCAATGTCCGTTCCGATGGTCAGTCTGCCAAATCTATCGAATTTGTTGACACAGACCTTCCACTCCTCCGTGTGGCTGAGGCTTACCTCACTTATGCCGAGGCATCCATCCGCAAGAATGGTCTGAACTCCACTGCCAATGGCTACATCAATGAACTTCGTGCCCGTGCCAACGCCACACAGGAATCCTCCTACACGCTCGATGATGTGTTTGATGAGTGGGCACGTGAGTTCTGGTTCGAGGGTCGCCGTCGCATCGACTTGGTACGCTTCGGTCGTTTTGGCGGACAGTCTGAGTACCTCTGGGAGTTTATGAACAACATTCCAACTGGCGGTTCGTTCTCTTCTAACTTCAACGTGTTTGGCATCCCATCCACAGACCTTGAAACGAACACTAACCTCAAGCAGAATGCTGGTTATTAACAACAAAAAAAGTAAAAAAGATTATGAAACTTAAGTATATATTGACCCCCGTGCTGGTAGGTGTCGGACTGGTTGCCATGACGTCTTGCTCTGACGACAACGACTCCAACCCAACCTTGCACATGCCCGAATCATTTACGCTCAACACTCCTGCTACAGCAGAGTCAGTACTTGATTTGGAAGCGACTACGGACGATGTGGTGCTCACATGGTCGCAGCCTAACTATGGTGGCTTCCCTGTGGCAGCAACCTACTATGTTCAGTACTCCGTTGACAAAGACTTCTCCACTTTGATGGACGATGATGGTAGCACTGCGGATTACTATATTCAGGCAGACGAGCCACTGACGACATGTACTGCCAGCATTTCAGTCAGTGACCTCAACCGTAACCTGGTGAACATGCTTGGTGCCACCTCCGCAGAGGAACTTCCTGCTGTGTTGGATGTCTATTTCCGCATCACTGCTCAGACGGCATCCACCGATGTCATCTACTCTAACGTGGTGAGCATCAAGACCGCTCCTTACTATCAGTCGATGGTGGCTGCTGACCCCGTGCTTTGGTACTTGACTGGTTCTTGCATTGGCAACGGCTCATGGAGCAACGATGTTCCTGCTGGTTGTATGCCAATGTACTTCAGCCAAAACAGCACGTATGACTATGCCACAGGTGCAGGTGAAATCGTTTGGATTGGCTACCTCACTTCCGACGGTTTCAAGTTCCGTGGCTCACCCGACGACAACTGGGCTGTACAGATTGGCCAGGGTGACAGTTTCGGCGAGTACAAACTCAACGATGGTGGTTCTGGCAATATCACCGTGCCTGCGGCTGGCATCTATCAGGTGGTGCTCGACACCAAACTGAATGAACCGACCATCACGGCATACGAAGGCAGCGTACATGACTTCACAGATGTTGGCATCGCTCTCTCTGGCAGTTTCAACGGATGGGGCAACACAGCCATGGAGGCAGTGACCACTTATGGAGGCGAGAACCACGATTGGCATCTGACCATCGACTTTACCGCTGGCACAGAGGTGAAGTTTAAGCAGGGCGACGACTCTTGGTCTTTCAACTGGGGCGGCTCACTGACGAACCTCTCTTACGGCTACTATGGCACAGGTGTGACTAACGGCGATAATCTCTACATTGACGAGGACGGCACTTATGACGTCTATTTCAATGATATTACAGGCAATTACCGTTTTGTGAGACAATAACATTATCGAGGCGAGCGGTTGTGCGGTGGTCTGAGTCCACCGCATGCCCCTCCCTCTCAACTTAAAAAAACTCAAAAGACTATGTTTAAGAAATTCTTATATGGCTGTGCTATTGCAGCGTTGACAACTGCTTGCAGCGAGGACTTCGACGACTGGGCTTCGCCACAGAGCAACCCGCAAGAGGAGATGCAGACCTTTGCGTATGCAGGTGACATCGAGATGGCGAATGATAACATTGTCATCGCCGATGCTGCCGATGTGATTCCTCTCTTTACTTACTCGCTCGACCTGCCAACCGGGTATGAGTTCGACTCTATTTCTGTTGATGTGGTAGATGGGGAATCAACCACTCAGTATGCTCTTCCTGTAACGTCTGAGAACGGTACTGTCTCGACCACAAAAGACGAACTTGCTGCCATCGTGGAGGGCATCTACGGCAAGCGTCCTGTCGCTCGCGAAGTGATTGGCGTGGCTACCGTGTATGTCTATTCCTCTGCTGCCCACACGAAGAGAATGCGTGCCGTGCAGGACATCACTTTCACCGTCACTCCCGAGGCTCCAGTCATTTCGGAGGCTTACTATATTATTGGTACCCCTCAAGGATGGAACAACTCAGCAGAGGGTGCAATTGCTATGCGGTTGGGACATAGTGGCTCAGATGTGTATGAAGACCCAGTGTTCACACTCACGTTTGCTGCTCCTGTCGATGCAGAAGGCAACCGTGTTGACAACTGGTTTAGTCTTCTTGCAGGCAACGATGTCGAAGCCTTCGTGGCTGGTGACTGGGACGTGCTGATTGGTAATACAGAGAAGAACGGCAGCGAGGCTCTGTCTGGCAAGTTGCAGTCGCGCAAAGACTTTGGTGGCGACAATAACTTCTTGACTTCGGCTTCTGATGGCGCGCTCTACTACACTGTCAGTTTCAATATGATGGACTTGACCTATACCATCACACCTATCAGTTTCGCAGACTACTTCTACGAGATTGGCAACGAAAGTGGTAGGTCTACCTCTCATGCACTCTATGGTCCAGACAACAATGGCTCCTATCAGGGTTATTACTATCTGAATGGCGAGTTCAAGTTCAAGCCACATGAGGGCGACTGGGACGGTGACTACGAGTATGATGGTGAAGGTCGCATCGCAGACAACGGCGGCAGCAACTGCCCCGATCCGGGTGCAGGCTTCTATCAGATTGATGTCAACCTTGCAGAAGGCACATACGCACTCACGAAGGTAGAATCTATCACAGTGGTGGGCAACTTTAACGGATGGAATCAGGCTGACCAGACCACTCACATGACTTACAATGTGGAAGGTGGCTATTGGGAGGCAACGCTGAACCTCGATTCCGACGGTTTCAAGTTTGCCATGAATGATGACTGGTCTGTTAGTTGGGGTGGTGCAAATGGCGATGCTGCTGCCTACGACAACCTCTCTCAGAATGGGGGTAAAGACTTGAATATCCCTGCAGAGGGTGCAGGCACCTACAACATCAAACTCTACCTCGCTTATGAGGGTGGAAACAAGGTGGTGCTGACAAAGCAATAATGATACATTTAATTAGTGAGGGTGTGTCAAAATACATGCTTCTATAGCCTCTGAATCGACATCGACGACATCGACTGACCGACGTCGACGACATCGGTTAACCGACATCGACGATGTCGATTTAGAGGAATTGAGACGATGTAAATTGACACACCCTCATCTTTTCCAAACACAAAGAGCAATGAAAAAAATCTTATCAATAGTTCTCTTGTCGATGGTCTGCTGTTTGTCATCTGCTCAAGAGGAGGTGATGCTGCAAGGTTTCTATTGGGACAGTTATCGTGACACGCAATGGACTCGGTTGGAGGCTCAGGCAGAGGAATTGGCTCGGTATTTCGACCTTATTTGGGTACCGAACTCAGGTTTTTGTAGCAATCAGAACAATATGGGTTACATGCCGCTCTACTACTTCAATCAGAACTCTTCGTTCGGCACGGAGGCGGAATTGCGCAGCATGATTGCCACTTTTAAGGAGAAAGGACTTGGCACTGTGGCAGATGTGGTCATCAACCACCACAACACCAACGGTTGGTTTTCATTCCCTTCCGAAACCTACAAAGGCGTGACATATCAGTTGCAAAGCACAGACATTTGCAAGAACGATGATGGAGGCACCACATTGACTCAGGCAAATAAGGAGGGGGTGCCGCTGTCTGCCAACAACGACACGGGCACTGGCTGGGATGGCTGCCGAGACCTTGACCACAAGTCGGAGAATGTGAACAAGGTGGTGAAGGCGTATCTTGATTTCCTGCTCAATGACATTGGCTATGCGGGTTTCCGCTATGATATGGTAAAGGGCTATAGTGCTTCCTGTACGGCAGACTACAACACGGCAGCCCAGCCTGCTTTTTCGGTAGGTGAGTGCTGGGATGGGTCTGGTGTCATTAAGGCTTGGATTGACGGTACAAAGGTTGGCAATGTACCTACCTCGTCTGCTTTTGACTTTCAGTTTCGTTATCGTGTTCGTGATGCTATCCATCAGAACAACTGGACTCTGTTGGCAGGCAATGTATCCGATGCAGGAGGCTATCCGCTCATCTATCAGGAGGCGTACCGTTCATGGGCTGTCACGTTTGTAGAAAACCACGACACGGAGAAACGGGCTAACGACAATCAAGACCCTCTCAAGGCGGACACGTTGGCTGCCAATGCCTATATGCTTGCCATGCCAGGTGTACCCTGTGTTTTCTTGAAACATTGGCTCAATGCAAAAGGCGACATCAAGCGGATGATTGAAGCACGGCGTTTGGCAGGAATTACCAGCACCAGCATCTACGAGCAGTTGGCTTCTGCACAACAGTATTATGCAGTGAAAACCACCGGAACAAAAGGTTCACTCATTTGTGTGGTGGGCAAGACTCCTATGGCATACACAGCCCCGGCTGACTACAAACTGCTTTGCTCTGGCAATGATTTTTGCTATTACATTAATTCTGCGGCATACGCAGACTGGGATGCGACACTGGCTCGTATTGAGGCTGAACAACAAGCAGCCCGGGAAGATGACTTCACGCCATATACTGCTACCGTCTATGTGAAGGCTGATTTCTCACCTGTCTATTTCTACATTTGGGACAGCAATAACAATGCTCAACTGAACGGAAACTGGCCAGGCAAGCAACCTGAAACAACTGTGATTGATGGGGAAACATGGTATTGCCAGACGGTCACCATCCCGTCATCTGACTACTACTTCAACATTATTTTCAATCAGGGTAGTGGCAAGCCGCAAACGAGCGACATCAATTACATCGTATCGGATAAGTACTATACCGCCACTATCGCTGATGGTGCTGTCAAATATACCGATGTGACGGCAACTGTTGCCGTTTCTGATGTGAAGTCTGCCTCCACACCTTCTGACAGCCGCATCTTCAACCTGATGGGCATAGAAGTGAAATCTCCTGTCAGTGGAAGTCTCTATATTCAGAACGGTAGGATATTCAGGAAATAATGAATAATTACAATTCATAATTCACAAAAAGTGAAGAGTGAAGAGTGAAAAATGAAAAATTTGCTACCGCACTTGCAAGTCTATTATTGACGAACTGCTGCGGTAGCAAATTTTTCACTTTTCACTTTTACCTCTTTTCACTTTATTTTTTCACTTTCCTACTTCTTTTCGACTGACTGATAGATAGTGCCCATCGCCATGCACCTCTGCCGCCCAGCATGGTGTAGAGGCGCATCAAACCACCTGTTAACCGTTGGGAGAAAGTGGTTTGGAAGTTGTCGTTGCGGAAAATAGTGAGTGCCTTCGATGCCATCTTATAATTACGGCTCTTGCCTCTGAACTGCTCATTCTGGATTTTACCTAAGAGTATGCAGGTGCGCAGATAGAGGGGGTACATGAGCAGGTCAAGGTGGGGATAGAGGCAATCAAGATGTTGAGCATGATAGGTGGATAGGGGTTGTAGGATGGAGGACTGGAGGTGTGCGATGATGATGGTGAGGGTGCGGATGATTTCCTTGTAGTTCATGGAGAAACTACTACCTGTAAGGCTGTCTTCATGCAGTCGGATGGTGTGGAATGCATGACCTGTGTACCACAGCACACGGGGTTGGTGGAGCATGGTGCGCAGTCCGAGTTCCCAATCGTCCCAGATGCGGCAAGAGGGATTCCATGCGCCGATGTCTTTCAGGAAGGAGGTGCGGAAGAGCATGCCTGGAGTGTTGAGCACACTGGCAAGCAACTGCACACGGGGATCATCGGAGGTGATGTAGGTGCGCACATGCTCTTTGCCGTCCTGTGTCCTCTGCTTGGTGGGCACGGCAATGAGGTCATAGCCTTCGGGCTTGAGGTCGTGGAAGGTAGAGATGAAGTTGTAGTCGAAAAGGTCGTCGCTGTCGAAGAAATAGACCCATTCGGTCTTGCACGACTTGAGTCCCTTGTTACGTGCGGCGGCGGCACCAGGGAAGGTTTCGCGCAGCAGCGTCATGTTGGGACGGTTCTTGATGTATTGTTCGCAGAACTGATAAGTTCCGTCAGTGCTTTCGTTGTCAACGATGATGACTTCCTTGGGCGGAATACCTGCCTTGAGGATGGAGTCGAGGGTTTTGCCGATGTGGTCGCGTCGGTCTTTCACTGGAACGATGACGGTTATTTCCATAATGCTTGAAATTATTTGGGGGCACAGATACGAATTTTAATTCATA
>JAFUYM010000013.1 GCA_017470525.1 Bacteroidaceae bacterium
CCGTGTTATGATGCCTGACAAGGATAAACTGCGTATCCCTGATACCCATCAATTCCATATACTCCCGTGCGATTTTAGCCATCATCTCGTCCGTCAGTTTTTCCTTATCCTCCGGCTTGAAACTCAATGCGATATGCCCGACAGGTTTTGAGCACCTCGGATTAAGCCCTCGCTGATACTCAAAACTATCCGCTATATTGCCGACAGAACCGAGCAACACACCGTCCGAAGCCAGTATCTTCGCCTCGTCCTTTCCCGTCACGTACTGGACGCATCCACGAAAGGTTTGAAGCCCCTTCGTAAAGGGGCTGGCGTAAGCCGGGGATGCATGATTTCGCCTAAAATATATAAAAGGTGGGGGAAAGTTGAATGAATTTCGGAAATTCTTCGTATCTTTGTCGCCATGAAGCAACTTGTGAAATCTATTTAGTATTAACTTATAAATGAATCTATTATGAAGAAAATTTGTTGGGCACTGATGTGCATGGCAAGCCTCATGGTGATGGTGGCTTGCGGAGGTGGCAATAATGGCGGCAGTGCTGCTGGTGGTGAATCTGGCTCTGGCAGCGGCAGTTTGGCTGACGGCAAGTGGCCTGCATCTGTCTATGACCAATATGGCATCCCTGAGATTGAGACGAAGGGAAGAATCGTGTGTACACAATTCGAAGACCTTGATGGTCCCTACCAGTATGAGGTGTATTATAATGGTGTGACCAAGGAAGAAATGCAGGCATGGGTGAAGAAACTTCAGGAGAAAGGCTTCAGGACCCCGATTTATACGCAAGAGCGGATTGACAAAGGCATCAGGGACTACGATGCCATCCTGTTCCAACCCGGCGAACAGAAAGATAAGTGCCTAAGAATACAATATGACTTCGAACGTCCGATGTCGTTCGAGTACTATGCTGACGAGCCTAACCCCGCTTTTGAGGTGGTGGAGCGTGATGGTGAGCAGTACATCGAATACAACTTGACGGTGTCGCTTAACCCCATTGACAACAAGCCCCGGATGGAAGGCTCATATGATGCGTTGGGCGTGAAGGCTGAAGACTTTGCTGGCATCCCCAATATCAGGGTGATAGATATGTCGAGTAATCCTACTGGCGGTTCCATCTCTTGCAAGTTCTATCGTGACCACCAGTTGACCGAAGAGGACTTTGATGCCCTTCATGGCAAGGTTGCTGATGTGTTTGAGGCTCAGGGCGTAAAGTTCTCCAATACTTTGACTGGCAAGTCCTATACGGCAGCAGAGTTGAAGGCTGATAAGGTTCGTAGTTATACTGTGGAGAAAGATGGTAAGAAGTTGATGATGATGGCGATGTCGGACGACCGTGTTGGCGACTTCGGTGGTGGTGTGACATTCCGCTTCATGCTGTCAAACAAATGATGATAAACCGTCTGTCTGAACAGGTTATAGCACGATTACGAATAGTCCGATGTCAACACAAAGCATCGGGCTATTCTTTTTTTGTTATTTGATGTTCATTATCTTAAAATCGCCATTTTTTGAGAAAGAAAGAAGTAGAAACGCTCTGTTTAACCTTATTTAACATTCGGGGGGGGTAAAATGAACTTTTTTTAGTAACTTTGTTTTCTATTCATTGCTGATACGCTGATTTTGTGGTGAAAAAGAACTCACGAAACATCAATTATTAACTTAAACCTATAACAACAATGAAGACAAAAACACTGACGATGTTGGCTGTGCTCCTCCTTTTGGGTACAGCCGATGTGAACGCACAGGGCGTTTTGAAGAAACTGAAGCAGAAGGCTGAAAGTGCCATCACGAAGGTGGCAGGTTTGAACAGTGACGAAGCGAAAGATGAGGACGAAGACGACCAAGGTGATGCGGTGGCTGTGCCTCAAGGCTCCGACATCATCCAGAAGCGCAAGCAGACGACATTGCTGTGGGACGGTGTGGTGAAACCCAGCACTGCCAGCACGTCGCAGGCACTCTTGGCAGAACTTCCCTCACTTCCTTCGGCTGAGAAGATGGCTCGAAGCACACAAGAAGAGCGTGATGCTTATTACATGAAGATTCTGGCTGTGACGGAACGTGCCACTCAGTTGGAAGAGGATGCCACGGGGTGTTCGGATGCCGAGACTGAGGCAGAACGCAAGAAGTGGGAGAACAAAATCTGCGACCAGTTTGGCATCACGCAGAAGGAGCTGGAAATCTTGGGGGATGACAACATCCCTGAGTCGCAAAAAGAGCCTATCCGCCAGAAGATGATGACAAAAATATTGGGTGTTGACACGAGTGATGGAGAAATGGAAAAGTTTGCCAATATGAGTGAGAAGGAGCAGGAGGCGTACATCAAGGCACATCCTGAGTTTGTGGCAAAGATGCAGAAGGCTGCAACCAATGCGGTGGATTTTGGACAGCAGATGAAGCAGATGACGAGTGGGGCAGTGACGCTGGAAACTCGGATGGCGAAACTGGTGCAGGATATGCAGAAGTTCGTCGAACGGGAAACTGCCCACGACTATTCGGCTCTGGGCGTGAAGTATAACA
Source organism: Bacteroidaceae bacterium (assembly GCA_017470525.1). GTDB lineage: Bacteria > Bacteroidota > Bacteroidia > Bacteroidales > Bacteroidaceae > Minthosoma. The sequence goes on from JAFUYM010000013.1 coordinate 2,516, forward strand.
GCAAGTTGGAGAAAATCTACAAGCAAATCTTTGCTACAGATGACATGGCACAGGTGGATGCCCTCTATGCCGAGGCTGACGAACTGCTCTATAACTATCGACTGGAGGCTGCCAAGGAGTATCGTGCTTCGCTGGTACGCCAGATTGACAAAGAAAAGAAGTATTTGGCTGAATATAACAGCATTATGGGCGATGCCGTGAAAGACGGAACTCTCCCTCAATGTGCCTTTGAGCGTGCTGACTTCAACATGGTGATAAGCATTGCTAACATCCTGGAGGATGCCTATAAGGACATCCCTGAACTGGATGCTTCGCCTGTGGAGAAGAAGGTGCTCTACACGCTGCCAAAGGGATATGGGTTCGCCATTTCTGAAAACAGGTGTTACGTGGGCTTCCCAAGTGGAGGCGTGACTGGTGCTGGTGCCAATGGCGGAAGAGGCGGCGGTCCCATCTGTTGGCTGTTGGAAAAGTGGCCTATGCTGGTGGCTAATGAAAAGGGACATGGCATATTGACTTGCAATGGTGTGAAAGACATCACAGAGGAAGAATTGGTGCAGTTCAACAAGAAAGCCTCCTACAAGAACTTGAAGGACCAGAGAAAGAAGGAGAAGCCTGCCTACGGCAAGTATAAGAGCCGCAGCGGCAAGCGTACCGTGGAGTATGCAGAGGACGGCTATCTGGTCATCGAAGGCATGAGTTACTTCGACCCTGTTTCCTTCTCGGCACAGGAAGACAAACTGCAGTGGGTGGAGATTGACGGCAATCAGATAGTGCTCTGCACCTATAAACTCTAAGGAGGGAATCTTTTGTACCCATCAACTTTCGAATCGGAATGCTTGATATGCTAAAATGTAAATGGATGCTGCGGTTGCTGCTTATGATGGGCAGCACCACAGCATTTGCTTTGAATCACAAGCGGGTTTTTGGCGACGATTGGCTGAAGGCGGAACAGTATGTGAAGGAGCATTGTGCGGAATGGAAAGAGACTTTCGACTATTTTGATGTGGATGCCTCGGTGGCAGAGGCGGTGGTCTTTCCCGAACTGGTGCGTTACAGCATGTGGCAGGACGAAATTGAGAAGGCGGCTGTAAGCAGCCTCTATGTGGCAGGTGGAAAGCAGCGAGCCAACTTCTCGATTGGGCGATTCCAGATGAAGCCTTCCTTTGCCGAGGAAGTGGATGCAGAGTGGAATCGCTCGACATTGGCAAGGGAGTTTGGCTTTGTGTTTGATACACACGATACCAGCACTGCACGGCTCAACCGATTGAAACGCTTGAACGACATCGTAGGGCAGGTGCGTTATCTCGCCATCTTCATTCGCCTGCAACATCTTCGCCATCCCGAACTTTCCCGACTCACAAAAAAGGAGCAGGTGCGCTATCTTTCGACTGCTTACAACCGCTCCTACATGGCTTCGTGGAAGGAGATTCTGCACATGGAGCAGGAATGCCATTTCCACACTGATATCATCAAAACACGCTACACACGCCTCTTCTGCTATGGCGACATCGCCGTAGAGTATTATGAGCGTGTGAGAAAAGATCAATCCATTGATTGCTAATTTGTTGTTTCCAAAACGGGCCATCCGTCTTTATTGAAACTCATCTTGCGGAGGAAAATCTTGGCTTGTCCGTTTAGTCATTTCAATTATCGACGCAATAGAAAAAGTCGTTTGGCTTTATATGATTCCATAACTCTAACACCAATAATTATATTTTGTCATGTGGTAGATATTTTTCTGTTTCTTAAAATGTAGCTTATTGGATTTAATAGGATATAAAAGAACTTAATACGTGATAGAAGAATTAAGCTCATTGTGATAACAACAGACATAATTATTAATATCCACTCGTTTTGAGGGAAATACCCACGTTTGATAGCCAATCGTAACGCCTCTATTGCAAAAGAGTGGTAAATATATATGAAGAGCGTGGTACTGCCCCAATGTGATAATAATGGTTTCGTTGGAACAAGACGCATTACCATGACTCCTAGGATTGTTGCGAAAAAGAGAAATACACCACGAGCAAGGCAGAACAGAAGTGGCGAGTATTCAGGTTTAGACCAATATGTATCTTTGCCCATTAAAATATAGCCAATAGGTTTGTTAAATATAAAGAAGTATATCAGAAAAACTGAAACCAATACTGAAAATGCCAAAAACAAAGGAATATTAGCTATATATTCTTTTAATTCAATGTTTTTAGCGTAATAGCCCATGAAGAAAAATGGCAGAAAAGTCATAGTACGCTGTAAAGAAAACTCTCCACCAACAGGGATAAATCCTCCAAGCAGGCTGATAAAAAAGCAAGTTAATATAATCCATATTGGATGATTCCTTTTGCCATTCTCTGGTATGAAAAAAACAATTAACCTCCATAGAACAAGACTTAACAGATACCATAATGTATAACGGGGATCAACGATAATAGATATAATTGACCTTAGTGTTATGTCACCATTTAATAAGATAGGAGTTAATGCCTTGATTAACTGAAAAACTATATAGGTCTCCATTATCCTAAGAATCCCCAACTTGTATTTATTCCTGTCTTTTATATGAGAAAACATGCCTGATATGAATATGAACATAGGCATATGAATTGTGTTGATAAAATTATATAGAAGTTGGTTTATACCGCCAATAGGCATATAACTCCCGATACAATGTCCACAAACAACAAGAAATATCAAAATAAACTTGAGGGAGTCCCAATACTTATCTCTCTTCATACTTTGCAAACTAATCAAGTCCGAGAGACACCCTGATTCGGACGGATTCTTATTATCTTAACTACAAAAGAATAGCGGGGTATCTGGCTTCTGCTCGTTCGCGATTCGAGGCCTACCACAGCCAAGCAAGTAAACGAACAGAGTGATACCCACGCCGTTGGTATATATAGTACACCCCAAAAGGTGTGCATGATGGCATGGTTAGCCATCGGCACACCAGCGGGAACGGTATATACCTACCCGTAGCACCCCCTCTGCTATGTTCTTGACTTGCTTTTCGAGTGTGGTAGTTTCGAATCGCCAAAAACAAAGCGTCAGCGACGCATTTTCAAAATGTAGTGCTCCCTCCCTGTGCCGATCTACCTCTTACAAGGTGGCTCGGCATGAGTTCGCGGGTGCAAAATTACTCATATTTTTTTGAATATGATAAATAAATGCTTATTTTCTGTACTTTACAAACAAAATGCGGCCAAGAAATTAGAGAAAAGTTATTCTTTTTGACGCAAATTCAACAAGTCAAAGTACATCAGACGAGTGTCTAATTTGACGGGAGTATCTTTCTTCCCCATTGTATAGGCAAATTCTTGTTCCTCGGTAGGGAAAAGAGGTCGAAAGCCATTCTTCTCATAGAAAGAAAGGACTTGCGGTTCATTGACAGCATCAACAATAACAAAGCGGCAACCTGTCTTGTTACTGCTGGAATAGAACCAACCCTTAACAAAATCAAGAGCTTCACTGCCAATTCCCTGCCCTGCAAATTTGCTGCTGACACCAAGACGACCAATCAACACGCCTGGGTATCGGCGTAATGGTTTTTCATGATGGGTAAGGCTTTTCATGTAATCACGTCGGCTACGAGGGAGATCATAGATCCGAATACTATCATTGGAAACGGTCAAGGCACAGACAATCCTCGTTGGGTCACTATTTAGACGGAAGCAATAAGTTTTGCCCATCAGGAAATGGGCATAGCGCGTGGCATCATTCAGGAAGAAATCATCCAGATCGGCATTGCCACAAGAAAAAGGCTGACAGGTGGCGAGAACGTCCTCTGTCAGTTCAAAGAATGTGCATTTTTCTATCAAGAAAGACATATGTAAATTCGAGGGTTACCACATCCCTGCCTTGCTCAGTATCTCATGAGCCATCACACAGAAAGGATGTTGATCCTTGTTCTTGTTTCCCTTAAAGTCATGCTCGGCCTCTTTTGCACGACGAAGAAACTCGCGTGCTTCCTTGCCTTTCAGCGTAGGGATTGCTTTGATTGCTGTTGCCATTGTTGTATCTCCTGTTCTTATTCTTGGCTGCAAGGACGGTGCAAACCGAAGGCAATTAAAACGCGTTTAAATTGCTGAGGTGTAGCCCGACTCACATTTTTCGTGTACAAAGTTATGACATTTTTCTGAATTGACAATGCTTTTGCCAAGAATTAAATAAATTAATTTGTGTTTAGTACGTCTCGTTGCTATATATCCACAATACAAACTGAACTTTTCTTTCCCAAAAGTTGATAGGACTTTAAGGGAAGGATCAATCCCTTGATTGCTAATTTGTTGTTTCCAAAACGGGCCATCCGTCTTTATTGAAACTCATCTTGCGGAGGAAAATCTTGGCTTGTCCGTTGCGGGCTTTCTCATAGGCATGAGAGAGGAAATACCATTGACCGTCGAACTGGTAGGCTGAACAATGCCCTACACCAAAAAACTCTTCGTTGGGACCGATGAGTGTGTCGCCACCACCTTTTTCCATCGGTTGTCCTTTGCTATCCACATAGGGACCATTCACCTTCTTACTTCTACCCACCACAGTACGGTAGGTGCTGCGTTCGCCTCGGCAGCAGTAGTCGAAACTGACGAAGAGGTAATAGTATTTGCCATTCTTGATGATGAAGGGGGCTTCCACCGCATTGTCGCCAGCCTCGATGGTGTCGTTGCCTTCGATGGTGTAGTGTTCGATGTTGTCAATTTCGGCAAGAGTAATCTTTCTGCCTACACGACGGGAGATGGTCTTAGGACTTCCATCAAGGGTCTTGAAGTCTTTTTTCAGTTTCACGATTTGGATGCCGTCCCAGAAGGAACCAAAGGTGAGCCACGGTGTGCCTTTTTCATCGACAATGAGGTTCGGGTCGATGCAGTTGTAGTGGTCAACGTGCTGGTGGGAAACGATGACAGGACCTTGGTCAACCCATTGGTAATCGGGTGATTGCGGGTCGAGTGTTTGGTTGGTGGCAAGTCCGATGGCGGAGCCGTTCTTACCAAAAGAGGAGCAGGAATAATAAAGCAGCCATTTGCCGTCGTGGCGGGAAATGTCGGGTGCCCATGTGTGACCACGATAACCGCGTACAGAATCCAAAGCCCATTGCGGAATGGGGTTGAGTGCGGATTTTTCAGGTTGCCAGGTCTTCAGGTCTGCTGACGAGATGCTGCCAACGCCCATGCCTGTGGAAAAGATGTAGTAGCGTCCGTCTTCGCCACGTGCCATTACGGGGTCGTGAACGTCTGGATGTTCAGTGTCGAAACGGAAACGGGGACGGCGTTGTGCCTGTTCGCCTTCTTGTGCTGTGGCATGGAGAGCCAGTGCCGTGCAGAGAATCGTCAATAATTTTCTCATGTGGAGGATTGCAATGATATAGGTTAATAATTTTGTGTTCTGTGGGCTTGTTCTGCGGTGCCTTTCTTAGGCTTTACGTAGCGACATGACTGCCCAATTGTTTAATTCGACTATCTTATTGACGGATAGTTTATTATGTTGAGCCACTTTTTCCATCTCGGGCACATCTTCGGTAAAGAAACCCGAGATGATGAGGGTGCCTTGTGGGGCGAGATGCTGCACATAGATGGGCATGTCGGCAGTGAGTATGTTCTTATGGATGTTGGCGACGATGGTGTTGAACTCGCCTTGGATGGTAGAGGCATCCCCAAGCAGGATTTCTGCCTTGTTGATGTGATTCAACGCAAAATTCTCTTTGGCATTCTCCACGCTGAACTTGTCGATGTCGATGGCGACCACCTCATGTGCCCCACGCATAGCCATTGCAATGCCAAGCACCCCTGTTCCTGTGCCCATGTCGAGAACACGCTGATGGGTGAAATCTTCTTTCAGCAGGAGAGACGTGATTTGATAGGTGGTTTCATGGGCACCCGAACCGAATGCCATGCGAGGATTGAGGCGGATGCCAAACTCACGTTCGAGGATGGGGTCAAAACTGTTCTGTTCCCATTCTGCATTCCAGTCCTTTTCTTCCAATTCGTGGAGGGTGTAGGAGAACTGGACATCGGGGATGAAGATGTCTGCCAGCGTCGCCTGAAGGCTGCTTTCGTCGAGTTGTTCTTGGGGAATGTATGCCTTGACGCCCGTGTCGGTCATCTCGAAAGAGTCGAAACCAATGTCGCCCAACATGGCGGAAAGCACGTCGCATGCCGCCTCCGAATGTGGAGTGACGGTGATGTCTGCATAGAGGTATTGCATTAGTCTTCTGCTTTAATGGTCAAATCCATGAGGTCTTGATAATCGCCATGAAACACGTTGATATCGACGTCGCCCTTGATACCATCGACTTTTCCCACGTCGGTGTGTTGCCAAAAAGTCCAGTTGCCTTTGTATTCGAGCGAATCGACATAGTAGTGGGCAATCCAGTAGGGGTATTTGTCGAAATCTGGCGTGTTGAGATAGGAGGTCTTGAATTTGTAGCCTGTGTAGAGAATCGGTGTGACACCATAATGTTTCTCAACAGCGTTCATCCAGTTGAGCACCTCCCGTTGCAGTTGGGTGGTGTTGTAATTGCCCATTTCTTCCACATCTAGCACAGGAGGAAGGTCTTTCTCTTCCAGTTGCACCATCTTGCAAAAGTACTTTGCTTGGGCTTTACCAGAGGTGAAAGGGCTGAAATAGTGGTATGCGCCCCGAACAATGTCGTTCTTCTTGGCGTTATAGAAATTCTGGTTGAAGTTTTCGTCCCAAATGTTGGTGCCTTGTGTGGCTTTGACGAAGACGAATGAGACAGGCGCACCTTGTATCTGTGCATTGCGCAGTTTGTCCCAGTTGATGTCGCCCTGATAATGAGAAATGTCAAGTCCTCTGATTTGTCCTTTGGGATAGGTTACGTTGCCGTATAACGCTTTCCAACGAAAAGAGTAGGGACCTACGAACGTCTTGTAAAAGAAAGTGATGTAGATGACAACGATGATGCCCAACGCTGTCCACAAAACATAAGAAGGCACACGGCGAAAAGGGTTTCGTCGTGTGCCTTTCTTCTTTCTTTTTGTTTTACGTTTCGTGGGCATTATTTATGCCTGTTCAAGTTGAAGAGTCTTTGTGGTCTGGTCGCATACCTCAGATGGACCCCAGTACTGGATAGGACCAGGATATACGTATGCGGTTTCCTTCGCCCACTGCTCGCGATGAGCGGCAAAGTACTTGAATGGAGCACCGTCCAACTCAACGAGTGCCTTGCGAATCACAGGCTTCATCTTGCCGTTACGCTTCTCGAGGTTCATCATCATGGTGATTGGCACACCACCTGCAATCCACTCAGCAGCAGGAGCCGTCGTGTTCTTGATGACAGACATGTAACCTGTCTTGCCGTTGGCGATGAGGCGGGATGCGTTGTAACCGAGTGAGTAGCAGTAGTCTGCATCGTAGTTGGATGGAGCAGCGCAACGACCTTCGTAGCCGAAGAAGTGGTGCTGTGTGCCGAACTTGCCCACGAACTTGCCCTGATGCTTCCAGATGGCAAGTTTGTCTGCCACCATGCGAGAGAGCAACTTCTCGGTCTCGATGAGTGACACCTGCACGTTTCCGTGTGGGTCGCGGTCGAGAGCCAACTGAGCAGCCACGTCTGATGGGAGTGACTTGAACACAGCGAGATTGTCCTTGGAGAGGTGACCTCTGACGAATGCCAACTGCTCGTTGGCACTGGTGATGTTCTGTGCCTCTGGCAAAGCGAGAATGTCGTTCAACTCAGCGATGAGTTTCTTGATGGCAGGGATGAACTCGATGATACCCTCTGGGATGAGGACGGTACCGAAGTTGTTGCCTTCAGCAGCACGGGCAGCCACAGCCTCTGCGATGTAAGTCACCACGTCGTCGAGTGACATTGCCTTAGCCTCCACTTCCTCTGAAACGAGGCAGATGTTTGGCTGGCACTGGAGTGCACACTCGAGCGCGATGTGAGATGCTGAACGACCCATTAACTTGATGAAGTGCCAGTACTTGCGGGCAGAGTTACAGTCGCGCTGGATGTTACCAATCAGTTCAGAGTAAGTCTTGCAAGCGGTGTCGAAACCGAAAGAAGTCTCAATCTGGTCGTTCTTCAAGTCGCCGTCGATGGTCTTAGGACAGCCAATCACCTGAACGCCATACTTCTTGGCTGCATAGTATTCTGCCAATACACAAGCATTCGTGTTAGAGTCGTCACCACCGATAATCACGAGTGCCTTGATGCCGAGTTCGCGAAGAATCTGGATGCCCTTCTCAAACTGGTCTTCCTCTTCCAACTTGGTACGACCAGAACCGATGATGTCGAAACCACCTGTGTTGCGGTACTGGTCCATCAACTCAGGAGTAATCTCCATGTAGTTGTGGTCAACGAGACCGCCAGGACCGAGGATGAAGCCATAGAGTTTGTTGGCTGGGTTGAGTGACTTCACACCGTCGAACAGACCTGAAATCACATTGTGACCACCAGGAGCCTGACCACCAGACAGGATGATACCTACGTTGAATGGAGGCAGTTCAACAGGCTCGCCTGGCTCGAATGTGATGACAGGCATGCCGTAAGTGTTAGGGAACAACTCTTTGATTTCAGCCTGATTTCCTACAGACTGAGTGGCGGCACCTTCAACAGCCTTTACAGGACCTTGCAGTGCCTTTGGAAGTTTCGGCTGATAAGCAGCACGAGCCTTCTGCAAATTGGAAATTGCCATTGGTTTATATGTTTTTAAAGATTTGTAAAAGAGTTACTTATTCTTGATGGCCTCACGTGCTGCTTTCACGTAGCCGAGGGCTTCCTTGCACTTGTCGGTCACGTACTGCCAGTCGCCTTCCTTCACCTTGTCGCTGGGGAAAAGTTTGGAGCCCATGCCGACGCAGTAAACGCCTGCCTTGAACCATGCGGTAAGGTTCTCCTCTGTAGGCGCCACACCGCCAGTCACCATGATTTTTGACCAAGGCATTGGAGCCTTTAAGTTCTTCACCATGGCAGGACCATACACGTCGCCCGGGAAGAGTTTCGTGAGGTCGCAACCTAATTCCTGGGCAGCACCTACCTCGCTGACAGAACCGCAGCCAGGGCAGTAGGGGATGAGGCGACGGTTGCAGACAGGAGCAATCTCAGGGTTGAAGAGAGGACCCACAATGAAGCAGGCACCCAACTGAATGTAGAGTGCTGCCGTAGGAGCATCCACCACAGAACCCACACCAAGTGCCAATTCTGGGCACTCAACGGCTGCATACTTCACACACTCGGCAAACACCTCATGGGCAAAGTCGCCACGGTTTGTAAACTCAAATGCACGGACACCACCATCGTAGCAAGCCTTGAGGACCTTCTTGGCTACTTCGGCATCCTTGTGGTAGAACACAGGCACCATGCCTGTTTCACCAATCTTTGCCATAACGGCTAATTTATCGAATTTTGCCATATTATCGTTGTACACGGCCGTTAGCGTTGCCACCAGCCAGTGCTTCTACTTCTTCTACTGATACATGATTGAAATCGCCAGGAATGGTGTGCTTCAGAGCCGATGCTGCCACCGCAAACTCCAGAGCCTCGCCCTGTGTGGGTTTGGTGAGCAGACCGTGGATGAGACCACCAGAGAACGAATCGCCACCACCTACACGGTCGATGATGGGGTTGATGTCGTAACGCTTGCTCTGGTAGAACTCCTTGCCGTCGTAGATGAGTGCTTTCCAGCCATTATGAGTGGCGGAGAAACTCTCGCGGAGGGTTGATACCACATATTTAAAATTAAACTCCTTTGCCATTGCCTTGAAGATGCCCTCATAACCGGCGGCGTCAGTCAGACCTGCCTCTACGTCTGCATCAGGCTTGAAACCGAGGCAAAGTTCGGCATCCTCTTCGTTGCCGATGCACACATCCACATACTGCATCAGTGGACGCATGATGGAAATAGCCTTTTCGCTTGTCCACAGTTTCTTGCGGAAGTTCAGGTCGCATGAAACGGTCACGCCATGCTTCTTGGCTGCAATACATGCCTGTTTCAGACATTCAGCCGATGCATCGCTGATGGCAGGAGTGATGCCCGACCAGTGGAACCAGTTTGCACCTTCAAAAATCTTGTCAAAGTCAAAATCTTCAGGCTTCGCTTCAGCGATGGAAGAGTTGGCACGGTCGTAAATGACTTTTGAGGGGCGCATGCTCGCACCTGTCTCTGCATAGTAAAGACCTACACGGTTGCCGCCTCTGGCAATGAAGTCGGTGTTGACGCCAAACTTGCGCAGGGCATTCACGGCAATCTGCCCGATTTCATGTTTGGGCAATTTGCTGACAAACACACTCTCGTGCCCGAAGTTGGCAAGGCTGATGCCTACGTTGGCTTCGCCGCCGCCCGGAATGATGTTGAATTTCTCTGCCTGTACAAAACGATAGTTTCCTTCAGGTGAAAGGCGAAGCATAATTTCGCCCATTGTTACAATTTTAGCCATGTTATATCGATATAATAATGTAATTTGTGTACAGATAAAAGTAAAATAATGTGCAAATGTAATTCTTTTTTGTGAGAAAATCGTTGTTTTGACGACAAAAAATATTTGTTCGGTGAAATTTTGTCCCAATTAAATTTTTATGTGATTAAAAAGCGTTAACTTTGCATGGTTTTTCGATGAATGAATACCTATGGACAAATTCCTCGAAGAACCTATCTGAGAAATCAGAAGACCAATAAGAGATTTAAGGATTTAAAAAGTATTGTTAAGGTAAATTTTTATGATGGAAAGTACTTCCAAGATTCGTATCAAAGATATTGCGGAAAGGGCAGGGGTGTCGGTCGGAACGGTTGACCGCATCATTCATGGTCGCGGCAATGTTTCACCTATCAGTCTTGAGAGAGTTCAGAAAGTGTTGGACGAAATCAACTTCACCCCCAATCATTACGCATCGGCACTGGCTTCTCATAGCGTACACCAGTTTGCAGCCATCTTGCCCATGCACGAAGTCGATAGTTATTGGGCGCGTGTGGAGAACGGGTTGACCGATGGCGTTCGCCGATTCAACGATTTCAAGATTTCATTTAAGATTTTTCGCTACGACCCTTTCAATACAGAATCCTTTAAATTAGAATGTCAGAGTCTATTGGACTCCAATCCAGACACCGTCATTATTGGTCCGATTTTCAATTATAACATCATGGTAAAGTTCACGGCACAGTTGGATGAGCGAGAGATACCCTATGCATTGCTCGATTCCAATTGGCCAGAGTTCAATCATCGCATTTTCTATGGGCAGGACTCTTTGCAGAGCGGTGCTTTCTCTGGACGCATCATGTCGTTGGCGGTGGATGCTGACACGAAGAAGATTGCGTTGTTCAAGGTGTTGGGAGAGGGTAGAGTAGCGAGCCGTCAGCAGATGAACCGTGAGGTGGGTTTCCGCAAGTATATGGAAGTACACTGCCCTTCGATTGAAATTGTTGACGTGAACCTTTATGCGTATGATAAACAGGGAATGCAGAAAATTATGAGCGAATTCTTCACCGAAAACCCAGACATTCGTCATGCCTTGTCTTTTAACTCTTCCATCCATCTCATTGCCGATTTCCTGCGAGAGAAGATGCCCGACCATCCTCATGTCACGTTGTTGGGCTATGATGCCGTAGATGCCAATGTGCAGTGCATCAAGAATGGTTCGGCTGATTTCTTGATTGCTCAGCACCCTCAGTCACAGGGACTTGATTGCTTCCGCTCCATGTTTAACTCATGTGTGCTGAAGATGAACATTCCTCGCGACCACTATATGTCGATTGAATTGCTGACCAAGGAGAACATTGACTATTATAAAGATTGATGGTCTCTTTAGTTCCAAACCAAAGCAACTTCAGAAACTTAAATACTTTTTTTATCTATCTAATCTAAAACAAAACTTATGAAAAGAACATTTCGGGGATTAACCATGATTTGCTTTGTGCAGATGATTGGTTTTCAGTGCAATTCTACGGCAACGCAGATGATGGCACAGAAAAGTGATGTACCCCTTGTTTACAAGGTGGAGAACACGGGAGCAAAGTATGCACAACCCACCTTCACACCTTTGGCGCAACTGCCAGAAGTGAACACGTTGCCAGATCCTTTCCAATGGTCCAACGGAAAGGGCAAGGTGAAGAATTTTAAGCAGTGGGCAAAACGCCGTGCGGAAATCGCCCATGAAATCCAGCGTTATGAAATAGGTCTGAAGCCCACGGTGCCGATGGAGGATATTGATGCCCGTATGTCAGGCGATACGCTGATTGTCGATGTGCATGTCAATGGACAGACGTTGACGCTTAGTTCCAAAATCTTCTATCCGAAGGCTGGTGCGGCTCCTTATCCCCTCATGATTGGTGCCAGTGTCAATGCACTCCCGAACAAATTCTTTACAGAGCGCAATATTGCCATGATGGTCTATTCCGAACGTCAGGTGAACAGTTACTCCCAGATGGGCAGAGCAGCAGGGCGTGGAAACTATGCTTTTGATAAATTGTATCCTCAACTGACGGAAAACGGGGCTTATAGTGAATGGGCTTGGGGTTTCAGCCGTTTGTTGGATGGCTTGCAGAAGTTAGGACCAGAAGTGACAAAGATTGACATGTCGCATATCGGTGTGACAGGTTGCTCCTATGCAGGTAAGATGGCGCTCTTCTGCGGTGCTTTCGACGAGCGTGTGGCACTCACGATTGCACAGGAACCAGGTGGTGGCGGTGCTGCTTCTTGGCGTGTGTCGCGCACATTGGGTAATGTGGAAAACCTCGACAAGACTGACTATAACTGGTTCAAAGAGAGCATGAAGGTGGATTTTGGCGAAGAAAAGGTGAATAAACTTCCCCACGACCGTCACGAACTTGTCGCCATGTGCTGTCCTCGTGCTTTGTTGCTTTTGGGCAATCCTGATTATGAATGGTTGGCAGACCCCTCGATGTACGTGTCGGCGAATGCAGCACTGAAGGTGTGGGAACGTTTTGGCATTGCAGACCGTTTCGGTTATTCCATTGTTGCTGGTCATGGACATTGCCAGTTGCCCGAAGTGCAATACCCCGAAGTGGAAGCATTCATCGACAAGTTCCTGCTGGGCAAGGATGCAAACACCAATGTTCGCATTGCCCCCGAAGACTACAGTACAAAGTACGATTATAACTCTTGGATTCAGTGGTAAAGAGTTAACAATACGAATAACAAATATAAGAGGGTGTGTAAAAATACATGCTTCTATAACCTCTGAATCGACATCGACGACATCGACTGACCGACGTCGACGACATCGGTTAACCGACATCGACGACATCGATTCAGAGGTTATAGAAGCATATATTTTGACACATCCTCTTCATCATCTATCCCAAGCATCTTATTGACACACCTCGGAAGACACGAGTCTGAGGGCAAGGTAATGACGAGCCTCAGCGCAAGGTAATGACGAGTCTCAGCACAAGGTGATGACGAGTCTCGGCGCAAGGTAATGACGAGCCTCGGGAGAGACAAGACATAGGCAAGAGGTGAAGGATGATACAGAAGGGCGTTGGCGGAAAAGAAAGGCTACGGAGCCAAGGATATATAGGCTATCGTTCCCAGAATACATTAGCAATCGTTTTGGGTGATGTAAGTTCTATATGTTTTTGTGAGAATCTTCACATAAGAAAAAGAATTGTCAATTATACTTTTTTCAATAAATGAATACAAACGTTCTTAATTTCAATGGATTATCAATCGAATGAGAGAGCCTCGTGGATTTCAGATAAATCCTTCTACATGCACAAAGTAAGCGTCCGACTAAGTATTAGTGACTTGGTCGGACGCCTGTGTATTTTTTATTCTTCTTCATCGGCGATGTCGTCGATGACATCGATGTCTTCAATTTGAAGATTGTTCTCGTCTGGTTCTTCGTCTTCAATTTCTTCGTCCTCTTCACCGTCGAGTTTCTTCAGTTCTTCATCATCCATATCCTCCTCTTCTTCTTCTTCTTCAATGTCCATCTCCTCGTCGTAGTCATCCACGTCTTCGTCGCTGATGTGCTTACGGCGTTTCTTGCGCCCATCTTCTTCGTCATCAATGCTGTAGTCAATGTGTACTTTTTCCACTTTGGGCTTCGCTTTCATGAAGATGCCTTCAATCCATCCGCCACGCTCAATCTCCAGCACGTCATAGCCGTCTTCCTTTCTGCGTTCGATAATGCCACCAGCCTTACGCATGGTCTTTTCTGGCATGATGGTGCAATCCACGAAGAAGGCTGATTCAATGATGTCCTGAATGGCGAGTGGTAAGCCTTTCCATCCTGTGCCCATATTATGGCTGATAAGGTCGAGCACTTCCCATGGCTCCAGATGTTGGATGTTCTCCAATGTCAGGTCGGTCACTTTCTTGATAGGGTGCTTTCTGATGGCAATGGCATTGTTTCCGTTCTCATCAGGTGTGGAAAACACTTCAAAACCAGTGTTTTCAAGTTGGTTCACTTTCTCAGAGTCTTCTCTTTTCAGGAATTGGATGTCGAACACGGTTTTGATGATGTTCATGTAGTGTTTCTCTCCTTCAACATACTCATCGCGCTTTTTCTTCGCGTCAATGATCATCTGGCTGAGTTCGCTGGGGGAGATTGTCCATACATTGCCCTTGTTCAGGTCGTCGAGCGACAACTTTGTCTTTTGCTTCATATATTAAATAATGTGTAAATGGATGCTATGCGTTGAAATTGGGTGCAAAGATAGTGAAAAAATGAGAATTGAGAAATAAAAATAATTAGGAATTAAAAGTTGGGGTTCGGATTTGTGAGTTTTTTTCAGAAAAACCTCTTCTAAAGACAAAATATTTGTCATTTATCATGCTTAATTATTAATTATTTCATATCTTTGCATTTTGTAAGATGCATATATTATATAAAATGAAAGACAAAAAACTTATATTTATTGTAATAATAGGTCTTCTGTTGACAGCGGGATTTTTATTTTCCTGCAATGGGAAAAATGGCAGGAATCAATTGGACGCATCTTTATTGCAGGATGGTGCGAATGACTCTTTGATTCTGAATGTGCTGAAAACTGACTCTGACCGTGCTTTTTCTTTGGTGGATAGTTTGGAGGCTTCTGGGGAATTCTCTGCGGACAGAAGCAACTATTATCGTGCACGAATTTATTATATGATGGGCAAGGAAGCGGATGCTGAGTCTTATTGCGAGAAGGTGATTGAATCAGGGGAAATGATGAATGAGCGTCCTGAACTTTTATACCATTCCTACGACCTTCGTTCCACCATTCTTATTCATTTGAAAAATGTTGAAAAGGCATTATCCAACGCACAGGATGGCTTTGATATTGTATCAAAGGATCCCTCGGAATTGGGACAGCATTGGAGGGCTGTTCTGCTTCATTTGATGGGGTATTGTCAGATGGAATTAGGCAGGATTGACGAAGCGGAGAGCTGTTTTAGCCAAGCATATATAGCCTTGAAGCAGATGGCAGATGCCAATAGAAATTATAAGACGCTATCTACGTGGGCGCGAGTGACAATCAATATCGTGGATGCCTACACCGCAACGGGACAATATGATAAGGCTGCGGTTTGGATGGCATCGGCAAAGGAAGCCATCCATCAATTCTGTTCATCCCCTGAATGTCCTGAAGATGTGGCAATGTCCTACCGACAAGGTTTGTCGTTGCACCAGGCTATAGTACTGTTGCACCAAGGCAAACGTGAAGAAGCAGACCTGTTGTATGACCAAGTGGTGGCAGCAGGTTATGCCGACACGAATTTTGGCTTGTTGGAATGTGCGGATTATCTGGAAAAGGCTGAGCGTTGGGATGATTTGGAGGCTTTGAAGCCAAGGCTTGATTTGTTGAATAAGGAAAGGAGTGACAAGCAGGAAAACTGATGGTATTCCTCTATATGACTCCGTTTATTGATTATATCAAACATAAAGTAACATCATTTATTTTTTCAATTCACCCCAATAATGAAAGAATTAGCATTAAAGTATGGCTGCAATCCCAACCAGAAGCCATCGCGTGTGTATATGGAGGAGGGCGAACTTCCTATCGAAGTTTTGAATGGCCGCCCTGGTTATATCAATTTGCTGGATGCCTTCAATAGTTGGCAACTTGTTAAGGAACTGAAGGCTGCTACGGGCATGCCATCTGCGGCTTCCTTCAAGCATGTTAGTCCTGCTGGTGCCGCAGTGGGTGCTCCGTTGAGCGACACCTTGAAGAAGATTTATTTTGTCGATGACGTGAAGATTCCGCTCACATCCATTGCCACTGCATACGCTCGTGCCCGTGGTGCAGACCGTATGTCTTCCTTTGGTGACTTCATTGCGCTTTCTGACACTTGCGATGAGGCTACAGCAACCCTCATCAAGCGTGAGGTCAGCGACGGCATCATTGCGCCTGACTATACACCAGAGGCATTGGAGATTCTGAAGGCAAAGCGCAATGGCACTTATTGTGTCATCAAGATGGACCCTAACTACACGCCGGCTCCGATTGAACGTAAGCAGGTGTTTGGCATCACATTTGAACAGGGACGTAATGAAATCGACCTCACGGGTGACCATCTTTTTGAGAATATTCCAACAGACAATAAGGACATCCCTGCCGATGCCAAGCGCGACTTGAAGATTGCATTGATTACGTTGAAATATACACAGTCTAATTCTGTATGCTACGTGAAGGATGGACAGGCTATCGGTATCGGTGCAGGTCAGCAGAGCCGCATTCACTGCACTCGTCTTGCAGGCAATAAGGCTGACATCTGGTGGCTTCGTCAGTGTCCCAAGGTGTTGGCATTGCCTTTCAAGAGCGACATCCGTCGTGCTGACCGTGACAATACCATTGATGTTTATATTGGCGATGAATATGAAGATGTGCTTCGTGAAGGCACTTGGCAGAATTTCTTTACAGAGAAACCAGAACCGCTCACTCCTGAAGAGAAGAAAGCATGGCTTGCCAAGAACACTAATGTGTGTCTTGGTTCTGATGCCTTCTTCCCCTTTGGCGACAACATTGAGCGTGCCCACAAGAGCGGTGTGCAGTACATTGCGCAGGCTGGTGGCTCTGTTCGCGATGACAATGTGATTGAAACCTGCAACAAGTACGGCATTGCTATGGCATTCACAGGCATCCGCCTTTTCCATCATTAATATATAATGGCTTCAGACAACGA
The DNA here is from genome assembly GCA_017470525.1 of Bacteroidaceae bacterium. Lineage (GTDB taxonomy): Bacteria > Bacteroidota > Bacteroidia > Bacteroidales > Bacteroidaceae > Minthosoma. Next base: position 19,601 of record JAFUYM010000013.1, read on the forward strand.
AATCCAGTATGCCATCATGAATGGCATCAATTTTGGCAAAGCGAAGGGGGATAAGAAAGAAGACCCTAACAAGGTGAAAACCAAGGCTCGCAAGAAAGGTTATCAGACAGGGGCACACAAGTCGGGTGCAGCCAAGCATAAGGCGGAGATACGCCAGCGTGTGAAAAGCCGTGCCTCCCAACGCAAAGGATAATCATGATGTGGCGTTGGTGCATCATCTTATGTTTACTGCTCAGCATCATTGCATGTGGCGATTCAAAGTCCGACAATGATGCTGGGCAGTCTCCGTATGTTGCCAATGCCCCGAAGAGCAATCCTCACTTTGACTTGCCTGAAATTCAACAGAACGGTGAACTCATTGTCCTCACCCTTTATGGACCTGAAAGTTATTTTGAGTTTCGGGGAGAGCATTTCGGATTGCAGTTCATGATTGCACGTGAATATGCTAAAAGCATCGGTGCAAGTGTACGTGTGGAAGTTTCTCGTAATCAAGAGGATTTGGTCGATAAGATAATGAATGGGGAAGGGGATGTCATTGCATGCAACATGGTCAAGGCGGACAGCCTCATGGCATGGTTGGATTATGTGGGCAATGATGAAATCACCACCTTCATGGATAGTGTTTCCCGCCAGCGCAAAGACCCTTCTCTTCGTCCCTTGACAAATGCTGCATGGGCGGTGCGTAAAGACTCGCCATTGTTGTCTGCTTCGTTGTCGCAGTGGATGAAGGAGCATCAGGGTGACTTCTTCGACTATACGACCATCCGCGTGAAGTCAAGTTCTGGGCGTACCTATACCCCTCGTCGAAAAGTTTCCTCACCCATTCTCAATGCCTCACGTGGGCAGATTTCTCTCTACGACGATATCTTTAAGCGATATGCCACCCAATGTGGTTGGGATTGGAGGCTCATTGCAGCGCAAGCCTATCAAGAGTCCACCTTCGACCCGCAGGCTGTTTCCTATATGGGGGCGATGGGTCTGATGCAGTTGATGCCTGCCACCGCCCGCGATGTGGGTGTTTCCCAATCGGAAGTGTTTGTTCCCGAAAGCAATGTGCGTGGCGCTGTCAAACTCATTCAAAAACTCAACATTCACTATGCCGCCATCGCCAGTCATGATGAACGCATCAATTTCATCCTTGCTGCTTATAATGCAGGCTCAGGACATGTGGACGATGCCCGTCTGTTGGCAAAGAAATATGGGAAAGACCCGAATGTCTGGCTGGGCAATGTGGATGCTTTTGTGTTGAAAATGAGTCAGGCAGAATATTACAATCAGCCAGAAGTCAAGCATGGCTATTTCCGTGGTAGCGAAACCTACGACTATGTGAACAGCATCCGTACACGTTGGAACGAATATAAAAAGAAAGTAAAACACTGATAAAAACACGTATCCTATGGCAAATTCTGAAACTCCGAAAGTTCCCCATCCATTCGTTGCCTCCATTCCCATTCTTGTGCTGATTGCTCTTTTGGCGGTCGCCATCCATCTTTTTGGTAGCGATTCATTGAGTGGAGGTAGCCAAATCGCCCTCATTCTTGGCACTGCTGTTTGTGTCGCCATTTCCATGACTGTCTATCGAGTGCCTTGGAATGCTTTTGAAACACGTATCACCAAGACGATTGGCAATGTTGCCATCACTTTGCTCATTCTGTTGGCTGTCGGTATGCTCTCAGGTTCATGGATGATTAGTGGGGTGGTTCCCACATTAATCTATTATGGGGTGCAAATCATGTCTCCTCAGTTCTTCCTTGTCAGTGCCTGTTTCATTTGTGCGCTTGTGTCGTTGCTTTCAGGAAGTTCGTGGACCACTGTCGCCACTATCGGTGTAGCCCTTCTTGGCATCAGTGAGGCATTGGGCATCAGTACGGCATGGACTGCTGGTGCCATCATTTCAGGTGCATATTTCGGTGACAAGATGTCGCCTCTCAGCGACACCACCATTCTTGCTTCTTCTGCCACAGGCACCGACCTCTTTGTGCATATCCGCTATATGGTGTACACCACAGTGCCGACCTTCATCATCACCCTTATCATCTTTTTTATTGCAGGATTAGGCAATGGGGAAGGCACCGAATTGCAGGTGGTGCAATACACGGAAGGACTGTCTAACACTTTCAACATCTCCCTTTGGACACTTCTCGTTCCTGTTCTTACGGGGCTTCTCATTTCTCGGCGTGTTCCTTCTGTCATCACCCTTTTTGCCTCCGCTATCATGGCGGGCATTATGGCACTTATTCTGCAACCTCATATCCTTATGCAGATTGCGGGGCTCGACGACCTATCTACATCTGAGGCTTTGGCACGTGGACTTGCTATCACCTACTATGGCTCCACCTCTATCGATACGGGCAATTCCTCTCTCAACGACCTCGTTTCTACGGGTGGTATGGCTGGCATGCTCAACACCATTTGGCTCATTCTCTCTGCCATGTGCTTCGGTGCAGTCATGGTGGCAAGTGGTATGATTGAGAGCCTCACCCGTGTCATCATCCGTTTTGCCCGTAGTCGTTTTGGGCTTGTTTCCACAACTACCTGCACTGGACTTTTCCTGAATCTCACTACTGGTGACCAGTTTATCTCTATCGTCCTCACTGCCGACATGTACCGCGATGCTTACCGTCAGCAAGGCTATGAGTCGCGTCTTCTCAGTCGAACGACAGAAGATGTTGCCACCGTCACTTCCGTCCTTGTTCCTTGGAACACTTGTGGTATGACCCAAGCCTCTGTCCTCGGAGTGCCCACCTTAACCTATCTTCCTTATTGTTTCTTCAACATCATCAGTCCTTTGATGACTCTCTTTGTCGCAGCCATCGGTTGGAAGATTAAAAAGATGTCGGAAAATTGATAAAGAGAGGGTGCTTCAAAAATAGTTGCATCTGGATTCCTCAACACATGCAACGAAAAGTCGTCTGTTTCATCTCCGAAAACTTGATGATACTGTTGCCCAAGAGCCAGATTGTGGAAGATAGTTTACAAGAATACAATAAAAATCGGTGCATTGGATGGTTGTGTCCAATGCACCGATTTTATGGTTGGGATAATCGTATGTAGGATTAGTTTGCTGCTTCAAATTCTTTCAGGAAGCGGACGTCATTCTCAGAGAAGAGACGGAGGTCTTTCACCTGGTACTTGAGGTTGGCGATGCGTTCGATGCCCATGCCGAAGGCGTAGCCCTTGTACTTGGTGGAGTCGATGCCGTTGGCTTCGAGCACATTGGGGTGCACCATGCCGCAACCGAGGATTTCCAGCCAGCCGGAGCCTTTACACATGCCGCATCCTTTGCCTTTGCAGAGGGTGCAGGAAACATCCATCTCGGCACTGGGTTCGGTGAAGGGGAAGTAAGAGGGGCGGAGACGAATCTGGGTGTCTTCGCCGAACATCTCCTTGGCAAAGAGGAGGAGGACTTGCTTGAGGTCGGTAAAGGAGACTTGCTCATCCACGTAGAGTCCTTCCACCTGATGGAAGAAGCAGTGGGCACGGGCAGAGATGGCTTCGTTGCGATACACTCGACCTGGGCAGAGCACTCGGATGGGGGGCTGCTGCTTTTCCATCACACGTGCCTGCACCGAACTGGTGTGGGTGCGAAGGATGATGTCGGGGTGTGCCTCCACGAAGAAGGTGTCCTGCATGTCGCGGGCAGGGTGGTCTTCGGCAAAGTTCATGGACGAGAACACGTGCCAGTCGTCTTCCACCTCTGGACCTTCAGCGAGTGAGAAGCCGAGGCGTGAGAAGATGTCGATGATTTCGTTCTTCACGATGGTGAGCGGATGGCGAGTGCCGAGACCGACGGGGTAGGCGGTGCGGGTGATGTCGAGGTGGTTCACTTCGGTTTCCTGCACGGCGAACGTGTCGCGGAGGGCATTGATTTTGTCCTGTGCCTTGTTCTTGAGTTCGTTGATTTTGATACCGATTTCCTTCTTCTGCTCGGCAGGCACGTTGCGGAAATCGTTCATGAGGGCAGGGATGACTCCTTTCTTGCTCAGGTATTTGATGCGAAGTTGTTCAATCTCTTCAGCGGAGTGTGCTGCGAGACCCTCAACCTCGTTGAGTAAACTTTGAATTTTGTCTAACATATATATAAATAATGTGTAATGTTTTTGAAAATCGCTGCAAAGGTAGTGAAAAATTCCTAATTATTTCTTACCTTTGCATAGTTTTTTCAGAAATATATGAAAAAGGGTTTAGTGATAGCACTTGCTGTTGGTGGTCTTTTCGTTTCTTGTGAGAACAAAAAGATGACCAATGTTTTCGACTCGGAGGATGAGGTGGGGGACGACTCCATCGAAGCGTATGCGGGCGACACTCTTCATTTGTTTGAGGAAGAGGAGCCGCCCGTGGCTGTAGATGAATTGTTTGATGACTTCTTCTATAACTTTATAGACGATGCGCGTTTTCAGTCGCAACGTATCGTGTATCCGCTTCCCTGCAAGGACGATGAAGAGGAAGGAAAGTTGACGAAGCAGGACTGGGAGCAATACGACCATTTCAAGAATCAGGAGTTGCTGTCGGTGATTTATGAGCGTGAAGAGGACTTGGTTTTGGCGAAAGACACGTCGATGCAGAGTGTGAACATTGAATGGATTCAGTTGCAGGATGATGATGTGGAGAGATTTCGTTTCCATCGCTTGGATGGCAAGTGGATGCTCACTGAAATAGACAAGAAGAAACGTAAGGACATGCCCAACGGCGAGTTCGTGGATTTTTATGCACAATTCATTGCCGACAGCACATTCCAACGTGCGGCGTTGGCTGCTCCTCTGAAAGTGATTCTCACCTCTGACGATGGAGAAGAAGAACCTGAAGAAGAGCATGTGAATGCGGACGAGTGGTTTGAGATGAGGGAGAACATGCCGTTGCCGAAAGATGTGATTGTGAATGTGGATTACGGGCAAGCAAGCATCAGTCAGAACCGCAAGATCTTGTTGCTGCAAGGCATTAGCAATGGCATGCAGATAAAGTTCAAGTTCAACAAGGTGGGAAACGACTGGAAACTTGAAGAAATTGAATATTGATGAAAGATTATTCCAATTATAGTTTATTGAAGCACAATACGTTTGGCATGGATGTGAAAGCCAAGCGTTATGTGGAATATAACAGCGAAGAAGAACTCCAGCAGTTGATTCTAACGCTCGAAGGCGATGTGCTTCACATAGGTGGTGGCAGCAATCTGCTCTTCAAGGACGACTATGCAGGTACGGTTTTGCACAGTGCTATTCTCGGCATCGAACTGACGGACGAGAACGAAGATGAGGTATTGGTGCGTGTTGGTGCAGGTGTGGTGTGGGACGATTTTGTGGCATGGGCTGTTGCTCGGGGTTATGGCGGCGTGGAAAACCTGTCGCTCATTCCGGGTGAAGTGGGTGCCAGTGCCGTGCAGAACATTGGGGCGTATGGAGCAGAGGCAAAGGATGTGATTGCGCTGGTGGAGGCTGTGGATTTGCAGAGTGGGGAGAAGCGTTGCTTCGGAGTGGCAGAGTGTGATTATGCCTACCGTCAAAGCATCTTCAAAAAGGGACTGAGAGGAAAATATGCTATCACTTACGTGACTTATCGTTTGCAAAAACACCCTGTGTTGAAGTTGGAGTATGGCAATATTAAGGCGATGTTGGCAGATAAGGCGAATGTGACCATCGCAGATGTGCGACAGGCGATTATCGATATTCGCAATGCCAAACTGCCAGACCCGAAGGTGCAGGGCAATGCAGGTAGTTTCTTTATGAATCCTGTGGTGAGCCATGAGAAGTTCCTCTCTCTTCAGAAAGATTACCCACAGATGCCATTCTATGAAGTGGAAGGTGGTGTGAAGATTCCTGCTGGTTGGATGATTGAGCAGTGCGGATGGAAAGGCAAGTCGCTTGGTAGGGCAGGGGTGCATGACAAACAGGCATTGGTGCTGGTGAACCTCGGCGGTGCTACCTCGGAGGAAATCATCACGCTGTGCAACACCATTTGCTGTGATGTGAAAGAGAAATTTGGCATTGACATTCATCCAGAAGTGAACTTGGTGTAATATGAAAATCACGATACTTGGAAGTGGCACCTCCTGCGGTGTTCCTCAAATTGGTTGCCCGTGCGAAGTGTGTACTTCCACCGACCCGAAAGATAAGCGATTGCGCACTTCGGCACTGCTTGAGGTGGGCGGCAAGCGCATCCTCATCGATTGCGGACCAGACTTCCGCCAACAGATGCTACGCATCGATTTCAAACCTCTTGATGCGGTGCTGATTACCCATGAACACTACGACCATGTGGGTGGATTGGACGACCTGCGTCCCTACAGCATCTTTGGCGATGTGGATGTCTATGCCGAAAAGTTCTGCGCCGACCACCTCATGGAACGCATTCCCTATTGTTTCACGCCCAAGGAGAAGCGTTATCCTGGTGTACCAGCCATCAACCTCATCGAGATAGAGCCTCATGTGCCCATCATCATCCGTGACGAAGAGAAAGAGCCGATGGCATCGGAGTATCTGGAAGATGCCGTGAAGATGAAACGGCAACAGGTGTGGGATGAACTGGCAAGGCTGAAGGCGCAGGAAGGAGCAAGGGGACATCGCGATGTGACCATTATGCCCATCCGTGTAATGCATGGACAACTCCCCATCGTGGGCTTCCGCATCGACAATTTTGCCTACATCACTGACATGAAGACGATTCCCGAAACGGAACTCGCCTATCTTGAAGGCATCGACTATATGATTGTCAATGGACTTCGTCACAAGGAGCATCCCAGCCACCAGAGCATCGAGGAAGCCATAGCCTTTGCCCGTCAGTTAGAGGTGAAGGAAACATGGCTCGTCCACATGAGCCACCACATCGAGCCCCATGCCCGTGAAGAACAGAAATTGCCTCACGGCATCCACCTCGCATACGATGGTGAGGTGATAGAGTTGTTGTAGGTTTAAATTTAATCACCATAAAAGCACTCGCACACCAGTTTGGTTTTTCCGTCTTTCGTAATCTGAAGCAATTGTCCATTGCCGTCCCAACTTAACTGCTCCACCCCCTCAAAGCGAATGGAACGGTCGTGTCGTGCATCCTCCATAAATTGGTTCAGTTCTGCCTCTTCTTCAAAATAGATAGTGACAATATCCGACATGCCTCCCGTCTCGAGTAATACAGCATTGCACGGCGAGGTGGTTGATCTCCAATAGCCATCGTATGTCATGTTAAGTCCCAAATAGTAGTGGTGGATTTCCAACGATGTTTCCCAGATTTCAATATATTCACTCGTAACTTCCTCTTTTTGCAACACATATCCTCGTCTTTCAAGCGTCTCTTTCAGTTGCTTGTTGATGGATACTTCATATTCTCCTTTAACAAACACGTCCTTGTAATTGATAAAGTTCTTTTTGATTAACACTTCCTCAGCATCCTCTCTTTTTGTCAACCGCACAATTCGCCGCGTTCCATGATGAACTTCATCAATGCCATAGCCATGCAGAACGGAAGAGTCATCAGAAAAGCCCAACACCAACACCAGTTGTCCCGTTCCATTTTCCCCATTCAAAAAGATAGAGTCTTCCCGAAGTTCTCCCTTCAACGGAATTTCCGCATTCCATTTCAGATTCGTGTACACACAATCAGTCAATCGCTCTCCCTCTTTTCGAAACATCAACTGGCAATCTTGTGGGGCATCCTCATTCCAGACTCCTTCATAGCAGTAAAGACCATCGTCAAGATGGAAGAGCGAGGTCTCTGTTCCTTTGGAGGTGACAGAGGAAGCCCCCTCTCCGCCAATGTCCTTTTGAGAAACCATCCATAATACTACTAAGATGATGGATATTAGCACCAGTGACGACAGTATCCACCAAATAAGGTTGCGTTTCCTTTCTGTCGATGGGATGCTTTGTTTTAAGGAGGCTTCTTCTGGCGACATTTGTTTCTCCATCATTGCAGAGGGGATACCCTCCTTTCTCTTCTCGTTGGTGACAGTGCCACATTTCGGACACTTCACAGCCTTGTCCGAAATCATGTGACCGCAATGCGTACATTTGATAAGTGCCATATTTCTCTCTTGTTAATTTAAATATAATAACATTCTTAGATTCATTTTACTGCATGATTGGATGGCTGTTCATGTAATCCAAGACCATCCGATAGCCTTCGTGTGGTTTATATCCTTGGTCTGCTGCTTTTTGTAGCCATTTTTCCGCTTCCACCTCATCTTTCTCCCACACACCTGTTCCGCTCAGATAACACCAGCCAAGTTCATATTGTGCTTTTGCATGCCCCTGTTCTGCGGCTTTGCGATACCATTTGACCGCCTCTGCATAGTCCTGACCAACTCCCTGCCCATTGTAATAACAAAGACCGAGGTAATATTGTGCACCTGCGATTTCTTCATTTTCAGCAGATTTGCGAAACAGTTCTACTGCTTCTGCATAATCTTTGGTTACACCCTTACCTTGATAATACGAAACACCCAGATTATATTGTGCTGTCGCAGAACCTTGTTCTGCGGCTTTGCGATACCATTTGACCGCTTCAGCATTGTCCTGTTTCACTCCGTCGCCTCTTTCATAACAAACACCCAAATTACTTTGTGCAGGTGCATGACCTTGTTCTGCAGCCTCGCGGTACCATTTGGCCGCCTCCACAAGGTCTTGATTGATACCCATACCATGAGCATATAAAACGCCAAGATTATATTGTGCCAAACGATTGCCCTGCTCTGCGGCTTTACGATACCATTGAACTGCTTCAGCATAGTTTTGTTCCACGCCATCACCTTCGGCATAATATGTACCAAGCAGGCATTGTGCCGTATCGTCACCTTGTTCTGCATTCTTCCGCACGGTCTCAATATGGTTACGGTCTTTGCCTTCAGCCCGCCATGCTATCCCAACGCCAATTAAGGCAAAGATGCACAAAATAATGATGATGAGTACAAATCCCTTCTTTGATGAATCGCGTGGTTTTGGTGGAGTGGCGTGACTCACTGTCTCCTTCGTTTGATGCAAAAATTCAATAGGACATCCACAATTGGGACAAACCTCTGCTTTGTCAGACACTTTGTGTCCACATTCTGTACATTCAATCAATGCCATCGTTGTAGTATTTTATTGTTGATACTTGGGTGATTTTCCATACTCATTTTCAGATTCATCCGAGTCTTTGAAGTAGAAAAAGAAAGGCGCAATCACCCACCATCCGCTTCTGCCAATGTCATGCAAGCGTCGCACACTGACAGTTATCATGGGAAGAATGACGGGAAGAATGAAAATGAGGGCAGTGCGTTCTCCTTCCCATGCTGTCGCGCATAGGAATACAAATACACTTAGGAATGAAAAATACTCCGCCCTACGGCTGCGTCCTGTAAAGGTTGCGTATTTCTTCCAAAAGGACTCATAAATCAAGTTCCCGAAATCGGGGAGAATCATGCTGCCGCATCGAGGGCAGCGATATGCTCGAATTGAAATATCTGCACCACAATCGGGGCAGTGAGTCATCTTCCCAACTATAGGCGTTGATGTTGATGCTTCATCTGTTGCAGTTGTCTGTTGGGGGTGTTCATTTGAAGAAGTTGCAGAGACATCTTCCGGCTTCTCGTCTTGTGACTCCAACACAAAGCCACATTCGGGGCATCTTGCCATATCACCCGTTACTGGATAGCCACATTCTGGACAAATCTTCTTACTCATAATCTTATTTATCTGCTATTTACTACATCTGAAAACTTCTTGTCATCACTCATCAAATTCTTCAATTCATCTGTTAGCAATTCAGCCTCTACGTTTCCAATTTTTACCCGTTTAATGTATGGCAAAAGAATAGGAAGGACTATGAGGGCATAAATGACTCCCATATAAACCAACAATTCAAAGGTCAAGTTCAACCTGTTACAAAAGAAAAGAGAGGCAATGACATATACAAACAGAATGAATGCAAAAAGCCAACTGCACCATCTTAATACGTCCGGAATCCGTTTATGTGTATTAGACAGCAAGACTTTCACAGTTCTTCCTAATAGTCGTTGATAATCCAAACATGAAGAAAAATCCGTAGACCCTTCATAATAGGCAATCACATCATCTTCTTTTATTACCCAAATGGCGTTTTCTTGGGTATCATATACATATACTTCAGGATACAACCCTTGAGAATGCATCTCGTCATAAAACCTCCTGATTTCCTGTTTAAGGGTTGACAAGTGCTTACCAGCATCTCTTTTTATTTCAAAGACCTGGAGCAAGTCACCACTTACACTGTATATTGCAATGTCGAGTAAAGCACCTCCGATACGAGTTTCTGTACGTATGGAGGAACGGGGGTATTCTCTACTAAGAAGCAGATGAACCAATGCATTTTTTCCTTCAATTTCTGATTTCATATATATTGTTTTTTAATTATACAAATATCATCTGTCAAAAGGCATCCACATTAGAGACAAATTCGTTTTTCTCTATATGGTTTTTGTCGTGAATCGAATCTTTTAGAAGAATCATTTCCCTGTGAGGGATTGAGGAAATACGCATACAGGGCGAACACGACATTCTACGTCTCTTGTATATGCCCCGACTCCCATTCCTTCAGTGTTGAACATCATGCTTAGCGCCATTTCTTTGTCTTTTTCATACAGGCTTCCTATCCAATAGTTCGCCCATTGAGAACTTATATGTCCTTTCCCTTTTGAGGAATTATAAGGTATGACAAGTTTGTTATTATTTTTTTTGCTTGTCAATGTAACGCTTGTAACAGCATATTCCATTGATGCTCCTGATACTCTCCTAAGTGCATTGCCCTTTTCGTCAATGAGTAAACGAGATTCTCTGTCGATGGTAAAATGCTTGTCACCAAAATGAATAACACCATTGCGATAATCAAATGCTCCTTGAGCGACAGGGACATAGACATTGGGCATTCCAGCCATGATGCTAATCACATGACCATGTATCAGCATTGATACCCAAACATTAGTCCTATAATCCATCATCATCCATTGACCTTGTACAAAATTGGGTATTCCTTCTTTATCCAAGGCATCCATATCAATTGGGAAATCTGTGGTGTGGTAATATATGTCACATTCTTTTGTTAGTTGTTCACATTCGTACTGCGTGGGTAGCCGAAATCTATGTCCTAATTTGGCCGTCGCAATATCATATTGTGGATTTCCATAAATGTTGGATGTGGTGATTTCGTTTTCTTTGGTACCAACAGAAAGACTGCCCCATCTAAATTCTGTTCCGCATTCATTGGATGATGATATATTGAATGAGTTCCCTTTTTGAACAAGATCCCCAATTGACCAATAGACCGTCTCTCCTGTGGGTGTAGTAACTCCCATGTCTATAACGTGAACGCCATTGACGTTTATGAGTAAGTTCTTGCACCCATAAAAAGCATAATTTCCGATGCATTCCATGCATTGGGGTATGGAAATAGAGGTTAGGCTCGTACAATCTCTGAATGCGTTTATTCCAATGGATTCAACTTTCGAAATATCTATAGTAGTTAAATTCCTGCAACCGTTGAATGCAGCATTACCTATTTTCTTTACGTTAGCAAGTGGGGATGCGAGATTCAATTCGCGGCATTCAGTAAAGGCATTATCTCCAATCTCTATAACTTCTTCACCAAACATCACATTCTTAATGTTGCTTCGACAAAACCAGTTTTCTATTATGGAGCAGTGAAATTTTACTGTTGAGAGAAGGGGACAACTCGAAAATGCATTTTTATCAATACTCTTTACTTCATTGCCTATTGTGACACTTCTCAAAGAACGGTTTTTACCGAACCAATTACCTATATGAGCACAATGAAAAGCAATATTATTCGAAGTATCAAAGGCGTCTTGTGCCACATTTGAAACTTCAGAACCGACCTCTATTAAATTTGATGAAAGGTATTTAATCCATGAGCCTACAAAGTTGCAATGAAGATTTAAGACTTTCACATTTTTACTGCATGAACGGAAAGCGTGAATGTCAATGGAATCCATATTGGCATACACTGTAAAAGAACTGATTGGATTATACCCCTTAATAGCATCACTATCTATTGAGATGACACGATATTTCTTTTTCTTTCGGTATGCATATTCTGGGATAATGATAGGAATGGGTAAAGTACTACCACGTTGTCCTATTTCTGTGGTCGTAATGCTTACAGTCATATCTTTGTTTGATATGATTCGATAATTGATGCCGTTGTATTGGAAGTCGACATTACTCTTTGGCTGTAGGTTACGCTTTAAAGGATCAACAATGGGACCATTTCCATAATGATATGCATTGGAGGAATTTGGAATGCGTGGCTTTGATGTTCCTATTGGGGTTCCACGATTACTTCCACGATACAAAATGCTTCCATTGGTGCGATTTTGGGCATAAATGTTTGACATGAAAGTGAGAGTCAATAGCCCATACGCTAAGATGATTTTTTTGTAAGAATTCTGTGTCATAGATATGTCTTTCTGTTGTACTCTATCGGTTTTGTAGAGTTTCATTAATAATTCCGTTTTCTTTCAATTACAAAAGAAAGTGTGAGCCTTCTTTGCTTATCCTATTGGTAGGCTCTCGACTGCCTGTACGATGAATAAGAAAAGTCACTCACACCTTGGCAGTATATATCACGTATGTATATAAACTGACCCAAGGAGAGCATCTCTATATTCTGTTCGTACAGTGAGTTGTCGAGATTCACCAATACAGAATAGCAAAACGCTTCCTGATATGTCTCCGTTTTGAGGAACGGCGTTGCAAAGATAAGGAGGTTTTTGCAGAAATGCAAGAATGCGAGTGACTTTTTTTCATGCCATTGTTTGTTTTTGGTTGCCTTAATGAATCATGCGTGAATGAATACGGATGCAAAGATATGAAAAAAGACGAAATGGTGGTTCATCCATTTCGTCCATTTGAAGAAATCTTCTTTGTATAAGGCTCAATACTTTTGGCTGTCGTAGTAGTGATAGACCTTGTCGGCATATTCTGGCACACTGTCGTTGCGCATCATGTCGAGGTAGAGGTTGTTGATGAAGTAGAGACAGGTCTCACCTGCTTCTCTGTAGAAGGTTCTTTCGGGGATAATGTCCTGATGCCTGTATGTGTCCTCCCACAGAACGTGATAGTGTTCGGTCAGCTCTTTCCGAAAAGCCGATTCCAGTTCTGAAAAACGAAAAAAGCCTACAGAACGGTAGGATGAGTCTCGGTATGTACCTATCATGCGCTCAAAAATGGGGCGTCCGATGTCTTGGAGCACTTTGCGAAGCCGCATGGTGTCAGCATGGGTGGGGTGAGGGGTGACAGTCCTGGATATGGGTGGTTGGGGTTCCGTATGAGGAGTACTGGGCTGTTCCAGTTCGGTTGTGATGGTATCTGCTTGTGTCGTAGAGATGGGGGGTACGGATTGGACGGGCGTGGCGGTGTTTTGTTGCACCAAGTCAGGCTCTTGGGTCGGAATGAGGAGATACTTTCCCTTTAGGAAGAGCCACACCCCACTCAATGCGACACTCAACATGATGGCGGCTACAGACACAGCCATTCGTATTCGCCTTCGTAACTGTTGGGATGTGATGTTGTCAAGCAACTCTCCTATCGTCTGAAAGCGTTTGGCTTTCTCGGGCTGGAGGCATCGCGTAATGATTTTATGATATGTACGCGCGCACGGGAGGATCTCAATGATTTTTCCTATGGCATAGATGTCGGTACGTTCATCGACGGCATTTTTTCCATCCAGTTGCTCTGGGGCTGCATACTTGTCGGTGTGCCCCATCGTGTCGGGGTAAGAGTCTGTATAGCAGAACCCGAAATCGACCAAGCGAACTTCGTGCCCGATGCGTGTGATGAGGATGTTGGAGGGTTTGAGGTCGAGATGGAGGACTTGGTGCTCGTGCAAGTATTGTAGGGCTGAAAGCAGTTGGTGAAGAAAGGTGTCCGCATTTCTGCGTTGTTTGAAATAGTCGGGATGATGCGTAATAAATTGATTGAGTGTCTCGCCATCCACATAATCCATCAGGATGTAACCCTCACCGTGAGAGAGGTAATGCACCAGATTGGGGTGGTCTAAAGGATAGCCTGTCTCATATTCTTTCTGCATTGCCACCACATACTGAGGGTCTGTTTGTAGTTCGGGCTTTAGTTGTTTCAAAAAATGCAGTTTGCCATAAAGCCGCACTCGATAGCAATCACAGGTGGCACCTTCCACCTCTATAAGTTCCGCATCAGGAAAGTTGGGTTGTTGGTTTGAAAAAGAAGATGTTTCCATTTAGTTTTATAGAAGTTTGAAGATGATTCCTTGTGTCTTTCCTGCTGTATAAGAACCGAGGGATGCTCCGTTTCGGAGGACTTGATTGACCAGCATTGGATAGCCTTTCACCAAATGTGTCAACTCAAGTTCGTCTCCATGACGAAGTTTGCTGTTCTCACTTTCCATCACCACAAAATGGCGGTTGCCTTGATACTGCATGACGATGCGACGGTCAGGCAAGTATTCCACCTGTATGCGCTGACCTGTTGTCAACGTGTCAACACGAATTTCATCTTCTTGTCCATCGAAATCAGAGTTACTTTTATCGTCAAGTTTAGACAACACATCCCAATTGTCATAGCCCAGATAGTGGGCAATGATGTCGAGTGTGGAAGTGCGCGGTGTGCGTTCGTCATCAATCAGTCCTAATAGCCGCTTCATGGTGTTCACTCCAAGATGTTCATCCGTCTTTGACTCGATGTCAAGTGTCAATACTTCGATGTCTGAAGGTAAGCGCAAATTGCATCCTGATTTCTTTTTCAACAATTCTTGTATATAGATGGAAAGTTTCATTAGAGCGTTTTTTATTGGTAAAATAATTTGAGGGCAAAGATACAACTTATTTTTTACCTGAAAGTGATTTGAAACGAAAAAGTAAGGTGGAAAAAATATTGCAACCGTAGTTTGCAAAAGATTGCTGGCATCGTAGATGCAGAGGCTTGCTTTTTTACAAAGGAGTAATTATAGGACAAAATGATCCTCTTATGAAAGAAACTTCTAAAAAAGTTGATAAGGAACTTTATTTATCATGTTTTCTTAGGGATTGGTGTAATTGCTGAAATGACAGATGGTTGTGAAAAAGTGAGCACCCAGCGCGAAATAATAGGCGCTGGGTGCTCGTATTTTTATGCGCTGGGTGCGTGAAATGATGGGTGTAGGGTGTGCGTATAGGAAAAAATTGACATTGGGAGGAATGGAGTGTACATGCACTGCGCGATTCTTTTTTGCTGATATGATAGCAAACAAATGGGCAGCCGAGGTTTTCGGCTGCCCATTTATTATATATAAATAATGTGTAACGATTATTCTTCGGAACCGATGATTTTCCAGATGCCGGCTGCGATGGCTGCACCTGCAAATGGACCAACGATGAATACCCAGAGGTCACTAAGTGCCTGACCACCTTCGAAGAGAGCAGGACCGATGGAACGAGCGGGGTTCACGGAGGTGCCTGTGTAGTGGATGCCTACGAGGTGGATGAGGATGAGGGAGAGACCGATGGCAAGACCTGCAAAGTTGCCAGCACCCTTCTTGGCATCGGTGGTGCCGAGCACAACGAGTACGAAGATGCAGGTGAGGACAATTTCAGCGATGAGACCTACCACAACTCCGTGGTCACCTGTGCTGTTTGCACCTGTGGTGGTGCCGCCAGCGAGAACGAGGTCGTTAGATGTCAGCGCAAAGAGGATGGCTGCACCGATGATGGCACCAATCACCTGGAATACCATGTACATGGCTGCGTCCTTGCCGCTGATGCGCTTGGAGATGAGGCAGCCCAGGGTGATGGCTGGATTGATGTGGCAACCAGAGATGCCACCGATGGTGTAAGCCATGGCTACGACAGCAAGACCGAATGCGATGGCTGTGCCAACTACTGAAGCGGTGTCAGAACCACAATTGAGTGATACGGCTGTACCGCAACCGAGAAGTGTAAGAACCATTGTTCCCACCATTTCTGCTAAATACTTCTTCATGTTTTTAATGTTTTTAGGGTTGATAAATATGTTTAATAAAGTTATTGCTCCAGATGCAGAATGCCGCCTGTGGCTGGATTCAACGTCAGTTTGGTGGTGGCGCCTTTGTTGAACAAGGTAGCGCTTAGCACATCGACTGTGCCGAACTGTGCAAAGGGCAGTTCACGTTCGTAGATGTTGCTTTGCATCGTACTAATAATAACGTTTGCCATGCTGGGCATATTGTACACTAAGCCGCCAATTTTTCGATTTGCTTTTTCTGTTTCGTTGGGCAAAGTGACCGTTTGCAGGTTCTTCACCGAGAGGTAATAAGGTTCGCCTGCAAGGTCGTCGGCATCGACAAAACCTAACTTCCGTGAGAATCGGAAGAACACCTTCTTTTCGAGGTCGGTGGTAGGTGTGATGCTGAATGTTTTTGCGGTGAAAGTCGTGTCGGTGTAACCGATGAACAATTGTGTGAGTGCTTCTTCCTGCCTGTTCAGTTCGTCGAGCACAATCTTGAGGGATGCGCCATCTTTCGGCATCGACTCCACTTGCCCGCGTTTGATGGCATTTTTGCTTTCGCGGATGTCGAGGATTTCCTGTGCCGTCAGTTCCGCCATTTTGGCGGTGGAGGTGGCTGAAAGGATGTCTTCGGTGAGGTATTGCCGTGCTTCCAGTTTGTGGTGGGTGGTGTAAGGTTCTGGCAGTATGGATTCTATCATGTCGGTGTGGGTGTTCACAGCCATCAGAATGCCGCTGTTGGACAACTGCACCATTGGGGCAACGGTCTTGTCTTTCATTTTGACGGTGAAAACTTTTGATGTGTCGGGCACACCTTCCTGATAGATGTTGAGTTTCGTCACATTCCAGATGGTGGATGGCTCTCCGCTGACTCCGCTGATATGAAGATAGCGGTCTGCATATTTGGCAAATTCGCCAGGTGTGTAAACCACTTTAATGGCAGAGGCATCTACTTTCAGCACGGTCTTAGGCAAGGTGTAGTTCACACCATTTGCCACCACTCCAGGGTTGAATTCCGACACTTGTGTCTGAGCCATTGCTCCGAATGACATCCACAATGCCCATGCTGCAATGATAGTCTTTTTCATGCTCTTTTTCTACTCAATTTGCCCGCAAAGCCTTGAAAGCCTTGGGCAGATAATCGATGAGGTCGCTGGCTATGACACCCTCGTGGCACAAATCATTGGCGGCAAGGTCGCCCGACAGTCCGTGCAGATAGACACCCAGACGAACGGCTGCCTCGGGAACGTATGACTGTGCCAGCAATGCCAGAATGATGCCCGTCAACACATCGCCCGAACCTGCTGTTGCCATGCCGGGATTGCCTGTTGAATTGAAGAACACATTGCCTTCAGGGGTGACCACGGCTGAATATGCTCCTTTGATGAGGATGTAAATCTGTTGGCGCACTGCCAGTTCGCGGGTGCGTTCCAGTTCTTCGTAAGAGTTTCGTGTAGTACTGACCAGTCCGAACAGTTCCTTTTTGTGAGGTGTGAGGATGCAACGACGTGGCAACTGGGCAATCCAACCACGATGGGAACCGAGGATGTTGAGTGCATCGGCATCAATCACCATGGGGCATTTTGTCATGCTGACCTGCTCGATGAATGCCTGCACCGTATAGGATGATGTACCGATGCCGGGTCCGATTGCCATGGCGTCGAATTCGCTGGTGTCGAACGACTGGCTGAAACAATTCTGGTCAACATCTACATTCATGATGGCTTCGGGAATTGTCTCTTGCAAGATGCGGACATTGTATTCGGGGGTGCGAACGGTCAACTTTCCCACACCGCCGCGCATACAGGCTCTGGCGCTCAGGATGGCTGCACCTGCCATTCCCTTTTTGCCTGCAATGAGTATCGCATGTCCTACGGAGCCTTTGTGGTCGAAGCGTGAACGTGTTTTCAGCATTGCTTTCACATCTGCCCTTTCCGTAAGATGGTAGGGGGTCTGTGTCTCTCCGTTGAGAGGGTCGGTGATGCCGATGTCCAGCACTTCCCATTCGCCCACGTATTGCTCATGTTCAGGGAAAAAGAACGCCAGTTTGGGGTATTGGATGGTGTAGGTCACATTGGCTTTGACGATGTGGTTCATCACATTGTAGGTGTTGTCTTCGCACATCAATCCCGATGGCACATCAATCGAAACGACGGTGGCTGGAGAGGCGTTGATGTATTTCACCACTGAAGCATAGCCACCATTCAAAGGGCGCGACAAGCCTGTTCCGAACAGTCCGTCAATCACCAAATCGTCCTTCTCCAATTTGGGTGGTGTGAATTGTGAGGTGATTTCGACAAGTTCAATATTCCGTACACCAAGCGCGTTGTGCTTCACATCCTGAAAGTCTATCAGTCGCTTTTTGTTGATTTGGCAATCTGGAGAAAGATTGTCGGACGTGTTGAAAAGATAGACATACACCTTGTAATTGGCTTCGCCCAACATACGGGCGATGGCTAATGCGTCGCCGCCGTTGTTGCCAGGACCTGCAAATATTTTCACGGGCGTGTTCACTGCCCAACGGCTACGAATTTTGTCTGCCACAGCACGGGACGCTCGTTCCATCAGATTCGTGGAACTGACAGGTTCGTGCTCTATGGTGTAGGCATCGACGACCTTCAATTGGGCTGCTGATAAAATCTTCATAATTTAGGAGCGTTTGCTAAATGGAGATTCTCTTTAGTTGTGCAAAAATAGTGAATAGATATTAAAAAAACGATGAAAAAAAGATAAAATAGCACTTTCTGTGATGTTTTTTCACGTTATACTTCCTGATTTTACCCTCAAATAGGGATTTTTTGTTTAACTTTGCATGTAATTAAAGATGACAACCGCTTCAATGATAACAATTAAAGATAAGCAATTTGAACCGTTCATTCATCATGAACAGATTGCAGAAAAAGTTGCAGCATTGGCTGAAAGACTGAATGCGGATTATGTTGGACGTAATCCTATTCTCATTGCCATTCTGAATGGTGCTTTCATGTTTGCTGCCGACCTTGTGCGCCACCTCAATTTCGACCACGAAATTCAATTCGCCAAGTTCTCTTCCTACGACGGTATGGACACAACGGG
This sequence comes from Bacteroidaceae bacterium, assembly GCA_017470525.1. Classification (GTDB taxonomy): domain Bacteria; phylum Bacteroidota; class Bacteroidia; order Bacteroidales; family Bacteroidaceae; genus Minthosoma. Next base: position 38,629 of record JAFUYM010000013.1, read on the forward strand.
CACTGTGAGAGAACTCATCGGCCTGTCGATTGACATCAGGGACAGGGAGGTCATCATCGTGGAGGACATTATTGATACGGGTACCACGATGTACAATCTTCTTCCACAACTCGAGGCGAAGGGTGCTAAGTCGGTGGAAATCGCCACATTGTTGATGAAACCAGGCAAACTGAGAGTGCCGCTCAACGTGAAGTATTGTGCCATGGAGATACCCAATGAGTTCATTGTGGGCTATGGTCTTGACTATGATGGCATTGGACGTAACTACAAGAGCATCTATGTGGTCAAGGAGGCATGAAATCTTAAAGAGAAATCCATTAAAAATTCAAAAAACATAAAAACAAACTCAAAATGAAGAATATCATCATTTTTGGTGCCCCAGGCTCAGGCAAGGGCACTTACAGTGACGAAATCGTTACACGTTATGGCATGGGACATATCTCCACGGGCGATGTGCTCCGTAGCGAAATTAAGAATGGTACAGAACTTGGCAAGATAGCCAAAGGTTACATCGATAATGGTCAACTTATTCCTGACGAGTTGATGATTGACATTCTCGCGAAGACCTACGATGCGCTGCCTGCGGGAAAAGGCGTTATCTTTGATGGCTTCCCACGTACCATTGCTCAGGCTGAAGCCTTGAAGAAGATGCTGGCTGAACGCAAGCATGACATGGGCATCATGCTCGAACTCATTGTGGATGAAGAAACGCTGTTGGCTCGTCTGCTCAACCGTGCCAAGGAGCAGGGTCGTGCTGACGATAACGAGGAGACCATCAAGAAGCGTTTCGAGGTGTATCACAAGCAGACAGAACCACTGGCTGCATGGTTCGAACAGGAAGGCATTCGCAACACTTTCACTTGGAAAGGCTCGAAAGATGTGATGCTGGGTGAGATTTTCGCTTTCCTTGACACACAAAAATAAGGAATGGCAGACTCCAATTTCATTGACTACGTAAAGATTTATTGTCGTTCGGGACGAGGTGGACGCGGTTCCACTCACATGCACCGTGCGAAGTATCTGCCAAAAGGAGGACCCGATGGGGGCAACGGTGGTCGTGGTGGTCACGTGATTCTGCGTGGCAACCGCAACTACTGGACGTTGCTTCATCTGCGTTATGACCGTCATATTCAGGCAGAGCATGGAGGTAATGGCTCGAAAAGCAAATCAACGGGTAAGCAGGGAGCCAATGCTTACATTGATGTGCCTTGTGGCACAGCGGTGTATGATGCTGAAACGGGTGAGTACATCTGCGACGTGACGGAGCATGAGCAGGAAGTGATTCTGTTGCATGGAGGGCGTGGCGGATTGGGCAATTTCAATTTTGCCACAGCCACGAATCAGGCGCCACGTTATGCACAGCCTGGAGAACCGATGCAGGAGCGCACTTTCATCCTCGAACTGAAACTCTTGGCTGATGTGGGTTTGGTGGGCTTCCCTAATGCGGGAAAATCTACGCTTGTCAATGCGATTTCATCAGCCAAGCCTAAGATTGACAATTATCCATTCACCACCTTGGAGCCATCGCTTGGCATTGTGTCTTATCGTGATGGACGGTCGTTTGTCATTGCCGACATTCCCGGTATCATCGAGGGTGCCAGTGAGGGACGGGGGCTTGGACTCCGATTCCTGCGGCACATCGAACGCAACTCCTTGTTGCTTTTCATGGTGCCAGCAGACACGGAGGACATCCGTCATGAGTATGAAGTGCTGCTGAACGAATTGGCACAGTTCAATCCAGACTTGCTTGATAAAGGGCGTGTGCTTGCTGTCACCAAGTGCGACCTGCTTGGTCAGGACGATGAATTGAAGGAGATGCTGAAAGAAGGCTTGCCTGACGACATCCCCGTGGTCTTTATCAGTTCTGTCGCTCAGCAGGGGCTTCAGGAACTCAAGGACATCCTTTGGCACGAGATGAACAGCGAGAGCAACAAAATTGCTGCCATCAACACGCAGGAGTCTCTTGTTCATTCTGCCAAGACCTTTGCTTACATGGACGACATCGCTGATGATGACGAAGGGTGGGGTGACGAGGCGATTCCTGAGGAGGGTGATATTGAGTACATTGACGAAGAGGACATTGAAGACCTCGAAGATTTTGAATATGAAGCCTAAAAACATCCATTCATGTTGATTTACGACACACCTAACCATATCACCGCCTTCTCCACCACGCGAGATGGCGGTGTTTCCATCCCCATACCTCGTCTTTTCATGCCCCATCATCAAGTGCATGAAACCACGACGGTCATTATAGATGATGCTTTCCTTCGCACGAATCCACTTGAGCAGGCTCTTGCTCTTGATGGCGTGGATGCTCTTTCTACGGATTTGCCAGACATCTGTGTTTGTGTGAAGACAGCCGACTGCATCCCCGTCCTGCTTTGGGATGATGCCACTCATGTTGTTTCGGCAGTCCATGCTGGTTGGAAAGGCACGATGAGACGTATTGTTGAGGCTAATATTGATGTTTTGAGAACCACTTATGGCACGTATCCAGAGCATCTTCATGCCATCATCGGACCAGGCATCGGACTTGACAGTTTTGAAGTGGGCGACGAAGTGTTTGACCTCTTTGCAGATGCTGGTTTCCCGATGGAAAAACTCGCCAAGCGATACCCTGATTCACGCAATCCGCAAGCAGAGAAGTGGCATATAGACCTTTGGGAGTGTAATCGGCTGCAACTTGTCGGGAAAGGGGTCACTCCTCAGAACATCTATATGTCGGGCATTGACACCTATACCAATTATGACCGTTTTTATTCTGCTCGTCGTCAACTGAACCGACGAATCATCAATGGCATTGTGATGAAATAGGAAGAAATGTTTTTGATGTCCACGTAATTGGGCTGTTGACTATCGGCGAGGGTGCTTACGTTTGCTAAAAAGCAAAAAAGTTCCCTCGTTTTTTGGTTTTATGCTTACTTAATCGTACCTTTGCATCGTGGTATGTTGTATATGCACATATTTAATATATATAGTAGAATAGAAATAGAATGAACGTACTTGAACTTTCTGAGCAGGAGATTAATAGAAGAAATAACCTGCAGGCACTGAAGGATATGGGTATCGAGCCTTATCCTGCTGCCGAATATCCAACGAACGCATTTTCAACTGATATTATTGCTGAATTTAAGGATCCAGAGGTGGATGCTGAAGGGAAACCGACGGAACCACTTCGTGAGGTGTGCATCGCAGGTAGAATGATGAGCCGCCGTGTGATGGGTAAGGCAAGTTTTGTGGAGTTGCAGGACTCGAAGGGGCGTGTGCAGGTGTATGTGACGCGTGACGATATCTGCCCAGAGGAAAACAAGGACTTGTATAATGTGGTGTTCAAGAAATTGCTCGACTTGGGTGACTTTGTTGGTGTGAAGGGTTTTGTGTTCCGCACTCAGACGGGCGAAATTAGTGTACACGCGAAGTCGCTGACCGTGTTGGCAAAGAGTCTGAAGCCGCTGCCGATTGTGAAGGAGAAAGACGGCCAGGTGTTCGATGCGTTTGAAGACCCTGAATTGAGATACCGTCAGCGTTATGTAGATTTGATTGTGAACAATGGCGTGAAGGACACATTCTTGAAACGTGCTACCATCCTCAGAACGATGCGTCAGGTGTTTGACGATGCAGGGTTTACGGAGGTGGAAACCCCGATTCTGCAACAGATTGCAGGTGGTGCCAGTGCCCGTCCGTTCATTACGCACCACAATGCGTTGAATGTGGATTTGTATCTCCGCATCGCAACAGAACTGTACTTGAAGCGTCTGATTGTGGGCGGTTTCGAGGGTGTGTATGAGATTGGTCGCAACTTCCGCAATGAGGGTATGGACAGGAGCCACAACCCAGAGTTCACTTGCATGGAGTTGTATGTGGCATATAAGGACTACAACTGGATGATGTCGTTCACGGAGCAGTTGCTGGAGAAGATTTGTGTGGCTGTGAACGGGACGACGGAGGTGCAGATTGGTGAGAACACGGTGAGTTTCAAGGCTCCCTATCGCCGTTTGCCGATTCTTGATGCCATCAAGGAGAAGACAGGTTTCGACTGCGAAGGCAAGACAGAAGAGGAAATCCGTGCATTCTGCTTGCAGAAAGGCATGGAAGTCGATGAAACAATGGGTAAGGGCAAGTTGATTGACGAGTTGTTTGGCGAGTTTTGCGAAGGCTCGTTCATTCAGCCCACCTTCATCACAGATTATCCTGTGGAGATGTCACCGCTGACAAAGATGCACCGCTCGAAGGCTGGTTTGACCGAACGCTTTGAGTTGATGGTGAACGGTAAGGAATTGGCAAATGCTTACTCGGAGTTGAACGACCCGATTGACCAAGAGGAGCGTTTCGTGGAGCAGATGAAACTGGCTGATAAGGGTGACGACGAGGCGATGGTGATTGACCACGACTTCCTCCGTGCCCTCCAGTATGGTATGCCTCCAACGTCGGGCATCGGCATCGGCATTGACCGTTTGGCAATTCTGATGACGGGTCAGCCCACCATTCAGGAAGTGCTTCTGTTCCCGACGATGAAACCAGAGAAAAAGGCGCCGCGTGACAGTGTGGAGAAATTTGTGGAACTGGGCTTCAGCGAAGACATCGTGCCTGTACTCTACAAGGTGGGTTACAATCTGGTGAGCGACCTCGAAGGTGGCAATGCCCAGAAAATTCAGCAACAGATTGGCGAGGTGCTGAAGAAATATAAACTGGACATCCAGAAGCCATCGGTGGAGGAAATCAGTACTAATATCGGACGGATAGGAAACAACGAATGATATGAATGGTTCGAATGCGTCCATAAATGCTGCAAGCAGCGGCGAATGAAAACGAATGACATTCGTCTGGTTGACCCCGTCGAACTAAAGGTTCGTTGCCGCTTGCGGTATTAGAAAAAAATAATTCGCCTTATTCGAAAAATTCGTTGTTTTAAAAACAAATTAGTGTTTATGCAGTTTCAGTCTTGTGGTAGAGTGGCAGTTTTAGGTGGTGGTAGTTGGGCAACGGCTATCGCGAAGATTGTCATGCACCATGAAGAGAAAATCACTTGGTACATGCGCAGGGATGACCGCATCGAGGACTTCAAGCGCATGCACCACAATCCTGCTTATTTGACGGGTGTTCATTTCGATGTGGAGAGAATCCATTTCTCCAGCGACATCAATGAAGTGGTGAAGAATAATGACACGCTCATCTTCGTCATTCCTTCTCCTTACATCAAAAGCCACCTGAAGAAACTGAAAGCGAATATGCGGGAAAAGATGGTGGTGACTGCCATCAAAGGTATTGTGCCGGAAGAGAGTCTGACGGTGAGCCGCTATTTCCAACGTCAGTATAATGTACCAGAAGAGCAGGTGGCATGCATCGGAGGACCGAGCCATGCAGAAGAGGTGGCACTCGACCGTCTGTGCTATTTGACGGTCGGATGTCATGATTTGGACAATGCGCAAGTGGTGGCGGATTTGTTTGCCAACAAATATGTGAAAACAAATGTTTCGCTTGATATTGAAGGCATTGAATATTCGTCGGTGTTGAAAAACGTGTATGCCATTGCCGCAGGTATTTGTCATGGCTTGAAGTTGGGCGATAATTTCCAGGCAGTGTTGGTGGCAAATGCCGTGCAGGAAATGAAGCGTTTCCTGACAGCGGTGCAACCCGAAGACCGCCATGTGAGTGATTCTGCTTATCTCGGTGACCTGCTGGTGACGATGTACTCCAACTTCTCGCGTAACCGTGTGTTCGGTACGATGATTGGTCAGGGATATAGTGTGAAGACGGCGCAGTTGGAAATGGAAATGATTGCCGAAGGCTATTATGGTACTAATTGTATGAAGATTCTCAACAAGCGTTATCATGTGAACATGCCGATTCTGGATGCTGTTTATAATATCCTTTATGAGAAGATATCTCCCAGTGTGGAAATCAAGATATTGAGTGATTCATTAAGATAATTCTAAAACAAACATAACTATGAAAATTGACATGAGCAAGGCGGCTTCGTTTGTGAATGCTGACCTTTTGAAGGCTTTTAAGCCCGAAGTGAGAAATGCTCAGGAGGCTCTTGAGCAGGGTACTTGTGCAGGTAACGACTTTCTCGGATGGTTGCATCTGCCCAGTTCCATCACACCTGAGTTTATTGCAGAACTGAATGAGACAGCACAGGTGCTGAAAGAGAACTGCGAGGCAGTTGTTGTGGCTGGTATTGGCGGTTCCTATCTGGGTGCTCGCATGGTGATTGATGCGCTTTCCAATTCGTTCGGCTGGTTGCAGCCCTCGAAGGCTCCACGCATCCTTTTTGCTGGTAACAACATCGGTGAAGATTATCTCTCAGAACTGATTGGTTATCTGAAAGGTGTGAAGTTCGGTGTCATCAATATCTCCAAGTCGGGTACAACCACCGAAACAGCCATCACCTTCCGTCTGCTGAAGAAGATGTGTGAAGATCAGCGTGGTAAGGAAGAGGCAAAGAAGGTTATTGTTGCCATCACCGATGCCAAGAAGGGTGCTGCCCGTACAACGGCAGACAAGGAAGGCTACAAGTCATTCATCATCCCCGACAATGTGGGCGGTCGTTTCTCCGTGCTCACTCCTGTAGGTCTGCTGCCTATCGCTGTGGCTGGTTTTGACATTGCTGCATTGGTGAAGGGTGCGCAGGACATGGAGAAGCAGTGCAGCATCGATACACCTTGCGAGGAGAATCCTGCTGCCATCTATGCCGCCATCCGCAACGCACTCTACAAGAGTGGCAAGAAGATTGAAATCATGGCAAACTATCAGCCTAAACTCCACAACCTCGGCGAGTGGTGGAAGCAACTTTATGGCGAGAGTGAGGGCAAGGACGGCAAGGGCATCTTCCCTGCATCGGTTGACCTTACGACCGACCTCCACTCGATGGGACAGTGGATTCAGGATGGCGAACGCACCATCTTCGAGACCGTGATTTCGGTAGAGAAACCCAACACTTGCTTGGCTGTGCCATCCGACGAGGAGAACCTTGACGGCTTGAACTTCCTCGCAGGTAAGCGCATCGACGAAGTGAACAAGATGGCAGAACTGGGCACACAGTTGGCTCACGTGGACGGTGGTGTGCCTAACATCAAGATTTCCATTGAGAAACTTGATGAGTACAACATCGGTCAACTCATCTACTTCTTCGAGAAAGGTTGTGGCATCTCAGGTCTCATCCTCGGTGTCAATCCGTTCAACCAACCCGGTGTGGAGGCATACAAGAAGAACATGTTTGCCCTACTGAACAAGCCCGGTTATGAGGCTGAAAGCAAAGCAATTCAGGAAAGGCTTAAATAAGATTTTTTTTAACAACGAATAGGACTAATTTGACGAATCTGGACTTTGAAAATGGAGCAAGCCCCGACGAATGAATCCTTCGGATTTTACGAATGCATTTGTTTTCATTCGTCGCCGCTTGCGGCATTTCTTCCATTAGTAAAATTCGTTTCATTCGTTGTCGAAGAATAAAAAAGAGATAGTGTAGATATGAAATACGATATTGTTGCGCCTGGTGTAAAATACATCGGTGTGGATGACCTTGACATCGACCTGTTTGAAGGGCAGTATGAAGTGCCGCTCGGCATGTCCTACAATTCCTATCTGATTGACGATGAGAAAGTCGCCATTATGGACTCTGTAGATGCCACGAAAACGGGCGAGTGGGTGAAGAACCTCGAAACGGCTTTGAACGGCAAGACCCCCGACTATCTGATTGTGCAGCACTTGGAACCTGACCACGGTGGCAGCGTGAAGTTCATCATGGAGAAATATCCCAACATGACGGCTGTCTGCTCTCAGAAAGCGGTGGCGATGTTCAAACGTTTCTTCGATGTCGATTTCGGTGCTCGTCTGCAAGTGGTGAAGGAGGGAGAAACCCTCTCGCTCGGCGAACACACCCTCCAGTTCTTCATGGCTCCGATGGTACACTGGCCAGAGGTGATGGTCACCTATGAGCAGAAGACCAAGATTCTCTTTGCTGCCGATGGTTTCGGCAAGTTCGGTGCTCTCTGCAAAGAGGAGGAGGATGATGAAGGGTGGGCGTGTGAGGCACGTCGTTACTACTTCAACATCGTGGGCAAGTATGGTGCGATGGTGCAGAACCTGCTCAAGAAAGCCGCCACACTTGACATCCAGCAGATTTGCCCACTGCATGGTCCTATCCTCAGCGAAGACCTTGGCTACTACATTGGTCTTTACGACACATGGAGCAAGTATGAACCCGAGAACGAAGGCATCTTCATTGCCTATTGCTCGCTGCATGGCAACACCGCCAAGGCTGCCTTGAAACTGGCTGACATCATCCGAGAGAAGAGCAATGTGAAAGTGTCCACTTCCGACATCGCCCGTGACGACCTGCACGAAGCCGTGGAAGACGCTTTCCGCTACGACCGCATGGTGCTCTGTGCGCCTACCTACGATGGCGGCATCATGCCCATCATGGAGGACTTCATCAACCACCTCCGCATCAAGACCTACCAGAACCGCAAGGTTGCCTTTGTCGAGAACGGCACTTGGGCACCTGCTGCCGGCAAGAAGATGCGTGAAGCGATGGAAGCGATGAAGAACATCACCATCATCGAGCCCATCGTCACGGTTGAATCCACCGTCAAAGCCAAGACCATCGAAGACCTCAAAGTGCTGGCAGACGCACTGATAGGATAAACCCAAAATGGTCATTAAAAATAATTTATGGCTAATTCATGGCAATTTATGTTAAAATAAAACACTAATTTCCATAAATTAGCCATGAATTACCATGAATTTTATGTCAAACGTTCTAATGACCGATTCGGGTTAAACAAAACCATCTATCATAAAAAGAGTCCCCAAAGTCATCCGACTTTGGGGCTCTTTTTTATCTGCTGAAAATCTGGTGTTTTGTCATTAAATTCTTCCTGATTCTCCCTTGATTTTGAGGTAATCATCCGTGTTCTTTCAACTTTTCTTTGGAAGTTTCGCAATAGGACAATATTGCACACTCGAAGCCTCAAAAGGGGTGTGACTCACACCTGTACCACACGTATGACTCACACCTCTCATCGTTTTCATCATCAGAGGCACTATGTGAAGAATAAAAAGTGCCTGAAAATGTCTGTAAAATCGAAGGAGTCATAAAAATGTAGGCGATTCCTTTTGCGGGTCAAAAAGTTTTTGTACATTTGCAATCTATAATAGCTTTCTCAAAGAAATGAATAAATCTTACCCCCCCAACAGAATAATCGAGCGTCAAATTTTGAGTTACTACGTATCATCTGTATGTTACTCATTGTTTTAGGACATATTATCATGGTTCATCATGATGCTAATGAAACAGAATATATCATATCACATTTCACAAGACCATTCTCCATTGTTGCTGTTAATGTTTTCATTTTGATTTCTGGCTATTTTGGTATCAGATTTAAAACCTATCGATTGGTGCAATTAAGTTGTCAAACATGGTTCTATTCCGTTGCCATATTTCTTCTTGTTGTAGCCTTAGGATTACACACTATAAATGTTAGAGTAGACATCCTTGCTTTTCTCCCTATTTTCAGCAAACAATACTGGTTTATAACAGCATACTTTGTTCTTTATTGTATTGCGCCTTTTATCAACCATGCTATAGAAAATACAAATCACCACATTTTCCAGAAGGGTTTATTTGTTGGTTTCCTCCTATTTTACATCTGGCCAACCCTTTGTTATCTCGTCAATACAAATCAGTTGGTATTAGATGCGGGTTACGGGATTGTCAATTTTATATATCTTTATATTTTTGGTAGATATATACGATTATTTCATACAGAAACAAAAACTCCACAATTCTATTTGACTATATATGTTGCCAGCAGTGTCCTCTTATTCTTCTTTCAATATGCACTAAGCCATTTTTTAGGATTTGAATTTAGTTCATGGCTGAGTTACAACACTCTATTTGTCTTTGTAGCAGCCATTGCTCTGTTTATGTTTTTCAAAAACTTAAATTTCCATTCTCATATAGTTAATGTATTAGCCGCCCCATGTTTGGCAGTCTATCTGGTACATTTATCACCCTATGGATGGAAACAGATAATACAGGTATTACAAATAGAAGAAAGTCGAGGACTTATATACATCCTTATGTTAGTTAGTTATCCAATTATTATATATGCTTTCGGTTTTTGTATAGAACGAATAAGGTTGTTTCTTTTTCAATGGTATGAAAAATTATTATGCAAGTGGATTGAACAATTTATAAATAAGCATCTCTACAAAAATATCGAAAATTCGTTGCCGAAGAAGAGGCTCTGATGCAAAGGTTCGTAGGCAAGGAAAGTAAATAGCACTCAACATAAACCTTGTCTTGCAAAAAATCTGCCATTCAACTAAAAGATCACAGATGTTTATGCATATTTGTACATCAATTTGGCAGAGAAAGATAAAATTGCTATGTTTGCAATACAAATGTGAACTTTCATGTTGCAGGTTTAATGATTGTGCAAAAACAAAAGATGATATGGCAAATATAGTGAAAATGAATCCTGTTGTTCGTAAGGAGGATATGATAGAACAGCAGGAGAGAAAAAGCGTGGATGATATAGTGGCAAAGATGTCTCGGACTGATAGGGATTTGTTGGAAAGTCTTGGTATTACGTCAATGGATGAACTTTCTGCAGTGATGAAGTTGATGGGCGATGGCTCCAATGAGGAGGAAATTCATAGTTTGCCTCGAAATTTCTTTTTGAAAACAGATGATGTGAAGGAATATCATATCCGTATCAAACTGAACAACTCTCCCGTAAAGGTGTGGCGAGAACTGAAGGTGCCATCTAATATCTCGATGGAACTGTTTGCCAAGTTCTTGATGCATGCAATGGGATGGGAAGATTGTCACCTTTATCAGTTTCGGAAACGGGGCAATCGCCACGAAAGGGACATCTTGTATAAGGGGCAGAGTGCTTGTGACACAGCAGAAGAAATGTATGGAAAGTCACCTTGGTATCAGAGAAGTGAAGATGCTAACGAACATACGCTTGCGGAAGTGCTTCCAGAAAAGGGTGACCGCATCATCTTCGAATATGATTTTGGCGATAAATGGAATCACGATGTGTGGGTGAAAGGCATACGTGATTATAAACTTGATGAGGAACATGGAATTTTGTTGGTAAGGGGGCAAGGTGCCTGTCCGCCTGAAGACTGTGGTGGTGTGTGGGGATATGAAGACCTTTTAGCGATAAGAGAGAAAAAACGCAAATCAAAGGAAGAAAAGGAGCGTTTGGAATGGTATGGGATGGATACTCCTGATTTTGACACAAATTATTATGACTTGGAAGATGAGCAGGACTTCATTGAGGACTATTGGGATTTTATCAAGGGTCTTTTGGATGAGGACGAATAAGAATATTTGCTTATAAACACCAACACTCTTCAAAGCATGCATTTGGTTATGGGAATGACTTCTGCTTAGTGCACTTGGGGCAAATGCCTTTTACGATGTATTCCACTTCTTGTGGGAGAAATCCGTCGGGAAGTGTGACAAGAGGGATGGTGTGGTCTTCGAGGCAATAGGTGTGGAAGCAACGGGTGCAGGCGAAATGGATGTGATTGAGGTGGTGCCGGTCTTCGCAGCGGCAGACACAGTATTTTGCGGTGCCGGAACCGTCATCGATTTCGTGGAGAATCTGATGTTCGGCGAAAAGACGAAGGGTGCGGAATATGCTGGAACGGTCCATGTCGGGAAGCCAGTTCTCTGTGTCAGCAAGTGAGAATGCTTCGGAACGGTGACGGATGGCTCGATAGACGAGTATGCGGACTGCCGTGGGACGAATGCCGTGATGGAGAAGGGTGGCTTCGGTGGATGTTTCCATAAAAAGATTATTTTTTGGCTTTGATGGGGAGTTTGTTTTTGATGTTGGTGAGGATTTGTTTTGATTTCTCAAAGTGCTGATAGTCTTTCACTGACAACCAATTGCCGCCCCATGTGAAACCATGCTGGACGAACTGTTGGTAGCAGGGGTCTTGTTTGTCTATGATGGGCACCTTCGTGTTGGTGATTTTATGGCGATTGGTTGCATAGGCTTTGGCATTGGATGGCTCCACTTTTCCTGTGCCGAGGTGAAGGCATGGGTTGTAGAGGGGGTTGATGTCGATTGCGAGTCCTTGGGCATGTTTGGATAATTTTTTGCTGCCTGAAACTACACGATAGTTGAAGCAGGAGGTGTTGTTGGCAGCCATGCTGCGTTCGTCGTCGGCACCGTATTCGTCAATCAGGACGATGCGCTCAATCTTGTAGTTCAGTTCGTAGAGTTGCCGAAAGATGACGAGCAGGTCTTCGGCAATGCTGGCATTGCACACCAGTTCTCCCAATTGGCTGTTGCCATCTGCATTGCGATGCAGGACATGCAGGTAGCGGAGCGAGGAGCGTGGAATGGTGCAATCTGCTTTGTAGGACTTTCCCTGCATGCGTTTGAAGATGGCATCGCTGATGGGATATGCCTTGAAACAGGAGTCGAGGGTGCAGGTCTTGACGGCTTCGTCGCTGATGACTGCGGCTGGTGTCCATTGGCGAAGTGCTTCCTGCTCGTCGGGTGGTGGGGCGAAGGAGCAGAGAAGTGTGGCAAAAAGGAGTATGATAGAGGTTCTTTTCATGACTTATTATTTAGTGAATGAGTAAACGATGGCAAAATTACAGATTTTTGTTGACTTGGATGAAGGAATGTGGCTCTGTTTTCATTTTTTACGTCTTTTCTGTGGAAAAAAGGATGAATATTGTCTTTTTTATCGTCTTTTTATAAAATAAAGCGGTGGTGGTTTGAGTATGTGGTTTTTTTTTCGTTAATTTGTAACGAAATGTGTATTAATTGTAATAGTAACATGGAAAATAAAATTCAAGAATTGACGGAGAAACTTCTGAAAGAAGGAGTTGAAAGAGGCAATGCTGAAGCGGAGAAAATCATTGCTGCTGCGAATGAAAAGGCTGCCCAGATTGTTGCCGATGCGAAGGCACAGGCTGAAGAGATTGAGGCTGCTGCCAAGAAGAACACCCAAGGCATGGAAGAGAACATGAAGAGCGAAATCAAGATGTATGCTGCTCAGGCTCTGAATGCACTGAAGAGTGAAGTTGCCAATGTGGTGGGCAGCAAGGTGGTGAAGGAAGCCACTGCAGAGATTGCGGGTGACAAGGACTTTATGAACGAGTTTGTGCTGAAGTTGGCAGAGAAGTGGGGTGCAGGGGAAGATATCGTGATTTCTACTGCTGATGCCAAGAGTCTGAAAGCGCTCTTTGCTAAGAAGGCAAAGGCTTTGCTTGACAAGGGTGTGAAGATTGAAGAAGTGAACGGGCAAAAGGCACTCTTCACTGTTCAGCCTGCCGATGGCTCTTACAAGGTGAACTTTGGCGAGACAGAGTTTGAGGAGTATTTCAAAAACTTCCTTCGTCCACAACTGGTTGAAATTTTGTTTAATGCATAATGCATAATGCATAATGCATAATTAGGCTGACGCGACATTCCAACCGAACGGCAATTATGCATTGTGCATTATGAATTATGCATTATGAATTATGCATTGAAAAGATGGGAAATTACTATTGTTTAATGGCAGGTCTGCCAGACATCACGCTGGAGAACACGAAGCATGAGGTCTGCATTCCCGACTTGAGGGAAGAACTGGAGGCTATCTTGTCTGAAAAGGACAAGAGGGTCTTGTCTTACTTCTTCCTCAAGAATGACTGCGTGAACCTCGTCAAACTTCTGAAGAATCCGAATGCGGAGATTGATGACCACGGCAACTTGACCATGGAACAGTATGTCGATTTGATGACTTCGGCGAGAGAGATGAACTTCAACGTCCATCGTTATCCTGCTTTCATGAGTGAGTTTGCACGTGATTATGCCTATAATAAGGACAAGGAGGGGTACTTCCCCGAGGATGATATGCTGTACAAGTTCTACAGATATGCCATCGACACCTGTCCGAACAAGATGGTGCGCCAGTGGTACAAACTCAATCTTGACATCACTAACATCCTCACGGCATTCTTGGCACGAAAGAACGGCTGGAATGTGGCTGATTTCATTCAAGGGGAGGATGAGGTGACGGAGATGATTCTCACCAACAACACGAAAGACTTCAACCTGACCGCAGAATATGACTATGTGGCAGATTTGCTGAAGATCGTGGAATGTGAGGATCCCGTGGAGAAGGAACGAAAGATGGATGCCTTCAAGTGGATATGGTTGGAGGACAAGACCTTCTTCAACATCTTCTCGGTGGAGGCTGTGTTTGCCTATCTCTGCAAACTCGAAATGCTGTTCCGATGGGACAAACTCGATGTGGAAAAGGGTAGAGAGGTTTTCCGCCAGATTATAGAGAATCTGCGTGGTGAAGCCCGTGTGCCCGAGGAATTCCAAACGAAGGCTCCTCATGTGAGGAACCTGATGGGTGATGGTGAAGCATCGTGATGACGTAATAAAGCAAGAAATTTTAAAATAGCAAAATATGACAAAAGGAACTGTTAGTGGCGTTATTGCCAACATGGTGACGCTGGCGGTCGATGGTCCTGTGAAGCAGGGAGAAATCTGCTACATTGAGACTGGTGGCGACAAGTTGATGAGTGAGGTCATCAAGGTGGTGGGCAGTAACGTGTATGTCCAGGTGTTTGAGTCGACACGTGGGCTGAAGGTGGGTGCGCCTGCCGAATTTACAGGACACATGCTGGAAGTGCAGTTGGGACCTGGCATGTTGTCGAAAAACTACGATGGTTTGCAGAACGACCTCGACAAGATGGAGGGCGTCTTCCTGAAGCGTGGTCAATATACAGAGCCGCTTGACAAGGAGCGTGAATGGGATTTCGTGCCACTTGCCAAGGTGGGCGACGTGGTGGAGGCTTCTGCTTGGCTCGGCGAAGTGGAAGAGAACTCCCAGAAACTCAAAATCATGGTTCCCTTCCAGTTGGAAGGCAAGGCGAAGGTGAAGAGCATCGCCAAGGCTGGCAAGTATAAGATTCACGATGTGATGGCTGTGCTCGAAAAGGAGGATGGCGCCGAGGTGAAGGTCGATATGGTGCAGCACTGGCCTGTGAAGTTCGCCATGACGAACTATAAGGAAAAACCACGTCCATTCAAACTGCTGGAAACGGGTGTGCGCACGATTGACACCTTCAATCCCATTGTGGAAGGCGGTACGGGTTTCATTCCTGGTCCTTTCGGTACGGGCAAGACGGTGCTTCAGCATGCCATCTCTAAGCAGGCAGAGGCTGACATCGTGATTATCGCTGCCTGTGGTGAACGTGCCAACGAGGTGGTGGAAATCTTCACCGAGTTCCCTGAACTGGTGGACCCACACACGGGCAGAAAGTTGATGGAGCGTACCATCATCATCGCCAACACGTCCAACATGCCGGTGGCTGCACGTGAGGCGTCTGTCTATACAGCCATGACGATGGCAGAGTTCTACCGTTCGATGGGACTTCGTGTCTTGCTGATGGCTGACTCAACTTCTCGTTGGGCACAGGCACTCCGTGAGATGTCGAACCGTATGGAGGAACTGCCTGGTCCCGACGCTTTCCCGATGGACTTGGGTGCTCTGATTTCCAATTTCTATGGTCGTGCAGGTTATGTATATCTGAACAATGGCGAGGTGGGCAGCATCACCTTCATCGGAACTGTGTCGCCAGCGGGTGGTAACTTGAAGGAGCCTGTGACGGAGAACACCAAGAAGGTGGCTCGCTGTTTCTACGGGCTGGAGCAGGACCGTGCGGACAAGAAGCGTTATCCAGCCGTGAACCCGATTGACTCTTACTCGAAGTATCTGGAATATCCTGAATTTGCAGAGTATATCTCTAAGAAAATCAACGACAAGTGGATTCCAAAGGTGCTTGACCTGAAGACCCGCATGCAGCGTGGCAAGGAGATTGCTGAGCAAATCAACATCTTGGGTGATGACGGTGTGCCAGTAGATTATCATGTGGTTTTCTGGAAGTCTGAGATTATCGACTTCGTGCTTTTGCAGCAGGATGCGTTTGACGAGGTGGATGCTGTGACTTCTCTGGAGCGTCAGGAAGCCATTCTTGACATGGTGACTGAGATTTGTGAGAAAGATTTCAAGTTTGACCACTTTGAGGATTGTGTTGATTTCTTCCGTAAACTTATCAACCTCTGCAAGCAGATGAACTACTCGCAGTTCAAGAGCGAACAGTATAACGAATTTGTTTCACAGATAAAGGCAATGCTTGCCGCATAAACGATTATGGCTACCGCTTTTCAGAAGATATATACAAAAATAGGTCAGATTACGAAGGCCACAGTCTCCCTTAAGGCAAAGGGAGTGGGATATGATGAACTTGCCACTATCAACGGCAAGTTGGCTCAGGTTGTGAAGATTGCTGGCGACGATGTGACGCTGCAGGTGTTTGAAGGCACAGGCGGCATCCCGACTAATGCCGAAGTGGTGTTCCTTGGCAAGGCTCCTTCGCTGAAGGTGGGTGAGCAGTTGGCAGGACGCTTTTTCAATGCTTATGGTAACCCGATTGATGGAGGTCCGGAGATTGAGGGTAAGGAAGTGGAGATTGGCGGTCCGTCGGTGAACCCCGTGCGCCGCAAGCAGCCATCGGAACTGATTGCAACAGGTATTGCAGGTATCGACTTGAACAACACGCTGGTTTCTGGTCAGAAGATTCCGTTCTTTGCCGACCCCGACCAGCCGTTCAACGAAGTGATGGCACTCGTTGCCCTCCGTGCCAAGGTGGACAAGATTATCCTTGGCGGCATGGGTATGACAAATGATGACTACTACTTCTTTAAGAACACTTTCTCCAATGCTGGTGCCCTTGACCGCATCATCGCATTCATGAATACGACCGAAGACCCTGCTGTGGAGCGACTGCTTGTGCCTGATATGGCATTGACGGCTGCCGAGTACTTCGCTGTGGAGAAGCATGAAACGGTGCTGGTGCTCCTGACGGATATGACTTCCTACGCAGACTCGCTTTCCATCGTGAGCAACCGTATGGACCAGATTCCTTCGAAGGACTCCATGCCGGGTTCTCTCTATTCCGACTTGGCGAAGATTTACGAGAAGGCGGTGCAGTTCCCAGAGAGTGCAGGTGGCGGTTCCATCACCATCATCGCTGTGACGACCCTTTCGGGTGGCGACATCACGCATGCTGTGCCTGACAATACGGGTTACATCACCGAGGGTCAACTTTACTTGCGTCGCGACTCCGACATCGGTAAGGTCATCGTTGACCCATTCCGTTCACTCTCTCGTCTGAAGCAACTTGTGGCAGGTAAGAAGACCCGTAAGGACCACTCGCAGGTGATGAACGCTGCCATCCGTCTGTACTCTGATGCTGCCAATGCCAAGACCAAGATGGAGAACGGTTTCGACTTGACCGACTATGACAACCGTTGCCTTGACTTTGCCAAGGAATATGCCAGCAAACTTCTTGCCATTGACGTCAATCTCGATACGACTGAAATGCTGGATGTTACGTGGTCACTCTTCAAGAAGTACTTCAAACTCGAAGAGGTTAACATCAAGAAAGAATTTACCGATATCTATTGGAAGTAATTTATGGCAATTAAGTTTCAATATAACAAGACATCGCTTCAGCAGATTGAGAAGAACCTCAAGATGCGACAGCGCACACTCCCCATCATCAAGAATAAGGAGACAGCGTTGCGTCTGGAGGTGAAGAAGAGCAAGCAGGAGGCGGAGGACTTGGAGAAGAAACTGCAAAGCCAGATTGGTGGCTACGAGTCGATGTATGCCCTGTGGGGCGAGTTCGACACGTCGCTGGTCAGCCTGAAGGATGTGCAACTCGATGTGAAGAAGGTGGCAGGTGTACGTGTGCCAGTGCTGCTGAACATCGAACTGGACGTGAAACCCTTCGGACTGTTCTCTGCCCCGAAGTGGTACTTCGATGGCATCAATCTGTTGCAGGGACTTGCCAAGACCGCTGTGGAACGTGAGTTTGTGCTTGCCAAACTCGGTCTGCTCGACCATGCGCGCCGCAAGACGACCCAGAAGGTGAACCTCTTTGAGAAGGTGCAGATTCCGGGCTATCAAGAGGCTATCCGCAAAATCAAGCGATTCATGGAGGACGAGGAAAACCTTTCCAAGTCTTCGCAAAAGATTCTCAAGTCTCTGCAAGAGGCTCGGAAGAAGAAAGAGGAAGAGGAAAATGAAGCCTCTTCTGTAAGAAAGGAGGGAGTTGCGGTATGATACAAGACATGAAGAAACTCACGTTCCTTGTTACCAACAAGGAATACGACAAGTTCATTGCTGACATTCGCGACTTGGGAGTCATCCACGTGGAAGAACTTCAGCAAGGAGCCACCAGCGACGAATTGCAGGCAGGTCTTGACCTTGCCGAGCGATACAAGAATGCGCTCAAGGCACTCGATTACGCAGCCGAGACCTACGAGTCATCCACGACCTACACCCCTCAACCCGCCGATGCCACGAAAGGCATAGCCTTGGTGGACACCGTGGAGCGTCTGCTCGACGAAGAGAACAGCGTGAAGCACAGTCTCGATGCCACCGAGGATGCCATCAGCCAACTGGAGCCCTTCGGCGAGTTCAGTTGGGACAGCATCCGTCAGTTGGAGCAGTCGGGTTACAGACCCTACTTCTATGCCGTTAATAATAAGATGTATAAAGCAGAGTGGGGTGAGAAATACTTTGCCACGCCTGTCAACGAGGTGAACAAGAAGACTTACTTCGTGGCTTTCACCAACGAGGACAAGGAGCCTGAAATCACGGCTGAGCGCCTCTTCTTGCCCGAAGAGTCACTTTCTGTCTATCAGGAGAAGTACAAGACTCTCAGCGAACAACTTGCCAGCATCCACGAACAGATGCTCCAAGTGAATGCCGTTGACCGCGCTTCCATCGAGGCAGGAAAGATTGACAATGAGAACGACATCCAACTCTCCAAGGTGCATCTCAGCAACGAGAACATCGCCGGCGGAGCCGTGAAACTCATGATTGGCTGGACACTGAAGGACAAAGCCGACGGGGTGGTGGATTACCTCGAAAAGGAGCACATCTTCTACGAACTGGCAGACCCAGCCTTCGACGACAATGTGCCCATCCAGATTAAGAACGACAAGTTCTCGTCGCTCTTCGAGCCGATTCTGCGCATGTATTCGTTGCCCAACTACCACGACATTGACCCGCTGCCGTTCTTTGCTCCCTTCTTCATGCTCTTCTTCGGACTCTGCATGGGAGATATGGGCTACGGTTTACTCATCCTTGGTGCTAGCATCGCACTTATTTTTGCGAAGCCTAATCTGGCTTCTTACGGCAAACTTGGTGCCCTGCTGGGTGGCATGACCTGCATCTGCGGATTCATTACAGGTACCTTCTTCGGCATCGACTTGGCTACTGTCGATTGGGAATGGATCAAACCGATTCAGCCTTACTTCATCAACGACTCGATGAAGGACAGTGTCTTTGGTTATTCGCCCATGATGGTCATTTCAGTTATCATCGGTCTCATTCAGGTGCTGCTTGGCATGACCTTGGCAGGATGCAAGGCGGTGAAGAACTATGGCTTCATTTACGGAGTCGGCAAGTTCTCGTGGGTGGTGGCATTGCTCAGTGCCACGGTGCTCTTCGGCTTCCCCCTCTTTGGTGTGGAATGGTCGCAGCCCGTGCAGTACGTGCTCTATGCCCTTATCGCCCTGTCCGCTTTTGGCATCTTCTTCCTCAACAATCCGAACGCCTACAAGAAAGACTCTGCTCTGGGTAAGGCACTCGGCGTGGGAAGCAACCTCGGTGCTGGTATTTGGGCAACCTACGGCATGTCCACAGGACTCTTGGGTGACCTGCTCAGTTACATCCGCCTCTTTGCCCTTGGACTTACTGGTGGTGTGCTCGGCTCCGTGTTCAACAGCCTTGCCATCGAAATGAGTCCCGACATCCCCGTGGTGCACGAGTTAGTCATGCTCATCATCCTCCTCTTCGGTCATGGCATCAACTTCGGTCTCTGCATGATTTCATCCTTTGTGCACCCGATGCGCCTCACCTTTGTGGAGTACTTCAAGAATGCCGACTTCGAAGGCAATGGAAAAGAGTATCAGCCATTCAAAGTGAAAGTTTAATACACATTTATAAACCCGGGTTCTCCTTGTCAGAAAGTCCTTCTCATGGACGACAGAGTTAACCCATTAAAAACAATTCAATTATGTCACCAGTACTTTTAGCGTACATCGGAATAGCCCTTGCAGTAGGACTTTCCGGCATCGGTTCCGCCTATGGCGTAACCATCTGTGGTAACGCCGCTATCGGCGCATTCAAGAAGAATCCATCAGCCAGCGGTTCCTACATCGGTCTCGCAGCCCTCCCATCTTCACAGGGTCTTTACGGCTTCGTGGGCTTCTTCATCCTCAATCCCCTTGTGAACGAGAACATCAGCATGTTTGCCGCATGCGCCATTCTTGGTGCAGGTCTTGCACTTGGCGCAGTGGCACTCTTCTCTGCTATCCGTCAGGCAAAGGTTTGCGCTAACGGCATCTCAGCCATTGGCGGCGGTCATAATGCCTTCGGTACTACGATGGTGCTTGCCGTGTTCCCCGAACTTTATGCTATCCTCGGCCTTCTTGTGCTGATTCTCATTTCAAGTTCTATCACGGCATAATATAGACTTCATCTTGCACTCATGAGGGTGTGTCAAAATACATGCTTCTATAGCCTCTGAATCGATATCGACGACATCGACTGACCGATGTCGTCGACATCGGTTAACCGACATCGACGATGTCGATTTCGAGGAGTTGAGACGATGTAATTTGACACACCCTCATTTGTTTTCTTGACCACATTCCATGTTTTACTCTGTGGAGTGTTCAATGTCTTCTACATATTTGATGAGTTTGTGGTAGAAGGCATGATGCTGGAGAGTTTCTTTGTTGCCGAAAATGATGAGTTTCATGCGGGCGCGGGTCATGGCTACGTTCATGCGGCGGAGGTCAGCAAGAAAACCGATTTGACCATTGTCATTGCTGCGTACAAGGCTGATGAGTATGATGTCGCGTTCTTGTCCTTGGAAGCCATCGACCGTATTGACGCTGATGACTTGACGGAATGAGCGGAATTCCTCACGTTTGCGAATTTGTTGGCGCAGGTATTGAGTTTGCACTTTGTAAGGAGAGATGATGCCTACGTCGAAACGTTCACGAAGAAATCGCTCTTTACCGATTTTTTCTATGTAGTTTTTGAGAGTCGTAAGTACCAATTCGGCTTCAGCCTTATTGATGCGTCCGTGGTTCTCACCGATGAATTGTTCTGAGAAGTCAATGTCGAGTTTCTCATTGTCTGCCCCTTGTCTTGCCAGTTCCTCATTCACCTCTTGTAAGATTTCATACCCATCTATCCATTGGATAGGATGTTCCCAGTCGAGCACGGAACGATGTCTGACGTTGGGGGCAGATTCGACCTGCCCATGATAGAACCAGTCAGAGGAGAACTGCATGATAGCATCGTTCATGCGATATTGTACCTTAAGCAAGGTGACTGCTTCGGGTTGGTTTTCCACGATGCGTTCCATCAGTGTTTTTCCAAGTCCTTGTCGCATGGCTTCGTAGCACTTGATGGTAGGAGGCAGTTGCTGGTGGTCGCCTGCCAGAATAACTCTGGAGGCTTTACGAATGGCTATCCAACAGGCTGGTTCGAGCGCTTGAGCCGCTTCATCGATGAAGAGGGTCGAAAATTTCTGGCGGAAGAGGATTTTATTGGCAGAGCCAACGAGTGTGCAGGCAATGACACGGGCTTCGTCGAAAAGTTGAGCATTGATAGCCATTTCAATTTCGCTGGCTCGATCGCGAAGGCGAGCGATTTTCTGATGGATATTTTCACCACGCTTTCGGTTTTCCTTCATCTGACGGATGGTTTTGCGAATGCTCCACAATTCGGGGTAGTCGGGATGACTTTCAAATTTGCGCTCATAAGTGAAGGAGAGCATCTTGTCGTTTACCCGTGATGGATTGCCGATGCGGAGGACGGGTACTCCGTGGTCAACGAGTTGTTCACTTATCCAATCGACAGCCATATTGCTTTGGGCACATACAAGCACTTGGGTCTCGCGGTGCAAGGTCTCATAGATGGCTTCGACGAGGGTCGTAGTCTTGCCTGTACCGGGGGGGCCATGCACCACCTCTACATCTTTTGCCCAAAGCACTTCGTTGACGGCTTCTTCCTGTGTCTTGTTCAGCCAAGGGAAAGACATGGGGATGAAGGTTCGTTTCTGTGGTGTTTGTTGTCCTGCAAAAATGTCTCTCAAGTCTGCCAGTCGGTTGTTTTTAGCATTAATGGCATCGTCGAGGGCATGAAACATCGTTTTGTAGGAGGTCTCGTCAAAATATAGTTGTACGCCCAGATGGTCTGCATTTTGCAAGTCAATGAGAGCTTGGGATGAAGGAAGAGTAACCACCATACGGTCACCATCAGCATAGGAGACCGTGGACGAGAAGGGAAGGTAGGAGGGAGATTCTTCGTTCTGGAAGAACTGAATAGGCTTGCCATATTCGAACAGGTGTTCGATGTCTTCGTCCGTTTCGTCTTTATCACGTTTCGTTATTTCCACAACGAGTTGGTTGAGGGAGTTGTAATAACTTCGTCCAGCCTCTACGGGATACCAGCAAATACCACGATGGATTTTCCGCTTGATGCCCATCTTTTCTGTCTGGATGCGGAATTCCTCTTTTTCTGCCTCATATTCCATTTGTAGCAATTGACGCAGACGTTGTAAATATAGAGTGCTGTTCTGCATAGGCTCAGTCGATGTGGAGGGTGAGGGCATCCATGAAGAGAGTGAGGGTGTTGGGGAGAAGTAGTTGATGGAGGCTGAGCGTGTTGAGTTGCTGCCGTAGTTTGCTGAGGTTGCTGTCGTTGACGAGGTGGCGTAAACGTTGGTAGGCTTCTTGGGTTTTACCGTCAATCAGCAGAACGATGGCGAATAAAATGTCAGCCTCTTCGTTGGTGGCATCAGTTGCCTGCATTTCGAGGACGAGTTTCATGGCTTCGTCATTCTTGCCACCGACAATGAGGCACCATGCCAGCAGTTGTTTGGCTTCATGTGACTGTTCATCCAAATAAGATGCTTTATAAAGCAACGGTTCTGCTTCGTTGTAGCGATGGCATTGCATCAGCGACTGGGCTGCATTGATTAGATACTTCTGGTTCTCGGGACTGATGGAGAGCAATTCCTGGTAATACCTTGCAGAGTCTTCCATTTTTCCAGTTGTGTAGCACAATGCTGCGAGGTGGCTTAGAGTCCATTTGAAATTGGGTTTAATGCTATTGGCAATAGTGTAGGCATGAATGGTTTCGACAGTGTGATTGAGTTTTTGATGGCAGAAACCGATTTTTTGCCAAATGCTTGTGAGGGAGAGGTCAAACTCGTTGATGGCAAGGGTCTCAAAGATGTCGAGTGCCGCTTGATAGAACTCTTTCCGCATAAGGAAGTCAGCATATTGTGCCATTTCCTCTTGGTCATCAGCGAGCAGTTCCTGTAGCCATGAGTTACTGAAGGGGGTAATGGGGTGTTCTTTCAGGATGGCGAAAGGGTTCTGGAATTGTTGTTTGTAAGGATAATTGTAGTAGAACCGATAGAGGTCGCAAACGTATTGCCGACGAATGTCGGCTTTCTTGGGTTTCTGTAAGTCTGCACTCTCTGTCAATTCCTCAAGTTCTTCTTTGTCTGGGAACTGGCTGTTGATTTGTGCTTCAATAGCACTTTCAGCCATATTGCCGAGATTGGAGAATGTGAAACAGAGAGAGTACTTGTCGCTGTTGCAGAAGGGGCTTCCGTTAAGAATAAGGCGAATGATTTTGTTGATGGCACCTTTCTGGAATTTCCTAATTTCGGGTATGTAGTTATCCTCCAAAGAGAAAGGGTAGAACCAATGAGGCATTTGACTGAAGAAGGGATAGCCTTTCATCATGGAAAAGGTAGAGTAGTAGATGTCGGATCCGTCCAATTGCATCTCTGCCATCTCCTGCATTTTTTTATTCATGTTTTCGTTGGTCATCCATTCGGGATTTTCCCCATTCTTGATGAATACCTCTGGGTCTATTGTTTGTTGTTCGGTTTTGTTTTTCTTCTGTAGCCCTTTCATGAGTGCTGGCATTATGTCGTTGCGCATTTTAGATGTGACGCTGTCGGTAGTGCAACTCATCTGCAATTGCATCATGGTGGAATACACGTCGTGGACGAAAGAGGTGTCGTCATGATAGATGTTAAGTCGGTCTTTGAGGTCTTGGTTGTGTTTGATTTCATCGAAATGCAGATAGCAGACCAAAATGAAGCCCACAAGCGCACGTTGTGAAATTTGTTCATCTTCCACCAAATAACTGTCCAGTAGGAAGAGGAGTTTTCCCATATCCATCAGTTCAAAAAGAGAGAGGGTGACGGCACTAACAAAAACGGCTTTATCATGAGTCTTGATGCTGTCGGTGAAAAGAATGCGATTGGCTTGGTCGGTGTCGGTGTGTTGCCATACCTCGCTGGTCCATGTCCAGTTGAACAAGGTCTGCAAAGTGATTTCATGCCGTTGGAAGAGGTCCTCGAGACGGTGCTCGCGGATAGAATCTCTGAGCAATTCGTCGTGGGTTACTTCATCTATTTCTTGTGATAGGTTTTCCAGTTGGCTAACAAGATGTTCAAATGAAGGAATGTTGTCGAGCCCTTTCCTTGCGTTGGCATATTTCTCATTGGGAGTGTTCTTTATGCGTTCAAGGCGTTCGAGGCGACTCACGGCAAATTGTAACCGCTGACAGATACTGTTGCGGATGCGTTCACTTTGTGGGTCGTTCATGCCTTGCAACATGAACTGCAACATCTGTTGATAGGTATTCCACAAGTTTTCTACTTCTTCGGTGAGTTCCCAATTGCCAATTGCGGAAACTTTCTTTCGGATGAGTGGGAATGTTTCTGATAGATTGCTGCTTCTCAGTTTTGTCTGTATGTCAAGATAGTCCATTTGTCTGATTCAGTTATTTGATACCTCTTTCTTTTATCCATCGTCTCACGTCCTGCATGATAGAATCGGTGGGTTGAATGCTGGTTTTCAGAGGCGAATAAGTGAAGAGTGTGTCGGGTAGGTACATCTGGTGTTCCTTTGGGAAAAAGGATAGCAGGTTGGAGAGTGTGTCAGCGTTCATTGCTACGACGGCTTTGTCATACGCTTTCCTTATCAACTCGATTTCGTCTTTTCTTGCTTGATAGATGGAATCATTGAACAGTACACACATCAGGTTTCCGATGCCTAAGTCTTTTGTGCCTGTCAGTCGCTTTGCTCCTCTTGCTACCGCCTCGCTGGCATAGGGATCAGGCAAGATAGCACCGTCCAGTTGGTTTTGGTCAATCATCAAGGTGCGGAGTTGCAGATTGTTGATTTGAGGCTTGTTGAGGTCGATGCTTTGTAGTTTCACTGATGAAAGGACTTTGTCTGTAAAGTAATCTACGGCTGAATGTCTGGTGATGCCAATAATTTTTTCTTTCAGACTTTCTGCTTTCAGCAATCGGGCATTTGGGGCAGTGACGAGCCACAGCCTCAGTTCTGCCACCATTGCCAGATATGTCGAATCTCCCTTGTTTTGCCAGATGCAAGCCTTCACTAAGTCTGTTGTGATGCCGTCAATACAGCCGTTCATGAAAGCGGTGTCTGCATCCATTGCAGCATCGAATGTGACGAGTTTCACAGTCACTCCAAGCGAGTCGAACAGCCCTGCTGAATCAGCATAATAGAAAGGAAGGCACTCTACCGTGGGAAGCACTCCCAATTGAAGGGTAAGAGAGTCTTTTTCTACAACCTTTTCCGTTGTTTGATGACAGGAGCCGCACAGGAGTATTGCTATCAGCGATATGAAAGTATATAATAATTTGTGCATGTTGTGGGGAATCTATTTATTCATGAAAGGCAATATGGGGGCTTGCTTGATGATGATGTCAGCAAGATTTTTGTTGTCTTGGTCTTCGCCATTGATGATGTCGTAAAATCGGATGAGTCCAGAGCGACCACCTCCATCTTTCAAAATGTGAACGATACAGAGGTTCATTAGACCAATGTTTTCAGAAATGATGTCGAGGTCGGTCAATGCCAGTTGGGAAATAGCGAACTTGTAAGCATCGTCAGTGTTCTCCGCAATAAAGTTTTCCACATCGCCCAAGGTGTTGAATCTAAATTCCTTTTGCAGAACTGGCAAGAAAGGCAGCAGGGTGGTGGGTAGGATTTCAGCCTGATTAGTGGCAGCAATACGCTGGTTCAGACGGTCGAATGGATGTAGGTTCAGATAGTTGCGAAAAGTTTCGGTGTCTAAAGGCACATCTTTCAATTGCCCGGAGGTGACGAGCGACTGTACCTTGCGACGGTATTCTGTCAGTTCTGTGCGCAACCGACTGAATTCGTCGTCAATGAGTTCTAGCATACCAGCCAATCGGCTGAACTGGCGACGGTATTCATTGGGAATTTTCACGTCACCTTTGTAACCCGTATCATGTTCGATGGTTGACCATACGTGTTGCAGTGCGGTGCGCATTTGGAGTTCAAATCGGTATTCGTTGAGTTCGGGCATATCGGGGTCATCGATGATGCTTTTAGGCAAACGGCAGATGTAGTGAAGGGAACTATAGCCAAAACTATTGAGTTCATGCACTTTTCGTTTGTCGACAGATTCTTTCCAGTTAATATCAAAAGTTTGCTGGGCTATGGCTGCCACCTTATCCACGTCGTCTGTATAGAAGGTTGTGACACGAAGACCCAGAATGTCCGTGATGTCTTCAAGCGACCTGTATTTTGTGCCTTTCAACTCCAGTTTCCCTGCCAACGATTTTTCTTCTTTGATGCGGTGTTCAATGGAGGTGACATACAATCCTTGTTGCTGTAGAGATTGTTGCAGATGCTTGACTGCGATTTGTTCTATACGCTGAAAAATAGGGTAACGCTCTTTATATTGTTGGAGCAGGGTTTCCCCGTGTGGGTCTAAACCATAATTCATATATGATGGATGTTTTTTGTTTGTACAAATATAGAGTAAAAAAGAGTTTGTTAGAATCCCATAAAGGGGAAACCGCCATTAAACTGTGGTTTGATTTCGGTAGGTGGTTGGATATGAGGCTCAAAGTCCTTGTCGAAACGGGCGATGTTCTTGTCAAGGAATGCGAGACGGTCTGCAAGCCATTTTTTGAGCACCTTGATTTCCTCTTCGTAAGAACTGACTTGATAAGCAGCATACCATGCGATGACATTTGTACCGCCGTTGCCCATACCTTGCATTCCGCCGAAACCACCAAATCCTTGCATTCCGCCGAAACCTTCTGGCATCTGAAACCCTCCAAACATACTGCCAAAGCCACCTTGTTGACTGGATTGCTGTTGTTGTTTCTTTTGTTTTTCGTCCACAAGCAATTCGGGATATTCCTTGAAATGTCGGTCTTTTGCTTGTTCCACCAGTTTGACGTGGTTATCAATATAAGCGTTGATGGCTTTGTCGCTCATTACCCCTTTACGCAGTTCAAAATATCTGGTTTTTACCATCTTGCGGAAAGCAGGGTCTTGTAAGAGCCGTTGCCATAAAGCAGGGGTGGGTTGTGTGTTGCCACCTTCGAAGCACCATGCATCTATTTTGTTGGCGTTGCAGAAGTTACAGTTGCCGTATGCAAGGTTGTAGTCCCATACGGGACCTGCAAACATCTTGCCACCTGTTCCGTCAGCATGCTGTCGCTCTTTGTAGAAATAAGCACTACGCTTGTAGCCATCGGCATTTAGGCTCAGTTCTGTATGGATGAAATAGTCCACAAATGATGGCACATCGATGTATTTGGCATAACCCGATTTGGGGTCTGCAAAGTCGGGCGACTGAATCACCTGCTCCATCTCATCCACATAGTTTTGAATGTACTGTTGTTGCTCTGGTTGCATGTTCTTTTTTTTCGGATAGATACATGACCATGTGATTTGGCTGGTCATAATTCCCTCGCCGATACCTGGCACTTTTGATGGGAATGTGGCATCCTCTTCGTTGTAGGTGTCGATGCGCAGGATGTAGCCTCCAGTCAGGGCTGTGCCTTCGGTGTCAGTCTTCTGCATCTTGTCAATGTTTACTCGGTCAGTGCCGCGTTTGATGGCTTCAGAGAGGATGTAGATGCCGAGGTATTCGCCATCCATCAGCACCTCCACCATACGAGTGCGTGGTCCCCAATGTCCCATTTCTCGCCAGAGGTGAAAGGCGAAAGGGTCACGTATCATTGACACATCATTGTAAGGCGAAAGCAACACCCAATGGCTTCCTGCAGGCATTCCTAAAAGGCTTGCTTTCAGTTCATTCCCATCTTCGTCTCGTGTTTCGACCGTATATTTCTTTTGGTTGAATGCCAAAGAACTATTACCGCGTAGTTTGATGCCGATGTAACCATCATACCCTTCCATTTTCATTTTTGCCATCACTTTCTTCTCCGAGGTTAATGGCTTGTCTGTGGTGATGGTAATGACAGGCAGGTTGGATTCCAGTTGCTCCATCTTGGTGTGCTTCACTTTTGGAAGCATGTCTTCCATCTTGAAGTCGCCCATGTTGAAACCTCCCATGTTGAATCCTCCGAATTGAGCATTTATTTGTGTGGTGGGCATCAGGCAAGTTGCCATTGTCAGCAAGAGTGCTGCTTGTTTGATATGTTTTCTTTTCATCGTTTTTATTGATATGGCTTTCGTCGTTTTTTGTATGTTTATATGGGTACGATGAGGCTGTCCAGAATGTACCACAGGAAGGCTTTCACCTCGGTGTAGCCAATCTGTGCAAGAAGCCGTTTATAATCGTCTATTTGTTTTTTGTTTTCGCTGGGCGGCACAAAAGTCCCGTCTGCTTTTTGGCGCACCACCCCCTGTGCCGTTTTGTAGTCGATGATGATGGCTTGGTTGCCGTTCACAATGACGCGGTCAGGACGTTTCGTCACGAGCATATGATTCTCAAGGAAAAGAATGGCGCGCTCGTTCAGAGCCTGCCAGTCGGGTGAGAACCATTCGGGGTGCTCGGGCATGATGTCTTCAATCATTCGGCTCACAGCCTCCCGTGCCTCTTGGGCATCGAGCAAAGTGCCGAAACAGCCTTTTGATTCGAGCAAACGAACCGCATGCGGTACATCATCCACCGTTCGGATGCGTTCAAAGATGGCATGATACAAGTTGCCAAGACTGATGAGACGGATTCGCTCGGAATGTTGTTGTGTTTTCGGATGGGGAGAGTCTTCTGTGATGAATAGGTCTGATTCGTAACTTTGCCTGAATTCTGCCACCGAAGGGTGGGAGACAAACGAAACGGGTAGTGCATCATATTCACATTCCATCACATTCCGCTCTTTCTGCTGTTCGTGATTCTCCTCTTTTTCATGTTTGCTCCCCACAATCTTTCCCATCTGATACTGCATGATGACTCCTTCGACATCGGTTTGTTCCATCTGTTCAGGCATGGATTTGATGAGGAAAGATTGAGCGGTCTCCACTTTCCCATCTATATCTAAGGTTTTGCCTATTTTGTTGCCAGTCAAGATGATAAGGTTGTGCTTGGCACGTGTGAAAGCCACGTATAGCACATTGATGTTATCGACCAGTGTTCGTAGTTCTTCCTCACGGCGGTCAGCGGCAAAGATGCTATCATCTTTAGCCTTGTTCACGCTGATAGGCAGTAGCGGCATTTGGTTGTAAGGGGCAGTGTTGGGCATGCACCACATCACCTCTTTGTCATTCGGTTTGATGGACCATGAGCAGGAAGGGATGATAACGCTATGAAATTCGAGACCTTTTGATTTGTGCATGGTCATGATGCGTACGCCCTCTGATGCTCCATTGGGGATGGTCTTCTCGCAGAGTTTTTCGTCCCATGCTTGCAGGAAGGTGTCAAGGTCGGTCATGTTATCCTCACAAAATTGCTCCACAATGTCATTGAAAAAGAAAAGGTACGCATCTTGGTTGGGCAGTTCGTCCAGATGGAAGATTTGGTAGATTTCTTCCGTCAGTTCCGTCAATGACTTGAATTGCATTTCCTGCCGTGCCTTCAGGTTGAAGCCATTGGGGATGGGTTTCCCGTAGTGATGTTCCAGCGTTGTCAAGTGCAGTTTGTCGTCTTGAGCAGCCAACACTCTCATGGCATCAATGATGAGATTGATGGCTGGCGATGCATCCAGTCGGAAGGCATCGTCGGACACCACTTTTACATTCAGCATCTCTTGGTGAGAATTGAAATAGTCACTAATGAGTGGCACCTCTTTATTGGTTCTGATGAGGATGGTGATGTCGTTGGCGTTCACCCCATTATCTATCAACTCCTTTACTGATAGTTGAATGCGTTGCAAGGTTGCTTCATCGTACTTTTCAGAGGTCTCCTTGTCCCACACTTCAGGCAGATTCTCTGGGTCGATATTGTGGTAGTCGATGTTCTCAATCCTCACAAATCCTGCCTCTTGGCTTTTCTTGGCAATTTGATGCACATCGCCGTATGCCGTAGAGAGGGCAGGGCAGTCTTCCTTCAAAATGTCTATCGCATTTTTAAACAGTTCGTTGTTGAAATCCACCACGCGTTTGGAAGAACGGAAGTTGAAGGTGGCAGGAATGTGCTCCATATAATTCTTCAACTCTTTGTCTTTTTCAATACCGTTCAGAATTTGCCAATCAGAGTTTCGGAAGCGGTAGATGCTCTGTTTTACGTCGCCTACAATCAGGCATGAACCATCCATCGAAAGGCTGTTCAGAATGAGCGGTTTGAAATTGCCCCATTGTAGGGTGGAGGTGTCTTGAAACTCGTCAATCATGATATGTTTGATGACGGCACCAGTCTTTTCGTAAATGAAAGGGATGTCCTGATTGTTCATCACATTGCGCAGGAAATTCGCAGTTTCAGACAAGAGGAATCGGTTGCTGTTCTCGTTCAGCGACTTCACCGTCTGGCTGATTTCATTGAGCAGCATGAGCGAATACAAATGCTGAGTGATTGCTGTTACCGTGTGCAGGTGGCTCACATATTCCGTATGTCGTTCGAAGGCTTCAGACAACAGGGGCATCAGCATCCGCTCCACCTGTGGCTGCAACACATCTCGGTTTTTTGAGGTCTTCTTAAACCATTTGTCCACATTTTCACGATATTCCCCGATGGCATCAGAAAAAGTGCCAGGGCTTTGTGTGGTCGGTTCCGTAATTCGATAATCGCGAACCTTCTCCATAAATGTGAAAATGGTCTTGCTCCCGTCTTTCTCCGTCATTCCACAATTTTCCCATGCCTCCAGCATCTTTTTGCCAACCTCTATTACTGCCGATTTCTTCTCTTCCAACAGATTGTTGATGATGCTTTTGTACTTGAAAATGGCATTGAAGTCTGTAATTTTCTGCCTCACATCCTCTCCATGAATCAGGTAGTTCTCTTTGAAAATGCAACGTCCGAACTCCTTCACCGTTTCCTCCACTTGCCACGAACGGTTTTCCCTGATTTTCTCCTCAATAAACTCAATGATGGTTCGGAACTCGCTCGAGCCTTCACGCAGGTTTTCGATGATTTGGTCGATGGCATCTGATAGTACTTCCGTTTCGTCCAACTCCACTTTCATCTTGGTGGAAAGTTCCAGTTCGCTGGCTATCTCGCGCACAATGCTCTGAAAAAACGAGTCGATAGTTTCGATGTGGAAACGGCTGTAATCATGGATGATGTTCGACAAGGCTTCCTTTGCCCGCTGTCTCAACACGTCGCGGTTCATCTTTGTCAAAGCCGAGCGGTAAGGCTCTTCCTGATAGGGTGGCATTGATTTTCTTGCCTCAAGGTTCTGCAAGATGTTGTCGATGTAGTCATTCGCACTGGTCAGTCCATTCGCGATGCCGTAAAGCGTAGCCAAGATGCGTTGCTTCATCTCTGCCGTCGCCTTGTTCGTGAAGGTCACCGCAAGGATGTTCTGATAAGCCATCGGATTCACCGCCAGCAGAGAGATATATTCCACTGCCAGTGTGAATGTTTTGCCCGAACCTGCCGATGCTTTGTAAATCCGCAATGGTTTCATGCTCTTGTCTTCCATCATCCAGCCAATTTGACTGCAAAGATAGGAAAAAAAACTAAGAAGTTCAAGGAGAATGATAAAATTCATCATATAGACCTCAATTTATCATACATATTTTTTGTGCTGCATCTTTTGCCGAAAATGGATTCACGAATATTGCTCTCAATGTCTCTTCAAGAACCTCTAAATCGATGTGCTCCACTCCGCTTTGTCGATGTGCTCCACATCGATTGACCGATGTGGAGCACATCGATTTAGAGGTTGTGAAAGCCTTCTTTTTGTCGCTCCTTCATGATGCGGAAAAAGAGAAACCGCTCAATGGGTTCGTCGCGAACCAATTGAGCGGTCATTTTGTCTCTAACATTTTATGGTTTACGTAATTCTATGAAAGCGTGTCTCACGACATGGCGTTTTTATCTATTATTATGAGTAAAGATTCGAGTGCTTTCCTTTTTTCGGGTGCAAAGTTACGCACTTTTTCCTGCCCCCACAATACCTAAAAAATGTGATTTTTCCCATTTCTGTTCCCATAAACAAGGTATCGACTCACGAAATTTGTTACTCGATACCCTTCAATGTCAACGAAATACTCAATTTTGTGAGGTGTTTATGCCTTGAGTCTGTAAGGTTGTGTATATCGCCAAATGATGGTGCTACATTGTTGTATGGATAAAAGAGTGTACAATATTATGAGGTGAATGTCCCCCTTTTATCCTCTCTCTTTGTTTTTTTCGAGATGGAAGGTGTGAAAATGAAAAAAACTTTGTATCTTTGCACTGATATTTGTAGCATTCGAAAAGAAATAGAAAAGGTTATGACAGCATGGAGATGGGATCAAGGACGTGTTTTGTATTTTCAATTTGATGTACTTCGGGAAATAGCGAAGGTTTTGGTCACATTTGAGGAGAAAGACATCAATGATAATTCAATTAACGATGATTTACGAAAATCGTTAATGGAAAATGTTGGTTTACCATTCGCTCCGGGAAGTTATAAGATTAATAGGAACTATTCACGGGTGTTTCAATGCGCGTTATTGGCACGTCTGCAAGGAAAAAGTCTTTATGTATCTGACATTTGCAAGTTGCTGGCCTCTGATGATTCTTATTTGTCTAATTGTGATAATTACATGTATGAGATTGTTAGGCGGTTCCGTTTCCCATTTCCTGCTTTCGACGATTATGAAGCGCAGGCAGAACGCATCTATCCCTTTTGTGCAATTATCAAGTATCTCATAGCTCTAAGAGAACAAGGGCGTGAAGCAAAAGTTTCTTTAGATGATATTTGTAGTTTTATCATAGGCAATTCATGCACAGGACTTGAGGATGTGGATTTTTACAAAACTCTTCATCCAACGGCATATAGAGTAGAGGGCGATTCCGTAAGACAACTTCGTGAGATGCTTGCCTTTATCAGCCAATGGAGTTTCTTTAAAGTATTTAACAAAGAGCTTTATTTAGATGTTTATGGTGATGAAGATATTAAGCATCTATTGCAAAACATTCATATCCTAAATGTTCAAGAGCCGATGGCTGATAAAGGTGATGAATTTTGCAAAATGACAAAGGTTTTAAGACAGTTGGTTATTCCTAATGTGAATACATCTTCTGTCAATCTTCAGTCACCGCTAAGTATTCTTGACAAAGATTTTACGGAGGGAAAAAGAGTTCGAGTTCAACATTTAAGAATTGAACGAAGTACATTGTTACGTAAATTCTACATATCCTTACATCCAGAACCTGTTTGCGAGGCCTGTAAGGAGCATGTGAGAGAGAAATATCCATGGGTCGATTACATGTTGGATGTTCATCATTTATTACCATTGGCATCTGTAATAAAACTTTCGATAGAAGGAACTTCGTTAGATGATATGGTCGGTTTGTGTCCATCTTGCCATAAGGCTATTCATTCTTATTACAGAAAGTGGCTGAAGGCGAACAATCAGGATGATTTTAAGAGTAAGCAAGAAGCTATGTCTGTCTATTTAAATGCGGTAAAGGAGATTGCGTGATGAAAATTGCTTTCGGTGAACAAAATGACATATTGCATCAGGCTGTTGATGAAGGTGTGAAACTATCTGATTTGTTGGAGTCTAAACACTATCAATATGATAATTTGCAGTATTCTGATGGTTTGGATTTTAATGAAGAAGAGAATCCTTTTGAGCCTATTGATCTAATGGATAATGTTCCAGTATATTGGGATGATATCCCTGCTGTCAGTTTTTTTTCTGGGGCAGGAGGACTGGATATAGGTTTTAAATATGCAGGGTTTCATAACATTATTGGGATTGAGCACACAGAACTTTTTTGTAACACATTAAGGCTTAATAATCCAGATCAACTCGTTATAGGACCTCCTTTTTATGAGGGTGATATCAGTAAACGCGAGGAAATTGCGATACTTCTTAGAGCAAATGGGATTAACGAGAACTTCAATGGGGTTTTTCATGGTGGTCCTCCATGCCAATCTTTCAGCATAGCGGCTAATCAACGATTCAATAAAGATGGTGACAATTTTAAGAGAACAGGATTTGAAGATGCAGAAAAAGGCACCTTGATATTTGATTATATATGGTATATTCAGCAATTTCGCCCCCTTGCTTTTCTCATTGAAAATGTGTCTGGAATTGTTGAATGTGATCCTGAAGGAAGAATAGCAGAAGCATTGGATGGTTTAAGGGCTATGGGGTATCGTGTCCAAGAACCACAAGTTTTGGATGCCACCTATTATGGGGTGCCTCAACATAGAAAAAGATGGATTGTCATGGGAACACGTGGCCATCGCAATATAGAATATCCAGTTCCTCAATTCCATGAAACACCATGTGGACATGTGTTTGTACGTCCTTTGAATGGAGTACCTAATCATGTCACTCGAAAACATAGCGCGGAGTCTGTCATGAGGTACAGCATGTTGGAATTAGGTGCCAGAGATCAGCAAGGAAGAGTTGATAGACTTGACCCATATAAACCGTCGAAAACCGTTATAGCAGGAGGCGTGAAAGGTGGAGGACGTTCACATTTACATCCTTTTACACCTCGAACAATATCCGTAAGGGAGTGTGCACGATTGCAAACATTCCCTGATAATTATGAATTTACAGGAACACCGGCTCGTCAATTCACGCAGGTTGGAAATGCTGTTCCTCCAATGCTTGCATACAAATTGGCTTTGCAGATAAAAGAAGCTATATTGCCTGATTATCAGGCTCAATTGGGGTAATAGTGGCGATGTCCGTTTTTATATAGTATATGAGTAGTCTCGAAAAACTTCTTTTGTACTTACTTATTATACAAATTTTTACTTTTGGGAAAGAAAATGTATTTTCTATATATTTACTTACCTGTTTTTTTTGTACCTTTGCAGCGTTTTTCGCGCGTATGCGTGTGTAGGCATGTGCGTAAATATTATTGGATTATTGGTAAAGAGATAAATACTAAAATTTCATGATATGAACATTTCTTACAAATGGTTGAAGGAATACGTTGACTTCGACATGACGGCAGAGGAAGTGGGCAAGGCGCTCACGAGCATGGGCTTGGAGGTCGAGGCAGTGGAAGAGGTGCAGAGCATCAAGGGTGGTCTTGAAGGGCTCGTGGTGGGTCAGGTGTTGACCT
Source organism: Bacteroidaceae bacterium (assembly GCA_017470525.1). GTDB lineage: Bacteria > Bacteroidota > Bacteroidia > Bacteroidales > Bacteroidaceae > Minthosoma. The sequence continues at coordinate 74,233 of JAFUYM010000013.1, forward strand.
GCGAACCTCATCCGAACAGCGACCACATGCACGTGACGACCGTGGATGAAGGTAACGGCGTGGTGGAACAGATTGTCTGTGGCGCACCCAATGTTGCCGCTAGTCAGAAAGTGATTGTGGCTCAGTTGGGTTGCAAATTGTATGATGGCGACAAGGAGTTTGTCATCAAGAAGAGCAAACTGCGTGGCATCGAGTCGAATGGCATGATTTGTGCTGAAGACGAAATCGGCATCGGCACCAGCCATGATGGCATCATCGTGTTGCCAGAGACGGCGGTGGTGGGCACACCTGCTGCCAAGTATTACGGCATCGAGAGCGACTTTGTGATTGAGGTGGACATCACACCCAACCACTCCGACGCTTGTTCGCACTGGGGTGTGGCTCGCGACTTCTACGCCTATCTGAAGCAGAACGGTTATGAGACATCGCTGCATCGTCCGAGTGTGGACGACTTCAAGGTGCAGAACACCGACCTGAAGTTCGATGTGGTGGTGGAAGCACAGGAGGCTTGCCCACGCTATTGTGCCGTGTCGGTGAAGAACTGCGAGGTGAAGGAAAGCCCGAAGTGGTTGAAGGATAGGCTGACTACGATTGGCCAGCGTCCTATCAACAACATCGTCGATATCACCAACTACATCATGATGGCTTACGGTCAGCCACTTCACTGCTTCGATGCTGATATGGTGAAGGGTGGAAAAGTGGTTGTGAAGACCTTGCCAGAAGGCACTCCATTCGTCACACTGGATGGCGAGGAACACAAACTGAGCGACCGCGACTTGGCGATTTGCAATGTGGAAGAACCGATGTGTATCGCTGGTGTGTTTGGTGGAAAGGGTAGTGGTACGTATGAAACCACGAAGAATGTGCTCTTCGAGAGTGCTTACTTCCACCCCACATGGATTCGCAAGAGTGCCCGTCGTCACGGACTTCAGACCGATGCCAGTTTCCGCTTCGAGCGTGGCATTGACCCCGCTGGTCAGATTTATGCCATCAAACGTGCCGCCATGTTGGCACAGGAATTGGCTGGTGGTGAAATCAGCATGGAGATTGTGGATGTGAAGAACGACACGCTGCCACAGGATGCCATCATCGATGTGGAATACAAGTATGTGGCTGACCTCATTGGCAAGGAACTCCCCGTGGAGACGCAGCAGAGCATCTTGAAGAACCTCGGTTTTGAGATTCTTTCATCGGATGACGAGAAGATGCAGGTGAAGGCTCCTGCCTTCCGCGTGGATGTGAAGAAGCCTTGCGACGTGGTGGAAGAGATTCTTCGCATCTATGGCTATAACAACATCGAGATTCCTTCACAGGTGCGTTCGTCGCTGACCACGAAGGGAGAGTTGGACAAGAGCAATAAATTGCAGAACATTGTGGCTGAACAGTTGGTGGGTTGCGGCTTCAATGAGATTCTGAACAATTCGCTGACGAAGGTGTCTTACTACGAAGACGGTGAACCGACGGAGCAGCGAGAGGCATCAAGTTCGCTTGAATGCCCGAGTCGTGACGGAGGAAGGCGAAGCCAGACCTACAAGGCAGAGAACAGCGTGAAACTGATGAACCCATTGAGCCAAGACCTCGGGGTGTTGCGTCAGACATTGCTGTTCGGTGGCTTGGAGTGCATTGCCCGCAACAGCAATCGCCGCATGCCCGACTTGAAGTTCTTCGAGTTTGGCAATTGTTACTACTTTGCTCCAGAACGCAATCAGGAGAAGGTGGACGAGAACGGCGAGACGCTGAAAGCCAGTGCCGAGTCGTCGAAGAAGATTCTGGCTGCCTACAGCGAGGACTATCACCTCGGCCTTTGGCAGACAGGCAAACGTGTGAACGGCAACTGGGCACACGCTGACGAGGAAAGCACCGTGTACGAAATGAAGGCATACGTGCTCAACATCCTCAAGCGTCTTGGCGTGCCATTCGGTGCCCTTGTGTTTGGCGAGGAGAAAAATGACATCTTCTCGATTGCCACAACCATCACACAGCGTGGCGGCAAGCAGATTGCTGAGTTCGGCATTGTGACCAAGAAGGTGGCAAAGAAACTCGATGTGGAGGCTCCAGTCTTCTATGCTGACATCAACTGGACGAACCTGATGAAACTCATCAAGAAGGTGACGGTTTCCTATTACGACCTCTCGAAGTTCCCTGCCGTGAGTCGTGACCTTGCCTTGCTCGTTGACGAAGGCGTTGAGTTCGCTCAGATTGAGGCAGCCGCTTATCAGGCAGAGAAGAAACTGCTGAAGGAAGTGAAACTCTTCGATGTGTATGAAGGCAAGAACCTCGAGGCAGGTAAGAAGTCGTATGCGGTTAACTTCACCCTCCAGAGCGAGGAGAAGACGCTGAACGACAAAGCCATCGAAGCCATCATGAGCAAGATTGAGCAGAACATCTGCAAAGCGACGGGGGCAACTGTTCGTGGAAAAGGATAACACTGATAAGTTTTATAAAAACAACGAATTTGGCGAATGAAACGAATTTTATGGGGGAATGCCGCAAGCGGTAACGAATGAAAGCGAACCTTCAGATCGGCGTAGCCAATGCCATTCGTTTCTATTCGGCGCACCGAAGGTGCATTGTCCGAAAGATATTCGCGAAATTCGAAAAATTCGTTGTTCAAGAGTCGTTGTGAAAAATAAATTGTAAAAATAAAAATAGTAAATAAGATTATGGGAAGAGCATTTGAGTTCCGTAAAGCGAGAAAACTGAAAAGATGGGGTAACATGGCAAAGACTTTCACACGCCTTGGCAAGCAACTTGCCATCGCTGTGGCTGAAGGTGGTCCTGACCCAGACAACAACGCACACCTTCGTGCTGTCATCGCGACTTGTCGTCACGAGAACATGCCAAAGGACAACATCGACCGTGCCATCAAGAATGCCATCGGCAAGGACAAGTCGGCATGGAAGAGCGTGACTTACGAAGGATATGGTCCTCACGGAGTGGCTGTGTTTGTTGATACTTTGACCGACAACACAACCCGCACGGTGGCTGACGTTCGTTCTGTCTTCAACAAGTTCAGCGGCAACATGGGTACGACCGGTTCGCTTTCGTTCCTGTTCGACCACTACAGCCAGTTCACTTTCAAGAAGAAGGATGATATGGATATGGATGAGTTCATTCTTGAAGCCATCGAGTTTGGCGTGAACGATGAGTACGATGAGGAATATGACGAGGAGAAGGATGAAACGACCATCACCATCTATGGTGACCCCAAGTCATTCTCTCAGATTCAGAAGTTCCTTGAGGACGGTGGTTATGAAATCATAGGTGCAGAGTTCACATACGTGCCCAACGACTTGAAGGAAGTGACGGACGAGCAGCGTGAAACCATTGACAAGATGGTGGAACGTCTCGAAGAGTTTGACGATGTGCAGAACGTCTATACCAACATGAAGTAAGGTTATGAAGACGGTTTACGAAACGAAAGGAACCTGTTCCAAGGCGATTGAACTGGATGTTGATGATGCAACTGGCATCATCAACTCCGTTCAGTTCATTGGTGGTTGTGCTGGCAACATTGCTGGCATCTCTCAGTTGGTGCGTGGCATGAAAGCCGAAGATGTCATCAGTCGTCTGGAAGGTGTTCGATGTGGTTTGAAACCCACCAGTTGTCCCGACCAATTGGCAACGGCATTGCGTCAAATCATAACTCGGTAATATTATATGTACGCACGTGTATCTTATATATTATTGATTTCTGCAACCATCTTCCTGCTTTCTTCCTGTCAAGAGAAAAAGGAAGACTTCTTCGAGCGTGAAGCACGAGAATATACCCAATCCCATTGTCCGCTACAGATGGATTCCTACACTCGCTTGGATAGCCTCGTCTTCGAAAAAGGAGAGGAAGCGGGCACCCTCAAATCATATTACACATTGACATTGACCGGCGAGGCTCGCGAGGAACTGATGAATCGCCTCGGTGAATTAGGCGACATGAACCTGAAGATTGTCCGAAACTCCGTCGTTTTCTCCAAGTACAAAGAAGCAGGTGTAAATTTCACCTACATCTACCATGACGAAGCCACTGGTGACAAAATCGTGGAATACAATTTCACCCCCAAAGACTACGAATAATTGTAGTCTTTTTTTGTCATCTTTTCTTTTTTCGCTTCTTTTACGTTGAAAGTAGCGCCCCTATCCATTTTATTGTTATGAGAGTTGTTTTACCTTTGGGCATACTCTATTCTTATCTATGATTAACTCGTAACAATCAGTAGGAATAATTGTCGCGATTTTTCAAAAATAAGGGAAATCCACCATGTTTTTTTGAAAATGTGGTGGATTTATTTTGGAATTGTATATCTTTGCAAACAAAAACAAATGTGATAGTATGAAGGATTTTTCATTTTATGCACCTACCGAGGTTGTGTTTGGTAAGGAATCGGAAGAGCAGGTGGCTCGATTAGTGAAAAAATATGGTGGTAGCCGTGTGCTGGTGCATTATGGCGGTCAGAGTGCAAAACGGTCGGGACTGCTGGATAAGATTTGCGGTTTGCTTGATGAGGGTGGAGTTGAGTATGCCTTGTTGGGTGGAGTGGTGCCAAACCCGCGTCTGTCGAAAGTGCATGAGGGAATAGCATTGTGCCGTGAGAAGAAGATTGACTTTATTCTTGCGATTGGTGGAGGCAGTGTGATAGATTCGTCGAAGGCGATTGCATACGGTGTACCTTACGAGGGCGAGGTGTGGGATTTTTATGCAGGAAAGTCACAGCCGAAGACGTGTCTGCCTGTGGCGAGCGTGCTGACCATTCCTGCGGCTGGTAGTGAGATGAGCGAGGCAAGCGTGATTACCGATGATGTTCACGGAGAGGTCTGGATGAAATTGGGTTATTCAAACAATATCTCTCGTCCAAAGTTTGCTATCATGAACCCATGCAGAACCTTCACGTTGCCTCCTTATCAGACAGCGGCTGGTGTGACGGATATTATGCTGCACACGATGGAACGTTATTTTAATCCTGATTGCGACATGACTTTGACGGATGCGGTGGCGGAGGCACTGATGCGCACGATGAAAGATTGTGTGTTTGAAGTGCTGAAAAATCCAGAGGACTATCGCAATCGGGCACAAATCATGTGGGCGGGCAGTTTGGCACACAACGATGTGACGGGCAATCGTGTGAATGGTGACTGGGCGACTCATCAGATTGAACATGAGTTGAGTGCCATGTTTGATGTAACACATGGTGCGGGATTGGCTGTCATCTGGCCCAGTTGGGCACGTTATGTGATGAAGGCGAATGTGAGTCGCTTTGTGCGTTTTGCTGTCAATGTGACGGGTGTGGAGAATGACTACACCGACCCTGAAGGAACTGCTTTGAGGGGCATTGCGGCAATGGAACGTTTCTATCATGCCATTGGCATGCCTAACAGCATTCACGAACTGATTGGTCGTGAGGTGACTGACGAGGAAATCAAGGAAATGGCGCGTAAATGCACTCGCAATTACACCATTACGCAAGGCAAATTCAAGGTGCTTCGTGCTGAAGACATCGAAGAAATTTATCGGATGGCGAGATAAGGGAAACGTCAAAATCCCGCACATTCTTCTAATGCCTCCATTTCCAGCGATGCCCAGATGAAGGGACCGATGCCTTTGGCGTCGTTCTCGCGAATGGGTTCGGAGAGGTAGTAGGCGAAAGAGCCGTCGCGCCGTTTGTTCTCTTTTACTTTTGGAGCGGCTTTCAGCACCTTCTCGCTGATGCCAGGACCTAATCCTGCAACGGAACAGCAGTGGGTGAGCGAAAGGGTTTTGTCTTCATTCACTTTGATGAAGTGGTTGAGGATGCCTTGGTATGCTTTGATGCCGGCATCCCGATAAGTGCTTCCTACATATCCCTTTCGGTATGCTTTCAACAGAACGTAGGCGAACATGGAGGAGCAAGTGGCTTCGAGATAGTTGCCCTCACGTTGGGGAGCATCCATCACTTGATACCAGACGCCAGACTCTTTATCTTGCCATTTCATCACGGCATCCAAATCCTTTTTCAATAGTTCAATCACCTCGTTGCGCCTTTCATAATTCTCTGGTAATGCGTCCAATAGTTCGATGAGTGCCATCGTGTACCAACCTTGCGCCCGTCCCCAGCAGTGTTGGCTCAGTCCCGTTTGCTTGTCTGCCCAAAACATTTCGTGGGTCTCGTCCCAGGCATGGCGGTTCAGTCCTGTCTGAGGGTCGAGCGTTCGCTGATAAGTTGTCTTTAATTGGTTGACGGCATCGTCATACACCTTCTTCGCTTCCAGCGGTTTCAACAGCATCGAGGCGGTCAGCACATGGTAGGGGAGCCCCATGAAAATGCCGTCGAGCCACACTTGGTAACTGTAGATGGCTTTGTGCCAAAACACGCCGTCCTCCGCCGTTCGGGGCTGATTCATCAGTTGCCTCATCATCGTTTTCATTGCCAGAAGATTTTTCGCTTCGGGCTTCTGTTGATACATCCTTGCCACGAAATGCCCCGTGCGGATGTTGTCGAGGTTATAGTCCTCCAGTCGGTAACCCTGGATGTTGCCTTTCGGGTCAATCATCGTGTCGGTGTATTGCTGGCAATACTCCATGATGCGCTGTCCGCCGTGTCGGAGATAGGTGTCAAGCATCGCTTCCAGTTCAATGCCCATCACATAACTCCACTTGGGTTTGGTTGAGAAATCCAGCAAGAAACTTTTGGGCACCCGTTGCATTTCCGAGTAAGTCATCCATTCGCTGTAATGTTTGTATGGTCTTTCCTGCAAGCACATCGAACCATTCACAAACAGGTGGTCAAACAGAATGTTCCGTGTTTTTCCTGTGATGGTGTTGCCCTGCTTCACGCCGTTGAAGCGGCAATTCCTCACCGTGATGTCATGCACATAGGTGTCTTCTTCCAGTCCGATGATTTGCACTCCGTATTTTGATTTTTCGCATGTCACGTTCTCCATCAGCACATTCCTCACGGTCGGGTAGTTGCCTCGGCAGCACACCTCATTGTGTTCGTAATCCAAATTGATTTTCAACACCGACTCGCCGCATTGTCCCACCTTGATGTCTCTCATGTTGATGTGTTCAATCACACCGCCACGGCACGAGTTGGTCTTGATGCGCAACACACGGTCGAGGTTGGGGGAGTCCATCATGCAGTCGTGCGCAAACACGTTCTTGCATCCGCCGCTGATTTCAGAGCCAATCACCACACCGCCATGTCCGTTCTTCATCTCACAATGACGGATGATGATGTTTTGGCTTGGCATCCCGCGTGTTCTTCCATCTCGGTTTCTGCCGCTCTTGATGGCGATGCAGTCGTCGCCCGTGTTGAAAAAGCAATGCTCAATCAGCACACGGTTGCATGATTCAGGGTCGCAGCCGTCACCATTGGGTCCATTGTTGTTGATGTGAACTCCTCTGACCGTCACGTCCACACATTTCAGCGGATGAATCACCCAGAAGGGAGAACTCAGCAGGGTCACATCTTCTATCAAGACACGTTCGCACTGGTTGAAACCCACCAGTTGGGGACGCATCCCGTCCTTTGCCGTGAAAGTGCGCAATGCCGACCGCTTTCCCTTCTCATCCACCATCGGCACCCCGTCTTCACCATTTTGCAGGAGCCTCGCACGTGCGCCGTTCTTCTGGCTCACCATGCCCTCCTTCCAGCCATATTTTGCAGCACCGCACCATGGCCACCATGTGTCTCGGTTGCCGCCACCATCAATCGTTCCATTGCCCGTCACGGCGATGTCCTTTGCTTTGAAAGCATAGATGCACGGCGACAGGTTGTAGCAGTCCAGACCTTCCCATGAGGTTTCCACGATGGGGTAGAGTTCAGGCTCAAACACAAATGCCAGCACAGCCCCATCTTCCACCACCAAGTTCACACCGCTTTTCAGTTCGATGGCACCAGTCTTGAAGGTCAGTCCTGCTGGCACAATCACCTTGCCGCCGCCTTTTTTTGAACATCTGTCAATCGCTCTCTGAATTGCCTTCTGGTTGGCTGCTGCCGATGCCGTGGTGCTCGCTCCCGTCTTTGTGATAGGCACGGCTTTTGTTCCCGTTTGGGGCTTCCGAATGCTGTTTTCGATTTGCCGATAGAGCACTTCGTCCCATTCTTCGGCAGAGGTTGCGAAGGGCAGGAACTGTAGGGTCAATGCTATCAATAACTGGCAGGTCGTTTTCTTGTTTAGAAACGATTTCAATGGGGTGTGGAGTGTTGCCATAAGGTCAAGTCTTTTGTGAAAATTCCCACAAAAGTACAGATTTTTGGAGACATTTAGTCGCAGCCGACAAGATTTCTTTCTCAAATTGTGCGTTTTCACAGTCTTCTTCCTTTGTTCGGCGCTGAAAAAGCAAAAACTGGGCACAAAGAAAGGTCTTTCTTTCTTCAAAGGCATCGTTGGGGATGCTGCCTTCGGGGGTGCGTGTGTAAAGAGGAAAAGATGCGCTTCCACAGCCTCTTCATCGTACTGCTCCAGTCCGATGAACCGCACTGCTCCAGTCCGACACATCGGACTGGAGCAGTGCGATTTTTATGCTATGTAAGCATCTGCTAATCTTTCAATCCATCTTCGTGTACATCCTTCACGGCTCTGCCGCTTGGCTCGTTCATGTTCTTGAAGGCGGCATCCCATTCCAGTGCGATGGCGGTGGAGCATGCCACCGAAGCCTCCTGATTGACGCTTCGTGCTGCCGACTCGCTGGGGAAGTGTTCTTCGAAGATGCTGCGGTAGTAATATTCCTCCTTGTTCAGCGGCGGATTGATGGGGAAACTTTCTTTGGCATGCGCCATCTGTTCGTCTGTCACCAATTTGGATGTGAGTTCCTTCAGTGTGTCAATCCAACTGTAGCCGACGCCGTCGCTGAACTGCTCTTTCTGTCGCCATGCCACACTCTCAGGCAGCATGTCGGCAAACGCCTCGCGCACCACGCCCTTCTCCATCGTCTTGCCAGGACACATTTTCAGTGCTGGGTCGATGCGCATAGCCACATCGAGAAATTCTTTGTCGAGGAACGGAACACGTCCTTCAATGCCCCATGCCATGAGCGATTTGTTGGCGCGGAGACAGTCGTAGAAGTGGAGTTTGCTGAGTTTCCTCACTGTTTCTTCGTGGAACGCCTGTGCATCGGGAGCCTTGTGGAAATAGAGATAACCACCGAAAATCTCATCGGCACCCTCACCGCTCAGCACCATCTTGATGCCCATGCTGCGGATGACTCTTGCCAGCAGATACATCGGTGTAGATGCCCTTACGGTGGTCACATCGTAGGTTTCCGTATAGTAAATCACGTCGCGAATGGCATCCAGACCTTCTTGGATGGTGTAGTTCACCTCGTGATGTACCGTGCCGATGTGTTCTGCCACCTCGCGGGCTTTCGACAGGTCGGGCGCACCTTTCAGTCCCACGGCGAAGGAGTGCAGACGTGGCCACCAGGCATCGTGCTGGTCGTCGGTCTCGATACGTTTTGCCGCATACAGTTTGGCAATGGCAGACACCACCGAACTGTCCAGACCTCCCGACAGCAGGACACCATAGGGCACATCGCTCATCAGTTGACGTTTCACGGCTGCCATCAGCCCTTCTTTCACCATCTGCACAGCCTCTTTGCGGTCGGATGTAGCCCATTGCATGCCGTCATACTTGAACCAGTCGCGCTGGTACCAACGTTCTGGCTTGCCGTCGTGTTTGCTTGTGCAGAAATGTCCAGGCGGGAAAGGCTCAAACGAGTCACATTGACCTTCCAAAGCCTTCAGTTCGCTTGCCGCATACACAGTGCCGTCCTTGTCGTGGCCGATGTAGAGCGGAACAACCCCCATCGGGTCGCGGGCAATCAGGTAGTCGTCGGTTGTGGAGTCGTAGAGCACAAACGAGAAGATGCCGTTGAGACGGTCGATGAAGTCAACCCCATACTGCTCATACAATGCCAGAATGACCTCGCAGTCAGACCCTGTTTTGTATTCGAACGCGCTTTTCGTTTCCTCACGCAACAGTTGGTGATTGTAAATTTCGCCATTCACTGCCAGTACTTTCTTGCCGTCGGGCGAATACAATGGCTGTCCGCCAGAAAGAGGGTCAACAATCGCCAACCGCTCATGCGCCAGCACCGCTTTCTCACTGCTATACACCCCGCTCCAGTCGGGACCGCGATGCCGAATCTTTCTCGACATCTTCAGCGCCTGCTCACGTTTCTTCTGAGCATCGCCTTTCATCTTCAGTATTGCTACAAATCCGCACATGTGTTTTTGTTTTTATATTTGTATTGTGGTTTATCAAATTGTAAGCGTATTTTTAAAATCGGTTGCAAAATTACATATAATTCTTTAATTTGAGAAATATTTTGTCAATTTAACGGTTGTTTTTACATTTTATATTGACACAAGTCAATAATTTTTATTAAAGTTCTTTCTTTTTGATATATAAATGTTGAATAATGCTTACCTTTGTATAATAAAAATGGTAAAAATAAATACAATATGAAACGGACGATTCATTTCACTAAAATGCATGGGGCAGGAAACGATTACATCTATGTCAACACATTATTATATAATATACCTGACCCTTCGGCGGTTTCCATCGAGTGGAGCAAACCCCACTTCGGCATCGGTAGCGACGGGCTTATTCTGATTGGTGCACCAACCCGTCCCGATGCCGACTTTTCCATGCGCATCTTCAATAACGACGGTTCCGAAGCCATGATGTGCGGCAACGGCACCCGATGTGTGGCAAAATTCCTCCATGACAAAGGTGTGACCGACAAGAACCCTATTCGTCTCGAAACCCTCTCTGGCATAAAAGTGCTGCAACTCCATCTGGATGGGGAGAACAAGGTGGATGCCGTCACCGTCGATATGGGTGAGCCAATCTTGAGAGACCCGAAGCAATTCACTCCTGGCAATGGCAATGCCACTGATTTTGAGGTGACTGTGGATGGCCGCACCTTTGTGGGCACTTTCGTTTCTATGGGCAATCCTCATTTTGTCATCTTCCTGCATGATGATGTGGAGCAGTTCCCGTTGGCACACTATGGTGCTCTGCTCGAACATGCAGATATTTTTCCGCAACGCTGTAATATTGAATTTGCCCAAGTCGTCGATGAGGACACTTTCCGCATGCGTGTGTGGGAACGTGGCTCGGGCATCACTCTTGCTTGTGGTACAGGGGCTTGTGCTACCGCTGTGGCTGCGCATCTGACAGGTAGGGCTGGGCGGATGAGCAACATTCAGATGGATGGAGGAACCCTTCAAATCCATTGGAACGAAGCCGATAACCACATCCTCATGACAGGACCTGCTGCAATAACATTTGAGGGAGAAATCAGTCTTTGATTTCTCCCTCAATGATTGGTGATTTTTATGTAACAGGGTGCTTAGACGGTCATCGCTTTGATGAAGTCCATGAATAGCGGATGCGGATTGAGCACCGTAGAAGTGTATTCTGGGTGGAACTGTGTGCCGATGAACCAGCGATGGTCGGGAATCTCGACCATTTCAACAAGGTTGTTGTCAGGGTTGGTCCCTACGCATTGCATGCCGTGAGCCTCGAATTCGTTAAGGTAGAGATTGTTGAATTCGTAGCGGTGACGGTGACGTTCCGTAATGTCGGGTTTCCCGTAGATGGCGTATGCTTTGCTGTCATCCCGCAGATGGCAGGGATAGGCTCCGAGGCGCATGGTGCCCCCCATTCCTGTGATGTGTTTTTGCTCTTCCATGAGGTCGATGACTGGATGGGTGGTCTGAGGATTCATCTCCATGCTGTGGGCATCTGAGTGACCAAGCACATGACGGGCAAACTCGATGACCATCATCTGCATGCCGAGGCAGATGCCAAAGGTGGGGATGCCGTGGGTGCGGGTGTGTTGGATGGCTGTGATTTTGCCTTCAATGCCGCGCTGTCCGAAACCTGGACAGATGATGACACCTGACAGCCCTTCGAGTTTTTCTGCCACATTGTCGGGGGTGATGTCTTCGCTGTTGACGAAATGAAGTCGTGCCTTACGACCGTTGTAGATGGCTGCAAGATGCAGACTTTCGCGGATGCTCTTGTAAGCGTCTTGAAGGTCATATTTGCCGACGAGCCCGATGTGGACTTCTGCTTTTGCCTCTTGCTGAAGATGGAGAAAATCGTGCCATGACTTCATGGCGGGTGTCTCGCCTACGGGGATGCCGATTTTCCTCATGATGGCGGCATCGAGTCCTTGACGTTGCATGCTGACGGGCACCTCGTAGATGCTGGGCATGTCTTCGCTCTGCACGACACATTCGAGGTCCACATTGCAGAAGGAAGCGACCTTCATGCGGAGAGAATCGTCAAGGTGTCGCTCGGTACGCAGAACGAGAATGTCTGGCTGGATGCCCATGCTCTGCAGTTCCTTGACGGAGTGCTGAGTGGGTTTGGTCTTGAGTTCGTCGGCGGCTTTCAGATAGGGCACGTAAGTGAGATGCACACAGACGGCATCCCTGCCCAGTTGCCAGCGCAGTTGTCGGATGGCTTCCATGAAAGGGGCACTCTCGATGTCGCCAATGGTTCCGCCCACCTCGGTGATGACAAAATCAAGTCCTTCTTCCAAGCCTTCTCGAAGCATGCGATGCTTGATTTCGTCGGTGATGTGCGGGACGACTTGGATGGTCTTGCCGAGATAGTCGCCGTGACGCTCGCGGTCGATGACGGTCTTGTAGATGCGTCCAGTGGTGATGGAGTTGTTGCGTGTGGTCTGAATATCGGTGAATCGCTCATAGTGCCCGAGGTCGAGGTCGGTTTCCATACCATCGGCTGTGACGTAACATTCACCGTGCTCATAGGGGTTGAGTGTGCCCGGGTCGATATTGATATAGGGGTCGAACTTCTGGATGGTGACCTTGTAGCCACGTGCCTGAAGGAGTTTGCCAATACTGGCGGAGATGATGCCCTTTCCGAGGGAGGAAACCACGCCGCCTGTGACGAAGATGTATTTTGTATCCATGATGTAATGGAAGAATTATTATAAAATCTTTTTGACGCGTTGCATTGCCTCAATGCTCGCTTCCTGGGTGCCGAAAGCGGTGATGCGGACAAATCCTTCGCCATGCTTGCCGAATCCCTCGCCTGGAGTGACCACGACGTTGGCTTGGGTCAGCAGACGGTGGAAGAACGACCACGAATCCTCGCCTTCGGGTGTCGATACCCAGATGTAAGGGGAGTGTTCGCCTCCATACACCGTGAGCCCGTAGCGGGCAAGGCTGTCGTGGATGTAGTGGGCGTTCTGCATATAGTAACGGATGGTGTCCTTCACCTGCTGTTGCCCCTCAGGGGTGTAGATGGCTTCGGCACCGCGTTGAGATATGTAGGAGGCTCCGTTGAACTTGCTGCACTGACGGCGATTCCAGAGAGCGTTGAGGCTCTGTCCGTCAGCAGAGGTGAGTTCTTTGGGGATGATGGTGTAGCCGCATCGGATGCCCGTGAATCCTGCGGTCTTGGAGAAACTGCGGAACTCAATGGCACACTCCTTGGCTCCTTCAATCTCGTAGATGGAGTGGGGAAGTGCTTCATCTTGGATGAAGGCTTCGTATGCGGAATCGTAGAGGATGATGGCATCGTTCTCTCGTGCATACTTGACCCATTGTGCCAACTTCTCTTTCGTGATGACAGCCCCTGTGGGATTGTTGGGGTAGCAGAGATAAATGATGTCCAGATGCTCTTGAGGTATATCTCCCGTAAAGCCATTTCCTGCATGGCAAGGAATGTAACGGAGTTGACGCCCCGCCATGATGTTGGTGTCAACATAAACGGGATAGACAGGATCGGTGATGCCGACAATATTATCTGTAGAAAGGATGTCACCGATATTGCCTGTGTCGCTTTTCGCGCCATCGCTGATGAAGACCTCTTCGCGGCTGAGTTGGATGCCGCGAGGCAAGAAGTCGTGCTGGATGATGGCATCGATGAGGAAGTCATAACCATGTTCGGGGCCATAACCTCGGAAGGTCTTTCCGTCGGCACATTCATCCACCGCACGATGCATGGCTTGAATAGATGCCTTGGGAAGTGGGCGGGTCACATCGCCGATGCCCAGTCGGATGAGTTGGGCTTCGGGATGTTCTGCCTTATAGTCGTTCACCTGTTGTGCTATCTCGGCAAAGAGATAACGCTGGGAAAGTTTTTGATAGTTTGTATTTGTGTATGCCATATTGTTTGTGGTCGTTATCGCGTTATTTCATTCTCTCGTCATTTCGGCAGAAATTCGTCCACAGCCTCTGCGGTCTTTCTGCCTGATGCAATGGCTCTCACCACGAGAGATGCACCGTTGGCGGCATCACCTGCCACAAAGACATTTTCAGGGAATTTCGGTTGTGTAGGCTTGATGAAACCCATGGCGAGGAGAACGAGGTCAGCCTCAATCACTTCAGGTTCACCAGCCTCCACCATGATGGGGCGGCCACCCTCGGGATTCGGCTTCCAGTCGATGGGTTGAACACGTACACCTGTCACCTTACCATCCTTCCCGAGAAATTCGAGGGTGTTGATGTTCCAACGACGTTCGCAACCTTCCTCATGGGACGATGTGGTTTTGAGGATGACAGGCCAATTGGGCCAAGGGGTGGCAGGGTTATGTCCCACAGGAGGCTTAGGCATGATTTCGATTTGTGTCACTGATTTTGCCCCTTGTCGATGAGACGTACCAATGCAGTCGCTACCCGTATCACCACCACCAATAACCAGCACTTTCTTACCTTTGGCAGTCACACGCTCCTCTTTGGAGAACTCCATACCAGCCAACACACGGTTCTGCTGACTGAGCAGTTCAAGGGCGAGATGAATGCCTTTCAGTTCACGACCAGGGGCTTTGAGGTCACGTGCTTCTGGTGTGCCTGTGGCAACGACAATCGCATCAGGTTTCCCAAGTTCTTCTAGAATCTCTAGATTGTCTAGTTCTTCTAGATTGAACTCCTTCCCATACACAAACTTCACCCCTTCCTGCTCCATCACTCGGATGCGGCGGTCGATGATGCTCTTGTTCAGTTTGAAGTTCGGAATGCCATAACGGAGCAATCCGCCGGCGGCTTCGTTCTTGTCGAACACCGTCACTTCATATCCCTTATAGTTCAACTGATTGGCGGCAGCAAGTCCTGCAGGACCAGCACCAATCACCGCCACCTTCTTGCCGTTCCTTTCAGGATGCTCGATGGTCACGTATCCTTCCAGATAGGCACGTTCGGCAATGGCACACTCGTTTTCGCGATTGGTCACCGCCTCGCCTGTGGTCAGATAGAGCACACACGACTTTTCGCAGAGGGCAGGGCAGATGCGTCCTGTGAACTCGGGAAAGTCGTTGGTCTTTTTCAGGATTTTATAGGCGGTTTCCCATTCGCCACGATAGAGGGCATCGTTCCATTCGGGGTCTTTATTGCCCAGCGGACAAGCCCAATGGCAGAAAGGCACACCGCAATCCATGCAGCGGCTTGCCTGCTCTTGTCGGTCTCTTGTATTGAGTGTCTGTTCCACCTCACCAAAATCGTGGATGCGGTCATGAACAGGACGATATCCAGCCTCCTTGCGAGGCACTGTCAGAAATGCTTTTGGATTTCCCATTTTTCTCTTCTATCTTTAATTTTGTAATGAGGTTTAATAGTCACGTTGGATGTCGGAAATCTTCTGTTGAAGTTTCGCCATCTGTTCTTCCTGCAAGACACGTTTGTACTCAATCGGCACCACTTGAATGAACTCTTCCACATAGCGGCTCCAGTCATCCAGCATCTTTCCTGCAAGGGCAGAACCGGTGTAGAGATAGTGCTTGCGGATAAGTTCCTTCAGTTCCTTTCGGAAAGCGGCATCTTCCACAAGGTTGATTTCCACCATGTCCATGTTGCAGAAATAATCGAAGTTGTGGTTCTTGTCCCATACGTATGCCACACCGCCAGACATACCAGCGGCGAAGTTTCTGCCAGTCTCACCAAGCACCACCACACGACCACCTGTCATGTATTCACAGCAATGGTCGCCTGCACCTTCAATCACAGCAATAGCCCCCGAGTTTCGCACACCAAAGCGTTCGCCCACACGGCCGTTCACATACAGTTCGCCTGTCGTGGCACCATACAATCCAGTGTTTCCTGCGATGATGTTGTCTTCAGCCACAAAGTCGCTGCTGCTGCGTGCTGGTGGCAAGATGCTGATGCGACCGCCGCTGAGCCCTTTCCCGAAGTAGTCGTTGCACTCGCCTTCGAGTTTGAGGTTTACGCCCTTCACGGCAAAAGCACCAAACGATTGTCCTGCCGAACCTTTGAATTTAATGTTGATGGTGCTGTCTGGCAATCCATCCTCACCATGCTTCTTGGCAATCACGCCACTGAGCATCGTGCCCACGGCTCTATCCGTGTTCTTGATGGCATAGTCGAGATTCACCTCTTCTTTATTCTCGATGGCACGTTGAGCCGCCTTGATGATTTCCTCGTCTTTTGCCGCCGAAACCTTTGTGAACTCACCTCTATCCCAGTAGAGTGCCTTGTCCGTTTCCACCTTTGTCAAGAGGCGTGTGAAGTCCATCGTGCCCTGCTTGGTGGATGGGTCGGCGGCTTTCACTTCGATGAGGTCGGTTCTGCCGATAATGTCCTTGAGTTTGTGAACACCCATCTCAGAAAGATACTCACGCACTTGCTCTGCCAAGAAAGTGAAGTAATTCACTACGTATTCTGCCCTTCCCATAAATCGGGCGCGAAGGCGTTCGTCTTGTGTTGCCACACCCACGGGGCAGGTGTTCGTGTTGCATTTTCTCATCATCACACACCCCAACACGATGAGAGGCAACGTGCCAAACGAGAACTCGTCAGCACCCAACATTGCCATGATAATCACGTCGCGGGCGGTCTTCAACTGACCGTCGGTTTGCAGACGTACCTGATTGCGAAGTCCATTCAATACGAGCGTCTGCTGAGTCTCTGCCAAACCAATCTCAGGACTGATGCCTGCAAACCGCATGGAAGAGGCAGGAGAGGCTCCCGTACCGCCTTCAGCACCACTGATGACAATGAGGTCAGCCTTTGCTTTTGCCACACCTGCGGCAATCGTGCCCACGCCACTTTCTGCCACCAATTTAACTGATACTGCGGCAGTTGGGTTGATGTTCTTCAAGTCGAAGATGAGTTGTGCCAAATCCTCAATTGAGTAGATGTCGTGATGTGGTGGAGGCGAGATGAGCGAGATGCCGGGGATGGCGTTTCGAGTCTTGGCGATAATCTTGTTCACCTTGAAACCAGGCAACTGACCACCTTCGCCAGGCTTGGCTCCTTGTGCCACCTTGATTTGGATTTCCTCTGCATTCACCAAGTATTCGGCAGTCACACCGAAACGTCCCGAGGCAATCTGCTTCGTCTTGGAAGAAAGGCTGACACCATCCACCTCGGTATGGTAACGTGCGTTGTCCTCGCCGCCTTCACCCGTATTGCTGCGTGTGCCGAGTTTGTTCATAGCCAACGCCAAAGCCTCATGCGCTTCGATGCTGAGAGCACCAAACGACATGGCTCCTGTGACGAAATGTTTCACGATGGAATCGACACTTTCCACTTCTTCCATCGGCGTTGGCTTGGCTGCTTTCTTGAAGCCGAAGAAGTCGCGAATGAAGATGGGCTTCTCCTTTTCATCGACCAACTTTGCCCATTCCTTAAATTTCTTGTACGAACCAAGTCGCGTGGCAATCTGCAAGTTTGCGATAGTGTCTGGATTCCACGCATGAAGGATGCCGTCCTTGCGATAGGAGAACTGTCCGTTGTTGGGCAGGAACTCGTTGATTTCAGCAGGTTTGAAGGCTTCATCATGCAGACGGATGGCATCACGGGCAATATCTCGCAAGCCGATACCGCCAATGGTGGAGATTTCTGTGCCGAAATAGCGACGCAATAAATCCTCCGAAAGTCCGATGGATTCGAAGATTTTGGCTCCACGATACGAACGGATGGTGGAAATGCCCATCTTGCTCATGATTTTCTTCAAGCCCTTATCCACCGCCTTGATGTAGTTGTGTTCGGCTGTTGTGTATTCCTCCTGAATCTTGTGCTTTTTCACCAAATCGTCCAGCACGGCAAACGTCATGTACGGACAAATGGCACTCGCACCATAACCCAGCAACAGAGCCGCATGCATCACCTCGCGAATTTCTCCACTTTCCACAATCAGCGCGGTTTGTACTCGCTTCTGCACATTGATGAGGTAATGGTGTACTGCTGAGACAGCGAGCAACGAAGGAATGGCTGCATGTTTTTCGTCTATATCTCTATCCGAAAGGATGATGTAGTTCACGCCTTCATCCACACTCGCTTCCGCTTCCTTGCAGAGGTCTTCGATGGCTTGGCGCAATCCGCTGGCACCCTTCTCGATGTCGAACAGCATGGAGAGTTTCTTGGTTTTGAATCCCTTGTAGCGAATGTTGCAGAGAATGTCTAACTGCGTGTTGGTCAATACAGGTTGGGGAAGGCGCACCATCTTGCAGTTCGATTCGTCGGGAGTCAAGATGTTGGTGCCCACCGCACCGATATATTCTGTGAGCGACATGACCAGTTCCTCACGAATCGGGTCGATGGCAGGATTGGTCACCTGTGCAAACTGCTGACGGAAATAGTTGAAGAAAATCTGTGGACGGTCGCTGATGATGGCGAGTGGGGTGTCGTTGCCCATGGCAGCAACAGGCTCCTGTCCGTTGACAGCCATCGGAACCACCGTCTTGTCGATGTCTTCCTGACCAAAGCCGAAGTTGATGAGTTTCCGTTCGTAGTTCTCCACGCTGTTTTCCACGTGGCGACCACTCTTCAGTTTCTCCAACTGGATGCGGTTGGTCGAAAGCCATTGGCGGTATGGGTGTTCCGATGCCAGTTTCTCCTTGATTTCCCCATCATAATAAATCTTGCCCTCCTGCGTGTCGATGAGAAGAATTTTTCCTGGTTGCAAACGTCCTTTGCTCACCACGTCGCTTGGCTCAAAGTCCATCACACCCACTTCGGATGCCACGACCATCATGCCATTCTTCGTGATGGTGTAGCGTGAGGGGCGAAGACCGTTTCTGTCGAGCATACCGCCTGCATACCGTCCGTCGGAGAACATCAGGGCGGCAGGGCCATCCCAAGGCTCCATCAGAATGGAATGATATTCATAGAACGCCTTCAAGTCCTCGCTGATAGGGTTCTTGTCGTTGAACGATTCTGGCACCAGTATCGCCATTGCCTGTGGCAGGCTCAATCCGCTCATCACCAAGAACTCAAACACGTTGTCGAGACTTGCCGAGTCGCTCATGTCCTCCTGCAGGATAGGGCGAATCTCCTTGATATCGCCGAGGGCAGGGGAGGAGAGCACACTCTCACGTGCCTGCATCCAGCCACGGTTGCCACGCACAGTGTTGATTTCACCATTGTGGCACAGGTAGCGGAACGGCTGTGCCAACTTCCACTTTGGGAACGTGTTGGTGCTGAAACGTGAATGCACCAGTGCCAATCCGCTCGTGAAGTAGTCGTTGCTCAGGTCGAGGAAATACCGCCTCAACTGCCCCGAGGTCAACATGCCTTTATAGATAATGTCCTTGCTCGACAACGAACAGATGTAGAAGTCCTCGTCGTCGATGCGGTTCTCAATCTTCTTGCGTACCTTATATAATATACGTTCAAACACAGGCACATCCTCGTCGCTCACCCCCGTCACAAACATTTGCTTGATGTCGGGTTCCACGCTGTGTGCCCCTTCGCCCAGTGCCTCGCTGTTGGTCGGCACATTGCGCAAGTGCATCAGTTGCAATCCTGCACGTTCGATTTCTTCAATCATGATAGACAGGATTTCCTCCTGTCGGGTGGCATCCTTGGGCAAGAACACCAGTCCCGTGCCGTATTTTCCCTTTTCAGGCACAGGAATGCCCTGCAACAAGATGAACTCATGCGGAATCTGCACCAAGATGCCGGCACCGTCGCCTGTCTTGTCGCGAGTCTCAGCACCACGGTGCTCCATGTTCTCCAAAACTTTCAGTGCGTTATCGACTAGTTCATGGCTCTTGCCACCATGAATGTTGACCACCATTCCGACACCGCAAGCGTCGTGCTCATACGCCGCACTGTACAATCCCTGATTTTCTAATCTACGTTTTGCCATTTGTCGTGTCTGTTTCTTATAAATCCTATACTTGTGTAAATTTGACTGCAAAATTACAACTTTAATTTCATTTTATCGTAAACTTTTGTGAAATAATTACAATTTGTATTGAAAATATTTAATTTTAATGACAAAAAGTACTCTTTTGAATCAAAAAGCCTGCCGAATATCTACTCGACAGGCTTTTTCGCATTTCAGTTCTCAGGGTTTTCGTTCAGAGCATCCATATCTTCGAAATCCATCCTTCTCAAGGTGTCCTGAAACTCCTTGTGCGGGAAAAACCGCACCTTCACCGTTCGGACGAGTTCGGTGCCCAAATCGGCAGGGTTTTCCGCGCTCGAAGCATTAAAGACAGGTTTCAGTGTGCCGATGCCACCCAGTTGCACACTGTGCCCCAGTTCCAGATAGTGGCGCAGACGGTCGGACATCGCGGTGGCAATGCCTTTCACTTGAGCGGCTGACACGCCTTGCGACATCACGCACTCTTTCACAAAGTTCTCAAACTTCACAGGTGGATAACTCACCTGCTGCATCACCCAAGCCTCACGCATCGTGTACTCGGGAGTGAAGACTGACTTCTTCACTTTCCGGTATGCAATAGACATAATTAAAAAAAGAATTAGAAAGTTAAAAAATAATGGTTTTTGAAAAAATCTCGACTACAAAGTTACGAAAAAAAATCGTAATATGCAAGACCTTTGTATAATTACTTCATCCTGAATCTCTTAAAATATTTCTTCCAGAACCCCTGAATCGGACTGCTCCAGTCCGGTGAACCGCACTGCTCCAGTCCGACGCACCGCACTGGAGCAGTCCGACAGACAGGCTGTGAGTGTATGGGTATTTTCTGTTTTCAGATTGCACCTTTGCTCTATTTCTTCCGCTTTGTGGTCTTTTACGCTTTTTTTTACACATTTTTCCCAAGAAAGGAAGTTGTTTTGTGGAAAATGCTTAACTTTGTGCCTAAGAAAAAGTATTTATTCACTTAAAAACAAATGCGGCAATGAAGAAAATTTATTTATCTATCGTATGCATCGCAGCCCTCGCACTGATGGCTTGTGGTGGAAACAGCAACAAGACAGAGGCTCCAGAAGAAAGTGTGGAGCAGGTGGAAGAAACTGCAGAAACAGAAACTCCCGAAACAACTTCAAGCGAAACCCCGATGGACTTTGAGGACTTCTCTGCTCAACTGAAGGGAGCCTGTGGAGTGGCGGCTATAGCCAATGATAAGATGACCAAAATCGTTGTGCGTAAAGACGACGAAAATAAATTCTTCATGGCATCGCCTGTGACCGATGACATCGATAAGGATGCCGTGCAGCGCGAGTATTTCAATGCCTTTGCCAAGGTTGCCGATGGGAACAACATCTATGGTTTCCACATGAATGGGGAGCGAGGCACTGACGCGTTCAAGGATTACGACGAATACGTGAAATTCATCAAGGCGAATGGAGATTATGCCGTAGCCAATTATGGCTATGACTACAAAGGCAAGCCGGTCAAAGTCTCCTGCTTTGTTGCGTTTGGCGACTTTGGCTTAGACGTTACCATTGAGTGATATTTCACATTCCCCGTTCAGGCAAGTGTATGAATCCTTCCGAACGGGGGATTTTTGATGTTTTTTAATTCTTGTTCCTGTAATTATGCTAAAATAGATACAAAACCGCATTTGTATTCAATAAAAGTAGTACCTTTGTAATGATGAATGCTATCCACTTTGAGAAACATTATTTTTGTTTCTCTTCCTTGGCAAAGGTGCAACTTTTTCCAGAAAGTTTGTCTTGATTAAAAGGAAAATCATTATCTTTGTGGCAAATCTCAAAAGTAAGATGAAGACAACAGCATTTTTCACACGCATTCTCAGTTGGCTGACAGGCAGTCGGCTGACGGTGGACAATTCGGTGGTGAGGGAACTTGACCTCAACCGCTTCTTGGGCAGTTGGTACGAGGTGGCTCGCTTCGACCATTTCTTTGAGCATAGCATGTCGCAAACCAAAGCCAACTATGTGCTCCGCGAGGACGGCGACATCGACGTCATCAACACGGGCATCAAGGACGGCAAGTCCAAGACCGCCAAAGGCAAGGCAAAACGCACCGACACACCCGCCCTGTTCCGTGTCTCCTTCTTCGGTCCCTTCTACTCCGACTATCGCGTCATGCTCTTCGATGCCGACTACCGCTACATGCTCATCGGCAGCGGCTCCGACACCTACCTCTGGATTCTCTCCCGCACACCCCAACTCTCCGACAGTGACCGCACCACCATCCTCACCGAAGCCCAACGCCGCGGCTACGACACCACCAAACTGATTTGGGTGAAACAGGACTGAAAATTCATGAAATTTCTTGTTTTAGATTTTTTTATGGCTATTATTTTCTTGTATTCCAAACTTTTTATTACTTTTGCACTCACAGAACAATAGAACAAAAGCGATATGCCAGAGATAAGCAAATTCTACGGAATCATCATCTATATGTACATTGACGACCACAATCCGCCGCATTTTCATGTATGGTATGATGACTACCAGTGTGAAATCACCATCAAGGACGGTATTGTCCGTGGTGAAATGCCTCGCCGAGCACTGCGTCTCGTCTATGAGTGGCTCGACCTGCACCGCGACGAGTTGATGGAGAACTGGGTGCGCCTGTCGAACAGCGAGGCTGCCAAGAAGATTGATCCATTAAAATAATAAGGAGGAAGCGATATGAACACAACGAACCCACTGCTGAAAATCACAGCCGCCGAATACGTGAGCGACTACACTCTGCGCCTTACGTTCAGCACAGGCGAAGTCCGCTTGGTGGACTTCACACCGCTTATGCAGAAAGGCATCTGCCGCAAGTTGCAAGACCTCGATTATTTTCGTTCCTTCCGCCTTGACCCATTCACCGTCGATTGGAACGACGAAATCGGCTTTGCCCCCCGCTATCTTTATGAGCGAGGCATTGCTGCATAGTTATAAAAATAATATGGTGTAATCATTAAACAGATAAGCCAATGGACAGATAAAAAATAATAGGACATAAGAAGACTGAACGTCCACTTTTGATTCTTGTTTCAGATAATTGGGGAATTAAATGAAACTATCAAGAACTGAAGTAGATAGTTCACGCCGTTCGGCGTGGGCATTTACTCGTTTAAGATAGTTAGGTTATCCCCAATACCTCTGAAACGTAAGCGAAGTAGATTGCTCACGTTTTTTCTATCCATTTGGACATAGAGAAAAGAACAGAATAGGGGCTAAACAAAAAGTGCTGATATGAATGTCCGATAAATACAGATATTTATGAAGACAAAGGGAAACAAGAAAATCGTACTCGATGAGTATCAAAGAAAGGTGCTTGCTTACGTTGCCAGCGGGGAGAGTCTTTTCATCACGGGTAAGGCTGGAACAGGTAAAACCTCATTGCTTCGGGAAATAAAGAAAATGTATGCTGGTAAGAAAGTTGTTGCAGTTCTTGCTCCTACTGGTGTTGCTGCAAGAAATGCTGAGGGCTATACGATGCATAGTTTCTTGCGGCTGCCATTAAAACCTTATCTACCAGAACATAAGGTTAAACCAGATTTATATCAACTCAATAATAGTGGTGCTGAAACTATTCGCAGTATTGACACGCTGATAATAGACGAGATAAGTATGGTTCGCTGCGATATGCTTGACGCAGCCGATGCTATACTCCAGCATTATCGTCACAATAGCAGGCCTTTCGGTGGTGTACAACTCATTATGTTTGGCGACCTTTATCAGTTATCCCCTGTTGCTGACAGCGAGGATAAAAAAGTTCTGAAGGGTGGCTATAATGCGAATGAGTTTTACTTCTTCTTGAGTCAGGCTCTTCGTCATTTCGATTATCGTGTCGTGGAATTACAAAAAATCCACCGTCAGGATAATCGCAAGTTCATAAACCTTCTAAATGCAGTGCGCATAGGCGAAATTAATGTGGAGAGCCTAAAGATGTTAGAAAGCCGTGTTGACAAGAATATCAAACAAACTCCACAAGATGGTGTCATCACTCTAATGACCCACAACTACCAAAGCAAAAATCTAAACAGGGATATGTATGAGAAACTGAATACCAAAGAATATCTTTACAAGGCAAAAATTGTGGAGTATACAGACCGATGGCACGATAAATATCCAGTGGATTACAAATTTAGGCTTAAAGTAGGTGCAAGGGTTATGTTCCAGCGTAATGATAATGAGAATAAAAAATACAACAACGGAACGATGGGGTGGGTGATACACCTTGCTGATGATTGTATTTTAGTAGAAACAGATAATGGTGACAGGGTAAGTGTTAAGAGGGCTGTATGGCAACAGTTTGATTACTTTGTTGACAAAAAGACCAAAACCATTTATACACAAGTGTCTGCCGAGTATCACCAATATCCATTGAAACTGGCGTGGGCTGTAAGTATTCATAAGAGCCAGGGGTTGACATTAAAAGAAGTAAATATTGACGCATCTCAAGCATTCGCTTTCGGTCAGGTGTATGTGGCATTAAGCCGTTGTGAAACGCTGGAAGGCATCCATCTTTTGGAAATGATACCATCACATAAAATTATTGCCGACGATGTGGTTCGACAATATATGGAAAGTATTGATGAAGAAGGATATGTTACGAGGACAGACGATTTCAATGATGATAATTATGAGGTCGAGCCACTTGTGTTAAGTGTTAAATCTGCAACTTTCAACAAAATAATATCAGGAGACAAAAAGAAACATCAGCAACTTATAAAAGATTCCGATAGTGCTCGCAGACTCTTTGCCCACAATGAGGATGGTAGTGTCTGTATTAATAATGTTTGGGTGGATGAGAGAAAAATAACTAACTATTGGGATATGAACGGAAATCATTTCCCATTCGTATTTCGAAGATACCGAACAGTACGATTCGTTGATAAGATTGATGGTAGAATGGTGGATGTTGAAGTAGATGGGGCTTTTGAACCCTATAAAGGGGTAGATGCAGAAGATTATTATAACTGGGGATTTAAATTCAGATTTGGCAAGATAATAAGACGAAAAAGAAAATAAATGTGGATGTTAACGATTACCTTTTGTGCTGTAGATGTAAATGAATAATAGAAAAAAGTCAGCACACAGCATTAACAGATTGAGCAAGTTCTGTGAATCGTCATTACCGAATAGGTAAGGTAATGGCGGTTTGTTTTTGTACAATTGTTGGGGACAAGAAAACGCACTGGAAAAATACAATTTTGAATGAAAGTTGCATTTTTCCAGTGCGTTTTTCATTGTGCTGAATATGTGGCTATAAGATGGAAAAAGATGATTGTCAGAAGTACGTTTCCACGGCAAAACGGAATTGGTCAATGAAAATCTGTTTGAAGGCGGAGATATTGTTTTGCTCGTAGAATAGCAGCATGGCTTTCTTGTAGTCGATGCTGTCAACTGTTCGAAAAGATATGGGGCAATAGCCATTGGCAATCAAGATGACATTGCTGGTGATACGGGCAATACGCTTGTTGCCATCGTTGAATGCTTGAATATTGGGAACTCATTGTCAATAGGGCGATAATTTGTTCCTGTGATGCCGACACGTCGGGTGCGAATATTGCGGTCAACACCAAGTTCCTTGACAAGCAAACTGTGAATGTCCTCTATACGAGAGATTTGAGTAGTTACATGAGAAATTTTTCTAAAAAAGAGTTGTTTATTCAGATTTTATGTTTACCTTTGCACTTGTGAATGAACATTTTTGTTCAGGGCATTGAACATTTTGTAAAAATATGTATCAAAGAAAACAATATCAAGAAGTTATGAGTCGACTGCAAGAACGCAGAAGATTCATTCAGGTGCTGGCAGGACCGCGTCAGGTGGGGAAATCCACACTTATCGGTCAAGTGCTGCAAGCCATTGACATGCCATATAGCAGTTACTCATCGGAAGACACACCTAATGCCACCAATGCATGGATTAGCGATGTGTGGGAAGCCGCCCGTTCAAAGATGATAATTAACAAGCAGGGTGAACATTTGCTGGTCATTGATGAAATCCAGAAGATAGACAACTGGAGCGAGACCGTCAAGAAGGAATGGGACAGAGACACACGAGAAGGCACGAACTTGAAAGTGGTGTTGTTGGGTTCGTCGCGACTGCTGTTGAAAAAAGGACTTACAGAGTCGCTGGCTGGTCGTTTCGAAATGATACGTCTTGGTCATTGGTCATACGTCGAGATGCGGGATGCGTTCGGGCTCTCGCTTGACGAATACATATTCTATGGAGGTTATCCGGGTACGGCAGACCTCATCCACGACGAAGAACGTTGGCAAGTGTATGTACGAGATGCACTTGTGGAAAGTGCTATCACAAAAGATGTCCTACTCACAACAACCATCAACAAACCATCTTTGCTACGCCGTCTCTTTGAACTTGGTTGTCAGTACTCTGGGCGGGAACTATCGTTGACCAAAATGCTGGGCGAATTGCAAGAGAAAGGAAATGTGACGACACTTGCAGGTTACTTGTATCTGCTGGATGAGTGTAATCTTCTCACGGGACTTCAGAAATTTGCAGGCGATGCCGCTCGCAAGTACAACAGCGCGCCTAAGTTCCAAGTCTATAATAATGCTCTACTCAATTACCGCAATGCTAATGGCTTCAAGGAAGAGCGCCTGGATGCCAAGAGTTGGGGGCGACAAGTGGAATCTGCCATTGGTGCCCACCTGCTCAATCATGCAGACCATTTGGGCTATCAGGTCTATTACTGGAGAGAGCGAAATGATGAAGTAGATTACGTTATTCAAAAAGGGCATAAATTATGTGCCATCGAAGTGAAGAGCGGACGGCGCACTTCTAATAAAGGTATGGGACTTTTCCGTGAGCAGTTCCATCCTCAACTCTCCTTGATAGTCGGTTCAGGTGGTATGCCTGTTGCTGAATTTCTGGCATTGGACATCAAAGAACTCTTCACGGCTTAACAAGTCTGTGAGCCCCCCAAAATAGCAGTCAGCACACAATTGAATGTGTGGTTGTGGAATGGAAAAAGGGGATGCTGTCAAGCATCCCCTTCCTTCTTGAGTATTTGTGTGGTTCGATTATTGACTTCGTCGAAAATGCTTTCGCTCGGCATTGTTCAAAAAAACTTGGCTCTGTACTCGCTTCATCGCATTATTCAGCCGAGTAGTCAATCTTGCTCATGCGAACGTAGGTTGCGTAGCGGTGCTGGGCAGCCTTCTTGGCGGCGTCGAAGAGTTCCTGTGCCTCGTTTGGACAAACCTTCTTGAGGGAGAGGTAGCGGACTTCGCCGTCGAGGAATGCCTGGAAGTTGTCCCAGTTTGGTGCCTTGCTGTCGAGTTGGAATGGGTTCTTGCCTTCCTCGGCGAGACGTGGGTCGAAACGCCAGAGGTGCCAGTAACCACACTCAACTGCCTTTGCCTCTTCTGCCTGGCTCTTGCCCATGCCGCCCTTTGCCTTGAGGCCGTGGTTGATACATGGAGCGTAGGCGATGACGAGTGATGGGCCTGGGTATGCTTCTGCCTCGCGGAGTGCCTTGAGGCATTGTGCGTTGTCGGCACCCATTGCCACCTGTGCTACATATACGTAGCCGTAGGTTGACTGCATGAGACCGAGGTCCTTCTTGGTGATACGCTTGCCGCCGGCTGCGAACTGAGCGATGGCGCCGATTGGAGTAGCCTTTGAAGACTGACCGCCAGTGTTGGAGTAAACCTCGGTGTCGATGACGAAGATGTTGATGTCCTCGCCTGAAGCCAGTGCGTGGTCGAGACCGCCGTAACCGATGTCGTAAGATGCACCGTCACCACCGATGATCCACTGGCTGCGCTTCACGAGGTAGTGAGAGAGTTCGCTGAGTTGCTTGCAGATGGGGCAACCTGCGTTGCGACCTGCCTCGATGACTGGAGCCAACTTGGCGGCTGCTGCCTTAGAAGCATCGGCGTTGTCCTTGCCTGCGATCCACTCTTCGGCTGCTGCCTTGAACTCGGCTGGAGTGTCGTCCTTGGCGAGGAGTTCGTTGAGCATTGCCACGATGCGAGCACGCATCTTCTTGTTGGCAATTGCCATACCGAGACCGTATTCGCAGAAGTCCTCGAACAGAGAGTTGGACCATGCAGGACCCTGACCCTTGGCGTTCTTGGTGTATGGAGTGGATGGGATAGAACCTGAGTAGATGGAAGAGCAACCAGTAGCGTTTGCCACCATCTGACGGTCGCCGAAGAGTTGAGAAATCAACTTCACGTATGGAGTCTCACCGCAACCAGAGCATGCACCCGAGAACTCGAAGAGTGGGGTAGCGAACTGGCTGACACGTGGGTTAGCCTTGTAGTCGATGAGGTCTTGCTTGCTGGCGACGTTCTTCACGCAGTAATCCCAGTTCTTTGCCTCTGGAAGTTCGCCCTGCAGCGGAACCATCTTGAGCGCCTTGTTGCCCTTCTTGCCTGGACAAACGTCCACGCAGTTGCCGCAACCAAGACAGTCCATGACGCTCACCTGCATGCGGAACTTCATGCCCTTGAGTTGTGCTGGAGCCAGCATGTCGAGTTTAGCAGCGTCGATGCCAGCGGCTTCCTTCTCGTCCATGACGAATGGGCGGATGGCAGCGTGAGGACAAACGAAGGCACACTTGTTACACTGGATACAGTTCTCGCTGTCCCAAGTTGGAACGAAGGCAGACACACCACGCTTCTCGTAAGCGGCTGTGCCCTGCTCCCACATACCGTCCTCGTAGCCCTTGTAGGCAGAAACTGGCAGGAGGTCGCCGTTCTGTGCGTTGATAGGACGCACGAGTTTGTTGATGAATTCTGGGTCGTTGTTAGCCTCCACGGGATCAGCAGGAAGGTTCTTCCATGCTGGGTCAACATCGAGTTTCTGATACTCGCCACCGCGGTCAACGGCTGCATAGTTCATATTCACAACGTCCTCACCCTTCTTGCCGTAAGACTTCACGATTGCCTTCTTCATCTGCTCAACTGCGAGTTCAACAGGGATGACCTCTGTGATGCGGAAGAATGCTGACTGGAGGATGGTGTTGGTACGGTTGCCCAGACCAATCTCCTGTGCAATCTTGGTCGCGTTGATATAGTAAACGGTGATGTTCTTCTCAGCGAAGTACTTCTTCACGTTGTTTGGCAGGAAGTTCACGAGTTCCTCACCCTCGAAGATGGTGTTGAGGAGGAACTGACCGTTCTGACGGAGACCACGGAGCACGTCGTACATGCGGAGATAAGCCTGCACGTGGCATGCCACGAAGTTAGGAGTCTTAATCTGATAAGTAGAACGGATTGGCGTGTCGCCGAAACGGAGGTGTGAGCAAGTGAAACCACCTGACTTCTTTGAGTCGTAAGAGAAGTAAGCCTGGCAGTACTTGTTGGTGTTGTCACCGATAATCTTTACAGAGTTCTTGTTGGCACCCACAGTACCGTCGGCACCCAAACCGAAGAACTTAGCCTCGAAGATGCCCTCGCCACCGAGTGCCATTTCCTCTTCGATAGGAAGTGAACGGAAAGTCACGTCGTCCACCACACCCACGGTGAAGTGGTTCTTGGGCTCTGGGAGTTCGAGGTTCTTGTAAACGGTGAGAATCATGGTTGGAGTCACGTCGGCAGAACCGAGACCGTAACGACCACCTACGATGAGAGGCGCATTCTCCTGACCGTAGAAGGCATCCTTCACGTCAAGATAAAGTGGTTCGCCGTTAGCACCTGGCTCCTTCGTGCGGTCGAGCACTGCGATACGCTTCACAGTCTTTGGCACAGCAGCGAGCAGACGCTCTACTGAGAATGGACGATAGAGGTGAACAGACACCATACCGTACTTCTTGCCGTTGGCGTTGGCGTAGTCGATAGCCTCGCGGGCAGCCTCAGTGGCAGAACCCATCAGGATGATGACATCGGTAGCGTCCTTGGCACCGTAGTATGTGAAGGGCTTGTACTCACGACCTGTAATCTTAGAGATGGCCTCCATGTACTTCTCCACAGCGGCAGGAACCTCATCGTAGAAGGGGTTGCAAGACTCGCGGTGTGCGAAGAATGTCTCAGGGTTCTCAGCCATACCCTTAGCCTCTGGATGCTCTGGAGAGAGGGCACGAGCACGGAACTCTGCCACCTTGTCCATGGGCACGAGTGGACGGATGTCTTCCATGTCCATCTCCTCAATCTTGTGGTACTCGTGAGAAGTGCGGAAACCGTCGAAGAAGTTGATGAATGGAACGCGAGTCTCGAGTGCTGCCAAGTGAGCAACAGCAGAGAGGTCCATCACTTCCTGCACAGAGCCTTCGCAAAGCATGGCGAAACCTGTCTGACGGCAAGCCATCACGTCACCATGGTCACCGAAGATACAGAGTGAGTGGCTGGCAACGGTACGAGCAGAAACGTGGAATACAGATGGGAGCAACTCACCGGCAATCTTGTACATGTTAGGAATCATCAGGAGAAGACCCTGCGATGCTGTAAATGTAGTGGTGAGGGCACCAGCCTGGAGAGAACCGTGAACAGCACCCGCTGCACCAGCCTCTGACTGCATTTCCTGAACGAGAACAGTGTCGCCGAAGAGATTCTTGCGACCTGCAACAGCCCACTCATCCACGTGCTCAGCCATTGGAGACGATGGAGTGATAGGGTAGATGGCAGCCACCTCGGAGAACATGTAGGCTACATGAGCCGCAGCGGTGTTACCATCACAAGTGATAAATTTCTTTTCTTTACCCATAATAATAATTTATAATAATAAAAATGTATAATCTTTTAGTAGAGGAATCCGAAAATCCAGAGAGGGATTTGGTTGCCTTCGCCGATGTCGCACTGGTTGACGGCATAGAGCGATTTGGCCTTGCTCTTCAGTTTGGTGCTGTGTTCGGCAATCTTGAACTCCAGTTGCTCGTCGATGAGGAAGGAGCAGAGGTTGCCGTGCTTGTTCACCTTGTGGTCTTTCCAGAGCGTGTTGCAGAAGAAGGTCTCCAGCACGTCATGCTCGTCGAAGCAGCGGGGGTAGAAACTGTACATGAGGTTGGAGTTGTGCAGCAGCACACGGGCAGGCTTCTTGGGGAATTCGTCGCCTTTCCCGTAAATCATGTTCACCAGTCGAGCCTCCTCCAGATACTTGATGTAGTGCATCACCGTGGCACGGCTCATGCCCAGTTCCTGTGCCAACTGGCTGACATTGGGCACACTGCTGCCGCTCGTGGTGAGCATATAGAAAAGTTGCTTGATTTTTGCCAGATATTTCAGTTCAATCTGCTTAACCAGCAGAATATCGACCTCAATCATCATGTTCATGTTCTTCAACAAGTTTTCGCTGTAGTTCGCCTTGTCAAGGAAGAAAGGATAGAAACCATGATGCAGGTAGGCTTGGAAATATTCGCGCGGATTAACCTTTGCAAAGATTTCTGTGGCAATCTGTTTGTGGTTGGCAATGATTTCATCAAGGGTATAGGAGCGCAATTGCAGACCTGTAGAGAGGTTGAGGAACTCACGGAACGAGAAACCACGCAAATTGTATGATTTCACAATGCCGTTCAGTTCAGGGTTTTCCTCCTTCAGACGCATCACGGGAGACCCCGTAAATACAATCTTCAACCCAGGATAACGGTCGTAGCATTCACGCAACTGGGCACTCCAGTCAGGCTGCTTGAACACTTGGTCGATGAGCAACACCTTGCCACCTGAATGATAAAACTCACCAGCAAACTCTGCGATGCCGATGTTTTGGACGTAAAAGTTGTTAGTGTTGATATACAGACACGAATGGTCGTATGGGGAAAAATGCTCTTTAGCATACTGCAGCAAAAAAGTGGTTTTGCCCACACCGCGAGCACCTTTGATGCCAATCATTCGGTCTTTCCAATTAATCTCGTCCATCAGGTCACGACGCACGGGGGCCTTCAGGTGCTCCACTAAATAAGCATGTGTACGGAAAAAGGATTCCATAAATCTTTGGTTTTGTTAATTCATTCGCGAATGTGTCACTTCGGCACTAAAAATACCATTGTGACGAAATTTTCTGCAAAAGTACGACTTTTTTCCGTAAAATGCAAACTTGACTTTGCAAAAATTGATTTTCGATGTAAAATATTTTTTCAAAGCCAACTTTAGTTCTTAAAAAGAATAATGAATAGGCAATATCGTCCAATTTGTCCTTAAAAATCGGACTGCTCCAGTCCGCCGTGCCGCACTGGAGCAGTCCGATGCGTCGGAGTGGAGCAGTCCGAAAGAGAGGTGCTGAAAGCGTCATTCAGCACCTCTCTTTTTATTTGGCAGCAACCTTCTTCCCGTTTCGGATGTACACACCCTTCCCCGCAGGTCTTCCCTTCAACTTCCTGCCGTCCAGCGTGTACCAGTCGGCAGCGTCATCGTCGGTCTCTGTCTGTATGCCGCCGATGCCGTCAGGAACCGCAGCCTCCTGCAGCATCCAGACAAAGTTGGGCGTCCAGCTGTAGTCAGCCTCCGGCATGCCGTCATTGTCCGTGTCAAGCACCGTCCAGTAGGTGGAGGCGCCCCACTCGTCGCTCACGGCGTTCGTGCTGCGCACCGCATAGCGGCCACCGTCGCCCCTGTACCACACCTGGCCCTCCCACGAGTCACGGCTGTTGCCCTTGTCCGTGCGGATGCACCCGTGCGGGTTCAGTTCGCCGGTGGCGCCGCCGTCGCTCAGGTGCGGGTTCGAGAAGCATTCGTCCAGTTTCCATCCCGGGGAGCGGAAGAGGTCGCCGCCCTCCGTCTTGTGGAAGGTGAATGTGCCTGCCTCCTGCTCCGTGTCCGTC
>JAFUYM010000073.1 GCA_017470525.1 Bacteroidaceae bacterium
GACCAGATGATTCTCGACGGTCCACAGCGTAAGGGCGACCTCCGTCGTAGCCGTGCTGGTGCTTGCAACATCGTTCCTAACTCTACGGGTGCTGCCAAGGCTATCGGTCTCGTTATTCCTGAACTGAACGGCAAACTCATCGGTTCTGCACAGCGCGTTCCAACTCCAACAGGTTCTACTACTATCCTCGTTGCTGTTGTGAAGGGCAAGGACATCACTGTTGAGGGTATCAACGCTGCCATGAAGGCTGCTGGTACTGAAAGTTTCGGTTACACAGAGGATCAGATTGTTTCTTCTGACATCATCGGCATGAAGTACGGTTCTCTCTTCGACGCTACTCAGACTATGGTTTCTAAGATTGACGACGACACTTACCAGGTGCAGGTTGTTTCTTGGTATGACAATGAGAACTCTTACACTTCTCAGATGGTTCGTACAATCAAGTACCTCGCTGAACTCAAATAAGAGAATCTCAACATCTGTGTGTGTTCTTTGATTCCGTCAAAGAACCACCCAATAAAAAAACTCCACCACCCTTTCGGATGGCGGAGTTTTCTTTTTCCATCTATTTCTATCTATCCACAAACTCCTCGCTGCAATCACCCGCAATTGCAATGATGCGCCGTTGAACATGCCGCAAGTAACAGCAATAGACACATTCCAAGAAATAAAAACAATTGATTCTTCATATTTTTTAAGTTTATTAACACAGTTTACAGATTTTTTTCGTACCTTTGTGGCGATTCTTTGAAGAGAATCTAAGTTAATAACGACCAATATCTACATTTTATTATATTAAATACAAAGTATTATGGCAAAATTTATCGAAGAATTCAAAGAGTTTGCCTTCAAGGGCAACGTAGTGGACATGGCAGTCGGTGTCATCATCGGCGGTGCATTTGGTAAAATCGTTTCTTCTGTAGTGGGCGACCTCATCATGCCACTCATCGCTGCCATGGGCGGCGTGAATGTCAGCGACCTCAAACTGGAACTGAAACCTGGCATTGAAGCAACCCTCAACGAGGCTGGCGAAGTGGTGACAGAGGCTGTTGAGCCTGTCACTTGGAATTATGGTGCATTCTGCCAGAATGTCATCGACTTCTTCATCATCGCAATCTGCTTGTTCTTCATTATCAAGGCAATTGCCAAGGCTTCTTCACTCCGCAAGAAGAAGGAAGCAGAGGAAGCAGCCGCTGCCCCAGAACCAGAACCAACGAAGGAAGAGATCCTTCTTGGTGAAATCCGTGACCTGCTCAAGGAGAAGAAGTAATCACAAACGAATCATTCTCAAAGAAAATGCCGACTCAACGCATCATGTTGAGTCGGCATTTTTATGCTCTTTCAATTGATTTCCCCACTGCCGAAACAAAGGTGGTGCAGGTCATCATACACCACGCAGAACTGTCCAGGGGCAACGCCATGAATCTTCTCGTCTGCCTTCAAAAAGTAACTGCCATCATCTTTAACAGAGAGTGTGCCAGACAAATATTCAGGGACATGCCGAATCTTGAAAGTGACACGCATCTGTGGCTGTTTATTGCTGATTTCGATATTTTCTTTGAAAACATCGCTTTCAAAAGGATTCTCCGTGATGAAGTGGAAGTCATTCATGGTGATGTGGTCTTTATAGACCTTTTCGGGGTCGTAACCATGCGAGACAAAAAGGATGTTGCGCTTGAGGTTTTTCTTCACCACAAACCAGGGCCCACCACCGAAACCAAGCCCCTTACGCTGACCGATGGTATAGAACCAAAGTCCCTTATGCTCACCGATTTTATGACCTGTCTCGATTTCACGCACATCGCCGGGGTTTTCGCCCAGATGCGCCTTGATGTAGTCGCGGAAGTCAATGTTGCCAAGGAAGCAGATGCCTTGGCTATCTTTGCGTTCGGCATTGAGCAAATGGGCTTTCTCCGCAATCTCACGCACCTGATGTTTCCATAGATGACCAATGGGAAACATCAGTTTGCTCACTTGCAGGGAGTTGA
This sequence comes from Bacteroidaceae bacterium, assembly GCA_017470525.1. Lineage (GTDB taxonomy): Bacteria > Bacteroidota > Bacteroidia > Bacteroidales > Bacteroidaceae > Minthosoma. The sequence goes on from JAFUYM010000073.1 coordinate 1,989, forward strand.
TTTGACAAAGGAAATCCGTCTGGTCTTTCACGGGGTCGGGCGAAGTGGAGAGCCAAACCTTTCCATCCAATTTTGTAGTGGTTGCATAATGTCCCGTAGCCGTGAAGTCGAAGTCCTTTCCTGCCACCTCTTCGAAGCAGCCGAACTTGATGAGTTTGTTGCACATCACATCGGGATTCGGAGTCAGCCCTTGCCGTGCCTTGTCCATCGTGTAGCCAACCACTTTGTCCCAGTATTCCTTGTGCAGGTCAATCACATCCAGTCTCAAGTCGTACCGACGGGCAAGCCACTGACAAATTTCCACATCCTCCTCGGAGGTGCAGTTCCATTCCGTGTCCTTGTCTGGACCTATCTTAATGTAGAAAAGGTGTGGGTCAATGCCTTGCTCTTTCAGCAGATGTACAGAAACAGCAGAATCAACACCACCCGAAACTAATGCAGCAACTTCCATATTTATCCTTTCACACAAATTGTCGTGAATTAGCCACGAATTACTCAAAAATGAATTGATGATAAATTCGTGGCTAATTCATGATAATTCATGTTTTTCAACCTACTTATTTGACAATGGGGATTTCATGCTTTTGCTAATCTCCAGCATCTTGTCAATCGGCTTCACCGCTTTCTCTGCTATCTCTGGGTCAACCTCGATGGTTGGCCACTCGTACTTCAAGGTGTTGTAGAGTTTTTTCAGCGTGTTCAGTTTCATGAACGAGCACTCGTTGCAGGAACAGCCGATGGTCTCCGTTGCCTCTGGCGGTGCAGGGATGAACAGTTTGTCGGGACATGCCTTCTTCATCTCATGCAGGATGCCGCTTTCGGTGGCAACGATAAATTCCGTAGCCTCATCCTTGATGGCAAAATTGAGCAGTCCTGCCGTCGAACCAATCACGTCCGCCACTTTCTGAATGGGTGCGGGACACTCAGGATGCACCAGAATCTTGGCGTTCGGATGCTCTGCCTTCAGTGCCAAAATCTTCTCCAAGGAGAACTGCCCATGCACATGGCAACCACCATTCCAGAGCAGCATCTGTCGTCCCGTGACCGAGTTGATATAGTCACCTAAGTTCTTATCGGGTCCAAAGATAAGTTTCTCATCTTCAGGAAATGAGTCAATCACCAATTTAGCGTTACTTGAAGTGACCACCACATCGGTCAGTGCCTTCACAGCAGCGGTTGTGTTCACATAACTCACCACCTTATAGCCCGGATGCTCCTCCACAAACTTCTTCAAATCGTCGGCATTGCAACTGTCCGCCAACGAGCAGCCTGCATTCAGGTCGAGCACCAGCACCTTCTTGTCTGGACAAAGAATCTTGTTGGTCTCACCCATGAAATGCACACCGCACATCACGATGATGTCCGCATCCGTCTTTGCCGACCATTGTGCCAAAGCCAGTGAATCGCCCACAAAGTCAGCGATGTCCTGCACTGCCCCGTCCGTGTAGTAATGCGCCAGAATCACCGCATTCTTTTCCTTACACATCTTGCGGATTTCCGCATTCAAGTCAATGCCTTCAGGTATCGGTTCATCCACAGACCCTTTATTCAACCATGATTCTTTCACTTCCATAATTCAAGACTTATATTGATTCAACTCGCAAAGGTATATCTTTTTCATCAATCCACCAAACATTTGCCCTACTTTTTGGTGTAAATCGGACTGCTCCAGTCCGATGTGCCGCACTGGAGCAGTCCGACACGTCGCACTGGAGCAGTGCGAAAAAGAGGCGCTGTATGTAACTTTTTGAAAGTGATGTCAAGAGTTTATGTTTTTTTTTGTACCTTTGCACTTGATTTGTGCAGGGATTTGGCTGCACGACTCAAATCAGACTAAACAGAACGACATCAACAGTATGGAAAAACTTCTTGAACTGACCGAGCAGGTGAGCGGTATCGTGTGGGGATGGCCTATGATTATCCTCTTGCTGGGCACTCACATTTTTCTGACCTTCAGACTGAAATTCCCGCAACGAAAAATCGGAACCGCCATCAAATTGTCGGTGCAGAAAGACAAAGGCGCGACAGGCGATGTGAGTCAGTTTGGTGCTTTGGCAACATCGCTGGCAGCCACCATCGGCACGGGCAACATCATCGGTGTCGCCACAGCCGTGAGTTTAGGTGGTCCTGGAGCGGTGCTGTGGTGCTGGCTGACTGGCGTGTTCGGCATTGCCACGAAATATGGAGAGGGACTTCTTGCCATCAAATACCGAGTGAAGACTGCCGACGGAAGGATGTTGGGAGGACCCATGTATGCCCTACAAAACGGATTGGGCATGAAATGGTTAGGGGTGTTGTTCTGCATCTTTACTGCAGTAGCAGCATTTGGCATTGGCAACACGGTGCAAGCCAATGCCATCAGCGAAAATCTCTCGTTGGTGCTGACAGGATTGGTGGAGCCCGACCACACAAAAATGATAACAGGCTTTGTATTGGCAGCCATCGTTGGCTTTGTGGTGATTGGTGGTGTGAAGAGCATCGCACGGTGGTGTACAACCCTGGTGCCAATGATGGCATTGCTGTATGTGCTGGGGTGCATCTACATCCTGTGTGTCAACTACAATTATTTGGGAGAAGCCCTTTCGCTCATTTTCAGTGAGGCATTTTCGCTCAAGGCTGTGGGTGGCGGAACGGCTGGCACGGTGCTGATGGCAGCCGCACGATATGGCATTGCCCGAGGCTTGTTCTCCAACGAGTCGGGAATGGGTTCTGCACCGATTGTGGCGGCAGCGGCTCAGACGAAGAATCCCGTACGCCAAGCACTCGTATCATCAACAGGCACATTTTGGGACACGGTCGTTATCTGTGCGGTGACTGGAATGGTCATCGTGTCGAGCATCATCGCTTATCCCGAAATCAGTCAAGAAGACGGGGGAATGCTGACAAAGAAGGCTTTTGGCATGATACCATACATCGGCACCCCGATTCTGACCTTCGGCATCATCACATTTGCCTTCTCCACCATCCTCGGCTGGAGTTACTACGGCGAACGGGCAATGGAGTATCTGGCAGGTAAACGAAGCATCATTTTCTATCGCATCGTCTATATCCTGCTGGTGTTTGCTGGCTCAACGATGAGCCTTGCATTGGTATGGAACCTGGCAGACATCATGAATGCACTGATGGCAGTGCCCAATCTGGTTTCGTTGCTGTTGCTGTCGGGGGTAATCGCCAAAGACACACAACATTATCTGTGGGAAAGGAATTTGGATGAAGAGACTGAAGAGTGAATCGTAAAGAATGACTAAAAGATTAGGAATATGATAGAAGACCTTTGCATCATTATGCTGACGGCAGGCATCACGAGCCTGCTGTTCAAACTGCTGAAACAACCCGTTGTGTTGGGGTACATCGTGGCAGGAATGCTGGTGGGACCGCACGTGTTGGGCGAGTCGTGGATCAATAACGAGGAGAATGCAGAGACGTGGGGCGAAATCGGCGTGCTGTTCCTCCTGTTCAGTCTCGGACTGGAGTTCTCTTTTAAGAAACTGCTGAAAGTGGGCAGCACAGCGGTCATCGGTGCGGGTGTCATCGTGGTGGGCATGATGATTGCAGGCATGCTGACGGCGCATTTGTTGGGTTGGGGCGGCATGAACGCCCTCTTCTTGGGCGGTATGCTTTGCATGTCCTCCACCACCATCGTGTTCAAAGCCATTGAGGAGGCAGGGCTCCGCAGCCACCGCTTTGCAGGTGTGTGTTTCGGCATCCTCATCGTAGAAGACCTCTTTGCCGTGGTGCTCATGGTGCTGCTGACTTCCATTGCTGTCAAGAACGAGTTTGAAGGCAAGGAACTGCTCTGGCAGGTGGGCAAACTGGTCATGTACATCGCTCTGTGGTTCATCTTGGGCATCACGCTGATTCCTACCTTCCTGAAGAAGTTCAAGAAACACCTGAACGACGAGACGCTGACCATCTTTTCCATCGGCATGTGTCTCGGCATGGTGCTGCTGGCTGTGCAGTCGGGCTTCAGCAGCGCTCTGGGAGCCTTCGTCATGGGTTCGGTGCTGGCTGAGACTATTGATGCCGAGCGCATCGAACATCTGGTGCAACCCATGAAGAACATCTTCGGTGCCATCTTCTTCGTGTCGGTCGGCATGATGATTGACCCTGCCCTGCTGGTGCAGTATTGGCTGCCCATCACCATCATCACACTGGTGGTTATCTGCGGACAAATTTTCTTCGGCAGTTTCGGCACTCTCCTCTCGGGTCAGCCCCTTAGAGTGGCTTTGCAGACAGGCTTCTCGCTGGTGCAGATTGGTGAATTTGCGTTCATCATCGCCAGCCTCGGACAGAGCCTGAACGTGACAGACAAGAGCCTCTACCCTATCGTCGTGGCTGTCAGTGTCATCACCACGTTCCTCACGCCATACATCATGAAACTCGCCTACCCCACGCTCGCCTTCCTTGAGAGCCACATGAGCGAGGGAACCAAGAAGATGTTGGAAAGTTACACGGAAAAACGGCAGGCAAGCAAGTCCGGCTCCAAAAAGGCATCGTGGGCAACCCCTACTGTCCGAATCTTCAAACTGATTTTCCTGCATATCGCCATGGCACCCGGCATCAACCAGTTCCTGCGCCTCTTCAACGAGAATCTCTATGCCCGCGAACGATTGGCTGAATCAAAACGCGGATTGGAACGTGAGGTGGAGAACACGCTCATCAGCCTCGAAATGAACATTGCCGAGGTGGAAGTACCTGCCAATTCCGCATTTGCTGGCAAGGCGCTGAAAGACCTCAACATTCGCAACATCACAGGTGCCAGCATTGTGCGCATCATTCGTGGCGGCATCAACATCAACATTCCCGGTGGCAACCACCGCCTTTATCCAGGCGACCGCATCATCTTGGCAGGTTCCGATACCGATGTGGCTGCTTTCCAGAAAATGCTCGAAACCAGTTTGGCATCCACAGACAACATCAACGATGTGAACACCAACATCGTGCTCGACAACTTCACCATTACCAAAGACTCCCCCCTGTGTGGCAAGAGCATCCTCAAGTCGGGCATCCGCGAGAAAGGCAACTGCATCGTCATGGGACTGGTTCGCCCATCCGAAGACTTCTACACCAACCCCGACCCAAACATCATCATTTGCGAAGACGATATTATCATTGTGGCAGGTGAAAAACAAAAGATGCAGGAATTTTTCGCATAACACAAAAGTTTTTCTCCCAAAAGTTTGGAAGAGAACCGAAAACATCGTAATTTTGCAGCCACTTATCACTTCAGTCTGCGGAAAGAAGACGCAGCAAACAGTCGGGGATGACTGGATTTGACAGCAAGATGAGGTGGTACGTAAGCATGCAGAGAGTCGATGCCCCTCTCTCAAATCTCAGACATCAAAGAATTAATTGGCGAAACTTCTTACGCTCTCGCTGCCTAATCGAAGCATAGTAGATATGGCCTAATTCCCTTGCCAGGCGAGGGAACGAGACATCGCCCAGAAAGCCATCCGTCCTGAAGCGTTCTGACCAGCGGTGCTATAAAATCAGGAATAGTCAACAGGTGCCTCAACCTGCTGATGAAACTTTAGAGGATAAGGGTGCAGTTGGTGGTCCTGGTCTTGCTGCATCACGAAAACCCAAGGCAGGAATAAGCATGTAGAAAGCGTATGGCTTCCTTGTTTGGACGAGGGTTCAATCCCCTCCATCTCCACAATGATAACTCCTTGTTTGACGGTTAGTTATCATATTCAAGACCGAAGTTTCGGGACAAGAATGGGACAATTTGGAATTAATTAGAGTATCAATCAGACGTTGTGGGCAATTGGGCAAACAATGTCAAAAAAATGTGCTCTGTACAAAACAAACAAAAATCTTTCAAGGCAGACCTCTTAAAGTATAAGCCGGCGGTTTATGCGAAGAAGTCTAAAGTTAAGTATGTGTATTTTTATGTCCTGGATCCCCAAAGTATGCTCGAAGGAGAGCCGAAACTGAAAAGAATTAGGACGAAGTTTAATTGTTATGCATCTGCCCGAGAACGGGATGCGGCGGCGTTGCGTTATTGTCAAGAGGTAAACCGCAAACTGGCGGAGGGATGGAATCCACTCATCGATAGTTCGTCGAAGAAGTCATTTACCCCAACGGAGGAGGTATTGGAGGCATACGCACGCCAGATGGCGAAGAGGGCGAAAGATGACGTGCTGAAGCCAAACACGTATATTGATTATTGCAAGCGGCTGAAGAGGTTTCAGAAGTATATTGAGCAGCACCCTGTTCCGTATGTGTACATGATTGACCGCCAGTATGTAGAGAACTATCTTGACCACATATACGTAGATGGCGACTGCACACCTCGCACGAGGAACAACCATCTTTCGTGGCTGTCATCGCTGTGTGCCTATTTTGTCGATTATGGATACACTACCGTCAACCCGTGCATAGGCATCAGTCCTTTACGGACTGGCGAGAAATTTCGCAAGGCACTGGAGGTCAAAGACCGAGTCAGACTTTTTGAGTGGCTGGAAGAGCACGACCCCTATTTTCTGCTGGCGTGCCAGTTCCAATATTATACGCTGATTCGCCCTGGAGAACTTTGCAACTTGAGGCTGAAAGATATTTCTCTGAAAGAGCAGACGGTATTTGTGTCTCACGAATTCTCTAAGAACAGGAAAGACGGTGTGGCAACCCTGCCGAGGGTGCTTATCCATACCCTCATCAGGCTAAGGGTATTTGACAGCCCTTCAGACTATTACCTGTTCGGAAAGAACTTCAAGCCGTCGCGTAGGAAGAGTGCCGCCAACCATTTTGCAAAGCGATGGGCGGAGGTTCGTGGCATCCTAAAGTTGCCCATGCACTATCAGTTTTACTCCCTTAAGGACACGGGCATTACTGATATTATTAATAAGGTAGGGCTAAACATTGCCAAAGACCAGGCACGACATTCATCGGTGGCTGTGACAAACCACTATGCGAGCAGGGACCAGATGCACGCACATCCAGAGCTAAAGAACTTTGAATAGTTTGGTTTGTAGGACGGGAGGGGCAATCCTACCGTCCTACAAACCTACAAGTGCCGTTTTTTCCCGAAGATTCTCTCCACATCCTTGCCAATTACGCTAATGCCAAGTTTGGCGTAGTTTCTCGTCGTTTCGATTTTGCTATGTGCGGCCATCATCTGCACGGTGGTGATGGGGATGCCGCTCTCAATGCACAGGGTGATGAAAGTGTGTCGAGCGAGATGGAAGTGAGCGTACTTGTCAATCTTTGCCTTTCTGAAAACCTCCTTTAGCGTCCTGTTGGCCGAGGCATTATTCCCGATACGGAAAAATCGTGAGAGGGATTTGTATTGTGCCAGGAGCGTCATCGCTCTTCCTCCAAAAATGGTTTCGATGGGCACCCTTGCAGTGTCGCCTGTTTTTCGAGTTGCCAGCACAATCCATCTCTTGCCATTGATGGTCGTGAAGTCTTTTTCTGTCAGGTTCACAAGGTCCGAATAGCGAAAGCCACAGAAACAGTCAAAACAAAACACATCTCTAATATGTGCCATCCGTCCTCTTAACTTCACGGACATTAACTTTTTCAGTTCATCTGGAGTAAGCGACTCATCCCTATTCTTGATTTTGGGAATTCTGAATGATTTGAAAGGGTCATCATCGACAGAGATAAGTTTTCGGGCTACCGCCTCATTGACGATAGCCCTCAAGTTCTTTAGCCGACCCGACACGGTAGATTGTGTCAAACCTTGTTGTTTGCTCCATTCCGAGAATCGATTGAGAAAATCAAGGTCAATATCTGCCAGTGTTGTACCTTTCTGAAATTTCTCAACATGCTTTATTAGTGTTTTGTAACTCTCCCTCGTATGCTTTCCTCGGTGTGCCGAATGTTCATTTATCGATGTCACGAAGTCTGCAAATGATGCAGATGCCGAGATATGATACAATACTGCATTTTTCAGTTGAAGCAATGTTGGAGCCTGCCCTCTTCTAATAAATTCCAACTCTACTTCTTGGATATCAAGTAATGACCTGTACAAATATGTGTTCAAATCTACAGCATGTGGGTGGTTTACCACAAAGCCCTTTTCCCAACATTCTGGAGGCAAATACACATTAGTAGAGAAGAATACCCTTTGCCCGTGCAAGAGACATTCAATCTGCACCAAAGCCTCCCCTTTTTTGTTTAGATGATTAGTCCTGTTATAGACTAATCTGTAACGAATTTTGTCAAGCATTTTTTGTTTCTAATATCATAACATGTTATTCTTGTCTAAAAAAATCTCTATAAAGATACAAAGATTCAACATGTTTTAGAACGATTCTTGAAGAAAATTATCATCAGTTCTGGGCGTGGATGACAAGGTAAACTGTTTTACAAACCAGCAACTTTCCATGCTGATGGTCAGGTTACTTCCGTAGAAACTCCGACACTTGTTGACTATATCGAGGGTACAATAATTTGACATTTTAGCTTCTGCAAAATTATCATGTTAATTAAATGAAAGTGTCCAAAACTTGCCAGCACTGTTAGTGTAAGCACCATTAGAATAGTCCAAAATCCGGCAATATATAACCGGAGCGGAACCCGAGCTCCTCCACCAATACTGAGTCACTTGCGCATTGGCTTGACCGACGCATAAAACATGATAATAAGAATTTGTTTGACCATCTGGTCCAGCACCAGAGACCCTCACCCTGAGAGCGCCCCTGAAGGAATTGATGTCATCCATACTTTGAACTGTCCCCGGATTGTAACTTTTCCCAACTGACCCCTCCCCTACGCCCAGAACGATTTTTCGTTCTGGGCGTTCTGACAGTAAACGTACATCCCAATCCTATCGCACAAAATTCAGATTTGAACAATTTTACCACAGGCGTATATCATTGTCAAAACGCCTCCGTATGTTCAACATTGACAAATGTTCCAAGTGAAGTTA
>JAFUYM010000004.1 GCA_017470525.1 Bacteroidaceae bacterium
TATTATTTTCAAAAAGGAAACAATGGATAAATATAGTCAGAAGGAACTTGCTGAACAGAACATCTATGATACTCTATATACATATTCCTATTCAGACTTGGAAAAGATAAATTTCAAAATAATTTATACTGGAGAATAAAAACCAAGAAGGTCTATCTTCAATAGGAATATTCTTGTTGACAATATTAAAAAAACATCGCGCTTCGTGCTGGATTGGAAGGATTAGAAAGATTCTCATCACCTCATGAAACGCCCACCTGTATTCACCTCAGTCGCCTACCTGTATTCACCTCGGTCACTCACCTGTATTCACCTCAGTCGCTCACCTGTATTCACCTCGGTCGCTCACCTGCATTCACCTCGGTCGCTCACCTGTATCTTCCTCGACCGCTCACCCGTCGTCTCTTCGTTCTGCCACTCGTCACCTCCCCGTTCTGTCACTCGTCGTCTCTCTGCCCTGTCACCCGTCGTCTTCTCTGGTAATCCCTCACAACCGTCAGGCTATTAATTGTTGTTGCTTTCTGCCAATCATGTCACAGATGGCTTCATTTACATACTCAAGTCCCGAATGTTTTTATTACGGTTCTGCGCAGCCACTTGTTCATTTTTGATGTGATTGCGACAATCATCATAAAATTCATGATAATTCGTGGGCATTATATAGACATTCGTGTTGTATTAAAAATGAAAGCAGTTTGTTCCCTTTCTAACATATAATGTCCATATAATGCCCACGAATTATCATGAATTTTATGATTTGTGGGGCTTCCTCAAATCCTTCTAATCCTTATTCTCAAAAAACTCCATGTCACGAAGAAAGATATTTTTATTGAGAATCCATCTGACTCATGCCCCGGTTATTCGTCGTCGGAAAGGATAATCTTTGCCTTGCCGCCTTTCTGGATTTTCTCTTCGAGGTTGTCGGTCACGCAGATGGGCACTTCTTTCTTGATGCTCTGGTCGAGAGAGATGAGGGTCTCGGTGGAATCGACACCGGTAATGCCCTGAATCTTGCGGTTGAGCAAGTCCATGAGTTGCTCGTTGTCACGTGCGTAGAGTTTCACGAGCATGGTGTAGGGACCTGTGGTGTAGTGGCACTCGACGATTTCGGGAATCTTGTTGAGTTCGCTCACCACGCGCTCGTACATGGAGCCTTTCTCGAGACGGATGCCTACGTAGGTGCAGGTCTTGTAGCCAAGACTTTTGGGGTTAATCACATAGCCAGAGCCTACGATGACGTTGGTGTCGATGAGACGCTGCACTCGTTGATGGATGGCGGCACGGGACACTCCGCAGACTGCTGCCACATCTTTGAAGGGAATGCGGGCATTGGCGGAGATGATCTCCATGATTTGCTTGTCAAGTTTATCAATCTTTTCCATTTTTAGGAAGGTTTGGGTTGTTGTCTTATGTGTTCTTTTTTTGATGTGAATAAAACAAACTGTAAACAAAAGTAGGTCTTTTTTTTCTATTTGTCAAACAAAAAAGGGGAAAAATTGCCTTTTATCATTAAAAATATTGCAAAAGTGACACAAAAGACAAAATAAAAGTGCTAATTTTACAATCCGAATGGTAAAATGACAAAAATAATGATTGTAAGATGAAGACATTAGTGTTTGCCAGCAACAATGCACATAAGATGGAGGAGATACGCGCCATCTTGGGTGGTATGTTTGAAGTGAAAAGTCTGGAGGACATCGGTTGCCATGCCGATATTCCAGAGACGGGGTTCACGTTTCAGGAGAATGCCTTGCAGAAGGCTCAATATGTGAAGGAGCATTACGGGTTGGATTGCTTTGCCGACGATTCGGGGCTGCAAGTGGAGGCTCTGGACGGTGAGCCCGGGGTGTATTCTGCCCGATACGCGGAGAAGAACGGCTATGCCGTAGAGGGCAACCGCGACGACGTGAACATGGATGTGCTCTTGGAGAAGTTGAGGGGGAAGGAAAACCGAAATGCTTGCTTCACCACTTGCATCGCACTCTTGTATGAGGGTCAGACCCACTACTTTGAGGGGGTGGTGAAGGGGCATATCATCAGCGAGAAGCGAGGTGATGGCGGTTTCGGCTACGACCCCATTTTTGTGCCCGAAGGGTACGAGAAGACTTTTGCAGAACTGGGCAACGAGGTGAAGAACGGAATGAGCCACCGCGCCCGTGCCGTGGCAAAACTGGCAGAGTTTTTGAAGAGTGAAAAGTGAAAAATTTGCCACCTCATTTGTACGGAAACTGGTAGCCAACCATTGCGGTAGCAAATTTTTCACTTTTCACTCTTCACTTTTCACTTTTATTCCGTATCTTTGCACCCGCTAAATCATAAGAAATGAATAAAATACTATATCTTTGCATGTTGCCGATGCTGCTGGCGGGATGTCATGAGAAGCATCCTGTGGATTTAAATTATGTGTCGCCAGCACCTTCGTTTTGTGAGGATTCTGCCTATCAGTATGTGGCGGAACAATGTGCGTTTGGTCCCCGTGTGATGAACTCGGCGGCGCATGACTCCTGTGGTGAGTACATTGCCCAGAAGTTCAGGGATTTTGGCATGACGGTGATTGACCAGTATGCTGACTCTAAACTCTATGACGGAACTCCCATCAGAATGCGCAATATCATTGCTTCATACAATCCGGAAGCAAGGGCTCGCATCTTGATTGCCGGACACTGGGACAGCCGCCAATGGGCTGACAATGACCCTGACGAGGCGAACCATCACACACCGATTGACGGCGCAAATGATGGTGGCAGTTCGATTGGCGTGATGCTGGAGGTGGCAAGGCAATTGCAGCAGCAGAGTGATTCTGCCCGAGTAGGTTTGGGCGTTGACTTCATCTGCTGGGATGCGGAAGACAGTGGCGAGTCGGGAGGCGGAAATGGAGACAGTTGGTGTCTGGGCAGCCAGTACTGGTCGGGGCATCAGCATCTGCAAGGTTACAGGGCTCGTTACGGCATCAACCTCGACATGGTTGGCGGTCACAACACGGTCTTTTATCGTGAGCAGTATTCGATGAAGTATGCCCCTGCGGTGGTTGACAAGGTGTGGGGAGCAGCACAACGCATCGGGTATGGGAAGTATTTCAGTTATGATGATGACGGCAGTTACATCACGGACGACCACTTGCAAGTGAACCGCAGCGGAATCCTCTGCATCGACGTGATTGGCTGCGACACAGAGGGGGGCGGTTTCCCTGCCACTTGGCACACTTTGGACGACAACATCAAGAACATCAACAAAGAAACACTCAAGGCTGTGGGTCAGACCCTGCTTGAGGTGATTTGGACGGAACAATAAGACCCCTCCAAATCCCCTGTTCAGGGGAAAGGTTTTTAAGGTTAATAATATGACAATAGAAGAAATACAGCAAGAGATTATTGAGGAGTTTGAGGGCTTTGACGACTGGATGGACAAGTACCAGATGCTCATCGACCTTGGCAGTGAGCAGGAGCCACTGCCTGAACAGTATAAAATTGAGAGCAACCTCATTGACGGGTGCCAAAGTCGTGTGTGGTTGCAAGCCGACCTGACGCCCGAGGGGAAGATACATTTTCAGGCGGAAAGCGATGCGCTGATTGTGAAGGGCATCGTCACGTTGCTGATTCGTGTGCTGAATGACCAGACACCTGATGACATCCTGAATGCCGACCTCCATTTCATTGAAGACATCGGGCTGAAGGAACACCTCTCCCCTACTCGCAGCAACGGTCTGCTTGCCATGCTGAAGCAGATGAAACTTTATGCAATGGCTTTCAAGGCGAAGATGCAATGATGTGAGAGGAGCGGGGGCATCGTCACGAATCTCTGAGTTCTCCTAAAAAAGACTGCCAATGAAGGAATTTTTCAGTCAGATGGGCAAGTATTTTGCCCGCTATAAAGGATACATTGCCGGCACGTTTGCCATGAACATTTTGGCGGCGCTCTTCAATGTGTTCTCTTTCTCCATTTTGCTGCCTATCTTGCAGATTCTCTTTAAGGTGAACACCGAAAGGTATGAGTTCATTGAATGGGGAACGGGCGGCATCAACAATCTGGTAGAGGTGCTGAAGAATAATGGTTACTATTATTCGCAACTGATGGTCGATAACTACGGACCTTCCACTACATTGCTGATTTTGGGCATTATGCTTGCCTGCCTTACGCTGCTGAAAACTTCCACCTATTTTGCGGGTTCGGCATTCTTGATGCCGCTCCGCACGGGCATTGTGAGGGACATCCGCACCGACATCTACAAGAAGATTCTTTCTTTGCCGCTGTCGTTCTTCTCGGAGGAACGGAAGGGTGATATTCTGGCACGTGTGAGCACCGATGTCAACGAGATTGATGGCAGCATCACGTCGTCGCTTGACATGATTATCAAGAACCCGATTTTCATTCTTGTGTATGTGGGCACAATGTTTGCCATGAGTTGGCAACTCACGCTGTTCACTTTGTTGGTGGTGCCGTTGCTGGCAGGAGGCATCGGACGCATCGGCAAGAAACTCAAGCAGTCTTCGCTCTATGCACAGTCGAAGTGGAGCGACGGCATCAGCCAGATTGAAGAGACACTTGGCGGACTCCGCATCATCAAGGCATTCATTGCCGAACGGAAAATGGAGGAGCGTTTCACGAAGGTGAATGACGAATACCGCGATGCCTCCATGCGTGTTGCCATCCGTCAGTCGGCAGCCCACCCTGTCAGCGAGTTTTTGGGCACTTGCATGATTGTCGTGGTGCTTTGGTTTGGCGGCTATCTCATCTTCTCGGGCAACAGCCCCATTGATGCAAGCGGATTCATTTATTACCTGGTCATTCTATACACGACCCTGCAACCCATCAAGGACCTTTCCAAAGCGGGTTACAGCATCCAGAAAGGACTTGCCTCGATGGAGCGCATCAACAAGATTCTCCATGCCGAGAATCCTATCAAGGAACAACCCAATCCAAAGTCTATAGAGGCACTGAACGACAGCATCCAACTGGAGCATGTACACTTCTCTTACAACGAAGGACATGAGATTCTGCACGATATCAACCTCACCATCAAGAAGGGGCAAACCATCGCATTGGTTGGCCAGTCGGGTTCAGGCAAGAGTACGTTGGTTGACCTCATCCCACGCTATCATGATGTCACTGCGGGTTCCATCAAGATTGACGGAGAGGATGTGCGCAACCTGTCTCTTCGCTCCCTGCGTGGCTTGATTGGCAATGTCAATCAGGAGGCTATTCTTTTCAACGACACCGTATTCAACAACATCGCCTTTGGTGTGGATAATGCCACCCAAGAGCAAGTGGAGGCTGCCGCAAAGATTGCCAATGCCCACGACTTCATCATGGAAATGGAGCAGGGCTATCAGACGAATGTGGGTGACCGTGGCGGACGACTCTCTGGAGGACAGCGACAACGCATTTCCATCGCCCGCGCCATTCTGAAGAATCCTCCGATTCTGATTCTTGACGAAGCCACTTCCGCCCTCGACACAGAGAGCGAACGACTGGTGCAGGATGCACTGGAGAAACTGATGACTTCGCGCACCACCATCGCCATTGCTCACCGCCTCTCCACCATCAAGCATGCCAGCGAAATCTTTGTCTTGCACGAAGGAAGCATTGTAGAACGAGGCACTCACGAAGAACTCATCGCAATGAACGGCTACTATAAGAAACTGAATGACATGCAAGCATTATAGTGGCAACGTATCATACAAAGGAGGCGGGGAAACTGAGCATTCAGTTTCCCCGCCTCCTTTGTACATACTTTTCCTTTTCCTTCTCACAAACTCTTCCTTACCAACCTGTATCGTGCTCCTCCGAGGGCTTTGACGATTCCCCGCATTTCTAAGTCGAAGAGAATCATGCTGGCACGTGAATAAGGGATGTTGGCATCGATGACCATCTGATTGACATGCTTATCGTCCACCTCTTTCAGCGTATTTACCAACGCGCGTTCTTCCTCGTTGAGGTCGGGAAAAAGTTCCTGCTGGACCACTTTGGGTTTTCCTGATTCCGCTAAAGGATTCTGCCATCCCATCGCTTCCAAGAGGTCTTCCGCATTCGTCAACAATGTTGCCTGATGGCGTTTGATAAGATTGTTGCACCCTCTGCTATATTCGTCATAGACACGACCAGGGAAAGCAAACACATCACGGTTATAGTTGAGTGCCAAGTCTGCCGTAATGAGCGAACCGCCCTTCTCCGAACTCTCCACTACAATGCAGGCATCACAAAGCCCCGCCACAATGCGGTTGCGGTGTACAAAGTTCATCCGTTCGGGACGGGTGTTTGTCATGTATTCGGTCAGCAATCCCCCACCCTGACGCACCATCTCTACAGCCGTCTGCCGATGCATTGAGGGGTAGATATTATCCAACCCATGTGCCAACACACCCACGGTGCCCATACCGTTCTCCAAAGCGGCACGGTGGGCACAAATGTCAATGCCGTATGCCAAACCGCTCACAATGAGGGTGTCGGGATAATAACGCTTCAAGTCGGCAACAAAGTTTTTACACGCTTCACGCCCATATTCCGAACATTTCCGAGTGCCCACTATATTAATAATGTGGGTAGTGTTCAGATTGGCTGTGCCACAAAAATAAAGCACCAAGGGGGCATCCTCACACTCTTTCAGCCGTTGAGGATAGTCTTCATCGTTCAAGGTAAGGACTTTCAAGTGTTTCTGTTCGATGAACTCCATTTCCTTTTCCGCAATCCTCATGGCATCGTCTGCATAGGCAAGAGCCTCCTTGAGCCTCTTATTGGCATCAGGAATGAGGTTCACGATGTCCTTCCTATGAGCAAACACCTCACTTGCCGAACCCACGGCATCAAGCAATGTCCGTGCGTTCAACAGAGAAAGCCCCTTCATTTGAGTCAGGGCAATGAAGTGGAGGGTTTCTTGAGTGTTCATGCTTGCAGGAAAGGTGCAAATTTCTCGTTCAATTCAGGACTTTCTGCCAATTTGCCATCCACGAGGCAGACCGAATCCACCTGTGCACGGATGCACAATTTCATGTCGGGCAATCGGAAGATGTCCTGCATAAAGATGTACCTCACATTCTCCTTCTTCAACCAAAGTTTTGTCACATACTCGTCGCCGCTCTTCAGCGGTACCTTAAACTGCATCGTCAACCGTGCCACCACCGCATCTGTTCCTTGCTCATGCAGACGTGCGAAACTGATGTCATGCGCCAACAGGAACTCATGTCGGCAATGCTCCAAATAATGCTGATAATTCGCGTTATTCACGATTCCCTGTAGGTCGCACTCATAGTCACGCACCTTATCCCTCAGTTCAAAGATGTAATTAGCCATATTCTCGATTTATCTGTGATTTGATTGCAAAGATATATATAAAAAACTCAACGTGGGAAGTGGAAAGAAATCTTCTTATCCTATTTCCTCCTCCTTGTCTTTTGCTTACCCCCATTCTTTTTTGACACTTTGGGTGACTTGCCGGTATGTTTAGCATCTTTCTTGGGGGCTTTGCCGATGAAAGGTTGGTAAAAGACGGGAGAGAGGGGTTCGGAGTCAGCGGAGGAGAGTTTCTCGACCAGTTCGTAGTTGAGTTGCTTGCGGTAAAGGTTGGCTTCGGTCACGCGGATGCGGATGGCATCGCCAAGTGAGAAGATGTGACGGGTTTGGCGACCGATGAGACAGAAGTTCTTGTCGTCGAAGTCGAAGGCTTCGTCGCCTAAGAAGCGAACAGCAATGAGTCCCTCGCAGTGGTTCTCGTCGATTTCGGCATAGATACCAAATTCCGTCACGCCGCTGACATGGGCATCGTATTCCTCACCAATCTTGTCTGCCATAAACTCCACCTGCTTATATTTGATGCTGGCACGTTCGGCTGTGGCAGCAAGTTGCTCCATTTGTGAGGAGTGGTCGCACAGGTTCTCGTACTTCTTTTGGCTGGCAGAGGCAGAACCTTGTTCGTAGCGTGTGAGAAGGCGGTGCACCATCAGGTCGGGATAGCGACGGATGGGCGAAGTGAAATGAGTGTAGTAGTCAAAGCCCAGCCCGTAGTGTCCCACGTTGTAGGTGGAATAACGAGCCTTCTGCATGGCACGGAGGGATGCCATCTCAATGAGGTTCTGCATCTTCTTTCCTCGTACATCGTAGAGCAATTGGTTCAAACTATGCGCCACATCAGCATTTTTGCCTTGGGTGATGATGTGGAAGCCGAAACGAGCGGCAATATGGGCGAGGTTTTCGAGTTTGTTGGCATCGGGTTGCTCGTGGATGCGGTATGGTAACGTCTTTGCTTTCTCGTTGCTCTTCACTTTGCCGACGCTTTCTGCAACGGTTCTGTTTGCCAAAAGCATAAACTCCTCGACCAGTTTGTTGGCATCTTTGGCATGTTTGAAATAGACACGGATGGGTTTGCCCTGTGGGTCAATCTCGAAGCGGAATTCTTCGCGGTCAAAGTTGATGGCACCATCTTTGAAGCGTTCGTCACGCAGTTTGTGAGCAAGTCGGTTGAGCGTGATGAGTTGGTCGGCATTCTCCCCTTTACGATGGTCGTCGGGCATAGGTGTAACAGGAATGGTGGCTGGGTCGATGGGTGTCAAACCATCACGGAAAGCATTGAGTTCGGTATCAGCCAACACCTCTTGCGCAGGAATAGGTTGCGTGGGGACAACTTGTCCCTGACGAATCAGTTCACACTCACGTGCCTCACCATTCTGTTCAAGCAGGTACTGCACTTCCTCGTAAGTGTAGCGTCGGCAACTCTTGATGATGGTGTGTTTGATGCGATGATTAAGCACTTCGGCATCTTCGTTCATCTCAAAAATCACGGAGAAGGTGAGTTTCTCTTCATTGGGTCGAAGTGAACAGAGTTGGTTACAGAGGTGTTCGGGCAACATGGGGATGGTGCGATCCACCAGATAGACAGAGGTGGCACGCTGTTGCGCTTCCACATCGATGACAGAACCCTCCAACACATAGTGGCTCACATCGGCAATATGTACACCCACTTCCCAAAGTCCTTCCTTGATTTTCTTGATGGAGATGGCATCGTCGAAGTCCTTGGCATCACGTGGGTCAATGGTGATGGTGAAGGTGTCACGGAAGTCCTCACGCTGGGCAATCTCTTCTGACGTGATACCCGCATCAATCTTGTTGGCTGCTGCTTCCACTTTCTCAGGGTATTTGTAAGGCAGACCATATTCGGCAAGGATAGCATGCATTTCGGTGTTGTTGTCACCTTCTTTTCCCAACACATCCACCACCTCACCAATCGGGTTACGTGCTGACATTGGCCATTCCGTCACCTGCACAACCACCTTGTCGCCACTCTTGGCACCTTTCAATTTATCAATAGGAATGATGATGTCGTTTTGCAAAATGCCCGAAGGCAACACCAAGAAAGCCACGCTATGCTGCACATCAAGGGTGCCGACAAAAGGTTTTTCCCGACGTTTCAGAATCTCAATCACCTCACCATGCTGCTTATGATTGCCACGCTTCTTGGCATGAATGCTCACACGGACACGGTCACCAGGCAAAGCATGATAAGTGTCTTCATCGTAGATGGAAATGCCGATTCCACCGTCGGTATCTACATAATTGCGCCCTCCACTGGTACGGTTGAAAATACCTTCCACCGTGCGAGAGAGTCCATTGAAAACAATGTTACCATCACGATTACGGGTGATATAACCACTATCCAACATCTCGTCCAACACATCCACACAGAGCATACGCAAGGGATGGTTCGTCAGTTTCATCCCATTGAACAACTGCTTCAGCGTGAAAGCCTCTCCCGAATGTGCCTTCAAATAGGCTGCCACCAGTTCAGAGAGTTCTCGTTTGTTGATGCTGGACTTCAAAAGTCCATTCTTAGTTTTCTTTCCCATCGTATCAGTTTTTTTTAAGTTCTTGGTCAAAATTAGTGATTTTCTTCGACAAATGCAGTCACAATTCTCTTAAAAAGTTGAAAATAGGGTAAAAAGTAGTAACTTTGCAGCCAAATTCAACAAAAGATGAAGGTTTTAATTACAGGAGCGAGTGGTTTCATTGGCAGTTTTCTCTGCGAGGAAGGGTTGAAGCGCGGGATGGAAACTTGGGCAGGCATGCGGGAACATTCAAGCAGACGATGGCTGCAGCATGAGAAGTTGAAGTTTGCTTTTCTCGACATGACCGATGTGGAAAAGTTGCGTGGGCAATTAGCGACATATAAGGAGAAGGTGGGCAAGTGGGATGTCATCATCCATGCGGCTGGTGCCACCAAGTGTTTGAGAAGGGAAGACTTTGATAAGCACAACTTCCTTTGCACCAAGAATTTGGTAAATACATTAGATGAGTTGGGCATGCTGCCCGAGCAGTTCCTGTATGTGAGTAGCCTCAGTGTGTTGGGACCGATTCGCGAGGAGCAGAACACAGACAGCACCTACAACGACATGACCGCCGAGGATACGCCCCAACCCAACACGGCATACGGAGAGAGTAAGGTGAAAAGCGAAGCGTTCCTCGCAGAGAAACGCATCAAGACGGACGGGCGATTCCACTTCACCATCTTCCGTCCCACGGGTGTGTATGGTCCTCGCGAAAAGGACTATTTCATGATGGCGAAGAGCATCAAACAGCATGTGGATTTCGCGGTAGGGTATAAGAAACAGGTGATTACGTTCGTGTATGTGCGTGACCTCGTCAGTGCCATCTTCGCTGCCATCGGAAAGGCAGACGTGGCGAACGGAAAGGCGTACTTCGTCAGCGACGGCAACAATTACTCCAGCCGTGCGTTCAGCGACTTGATACAGAAGGAGTTGGGCGTAAAGGGAGTGCTCCGCATCAAAGCCCCGTTGTGGTTGCTGAAAGTCATTTCGAGTGTGGCAGAATGGTTCTCGCACCTCACAGGCAAGCCCAGCACCCTGAACGGCGACAAATATAAAATCATGTGCCAACGCAATTGGCAGTGCGACATCACCCCCATCAAGGAAGACCTCGGCTTCGTGCCTGAGTGGCAGTTGGAGAGAGGTGTGAAAGAGTGCATGGCATGGTATCGAGAGAACAAATGGATATAAATAAAAACGCTTCGCGCTTTTAGAAAAACAAGAAAAAACAAAAGAAGACAAAAGAAAATATTTTTTCTTATATTATTTTCTTTTGTTTTTCTAAAGGCGCGAAGCGTAATCAACAACAAATGAAACTACAAGATTACTTCAAACGGAACTACGAGAAGGGACTCTGGAGCATGGAGAGCATCACGCTGATTTACATGGCGTTCACCACCCTCCTTATCGGCATCTACTGGAACGGGCTTGCCGACCCGATGGGCATGATTTTCACGCGATTGGTCATGCTGGTGGCGATGGCTGCCGTTTATGGTCTTTACCGTCTCTACCCCTGTCGGGCATTGCGGGTTTTGCGGGTCTTCCCCACCCTGTTGGGACTCATCTTTTGGTATCCCGAGACGTATGACTTTTGCAGCCAGTTGCCCTACCTCGACCACGTGTTTGCCCAGATTGACCAAGTGCTCTTCGGATGCCAACCTGCCCTCGCTTTCAATCAATTAGTGACGGACACCTTCTGGAGCGAGGCGTTCAATCTCGGCTACTACGCCTACTACTACATGATGGGTGCCACCATCCTTTTCTATCTGTTTTGCCGCTATCCCGAGGCTGACAAGGCAGGCTTCGTGTTCCTTGGTTCGTTTTTCCTCTACTACATCATCTATGAGTTCCTGCCCGTGGCAGGGCCTCAGTACTACTTCAAGGCTGTGGGCGTGGAGACTGCCGACACGGGCATCTTCCCTGCCGTCGGCTACTACTTCCAGACACACACGGAGATGCTCACCCCCGAAATCAAGGGCATTTTCAGCCAGTTGGTGCAAGGAGCGCAAGACGTGGGCGAGCGTCCCACC
The DNA here is from genome assembly GCA_017470525.1 of Bacteroidaceae bacterium. Lineage (GTDB taxonomy): Bacteria > Bacteroidota > Bacteroidia > Bacteroidales > Bacteroidaceae > Minthosoma. Next base: position 11,840 of record JAFUYM010000004.1, read on the forward strand.
GCCGCCTTCCCCAGCAGCCACGTGGGCATGAGCACGGTCACCATGATGTTGGCGTGGCGAACCCGCAACCGCTGGCTCTTCTGGGTCATGTTCCCTATTTATTTGCTGCTCTGTGCCGCCACGGTTTACATTCAGGCACACTATCTGATTGATTCCATTTGCGGATTCTTTTCTGCTATTTTGTTTTTCTACTTAACACGCTATATTTATGACCGTTATCTATCCGTCTCCCATCTTCGGACCCATCCATAGCCGCCGACTCGGCATCTCGCTGGGCATCAACCTTTTGCCTTCCGACGGCAAGTGCTGTTCGTTCGACTGCATCTACTGCGAATGTGGTTTCAACCACGACTTTGTGCCCAAGCAGAAACTGCCCACCCGCGAGGAGGTGCGAACTGCCCTTGAGGCCCAACTCCAGAAAATGCAGCAAGAGGGCGTCACCCCCGATGTCTTCACGTTTGCCGGCAATGGCGAGCCGACCCTCAACCCTCATTTCCCCGAGATTATCGACGACACGCTCGCCCTGCGTGACCAATATTTCCCCAGTGCCAAGGTGAGCGTCTTGACCAACGCTGCCCAAAGTCTGCGTCAACCCGTGTTCGATGCCCTCTGCAAAGTGGACAACAACATTTGTAAACTCGACACCATCTCCCCCGACTACATTGCCCAGGTTGACCGTCCCAACGGCAACTACGACGTGCAGAAAATCATTGCCCGCCTGAAGGAGTTTGGCAATCGCTGCATCATCCAGACGATGTTCATGAAGGGAGAGTTCGGAGGCAAATCGGTGGACAATACAGGCGAGGCATTCGTCGAGCCATGGTTGCAAGCCGTCAAAGAGATACAACCACGCGAGGTGATGATATACACCATCGACCGCGAGACCCCTGCCCACCACCTGAAAAAAGCATCGCCAGCAGAACTGGATGCCATCGGCGAACGGGTGCGGCAGTTGGGATTGGCTTGTTCCGTCGCCTATTGAGAGGCATTCCCCGAAAAGGTGCCCTCGTCTCCCCGAAAGGGGTGAGAGTCTCACCTATACCATAGGTCAGAGTCTCACGTGTACCATAGGTGAGACTCTCACCCCTTTAGAGGTTCTCTCAGTGAGCATTTTTTATTAACCCCAATACCCATAAACATGAAAAACTTAGTATTCCTTACCGGTGCAGGGATGTCGGCAGAAAGCGGCATCAGCACCTTCCGCGACAGCGGTGGCCTCTGGGAGCAGTACCCCGTGGAGGCAGTTGCCAGCATTCAGGGTTACGAGCGTGACCCCGAACTGGTACAAAAGTTCTATAACGAGCGTCGTCAACAACTGAGCAGCGTGGTGCCCAACGAGGGTCACAAACTGGTGGCAAGTTTGGAGAACAGATTCAATGTGACAGTCGTGACACAGAACGTCGATGACTTGCATGAACGTGCTGGCTCCCAACACATTATTCACCTGCACGGAGAACTGATGAAAGCCACATCCTCGCGCAATCCGAACGACCCGAACTGCATCGTCACCCTGCCCGAAGACAACCCCATCATCCGCATGGGTGACAAGGCGAAGGATGGCAGCCAACTGCGCCCCTTCATCGTATGGTTTGGCGAGAGTGTCCCCATGATTGAGCCAGCCATCGAGCAGGTACAAAAGGCGGATATCCTCGTTGTCATCGGCACCTCGCTCAACGTCTATCCTGCCGCAGGTCTGCTCAACTTCGTGAATAGCCATTGCAAGATTTTCCTCATTGACCCTAAGCCCGTACCTTACGACCCCTCGTTGGGTGTACGCCACATCATGAAAGGGGCAAGTGAGGGAATGAAAGAGTTGTGTGAACTGCTGAAGAATGAGTAAGAAGATGCTAAATGGCTGTTAAATAACACCCATTATAGCATAAAATCCGTTAAAATCGGGCATAACCCTTCGTAGATGCAAAAATTGTTCGTAATTTTGCACCGTTTTGTATATTGGCTTATTGCGAACAATGAAAAAAATAGAGATGAAAAAGACGCTCTGGAGCATGATGCTGATGGTGATGACCCTGTTCAGCCTTGGTTCGTGCATGAGCGATGACGAGGTTGAAACATCGTCTGAATGCGCCATTCTCTCCTTCTCGGTCGGAAGCATCACCAGTTATGTCAGCACAAAGAAATATGACAGTTCGGGGAACGCCACCGACACCATCATCACAAAAACGATAGGAGGCAGCGAGATTTTCTTCAACATCGACCAAGTGAACGGACGCATCTACAGCATCGACTCTCTGCCCAACTGGGTAAACCTGAAAGCGGTCGTTCCCTCTTTCAGTGGTTATGGCAACGTCTATCTGCAAGTAGATGAAGCGACCAACCTGTACTACTCGCTCACTTCGGGAAAAGACTCCGTCGATTTCCGCAAGAAAGTGAGGTTGCTGTGTGTCTCCACCGACAACACTTCTTCAAGGTTCTACGATGTTGAAATCAATCGGCACGTAGGTAACACTGACACGCTGGAATGGAAATCTATCACCTCAAACCTTGCCATCAGCGGACAAAGCAAGGCTTTGACCACTGACGGGAAAGTGTTCCTTTTTGCCCAAAACGAAAGTGGCGAATCGGTGATGACTTATGCAGAAAGCGGTGATGCACAGACCTGGAGCACACCTGTCACAGTGCCCGTCGATTACCAATCAGTGGTGCTTTTCAATGAGCAGTTCTATGGACTTGACAACAATGGCAACATCTACACCTCCCCTGCCGACCAACTGGCGACAACATGGACAAAAGCCTCCAATCAGAAAGTGGAACGTCTGCTGGCTGCCGACAAGAAACGACTTTATGCGTATGATGGAAATGCCATTATCGGCTCTTCCGATCTGGACGCATGGACGCTGCAAGGAATGGCTGACCTCGATATGCTGCCTGAGACATCCATCAATTCCACTTCACACCCCACCAGCACCAACAGCGACATTGAAGCAGTGGTGATGACGGGCATCTCAAACAACAACAGCGAGCATGCAGTGACTTGGTATAAGGTTTCGTCAACCGATGAGACTACCGACCAGCCTTGGGCTTACATACAGGTGACGGCAGACAACCCCTACGGATTGCACCACCTCGACAACCTCAGCACGACCTACTACAATGGTGCCCTCTTTGCCATTGGTGCAGAATCAGGCACTTACAAATACCTCTACCGCTCCGACGACAACGGCATCACATGGCATCCACAAACAGAAATGTACCCCATGCCCGATGACCTCGACCCCGCGAACGGGGCTGCAAGCATTGTCACGGCTGGCACACAACTCTGGATTATCCAAGAAAACGGTACCGTATGGTTAGGCTCTATACAATAATCGTCGTCCTGTTCGTCCTTCCGTTCGGCAGATGGGGAGGCTCCATGCTGAAAGCGCAGGAACTGGAATATGCTTTGGAACTCGGAGCGATGGCTGGTCCCAGTTTTTACATGGGCGACGCCAATCTCAATGGGTTCTACAAGAACATAACGATGGCAGGAGGATCGATGGGCAGATATAACATCAACCCACGCATGGCACTGAAGTTCGACATCGGTTACGGCAGTGTGAAAGGCAACGGATTAGACGGAAAGAACAAATACCCCAACCACCCCGAAATAAAGTGGGATTTCAACAATTCGCTGGTGGATGTGGGTTGCCAATACGAACTGAGTTTCTGGGGTTATGGCATGGGAAAAAGTTATAAAGGGCACAGGCGGCTCACCCCCTACATCCAAGCGGGCATGGGCTTCACCTACTGCAACAAAGCCCTCACCATGAACATCCCCTTGGGCATCGGAGTGAAATACAAATTCCGCCCTCGCTGGAATGTGGGAATCGACTGGTCAATGCGCTTCTCCATGAGCGACAAACTCGACGGCATCGAAGACCCTTACCGCATCCAGAGCGGATTTCTCAAAAACAAAGACAGTTACTCGTGGACCATGTTCTACATTTCCTACGACCTCTGTCCGAAATACCGCAAATGTAATAACGATTAAGACAACACCCCAATGTATAAAGAACAAGTAGATATGACCCGAGTGCCCCGCCACATCGCTATCATCATGGATGGCAACGGCCGCTGGGCAAAGGCTCAAGGTAAGGAGCGCACATACGGTCATCAGGAAGGTGCAGAGCGTGTGCATGACATCATGACTGCCGCCGTGAATCTTGGTGTGGAATATCTCACCCTCTATACATTCTCCACCGAAAACTGGAATCGTCCAGAGGCAGAGATTGCAGCCCTCATGGCACTGCTGCTCAAGCATTTGGAAGAGGAACTCTTCATGAAGAAGAATGCCAGTTTCCGTGTGATTGGCGACGTTGAGCGTCTGCCCAAAGTGGTGCAGGATGCCTGTTCCTATCTGGAAGAGCGCACCCGACAGAACACTGGCACCTGCATGGTGCTGGCACTCAGTTACTCGTCGAAATGGGAAATCACGGATGCAGTCAAACAAATTGCATCCAAAGTGAAAGATGGTACACTGAATGTGGAGGACATCAACGAAGAAACCATCAGCCGACACCTTGCCACCAACTTCATGCCCGATCCCGAACTGATGATTCGCACGGGTGGTGAAGAGCGGTTGAGCAACTACCTGCTGTGGCAATGCGCCTACTCCGAATTCTACTTCACAGATACTTATTGGCCTGATTTCTATGAAGAAGACCTCTGCAAGGCTATTGTGGATTATCAGGGGCGGCAACGCCGTTTCGGCAAGACGGGCGAACAGGTGACGGAAAAGAAATAACGCCCACCTAACGCCACACGTTCCATTAGAATTAACGCTACACATTATATATAATAACAATACATGAGGATTTTAAGATTCATCATACTCACATCCATTCTTCTCTTTTCTTCGCTTGATGTTCTGAAGGCACAGGTGCAGATACAGCCTGAAGTTGTCTATGGCAGAAGTCAGCGATACGAGATTGGAGGAATCGCGGTTGACGGCATTAAAAACTATGAGGATAACATTCTTATCGGTATTTCAGGACTCAGTATCGGCGAAACCATTTCCTTGCCTGGCGATGAGATTACGGAAGCCATCAAGCGATATTGGAAACATGGGCTTTTCTCTTCTGTGAAGATTGAGGCGGACAGCATCGTTGACGACAAGGTTTACCTGAAAATCGTTTTGGCGATGCGCCCTCGGGTTTCTGAACTGAACATCAATGGCGTGAAGAAGTCGGAGCACGACGACATCGAGGAGAAAATAGGCATTGTGAAAGGTAATCAACTTACACCCAACATGGTGGATAAAGCCAAGATTATCACCAAGAAATACTTCAGCGACAAAGGTTTCAAAAATGCCGAAGTGGATATTGTACAGCGTGATGACCCTGCCCATAACGCCCAACTCATCGTCGATGTCAACATTGACAAGAAAGAGAAGGTGAAGGTCAATAAAATCTTCATCGAAGGCAACAACAACCTTGCCACCAGAAAGTTCCACGGTGGATTTTTCTCGGGCGGTCTGCTGAAGAAAACCAACGAGAAAGGCTTCAAGAGCCTCTTCAAGGCAAAGAAGTTCGTCAAAGAAAAATATGAAGAGGACAAAGACCGTGTGATTGAAAAATACAACGAACTCGGCTACCGCGATGCTTATATTGATGCTGACAGCGTGGTGGATATTGGCAACAACCTTGTCAATGTCTATCTCCACATTGACGAAGGTAACAAATACTACCTGCGCGATGTGCGTTGGATGGGAAATACCATCTACAGCACCGATTTTCTGAATAACAGGGCATTGCAGATGAAGCGCGGCGATGTGTACAATAAAGTGCTTATCGACAAGCGTTTGCACGACCAAATGAATGACAATTCCGTTCTGAATCTGTACTACAATAAAGGTTACGTGTTCAATCAGGTAAACGATATTGAAGCCGATGTGGACGGTGACTCCATCGACCTTGAAATCCGCATTTACGAAGGACAGCAAGCCACCATCGATAAAATCAAGATTTATGGCAACACGCGTGTTTATGAAGAAGTAATCCGCCGTGAGATGTATGTCAAGCCAGGCGACCTCTTCAGCATGGAAGCCTTCAGATACACTCTTCAGGAAATCATGCAGATGGGACACTTCGACCCAGAGAAAATCAATGCCAAACCAGATCCTCACCAAGAAACAGGAACGGTAGATATTGAATTAGGGCTTGAACCCAAACCGAGTGACCAGATTGAGTTCTCGCTCGGATGGGGACAGACAGGTATCATCGGAAAGGTAGGATTGAAGTTCACCAACTTCTCTATCCGTAACCTCTTTGGCAAGAACCGCCTCCATCGCGGCATTTTCCCACAGGGCGATGCACAGGAACTGGAACTCAGTGCTCAAACCAACGGTACTTACTATCAGCAATACAGCATCTCGTTCCTCGACCCTTGGTTTGGTCGGAAACGTCCTAACCAACTTTCTGTCAGTGCCTTCTTCTCACGTCAGACAGACATCAGCAGCAGTTATTACAACAGCAGTTACTACAACAACTACTACTCCATGCTGTATGGTTATGGCAACTACAATAGTAGTTACTACAACAACTATTCCAACTACTACGACCCCGACAAGTACATTGAGATGGTGGGTGTAAACATTGGTTTCGGAAAGCGTCTCACATGGCCTGACAACAACTTCCGCTTCACAGCCTCATTAGGTTATACTCGGTACATGATGAAGGCATGGGAGTACTTCATTATCCAGAACGGAAACTGCAACGACATTAACCTGACGCTCAGTTTGTCACGCACATCCATCGACAACCACATGTTCCCACGAACAGGTTCGCAAATCAGTGCATCCTTGGCCATCACTCCTCCTTATTCCCTCTTCGACGGAGTCAACTATAAGGATATGGCAACCAGTTACTACGATGCGGATTATCAGAGCGACATGAGCCGCAAATATCGATGGATTGAATACCACAAGTGGAAGTTCAACTCCCGCTTCTTCGTTCCACTGGGCAGTGCCAACAAATGCTTTGTGCTGATGACTCGCTTCGACTTCGGTCTGTTAGGCAGTTACAGCAAATACAAGAAGTCTCCGTTCTCCACCTTCTATGTGGGTGGTGACGGTATGTCGGGCTACTCTTCCAACTACTACTCTGAGACCATCGGTCTTCGTGGTTATGACAATGGTGCCCTCACCCAAGGCTACAATTACGGCTATGCCTACGACCGCATGACACTCGAACTTCGCTACCCGCTCATGCTTCAAGGCTCCACCAACATCTATGCACTCGCCTTTGCTGAGGCGGGTAACGCCTGGACGGAAATCAAGAAGTTCAACCCCTTCGACATGAAGCGTTCGGCTGGTGTCGGTGTGCGTCTCTTCCTCCCGATGGTCGGCATGATGGGTATCGACTGGGCATACGGATTCGACAACATCAACGGCTCCAAGAGTTATAGCGGAAGCCAATTCCACTTCGTCCTCGGTCAAGAGTTCTAATCAGCCTATGCGCTGGGCGACTTTCGCCTGCTGGACAAACAACTGTACATCAAAAACATCACAAAAATGAAAAAACTTTTACTGACATTGACCGTGCTTGTGGCATCAATTGCTGCCAACGCACAGAAGTTTGCGCTCGTTGACATGGAGTACATCCTCAAGAATGTGCCCGCCTACGAACGCGCCAACGAACAACTCAACCAAGTTTCCAAGAAGTGGGAAGGCGAAGTGGAAGCCCTTCTCAACGAGGCGGAAACGCTCTATAAGAAATACCAATCTGAATCTGTCTTCCTCTCCGACACCCAAAAGACCAAGGCAGAAGAAGCCATCATGGCAAAGGAGAAAGAAGCCAGCGACCTGAAGAAGAAGTACTTTGGTAGCGAAGGTGAACTCTACAAGAAGCGCCAAAGCCTCCTCGCACCAATCCAAGACGAAATCTACAATGCAGTCAAGGACATCTGCGACCAGAAAGGCTACCAACTCGTGCTCGACCGTGCCTCTGGTGGCAGCATCATCTATGCTTCCCCAAAGATTGACATCAGCGAAGAAGTCCTCCTCAAACTGGGCTATGCCCACTAATCAGCCCACACGCTGGGCGAGTCTCTCTTTCAGAGCACTTTCCGAAAGAAACAAAATTCAATATTAACAATAAAAAAGAAAGAAAACAATGAAGAAAATGATTCTTGCGATGCTCTTGGCGCTGCCAATGGCTACATTCGCACAAAAGATTGGACACGTGAACATTGACGCTGTTGCACAGGGCATGCCTGAATATGCAGCACTCCAAACAGAGATGCAGAACCTCCAGAAGCAGTTCCAAGACGAACTTCAGCGCAAGCAAAGCGACATCCAGACCAAGGCTGATGCCTACGAGAAAGAAAAGGCTACTCTCTCTGAGACTCTCCGCACCTACCGCGAGAACGACCTCCAGAAGGCATACGAAGACTATCAGCAATTCGTTCAGACCAGCGACCAGGAACTCCAGAAGGTTTATCAGGAGAAGATGGGCGTACTGCAAGAGAAAGTCATGAAAGCCGTTGAAGAAGTGGGTGCAGCAGGTTCCTTCACCTACATTCTCCCAGCAGGTGCCATTGCCTACATCGGTGCAGGAGCGACCGACATCACCGACCAAGTGAAGACAAAATTAGGTGCAAAGTAATTCTTTTGACTTATGAAAACAATTCACACACTTATCGCACTGTTTCTTTGTGCTGGCACTTTGTCAGCACAAGAAACAGTGCCTTCCGTTTCCACCCCTGCGCCCCAGCAGGTTGTCATTCAGCCACAGCATTTCGGCTATCTTTCCTACAATGATGTGCTTCACTCCATGCCTGAATATGAGCAGGCAATGAAGAGCCTTGAGGAACTCAAGAAGACCTACGACGGGGAAATGGCACGTGCCGAGCAGGACTTCTCCAAGAAGTTTGCCGAGTACATCGACGGTCAGAAGTCTTTTCCCGAAAACATCATGCTCAAGCGCCAGAAAGAGTTGCAACAACTCATGGAACAAAGCATGCAGTTCAAGAACGAAGCGCAAGAACTGCTCACCAAGGCAGAGGAAGAGTTGATGCAGCCCATCCATGCACGTCTGAAAGATGCCATTCAGGCTGTGGGCAAGAAGCACAACTATGCTTACGTGCTCAACACCGATGCCAATGCCTACCCCTATATCAGCGGTGAAGGTGAGGCTGAGAACTGCACAGATGCAGTATTGACTCAACTCGGCATCAAATAGAGAGAGTGAGGATTTAGAAGTTAAGAGTTAGGGAGTTAGGAGTGGATATAGAATGGGAACTATCGGCGTTTTCGATTCAGGCTATGGCGGATTGACCATCCTCGATGGCATCCGCCAGCGTTTGCCACAGTATGACTACATCTATCTCGGCGACAATGCGCGTACACCTTACGGTACGCGCTCTTTTGATGTGGTGTATGAGTTCACGCTGCAAGCCGTCAAGAAGTTGTTCGCGATGGGGTGCCCCCTCGTCATACTCGGCTGCAACACCGCCTCTGCCAAAGCCCTGCGTTCCATTCAGCAACAATACCTGCCCGAGCATGCGCCCGACCGCCGTGTGCTCGGCGTTATTCGCCCCACAGCCGAAGTGGTCGGACAACTCTCCCACACAGGACACATCGGTGTGCTCGCCACCGAAGGCACCATTAAGTCCCAATCCTACAAGATGGAGATTGAGAAACTTTATCCCGGCAGCACCATCGTCGGGCAAGCCTGTCCCATGTGGGTGCCCCTGGTCGAGAACAATGAATTTGACAAACCCGGTGCCGACTATTTTGTCAAGGACTCCCTTCAGAAACTCATGGCACAAGACCCCCTCATCGACACCATCATTCTCGGTTGCACCCACTACCCCCTCCTGCTCAACAAAATCAACCTCTACCTCCCCCAAGGAGTAAAAGTCATTCCCCAAGGTCAATACATAGCCACAAGCCTCGAAGACTACCTTCGTCGCCATCCCGACATGAACCAACGGCTCACTCAAGGTGGCACCACTCAATATTTCACCACCGAGTCAGCCACCAAATTCCGCGAATGTGCCAGCCTCTTTCTCCGCGAAGACATCACCGCACAGCGCATCACCCTCAACTGACACCCCTACAGCATCGGAAAAAGGGATGCCCTTTTTCCTAATATTCAAAGGCACTGCCGCCCATGAACTCACGCAAGAGGGAATGGGAGGGCAGCAAGTCGAGCGGTATCTCATGAAAACGCTCCAACACCCAGCGGAGTCGCTTGGCTTCCAAATAGTTGGGGTCATCCTCCTGCACATCTTTCAGTAGCGGAAGGGCTTTCTGCTTCAGCACGGCAAGTTCGTACTGGAAAGCGGTGCAGAAGTTCACATCGGCATTTTGTTGGAAAGGAATAATCCACTTCTCCTCGCCTCGCCGCACTGAAGGCCAACGGGCAAGAGTGGCAGATGCGGTCGTGTTGCGGAACTGTGCATCGCGCACCATGCGACGGATAAGGCGGTTGTCGGTGGTGGGGAAGTAAGTGCCGTCGTCGTTCTTGGCGACGGTGAGCCCCGAAATGTAAATGCGGAAGAGGTTTTCGGCAGGGATAGTGCTGGTGAGCATCGGATTCAAGGCATGGATTCCCTCCATAATCAGGATGTTGCCAGGAGCGAGCCGCAATTGCTTGCCACTGCTGACGCTCTTGCCCGTCTGGAAGTCATAACGGGGCAATTCCACCTCGTCGCCATTCAGCAGCCTTGCAAGATGCTGCTGGAAGAGAGGCACATTGATGGCATCGATGCTCTCGTAGTCGTAGTCGCCCGTCTCATCGCGTGGCGTGAGTTCGCGGTCCACGTAGTAGTCGTCAAACGAGAGGCACAACGCCTGCAAGCCATTCTGCTCCAGTGCCATGCTGAGTTTCTTGCTGAATGTGGTCTTTCCGCTCGACGAGGGTCCTGCAATGAGCACCGCCTTCACCTGCGGACGGGCAGCAATGGCATTGGCTATCAGTTCGATGCCGCGCACCTGCAATGCCTCCGATATTTTCACCATTTTGGCTGCTCCGCCATTGTCGATGATGCGGTTCATCATGCCAATGGAATAGCAGACGGTCTTGAGGCGTTTGCTGAAGAGGTATTTGCCTTTCACTTTCTCGACGAGGTAGGCAATCGCCTCTTCGAGGGTCTTTCCTTCAATTTCCGACTTCAACTGTTCGGTGAGTTTCAGAAAGGCACCGTTCACTTCAAATTTTTCCGAACTGCGGTTATTTCTGATTTCGAGGGGTGCGGGGGCATTCATAGGCTCTGATAGATTTAGATAATGATACTTCAGATGCGAAATTACGACTTTTATTTGAATCGGGAAGCACCTCAGAGAAGAAAAGAACATTTTTCGAACAATAATTAACAGGAATCGGGGAAACAAAGGCATGGAATGCATGTCTGAACAGAAAAAAGAACGCATCATTGCAAAAAATTTCCCTTTCCTCATTCCCAATTCCCATTTTTTCCTTACCTTTGCACCCGCAATTCGGAGTTGGCCCCATAGTTCAATGGATAGAACAAATCTCTCCTAAAGATTAGATTCGGGTTCGATTCCCGATGGAGCTACGAGGAAGGGCTGAGAATGAAAAACATCTGCCACACTCAGCCACTCTGACATTCCGCCGTTGCAACTATCCGCTACACGGGGTTAGTTTAGTTGGTAGAATATCGGTCTCCAAAACCGAGGGTCGGGGGTTCGAGTCCCTCACCCCGTGCATGAGAAAAGGTTGACACACACCGCTGTGCCAACCTTTTTTCGTGTGCCGCTCCATGCCGGCTTCCACCACCTCTCGAGGGGAGTGACTCTCACCCCTTAAAGGGTAAGACTCTCTCCCCTCCAAGGGTAAGACTCTCTCCCCTCGGGAGGTGCTGAAAGCCCCCATTTCGGGGAGGTGAAAGTTGCCTCGAAGGGGAGGTTACATCGGGGCAGAAGCGGGTCACTCTTCCGCCTTGTCTTCTTCGCGGAGAAAGTCGGGAGTGCGGCGTATATATTCGTAACCGAACTGGCAGCGCAGGCAGTCGCGCCGCTGACAATACTGGCGGTGCAGTTGAATGAGGGCTTGCGAATCGGCAGCATTCTCACAGGGCACTCCAGCCGCTGCCCAGTCGCGAATGATAGCATTGTCCTCCGCCTTCAATTGTTCCCACAGGGAGAAGGCACGGTCGCAAAGGGTCTGCTCCGACTTGTATTTGCCGTAGGCAAACAGCATGGGGGCGACGGTGTTGATGACAATGAGGTGGAGGGATGCCTCTGAGAGTTGTTTTTCTATGGGTTTGGTGGCTTTTCCCCCGAAGGTGTAGTGGGTGCGCCAGTAGTCGCTCACATGGGTGAGCAGCAAGGCAGTCACCTCCGCAAGGCTCTCGGCATTGAGCAGCCGGGAGAGGTTGAGCCGCTGCTCATAGTAGAGCATGGCGAGTTGCGCGATGCGGATGTGAGGAAAGTTCTGGGGGCGCAACCGCAGGAACTTCCACACCGTAGGGTCGATGGGAGTGAGGGTGAACTTTTGCCGCAGGTAGCGATACTCCTTTTGTAACTTCAGGTAGTGGTCATCGGGGCAGTCGTCATTCAGAAGCCCTGCCTGACCAAAGAAAATCGCCTCAATCTGAAAGAGGTCGTCGCGATGTTTTCCTACCGCACTCATCGGGATGGCACGTGCCCACTGCTCGAAGGCATCGCCATTGATGCCAAACCCGAAGTTACGCGCCAAGGTGACAAAGAGGGTATATTCCCAATCCTTGTCCAGCGACTCGCGCCGTTGCATGATTTGACGGGCGCGCTCCTCAAAGCGTTCCAGCGTGAGCGAGGTCATCCAATTATGCACAAGGAAGGTGGGCAATGCGCTCACCACATTTCGGCAACGCGGACGGCAATCGCTGCGGTTGAGTTCGGCATAATTCTCCCTCACGAAACTCGGCACCTCCAACTGCAACTGCGGAATCTCCTGCCCGTTGGGGTAGAAAAGCCGTTGGTCCACTTCGCTCGCCACATGCAGGATGATGTTCTCGTAGGCAGCATCCGTGTCGTGGTGGTGGCGGAACCAGTCGCTGGTCTTCACATGCAACTCCACGTTGCCCACCCACTCCGTTCCATCCAGTTTCACCTTTGCCCCCGTGAAGTCAGGTCCCGCATCGGTGTTATGGATGCCCGGATTGAGCACTTCCACCCTCCGCCCGTCCGTCGTCCGCAATTCTCTGAGAGGGAAAATCTTATGTTTCCACACATAATGCAGCAGTTGTTCCATGGTTTTTGCATTAAAAATTGTTCAAAGGTAGTGAAAAACTCCTAACTCCTAACTCCTAACTCCCAACTTTTCATTAACTTTGCAGTGTTTTTTTACAAATATTGTTCAAAACCGAGAAGAAAAAGATGAAAATAGCATTGATAGGATACGGCAAGATGGGGAAGATGATTGAGCAGATTGCCCTGAGCCGAGGTCACGAAATCGTGAGCATCATCGACATCGACAACCAGGAGGACTTTGAGAGCGAGGCGTTTGCCAGTGCCGACGTGGCAATCGAATTCACCACGCCCATGACTGCCTACGGAAACTATCTGAAGGCGTGGAAGGCTGGCGTGAAGGTGGTGAGCGGCAGCACGGGATGGCTGAAGGAGCATGGCGACGATGTGAAGAAGGCTTGCACCGAGGGCGGAAAGACCCTCTTCTGGGCAAGCAACTACTCGATTGGCGTGGCGATTTTCAGCGCGGTCAACAAGTATCTGGCAAGCATCATGAACCAGTTCCCACAATATGACGTGAAGGAGGAGGAGACGCATCACATCCACAAACTCGACCACCCCTCCGGCACGGGCATCACGCTGGCAGAGCAGATTGTGGAGCGACTGGACCGCAAGAAGGACTGGACGATGGGCTACTTGCAGCAGCCAGACGGCACGGTGGAAGGCACCGACGAGGTGGCAGCCGACCTGCTGCCCATCAGCAGCATCCGCCGCGGTGAGGTGCCGGGCATCCACAGCATCACCTGGAACAGCGAGGCTGACCAAATCACGATTACACACGATGCACACTCACGACAGGGCTTTGCACTGGGTGCTGTGATTGCAGCCGAGTTCACAGCGCAGCACGAGGGATTGCTCACAACTGATGACCTTTTCAAGTTCTAAACACGCATTATGGCTTTCGATTATAAAAATTTCAAGAAGACAAGGTCGGGACAAGCCGACAAGCCCGAATGGGCAGGATGGAAATGGGTTAAATTTACAGTGGCAACAATCTGCTACTTGGCTTTCCTCTACTGGGTGAAGTCGTGGTGGGGACTGGTTGTGGTGCCGTTCATCTACGATGCTTATATCAGCAAGAAAATCAAGTGGACGTGGTGGAAGGAACTGGAGAGCGACATCGCCCGCACCATCATGAGTTGGGTGGATGCCATCGTGTTTGCGCTCGTGGCTGTCTATTTCGTCAACAACTTCTTCTTCCAGAACTATCAGATTCCCTCCTCATCGTTGGAAAAGACGCTGATGACAGGCGACTTCCTCTTGGTGAGCAAGATGAGTTACGGTCCACGCATTCCGCAGACACCGCTCACGATGCCGCTGACACAGCACACCATCCCGATGCTGAACTGCAAGTCCTACATCGAATGGCCACAATGGGAGTACCGCCGCGTGAAGGGTTTCGGAAAGGTGGAACTGGGCGACATCGTGGTGTTCAACTATCCTGCAGGCGACACGGTGGCTGTGGCTTACAACGGCGACTACTACAACATGTGTTTTCAGGAAGGTTGCAGGGCTGCCAATGAACAGGGCTATGAGGTGCCGCTGATGGAAACACTCCCAAGGGAGGAGCAACAGGCGATGTTCGACCAACTGTATGGCATTGGCAAACAGATTGTGGCTGCCAAGACCAACGTGTATGGCAGCGTGGTGACCCGCCCTGCCGACCGCCGCGAGAACTATGTGAAGCGTTGCGTGGGACTACCCGGACAGACCTTGCAAATCAAGGATAAAATCATCTATGTGGATGGCAAGAAGGAGGAAACACCCACCTTTGCTCAGTTTAACTATAAGGTCTATACGCGCAACAACCAGATTCTCAGCGATGACATGTGTGACAATCTGAACATCAGCGACGAAGACCGCGACAAGATTCTCGACCGCAACCAAGGCATTCCTCTCACTCACATGGCTGCCGAAGCCATCAAGGCAAACAAGGACTTCTGCGACAGCATCGTGGAAATCAAGGACGGCTACTGGGGCAACCTCTATCCGCTCAACCACCAATACGGCTGGACACGCGACAACTACGGTCCCATCTGGATTCCTGCCAAGGGAAAGAGCATCAAACTGACGATGGACAACCTCGCCATCTACGAGCGTCCCATCCGCGTGTATGAGAACAACAGCCTTGAGGTGAAGGACGACAAAATCTACATCAACGGCAAGCAAACCGACTCCTACACCTTCAAGATGGACTATTACTGGATGATGGGCGACAACCGCCACAACTCTGCCGATAGCCGCTACTGGGGTTTCGTGCCAGAAGACCACGTGGTGGGCAAACCGCTGTTCATCTGGCTCTCACTCGTGACCGACCGCTACGGAAAGTCGCACGGTGTGCGTTGGGGCCGTCTGTTCACTTGGGTTGATAACATCAAATAGACAAAAATATTCATGGAAAATTCGTGGCTCATTCATGGCAATTCGTGTTTCTTTTTAAACGCCAATTATCATGAATGAGCCACGAATTTTTCATGAACCTAAAATCCGCAACTATCATCCAATACACGATTAAGGGTAGATTTATGAGTCGTTAGTAGCAGCTTTCAGTAAAAAGCAACAGCACAACATCAATATGTAGCCACCATCCCCTTACCCCACGATGCGACTTGAGGTAA
>JAFUYM010000014.1 GCA_017470525.1 Bacteroidaceae bacterium
AATATTTTGCTGATAACCAGATGCTTGCAAAAAATGAAGCCAAGAGGCTCTTGAAAAACAGAATTGTCGTACCCCCATACGAAATCACAGAATACTAGAATTCCATAGCACGTCCTGTGGATGTCTTGACTTAATCGCTGACTAGTTACGTTTTTACCCCCGATAGTTAATTAGTGTTAAACGTTCGCTTTTATTCCGTCTTGCTATCACATTTTTCACAATGCTCCCCCAAAAATGTTCCTCTCATTGTGGCTCTTGCGCTGCGACGCAAGATAAACGATAATGACCAATAATTGGCTACGCCGAGTTAAAGGTTAACGATAATTTGTTCCGATAATTGAAGTTTTTCATGGAGACTGGTTTATAAATCCTGATTTTTTATGTACATTTGCAAAAATTTTCGACCGACATGGCAAACAAAGTAGTAATTTCGACTGATATAGCACAAACACTGACCGAAGCGGTGAGTGAGGTGAAACACGACAAACTGTTCCTTCTGACCGACAAGACCACATACGAGTTGTGTCTGCCCGTGGTGAAGGACATCCCATGCCTGCAAGGGGCTATACATATCACCATCGGGGCTACCGACACACACAAGAACCTGGACACGCTCGCCCAAGTATGGACAGAAATGGGCAACGGAGGCGGCACCCGCCATTCGCTCATGGTGAACCTCGGAGGCGGCATGGTGACCGACCTGGGTGGCTTTGCTGCCAGCACCTTCAAGCGCGGCATCAAGTACATCAACATCCCCACCACCCTGCTCTCCATGGTCGATGCCAGCGTAGGTGGCAAGACGGGCATCAACTTCAACGGACTGAAAAATGAAATCGGTGTGTTCAACGCACCCGAAACCGTCATTCTGGACACGGAGTTTCTCAAGACGCTCGACCATGAAAACATCTGTTCGGGCTATGCTGAAATGCTCAAACACGGACTGATTTCCACGAATGAGAACTTTGCCGAACTGCTCAACTTCGACCTGAACGAAGTGGATTACCTGCACTTGGGGAAGATGGTGGGCACATCGGTTGCCATCAAAGAACGTATCGTACAAGAAGACCCCTTCGAGCACGGCATCCGCAAAGTGCTCAACCTCGGACACACGGCAGGACATGCCTTCGAGAGTTTCTGCCTGAAATTTGAGAACGAGCCCAACAACAAGCGTAGCGTTCATCCCGTGCTGCATGGCTATGCTGTGGCATGGGGTCTGATTTGCGAACTTTACCTCTCTTGCATCCAAACAGGCTTCCCCACCGACAAGATGCGCCAGACGGTGCGTTTCATTAAGGAGAACTACGGAGAGTTGCCTATCACCTGCGACGACTACGAAGAACTCTACCAATACATGACCCACGACAAGAAGAACACCGCCGGCATCATCAACTTCACCCTCCTGGGCGATGTGGGCGACATCCGCATCAACCAAAGTGCCAGCAAACACGAAATATTTGAAATGTTGGATTTCTTCAGAGAAGGATAGACAACTCCATCGTACTTTTTAAATTAAACAACGAATTTCACTAGTGAAATTCGTTGTTTCTTAAAAATAGAATTCGTTGCATTAATGTTTCATGCGATTATGGCGGCGAATGTCCATCAGTTTCTCCATGCTCTGATAGGTATCGAAAGGAAGTTGGTAGCGAGCATTGCCGTAAGGATCAACTTCGAAGAGCATGAGGGAGTCTTCCTCCTTGTCGATGAAGGTCACTTTCCCACGCGGAGAGAGAATGTAGGCGTTGTCGCCAAAGACAGCGTTGACCAGGCAGTTTGTGTCCCACATGCGCTGACCCGTATCGCAAGTGTAGTAAGTATAGACTGCCTTGATGGGGTTGTTTTCCGCTCCTTCAAGGTCAGCAATTACGTCTTCGGGCAAGTAGTTCATGCGCGAACCTACATAACTGGGTGACATTATCAGTTCCACGCTGTCGGGCAGTTTGCCATAGAGGATGGCGGCTTGCTTGGAAGCGACACGCATATTGTAGCCAGCAGTACTGTCGTTCTCCATGAAACGACCAGACTGGATGTAAACTGCTTTCACCTTCTTTTCAAACAGTTCAAGCCCATCGAGTGTAGAATATTCGTCGGCTTTTGATTCCATCAGTTGTGCCAAGGTCGTAGCAAAACCAATCGCCACAACCACGACAGATTTGTCTTCTGCCCGACTAAGGAGTTTGCGATAAAGTTTGTAACCGTCCATACATTTGCTGGCATCGAAAGTACGCTTGAAGAGAGGCTTTCCCTGTGCATCTTTCAGGTCGCAAATACCGTTGTAAGGGATGAATACACGAGGATTCTTCACACCATTACGCTCCAGACCTACGGGAATGTAAGGATGCCCGTAGTAAGTGTTGAAGATATCGACCAATCCTGCATTCTTTTCGCCTTCACGATCCACAATAATACCTTTGAGGTCCACCAGCCCTTCGTCGATGTAGTGATGAAGCATCATCAAAGCAAAGAGGTCGTCTGTGGAACTGCCAAAGTCAGCATCGAGAATCATCTGGACAGGCTGACGCTTCTGCCCACCTTCAGCACCTACACAGCATGAGCATTGGGCACTTGCACCGATGGAGACAAAGCATAGAAATGCCACGATGAACACCGTAGGAATCTTTTTCATAAAAGTGAAAAGCAGTAAATAGTAATTGATATAAATACGTGCAATCAAAATAGAAAGTCCTACTTCACAATCACGAAGCCACCTTGGTCTGCCATGGTGACGGTGACAGCCTTGGGGTTGCCAATCTTCAATTCCGATTTCTGCGGCTCGCGGTCTTTGAGGTTGTCGCTATAGAGCGTAGCCTTGTCACCTTTCTGCAGCATCGGGAGGTTGAGTTTGAGTGTGAGAGTAGCACCGGTGGCATTATTACCTGCAATGTACCACGTTCCCGCGTGTCGGCGGGCAAGGATGCAGTATTTGCCAGGGTAACCATCGATGAAGACGGTCTCATCCCATGTGGTCGGCACCTCGCGAAGGAAATCCATGCTGATGGCAGGGGCTGGTGCTCCTTCCTCATTAGGTTTCAGGTCTTTGGTCGCCTCGGTGGGAAGGTTTTCGGGGGTGAGGGCGAAGTTCTGGATGGGGTTCTGGAAGAGAACACAAGTGGCAAGTTCATGCACGTCGGTGGTCTTGCGGATGCTGCCTCCCTTGTTGCCTTTGTGGATATGGCGATTCATAAAGCAACCACCAAACTCCATGCAACCAATGGTGTTGCGGATGAACGGATGTGTTGCCGCATCCTTTGCCTCCTTGTCGGCTGCACCCTGACCGAAGTAGATGTTTTCTGATGCCAAGACTGCCTCCGAACCTACATAGTTGGGGTACATTCTCTCCCAGCCACGAGGAATGGTACAACCGTGGAAGATGACCATAATGCCATAGTCGTCGGCATCGGAGAGGATTTGTTCATAGAGGCGCATGGTCTCCTGCTTGTCTCCTCCAAAGAAATCGACCTTGATGCCTTTGACACCGATGTCTTTCATCCAGCGCATGTATTGCTTGCGCACAATCGGCTCACTCATGATGTTGATAGGACCTTGCTCGATGTCGTTCCACCAACCGCTGGAACTATACCACAGGAACACATCCACGCCCTGGCTTTGGGCATACTTCACCAGTTCGGTCATCTTGTCCTTGCCGATGTTATTGTCCCACCAGTTGTCGATGAGCACGTAACTGTAGCCCATGTCCTTCGCTAGTTTGATGTATTGCACCTGGTCGTTATAGTTGATGGAGTTATCTTGCCAGACAATCCAACTCCACGTCCCTTTGCCGTACTTGTAGTCATGCGCTGTCTCGTAGCGAGGAGTGACGTAGTCCCAAGGGACGGTGGTCTCTACGATGGGCTTCAGCGACTTGCCTACGGTGATGGTTCTCCAGGGGGTCGCGCCGGGCAGGGCAAAGGCTGGCTCCACAGTTCCGTTGCCACCATTCTCTTCTGCCATTGGGAATTCGAGGGTGTAGAGTCCGCTGCTTTTCATGTCGGAAAGTCGCGACGCACAGTAGTGAGAATCGACACCAGTCTCGGAGATGAGCACCCACCCTTCCTGATCGTTCTTGCCTGCCGCATTCAGATGGTAGAGGCAGGGGAAGGTGTAGCCGTGACCATATTGCGAACGCTTGTCCATCGGCTCGTCATAGCCGTAAACTTCCTCGTAACTGGGCTTGGTGCCTTTCCACCCTATCATGGCATCGGACTGCGGAGTGAGGAACGTGGTGGTTCCGTCGGGCAGGTCGAAACCCGTAGCCTCTTTCAGAATGCGCACGGAAAATTTCTTGCCGTTAGCCCTGCTGGGGTGGTTGGGAAGGACGTAGCGGAACGCCACGTCGTTGTTCGACACGCGGAAATCGACATCAAACTGCATGCCGCGTCCGTTTTTCAACGTGACCAGAAGTTGATTCGCGTCCACGTGTACGGTACTGAACTTCGAGACACGGAGGTCATAGTTATATTCCAAGTGCGCCTCTTTCTTCCCTTCAAAGGTCACCTGTTGGGAGAAGTCTCCGTGGTCAGCCACAAAGCCGAGCGGACTCTCGTCCAGCATCTGCTTGCCGTCGTAAATCACTTCATAGACAGGCTTGCCTGCCTTCACATCCACATTCACTTTGAGTTTGCCATCAGGACTGGTCACACTTGCCACCTGAGCATTCATGCTCGCCGAGACAAGCATCATCGAAAGGAATAAAAGTTTCTTTTTCATCTTCTTGATATGGTTTTAGGTTGTTGATTCGTCGGTCGCATCATCCACGGGTGCAGGTGCATCCGCCAGTCGGTCGCGCCATGCCTCCAGTGCCTTTCTCGTCACCTCAATCGCCTCATCCATCGAGCACTCCAGCGTTCCCCCTGCTGCATTCTTGTGTCCACCGCCATTAAAGAACTGCGCACACAACTCATTGCAGGGAAAATCATCCACCGAACGGGTTGATACCCTGATGAGCGGCTTTTCGGTGTCTTCACGAAGGGCAATGCTCAATTTGTGTCCCTTGATTTGCAAAGGCATGTTCACCACACCCTCCATGTCGCCCTTCATGTAGTGGAACTGAGCCAGTTCCTCCTTTCGGATGGAGAAGAGCGAGGCATGAAGTTCTGGAAAGACTTCCAATTTCTCGTAGAGTACATAACCTATAAACTTCAGTCGGTCGGCTGAATAGTTGTTCTGAATCTTGCGGTTGATGCGGTCTTTGTCAATGCCCTTCCGCAGCAGTTCGCTGATGATGACGAAGAGGTCGGGGTCGTTGCTGTTGAAGGAAAAGAAGCCTGTGTCCGTCGCCATTCCTGCATAGAGGTCTTCGGCAGCCGCCAACGTCAGTTTATCAATCTCGCCCATCGCGTCAAAGAGACGAAAGAGCAGTTCGCTCGTGCTGCTCAGTTCGGGGTGCGAAATGATGTGGGCAAACTGCTGGCGCACAGGATTGATATGGTGGTCGATGAGAAGCCGCTTGCAGTGGATGCGGGTGAGGGCATCGCCCATCTCCTCCAGACGGTGCAGGTCGTTGAAGTCAAGGCAGCAGATGAGGTCTGCCATCTTCAGGGCAGTGTAGGAAGCAGTCTTCTGGCGGTCGAAGCGCAGAATCTTGTCGGCATCTTTCATCCAGTGAAGGAAGTCGGGGAAGTAGTTGGGCACGATGACGGTCACTTGCTTTCCCTTGCGCTTCAGGTACTCATACAGCCCCAGCGACGAGCCGATGGCATCGCCGTCGGGCGAGGTGTGGCAGATGATGACTACGTTCTTGCATTCGCCGAAGTCTTTCTTCGCTGTCGCCAACTCCTGCGGCGTGATAATTCTTTTCAACATGTAGGTTTTATCTTTTGTGTGCAAAGATAATACAAAAACTTGATTTACAACCCTGTCAACACAAAAAACAAAAATTATCAGATAAAATTGTCGTCAATTATTGGCATTTGTCGTTTTTCAAGACACGTTGGCTGCCTAAAAGGCGTACCCGAGGGGTACGATGAAGTGGCAGCGACGCATCATGAGGGATGACCCTACTGCTCCAAAGGTTGATAGACGTGAACCGTTTGAGGAAGGAAGTAGCCGTTGATGGATGCGGCCTTGCTGCCGTCTTTCAGGTTGAAGACTTCAACGTGGGTGACGGTAGAGAGGAGGTCGGGGACGTAGTAGGTGGGCTGCTGCAAATAGCGGCGGTCGCTATACACTTTGTTCTTATGGGCGGTGAGTTTGGACTGCTTCATCTTCTGGAAGTCGGGCGAATCGCTGTAAGTGATGGGCTCGGCTTCGGTGATGAGCCTGGAGAGCGTGAAGGAGTGTGCATCGCTTTCTGCTCGGACGATAAGCCCAGGGAGGCCGTGCAGTTTCCAGGGGCCAGCAGAGGAGGGAATTTCGTCGGTGTACCACACGTGCCATGTGAGGCCTCGGAAGGTGGTGGTGGCAGCATGACAGAGGTAGCCGGCAAGGGTGAGCGTGTCGGGGGAGAGAGCCCAGTCTTGGGTGGGGGTGGGTTCGATGCCGACGAAGGTGTTGGGAAGGATGCGTTCGTGAGTCGTGGTTTGCCCTTCCGGGTAGTTGAGCCACAGTTGAGGGAAGTGCATCTGCTCTTGTGCCATCAAGGTTTCGATGGAGACGTCCCCCTCCTGATGAGCGGGGCGGAAGAGGGTGCAGTGGGTGACGTGGCTGCCGATGCGGACGGCAATGGGGATTTGGTCGCAGACGGGTAAACCGTCTGCATCGCAGGTTTGCAGTTGGTAGTCATAGACGGCGGTGAAGAGGGTTGTGTCAAGGGTGGTCTCTTGTGCCTGAGCGGTCAATACGAGCACAAAGACCAACAAAAATAAAATCGCTTTCATTCTTTACAATTTTTATTTATTCGATTCACGTTTCGGAAGTTCCTTTCGCCTGCGGCGGACGAAGAACCTTTAGCTCGGCGTAGCCAAAAAACAGAAAAAAACAAGTAAAAACAAATAAAAACATGTTCTTCGTTTTTAGGGGAAACAAATTGGCATAATATGAATAATTTCATTCACAAATAAGCATAAATAATATTTGTGAAAAATATTTATAAAAATTTGTGGACAAAATTATTCATATTATTCAAATTAGTTTCCCTTCAACCCAAGAAAGACCTGTTTTTATTTGTTTTTACTTGTTTTTTTCTGTTTTTCTTTCGTCACGCGTTATCGCGAAGCGCTTGCAAGGCAAGAACCGTAATAAACACATCCGAAACTTGAGTTATTCGAGTTCTAAAGGTTGATACACATAGGCGGTTTTGGGCACGACCATGTCGGTGGCAAGAACGGTCATCTTGTCTTCGGGTGCAGGTTCGGGACCTCCCGGCCACATTTCGATGGCACCATCCAATGCTCCTTCGGGCAGGTAATAACGTGGATTCTGCACATAGCGTTTGTTGCCAAGCACCTTGTTGCGGTGGGCAATGAACTTGTCGAGTGTGATGCTTTGGCGGTTGTTGCCCTCATGGTAGATGATGGGGGCTTGGCGGTTGAGCAACCCTGCAAAGGTGAAGGCGTGTATGCCCTTTTCGTCGGTGGCTTGCAGTATCATGCCAGGCAACCCTCGCAACTTCCAAGGACCCGCCGAGGCAGGAATCTCGTCGGTGTACCATGCTGTCCACGTGCGACCCGCATATTTGCCTGTGGCACGATGGCAAAGATAGCCGCCCACGGTGAGGGTGTCTTCGGCGAGTTTCCAAGAGATTTGCGGCAATGCTCCACTGATGGTGTATCGCTGGGGCACAACCTTGTCAAACACACGCATTTCCCCTTCGGGATGGTTCAGGAAGATGGTCGGCACATTCTTCAGTCGGGCATACCATTCGCCCAACTGATATTCCTTGTCGCCTCCTTCTCCAAAGTCATTCATCATGGTGAAGTTAAACTCCGCACATTTGGTCACATGCTGTCCCACCTGCACAGCGATTTGTGCCGAGTCGGTCACGGCGTTTCCGTCTTTGTCAAACGTGTGGATGAGGTGGTCATACACCACCACAAACTGGCACACATCAATGGAATCTCTCGTTTGTGCCTGTGCTGTCACCGACAGCAGGAAGGCAAGAATAAAGTTTACTTTTTTCATACAATAATTATTAAACTTTCGAACGTTTTTATGAACAACGAATGATTCGAATTCATCTAATGTAAGGACTAAATGCTGTAAACAGCGCCGAATAAAAACGAATATGCCGCAAGCAGCAATGGCTTCCGCCTTGCAAGCCGTATGGCAGAGAGCCGCCAAGGCTCTCATTCGCAAAAATTCGTTGTCGCTTGCGACATTTGACTTTTTATAATTGGCTACGCCGATTTTATATAATTGGCTACGCCGATTAAAAAAATTCTTTTCATTCGTGAAATTCGTTGTTAAAATATACATCTGAAATTTAAAACGCAAATCTTTTATTACACCTCAATCTTTCGTGAAGATTCTTTTTATTTGAGTTCTAAAGGTTGATAAACATGGGCTTTGTCGAGCATGACAACGCCATTCGCACGCTGAATGGTGCGACCTCCTGTCCCCTGCCAGTATTCCACTGAGCCAAAAGCCCCCAGTGCATTGGGTGCATAGAAGTTGGGATGCTGCGGATAGAGTTTGTTGCCAAGAATCTTTTTCTTGAACTTCAAGAACTTGCTGTGCTCCATCTTCTGAAAGTCGAAGCGTTGGCGAGTGAATGTCCCTTGATTGAAAGCGAGGGCACTGCGATAGTGCTGAAAGACAATGGGTTGCTGTTCCTGCAGAAGTCCGTTGAGCATGAAGGAGTGGATGCCCTCGCGGTCTTCGGCTCGGAGAATCAAGCCTGGCAAGCCGCTCAACTTCCACGGCCCTGCCGACGAAGGGATGTCCTCGGTGTAGCACGCTACCCACGTCTTGCCCTTGTAGGTGGCGGTGGCACGATGGCAGAGATAGCCTTCGATGGTCAGCGTGTCCGTACTGGCAATGTCCCACAAGATGGGTTGCCGAACTTCCTGTGTCTCATAGATGTACGGAAAGAGCGTTTCGTGGCAGGTGATGCTCCCTTCGGGGTAGCCCATCCAGACGGTCGGCACGTGCATCAACGCCTCTTGATACGCTTGGTCATTGGCTATCATACCTTCGCTTTTATCATCAGGAGAGCATTTCCACAGGTTGCCAGAAACTTGCAGACTTAACTGGATGGAGTCGGTCACGTCCTTTCCGTCGGCATCCAGTGTGTGGCATTGATAGATGTAGGTGGCAATGAAGTCAGACACGGCGAGTGTGTCTTTCTCCTGCGGTTGTGCCTGTGCCGTCACCGACAGCAACAAGGCAAGAATAACGTTTAGTTTCTTCATTTTGATTTTTAAGTTTTTAGAGTTTGAATGTTGCTTTGATAAAGGTGGTGCGACCACAAAGACCGTAGTCGTAACTGTAGGTGTTGATGCCATCGAAGACCGTGTAGGCGTAGTGTCTCTGATTGAGCAGGTTGTCGAGTTCGAGGCGGAGGACGAGGCGTTTGAGTTTATATTGTGCCGAGGCGTTGAAGAGGCTCATGTGCTTGTATCGGTCTGTGGTGATTTGACGACGCACATGGTCGTAGTTGACGGAAATGTCAAGCGAAGAGATGGGGAAGACATGAAGGGCTCCGCTGTGGGTGAGGGACGTAACGGTGTTGCGTGTGTCTTCGTAGGACGAACGCTGCCAATTGTAATCGATGTCATAATTCATTTCCAACCACGAAACAGGTGTGATGCCGACATGCCCGCTAAGTGAATACCCCTGATGGTGATGCTGAATCACGTTGCCGTTCACCGCCTGCTCTCCGCTGCCGAAAGAGTAGTTTCCCTTGATGCCGAACTTGGCAAAGAGCGAGGGGATGTTCTTGGAGGAAGAAAGGGAGAAGGAGGTGGTGCGTGAGTGGGTGTCACGAAACAACGACGAGGTGCTGACATCCACCCCACTGACAGATTGGGAGGTGAGGGTGTTTCGTTTCCCCTCGCTGTGGGAAGCCCCGAGGTTGAGGGTGAAATATTGCAGAGGCACTTGCAGTTTCCAATCGAGAGAAGAAGCCCAGTTGCGTGACTCGCCAATCACACCAGAGGCGGTGCGTGTGGAACGATAAGAAGTCTGCATCGGAGCCGTGAGCAGGTCAAGCATATCGCCTGTGCCGTAACGGAGGGAAGAGGAGGCGGAGAGTTTGCTGTTAGCCGAGAAGGTGTAACTGAGGGAGGCACTGGGATTGAGGTAGAACTTGGAGAGAGAGGTGGAGCCGTAGTGCATCAGGCGGAAAGAGAAGGGAAAGGACAGGAGGGTGTAGAGGCGGCGGTTGGCGTTTCGCCATTCGAAGCCTGGGGAGAAGGAGGGGATGAAGGTGGTGCCTTGGAGGCGGTTGTGTGCGTCTTGCTGCTGGGGGCTTTGCTGCGACGGAATCGCAGCACACAGTGTGGTCTCGATGAAGTTTTGCTGCTGCTGTTGGCTTTGCTGCGACGGCGTCGCAGCACACAGGATGGTCTCGATGAAGTCGTAGTTGGCGGTGAGGGAGACGGGGAGGTTGAGGGTGAACTTCTTGGTGAGATGGAGGTCGAAGGAAGTGCGGTGCTCGGTGGTCAGCGAGGTCGATTGTGCTGTTTGGCTCCATTCCTCGCCGCTGTCAGCGAAAGAGAGGCAGAGGGATGGGGTGCGCTGAAAATGCACGTCGGAGTTGAAATGGACTGTATGTCCACCTACTCGACGAGAGAAGTTCAGCGAGTTCGCCACCTCCAGCGAAGTCGTCTTCCTACGCTGTTCTGCCCACACATTATTATAATGCACATCGCCCTCGTTGTGCTCAAATTTTGCCTTCATCGTCAGCATGTCCCACACATACTGCTGGCGGGCATTGCTCCGATAGTTCACCTGGAGGGAGGGCAAATGAGAGGACGAAAGAGGAGAGGTCTGCTCGCTGACCATCACACGGCTCCATCCTTCCGTTCCCAAGGAAGGGGATGAAGCGCCATCCAGATGGCTCTCATTCTCTTGGGGGGAGGTTGGGAGGGGGCTTAGATAAGTGGTTGCCGTTGCTATGTCGTGGGTTGCCCGATGATAACTGTAATCGGCATTGACACGAAAGGTGCTGATGGAATCAACTTTTTGTATTCCGTTCACCGTCCCCATGGCGTTCCGCTGATAGAGGTACTCTCCCTGCGGAGGACGACCGCCGTCAAAGCCTCCGAAGAGCGAAGTGGCACGGGTGGAAAGCCCCGAACCGCCCAAGTGGTCGGTCAAGTCGCTGTTGGCATAGTCCTTGTAATTGCCCAACTTGCCCGAACAAATCGTCTGGAAGTCTTCCGTAAAGAGCATGCCCGTCAAGCCCAAGATACCCTGCCAATGGTCATGCCCCTCGCCTGATGAAGAAGGGACGGGGGTGAAGCCAGCCTCTTCCTGTCCGAAGGGCTTCATCTTCGCCTTCTTTGCCAACTTGATGTTCATGGCGACGGCATCGCTCGGCTTGTCCTCATCTACCTTCCGCTCATGATAGTTGCGAATGACTTGCACCTGTGTGACGTAGTCGGCAGGGATGTTGCGAGTGGCAAGGTTATACTTCCCGCCCAGCAGATTCAAGCCCTCGATGTTGAATGCCGAGATGGGCTTGCCCATGTAGGAGATGGCACCGCTCTTCGCCACCTCCACACCGGGCAACCGCTTCAAGCCATCTTCCAACGATACATCGCCTTTGCCCAGAAACGAGGCAAGGTTGTGGTTGAGCGTGTCGCCCATCTGCGTGAGCGGCACAGCACGCACCTTCACCTCTTTCAGCGTAATCGTCTTGGGCACCAGCAGCATGTCCTTCACCTGCGGCTTCCCATCCAGGGACACCTTCTCCTGCTCCACCTCGTAACTGATGTGGGCGAAGCGGATGAATGTCTCCCCTTGCGGCGTGTCCTTCACCATGAGGCGATACGTTCCTTTGGCATCGGTTGTGCAGAATGCCAGCGTATGCTTTTCATCCGTCACTCGCACAATCACATCTCCCACAGGCTGATGCTGCAAGTTGGTGACGGTGCCGCTAATGGTTGTCTGTGTCCTTGCCGAAAGGCTTGCGACAACTGTAAGAAGGGTCAAAATGAATCTCATAAAGGCTTGGTTTTAGGGTATAGTAAGGGCTGTACAAGCAACGTCAGTCACTTGCAATCCTTTGATTTTCAGTAAACACAACGATTGGTCACTCTCGCTTACGGAGAAGGGTCACTCGAGTTCGTACTTCACGGTGAGCACTTGGCGCGAGCGCACTGCCCTGCCCCGTTGTCGGGCAGGCTTCCACCGCGGCATTCCTCTGATGGTTTCTTCTGCCGATGCCATGAGCGAGTGCAATGCATCCGGCAGGTCTTCAGCCATCTGCGAGGGGGTTGGCTTTCGTCCGTAGGTCCTGACCATCACATCGGCATCATTGTCTGTCTGCGAGACTTCGAATGCCTTCACATCGGTGATGGAGCCGTCTTTCTGCACAATGAACGACACGGTCACATTGCCTTTCATACGATACTCCACCGCCTCTTTCGGATAGCGGAAATGGCGTGAAAGATACTGCATCTTCGCGGCTTCTCCACCCATGAACTCGGCGGGCTCTTCCGTCTCCAGGAACAAGACATCCTCTTCGTCCTCTTCCTGCGGTTCGTCTGCCTCCGTCTGGATGAGCACGGCGGCGGTCAGGCTGCTGTCTTCATAGAGTTCGTGCAGCAATTGCTTATTCTTAATCACGTCTACGGTCCTGATGCTGTCCGTCTGAATCTCTTCCACTCGCTGCGGCGAGAGTCTCCTGCCGTTCAGCACGAAGAGGATGGAGTCGGCATCGGTCTTCGCGGGGATGGCATACTGGTAATCGACCACGGTCCGTGCCGAGGCATAGAGCGTCGCTGCCACAATGGGCACCACATAGAGTGCCTTCATCCATGCCCATCGGCTGGAGCGCGGACGTGCCAGCATGCGGAAGCGTTGCAGCAGCCCCTGCTTGCTGCCCAGGGTGTTTGCCAACATGAAGCCGCCCGTTGCCGTCGCCTTCTGCATGAGCAACGACAGATACTGCTGAGCCTCCAAGCCCGAGGAGAGCACCGCCTCATCCGCTTCATACTCATGCACTGCCCGCAGTTCATTGCGCAGCAGCCATACGGCAGGGTTGAACCATTGCGGAATCAGCAGCGCCTCCATGAGGAGCAGGTCGAGGGAGTGGCGGAAACGGATGTGTGCCTTCTCGTGGGCAAAGAGCGTGGCATCATGCGCTTCGTAGTCCTTGCGGGAAAGCACGATGGTGTTCATCCACGAGAAAGGTCGCACGTCCTCATCGCTCACAGCCACAAGGACACCGTCCTCCTCGCGGTGCTTCTCCAACCGGCTGACAAAGCGGATGAGGCGCACTTCATCCACCACCGCACGGACGAGCATCACCCCCATGCCGAGCA
This sequence comes from Bacteroidaceae bacterium, assembly GCA_017470525.1. GTDB lineage: Bacteria > Bacteroidota > Bacteroidia > Bacteroidales > Bacteroidaceae > Minthosoma. The sequence goes on from JAFUYM010000014.1 coordinate 13,368, forward strand.
GCACCACCCACGAGGCAATGCCCGACAACTGCTGCACCCACCATGCGGCATCATGCTCCTGCCGAGCCACCGTTTCCTTCACTTCGCCCACCGACGGCAAGGCTGGCGGCAAAGCGGGAAGTGGCTCCACGGTCTGCACCACATGGGTGGTAATCACGCACAGCGGAAGCACAAACGAGAGCACGGCTGATGCCAGCAGCATGGCGCGGTTCATGCGGTGCCACGTGTCGCGGCTGACCAGTACGCGGTAGAAGGCATAGAACACCGTGAGCAGCAGCGCCACTTTCAAATCGTAGATGAGAAAATCGGTCATATACATATTGATAAACGTTTTAGGAGTTTTTTTCAACAACGAATTTGACGAATGAAACGAATTTTTTATATTTGAATTGGAATGCCGCAAGCGGCGACGAATTCTCACGAATGAGAGCCTTGGCGGCTCTCTGCCATGCGGAGAGGGAACCATTTGTTTGCAAAGCGGTAGCCCCGTCGCTTGCGACGGATATTCGATTCAATTCGCTGCTGCTTGCAGCATTTGACTTTTTATAATTGGCTACGCCGATTTTTTATAATTGGCTATGCCGATTTTTTATAATTGGCTACGCCGATTAGAAAAATTCGTCCCATTCGTCAAATTCGTTGTTCAAGAAAACATCCATTAGTTACATCCCTGTCTTCCGCGCCTCCACCTTCTTCATCAGCCTGTGCAGTTCGTCCCTCTCCTCCGCCGTCATCTGTTCCTGCTCCGCAAAGAACGAGATGAAAGCCGAGCGCGAGCCGCCGAAGAAGTTCTGCACCATGTTGCGCATGAACCGCGACGTGTACTCCCCTCTCTGCACCACGGGGAAATAGACATAGGTCGTGCCGAATGCCTTGTGGCTCACGAAGCCTTTCGTCTCCAGCACCCGGATGACGGTGCTGACCGTGTTGAACGCGGGCTTGGGCTCGGGCATCGCCTCCAGCACCTGACGGGTCATTGCCTCTTTCTTGTCCCAGAGAATCTGCATCACCTGCAGTTCGGCGCGGGTCAGTTCCCGCATGCCGCTTTCCGTTGTTTCCGCTTTTCTTGCCATAGTTGAAGTCATTGATGTTTCAGATGTTCTTCTTAACGCTTTGCGTCTTCAAAAAACCTCGAAAAACCAGAAAAAACCCCAAAAAACCTCAAGAAATATAAAGAAGACCTCAAGAGAACAATCCTCTTCATCATAAGGAATCTTATAAACCAATATTATTATTGATGGTTTTTTCTTGTTTTTTACGGTTTTTCAAAGACCGCTTGCGGTTAAATCACTTCTGAAACCTGTGTGAAAGTCTTTTATCAGTTTGATGGTGCAAAGATAGTAACTATTTTTATAGTTTCAAAACTATTTCTAAAGTTTAACATATTTTTTCACTCTTTACCCTCCACTTTTCCCTCCTCCTCCCCCCACTTCCGCCCCCTCCAACGTGTGAATTTTCACCTCAAAAACAGCCCCTTTTTCTTCAAAAACAGGGGTTACCAACCTCAAAACTCAGGGTTTCAAATCTTAAAAAGCCTTAAAAACCCACCAAAAATTGTGAATTCACACCCCCCCCTCATTTGCACCGAAAGGCACGAACGAATTGCGCGTTATATAATAATATAATACCCCTCTCCTCCTATTTTCCATCTTCCCCTCACCCCCAAAAACGCCAAAACCACCCCCACCTGTGAATTCACACTTCAATTCACAAATTACATTTTTTCACATTTCACCACTTTTCGGTAACTATTCAGCGATTAGCCATATTGCCCTATCCTCGCTTAAAATAAAGAGTGGATAGCTGCGGCAGTTGAGTTGTTGCGCGTCTTTGCCGTCTCAACGATT
>JAFUYM010000015.1 GCA_017470525.1 Bacteroidaceae bacterium
ACCCGCTGGAGCCGAACGCCTTCGTGAAGGACACCATTCAGGACACGGAGGAGGATTTCATGCCCATCACGAAGAAAGAGCATGTCCTGCAGAATGTGACCGTGAAGGCGAAGAGGAGATACTTCACCAATGACGACTGGAGATACAAGAATGAGGCGTGGGGAAGGCGGTGGGCTACCCTCTATTACAATATCGACAGGGAACTGGACAATATTCTCGACCAGGGGCTACCTGAACCCACCATTTTTGAATTTCTTTGCAAAAAGAATGCTTCGTTCAATAACCCCAAATGCATCAATCTTCCTGCTCCAGGAGGGTCTGTCACAGGGAATTCCCCTAATTGGAGAGGGGAGATGTCTTATAACAATCGTAACATCCAATGGATAGTGAATAATGGCGAAAAACTGATGACAGGACAGGGCTTTGCCAAAGGTGACCTTTTTTTCCCTACGTGGATGAATGAAATTAAACATCTGTATATTGTACCGTATGATTTGCATGACGAGAATGGGACGGTGAAAATCTATATCTATACCCACAAGAGGTTTACCACAGAGAGCCAGAAAGGATTGCGACGCACGTATTTCCAAGGCTTCAACACCCCTTCCACTTTCAAAATGGAAGACTATAGCATAATCCCGCCCATGGCAGATTTCCGCCGAACCATCTACTGGAATCCTGACATCAAGACGGACAAGGAGGGCAAGGCAAAGGTGGAGTTCTTCAACAACTCCACTTGTGAGGAAATGTACATCAGCACGGAAGGAATGACAAATGACGGCAAGATATTAGTGAATGAATAAAAAAGTTGGTCAATCATAGAAGAAGAAAAAGAGATTAGGGAGAAGATAAAAATAGTAATAATAGACATTTAACCGCATCGCATTCTTCTTCTGTCTTGCTGCCTCATAGCCCTCCGTTCGGGCAATGAGGCAGCAGACTTGACAAAACTCTCGATAATTATTGCTAATTATCGTTTTTTCCAAGACACAGCGAGTGACAAAGGCAGGATGCACCTCAACAATAAAAACAAACGCGTTTTTTTGTATTGTGCCCAGTTTTATACAAATTTTTCACGTTCGAAAAACACATTACAATCTTTTTTCTCTCACTTAATCAAAATTTTCACTACCTTTGCACCTTGAAATCGTGTGACCCCACGTTTTTTCACGTTAGAATGAAACTCATCAAGCGACTCGACACCTTCATTTTGAAGAATTTTCTTACGCTGTTTGCAGGCACGTTCTGCATCAGCATTTTTGTCGTCATGATGCAGTTTCTGTGGAAGTACATCAACGATTTGGTGGGCAAGGGGCTGACGTTTGATGTCTATGCCAAATTTTTCTTCTATGCAGCCGAAACGCTGGTGCCGACGGCTTTGCCCCTTGCCATTCTGCTGGCATCGCTCATTTCGTTCGGCAACATCGGAGAGCGACTGGAATTGCTTGCCATCAAGGCGGCTGGCATCTCGCTCATCCGCACCATGCGACCGCTCATCATCCTGATTTCCATGTTTTCGCTCATCTCGTTCCACTTCCAGAACAAAATTGCACCTGATGCATGGCAAAACCTGTTGCAACTGCTTCGGTCGATGAAGGAGAAATCGCCTGAACTGGACATTCCCGAAGGGGTGTTCTACGATGGCATCGACAACATCAATCTCTACGTGGAAAGCAAGAACAAGGAAACGGGCATGCTCTACGACATTGTCATCTACAACCTGCAAGACGGGGCGAGTCGGGCACACATCATCTTGGCAGACTCAGGCAGACTGGAGACCACGAGCGACAAGATGCACCTGCTGCTCCACCTCTATCAGGGCGGGCAGTTTGAGAACATGCAGGGGCGCGACGCCTTGCTGACAGGGGGTGTGCCCTATCGGCGGGAGTCGTTTGTGGAGAAGCATTTCATCATCGACTTCGACTCGAACTTCAACCTGACAGACCAAGAGAACGAGTCGGGCAATGCCCGGACGAAGGGCATGAAGCAGTTGACTCATGACATCGACTCGATGGAGAATTTCTACCAGAAGTTGAGCATTGCGTATTACGAAAACATGAAGCGTTTCTCGCTCGACATCCCGCATGAGACTCGCATTTCCGACTATGACTCCATGACCATCGCGCACATGGAGGACTCCACACGGCAACGCTTGGAGAAAGTGGAAAAGGCTTATCTGGCACAGAAGGCAAAGACGGGCATCGTGATACCGAAGTCGAGCGTCAACATCGACTCGCTGTACAACCAGAGTGACTCGCAGCAGAAGCAGCGCATTGTCATGAGCGCCTTGCAAAGGGTGGGATTCCAGGAGCAGAACACGAACGGAACAGCGATGACAATGGGGGATGGCGACAAGACGATTCGTCTGCACTGGATTCAGTTCTGGCAGAAAATCACGATGTCGCTGTCATGTCTGCTCTTCTTCTTTGTGGGTGCGCCATTGGGTGCCATCATCCGCAAGGGTGGATTGGGTTTTCCTGTGGTGATGGCAGTCATCATTTTCATCATCTACTACATCATCGACACGGGTGCCATGAAAGTGGGGCGCGAAGGCGGCATCCCTGTGTGGTTTGGCATGTGGATGAGCACACTTGTGATGGCTCCTTTGGGCATTTTCCTGACGGTGAAGTCAAACAACGACTCGGCGGTGTTCAACATGGATGCCTACGCCAATCTGTGGAAGAAATTGCTGGGCATCCGACCCAAACGCAACATCGTCAGAAAGGAGGTCATCATCAACGACCCCGACTATGCCGACATGTACAAGACGCTGGAACAACTTATCGCCACGAGCCGCGAGTATCTGGGCACACTGCCACGTTCCACCCCGCTCGGCTACCTGCGCTACATCGTGCGCTTCTGGTTCTCGAAGCGTGAGGACATGCAGGCGGAAGGCGTGAACCTGCTGACGGAGTATGTGGTGGATGTGCTGTCGAACAGCAAAGACCGCCATGTGCTTCGACTGCTGAACGGCTACCCCGTGATGGAAACGCGCAATTTCCGTTTCTATCGCCGCCGCCGAAAAGATTTGAGAGCCATCATCAAGTATTCAGAACAAATCAAAGACTATATATATGGAAACATCCTTTCAGTTCAGTAAGATAGAGGAAGCCATTGAGGACTTCCGACAGGGCAAATTCGTGATTGTGGTGGATGATGAAGACCGTGAGAATGAGGGTGACTTCATCACCCCAGCCGAGATGATTACGCCCGAGAAGGTGAACTTCATGTTGAAGGAAGGGCGCGGTGTGCTGTGTGCCCCCATCACCATTTCACGTGCGAAGGAACTGGAACTGCCCCATCAGGTGGAGGAAAACACGTCGATGCTGGGCACTCCGTTCACGGTGACCATCGACAAATTGGAAGGTTGCACGACTGGCGTGAGTGCACACGACCGTGCTGCCACCATCCAATGGTTGGCAAATCCCGACGCGAAGCCTACGGACTTCGGTCGCCCAGGGCACATCAATCCGCTCTATGCACAGGACAATGGGGTGCTGCGCCGTTCGGGACACACCGAGGCAGCCATCGACTTGGCTCGTCTGGCAGGACTCCGCCCTGCTGCGGCTCTCATTGAGATTCTCAATCCCGACGGCACGATGGCACGAATGCCCGAACTCATCGAGAGAGCGAAGGAGTTTGGCATGAAACTCATCCAAATCAAAGACCTCATCGCCTACCGCTTGCAACAGGAAAGCCTTGTGGAGAAGGGGGTGGAAGCCGACATGCCCACTGCCTACGGGCACTTCCGCATCATCCCGTTCCGCCAGAAGAGCAACGGGCTGGAGCACATGGCACTCATCAAGGGCGAATGGAAAGCGGACGAGCCTGTGCTGGTGCGCATGCACTCCAGTTGCGCCACAGGCGACATCTTCGGCAGTCAGCGTTGCGACTGCGGCGAGCAGTTGCACAAGTCGATGGAACTGATTGAAAAAGAAGGAAAAGGCGCCATCGTCTATCTCATTCAGGAAGGTCGCGGCATCGGACTGATGAACAAGATTGCCGCCTACAAATTACAGGAAGAGGGGCTCGACACCGTCGATGCCAACATCCACCTCGGCTTCGACCCCGACCTGAGAGATTATGGAGTGGGCGCACAAATCCTGCGCGAAATCGGGGTGAGCAAGATTCGACTGCTGACCAACAACCCCGTGAAACGTGTGGGATTGGAAGGCTATGGGCTGGAAATCGTGGAGAACGTGCCCATCGAAATCACCCCCAATCGATACAACGAACGCTACCTGCACACAAAGAAGGAGCGTATGGGACATACATTGCATTTCAACAAATAAACTAAAAACGATATGGAACAATTATCAGACCGTCTTAACAGACTTTCCCCTTCTGCCACGCTTGCGATGAGTCAGAAGAGCGCTGAGTTGAAGGCTCAGGGCGTAGATGTGATTAACATGAGTGTGGGTGAACCCGACTTCAACACCCCCGACCACATCAAGGCTGCTGCCATCAAGGCAGTGGAAGAGAACTGGAGCCGCTACAGCCCCGTGCCCGGCTATCCAGAGTTGAAGAAAGCCATCGTCAACAAACTGAAGAACGAGAACGGACTGGACTATCAGCCCTCACAGATTCTCTGTTCCAATGGTGCCAAGCAGTCTGTCTGCAACACCATCATGGCGATTATCAATGCAGGTGACGAAGTCATCATTCCCGCTCCTTACTGGGTTTCTTATCCACAGATGGTGCTCCTTGCCGAAGGTACACCTGTTTTTATCGATGCCCCGATTGAGCAGGACTTCAAAATCACACCTGCACAACTGGAGGCAGCCATCACCCCCAAGACCCGTGCCTTGATTCTCTGCTCACCCAGCAACCCTACAGGTTCTGTCTATAGCAAGGAGGAACTGGAAGGCTTGAAGGATGTACTCCTGAAGCATGAGCGCGTCATCGTGATTGCCGACGAGATTTATGAGCACATCAACTACGTGGGCAAGCATGCATCCATCGCCTCCTTCCCCGACCTGAAAGAGCGCGTGGTGGTCATCAACGGTGTCTCCAAGGCATACGCCATGACGGGTTGGCGCATCGGCTTCATCGCCGCCCCCGACTGGATTGTGAAGGGCTGCAACAAACTGCAAGGTCAATACACCTCCGGTCCATGCTCTGTCTCTCAGAAAGCAGCCGAGGCTGCCTTTGCAGGCGACCAGCAGTGTGTGGAGGACATGCGTCAGGCTTTCGAGCGCAGAAAGAACCTCATTGTGAAACTCGCCAAGGACATCCCTGGACTCGAAGTGAACGAGCCACAGGGAGCCTTCTACCTCTTCCCAAAGTGCTCCAGTTATTTCGGCAAGAAGGATGGTGACCGCGTCATCAACAACTCCACCGACTTCGCCATGTACCTGCTCGAAGTGGGACACGTTGCCACCGTGGGTGGCGATGCCTTCGGTTCGCCCGAGTGCTTCCGCATGAGTTACGCCACCAGCGACGAGAACATCGTGGAGGCAATGAAGCGCATCAAGGACACCTTGGCACGTCTCAAATAAGCACACTTCTTTTTTTTACATCGAAGAACCGTACCCCTCGGGTACGACATGCCGTACCCGAGGGGTACGCCACATCGTAGCCGAGGGGTACACTTTACTAACTAACACCTCCGAACGCACACCTAACACCTGTCACCTTGGCAATGAAAAAACTTTTCCCCCTCTTCTTTTTCGTCACTTTCTTGGCTGCATACGCACAAAAGGAAGCAACCCCATCTTTCACCGAAGGCGTCATCACGGCTGACTTTGTCGATGAAGCCACCATGAAGGCTGACCTCTTGCAGATGTTGGCAGACTTCTCCGCCTACATGGTCAGCGACTTTCAAGAGTGCCAATATCCCAACGACCTGGGCGAGCCCTGCGGCTGCTTCAAGGGAGAGAACACCATGGCAAACGACGAACGCGGAGTGCGACCCAATGCCGACCTCAGCATGGTCTGTGCCTTCCTTGTCAAGTATGGCAAACCAGCGGGCGTCAAACTGCCAGCAGGTGTGACTTGGGCAAAGATTGAGGACATGGCGATGAAATCGCTCGTCTTCGCCTACTCCACCCACAAAGCCAACAAACTGAAAGTGTGTGCAGGAGGCAACTACTGGGGCAGCACCTCCACCTCCGATGCCGTGTGGGAGTCCTCCCTGTGGGCAATGTCAGTAGCCTACTCCGCCTACTTCCAGTGGGACAAATTGAGCAATGCACAGAAAAGCCACATCTACGCCCTGCTGAAAGCCGAATGTAATTATGAATTGTACCGTTCCATCCCTACAGGCTACGCAGGCGACACCAAGGCCGAGGAGAACGGTTGGGAGGCAGACATCCTTGCCGCCACCTTAGGACTCTTCCCCAACGACCCGTTGGCACCCCAGTGGTTCGAGCGGTTGCGCGAGTTCGCCATCAACAGTTACTCGCATGCCTCCGATGCTACAAACACAGCCATCATCGACGAATGGTATGACCCAAAGACCATCGCCGACCTCTACAAGGGGCAAAACCTCTACGACGACTATTCGCTCCAGAACCACAACCTCTTCCACACCTCCTACCAGAACGTCGTTCAGCAGGAACTCGGCGAGGCAGCCTTGGCACTCAAGATGTTCCAGCAAGGACTTCACGGCACCGAGAAGTGGAAGACCAATGCCCTGATGCACCACAACCAGGAGGTGCAGGACAGCATCCTCAACTGGCTTGCCCTGCCCGACGGCGAACTCGCCATGCCCAACGGCAACGACTGGAGCCTCTTCCTCTACGACCAAATCACCTCCTACTCCACCCTCGCCTGCTTCCTGCGTGACCCTCATGCCCTCATGCTCGAAAACATGGCATACAAGTACATCAAGGCACGTCAGAAGACCACCCCCGACGGCTCCTGGCTGCTCCGTGCCGACGTGGGAGCCCGCCGCATGGGAGTGGAGGCACACCGCGTGATGATGACCTACCTGATGCACGACGTGCTTTCCACAGCCAGCCTCGTCCCCACCCGATGGAACGACTTCAACAAGACCTACGGAGAGGCAAGGATGATACCCTGCCAGAACATCGTCCGTGCCTCCACCGACGACCGCTTCACCTGCTTCTCGTGGAGCACCGGCTTGAAGTCCTACACAGGCTACTTCGCCGCCAACTCCCCCGACAAGAACAAAATCGTGGTGCCCTATCGCGCCAACAACACGGGCAACCTCATCGGATGGTACGAAGTGGAAGGGAAACGCACCAATGCCAGCCCTGTGGTCAGCGGCATCTATCAACTCAAGGGCAACAGTTATGTGATGAACGGCGAACTCAACACCAACGACGGCACACTCAACAACCGCTTCGTCCTCTACTCCACCCCACACAACGCCCTCATCTACCTCGACTACGTGACAGCCAATGCCGATGCCACCATCACAGCCGAAAAGGGAGGACTCCTTGCCATCTCCACCGACGAGTTGATGCGTCTCACGCGTACATTATATTATCAGAAAGGGCAACAGACCACCGACGGCAGCACCTTCACCACATTCGAAAGCCCCTGGGTGAACATCGCTGGCGAACTGGGCATCATCTCAACCGGCAATGGCAAGCAGATGGCTTGGGGCGAACGCAGTGCCAACAACTCCATCTACACAAGCAAACTCTACCCCATGTACAATGGCATCCCCCGTCAGGTCAAGCAAGGCGACGTGGTCGATGCCCGCAATCTCATCTACTACACGGGCATCAACGCCAAGCAGACACAGAAGATGGCAAAACGCCTCGTTTCGCTGAAAGAAAAACTGCCCGAAGGCTGGAACGGCATCATCGTGCCCGATGCGGGATGCTCCTATCTGCTCATCAGCAACATGAAAGGAGAGAACACCGCCACCCTTCCCGCACAGCAACTGAAAGGCTGGGCACCCGTGTTCCCCGAAACGACCCACATCGAAAAAAAAGGTTCCGCCCTCACCCTGCACCTGGAGCAGAACCATTCTGTGGTCTTTATCCGTCAGTGAACATCGTTCCCCCGAAAAGAGTTTGTAAGTTTGTAAGTTAGAACCAAAAAGTGGCAGAATCCGCATCGGATTTCGCCACTTTTCCCGTTTTACTGAAAATCACTATAGCAAAAGTTGCCCCTTTCACAAAAAATCCGTTACTTTGCAACATTCTTTTGCAGAGCCCGCCTGTCAAGGCGGGTAAAGTAGAGGAACACATTGCCGACATTGGTGGTGTGACATTTTCAGAAAGGCGTTTATCACGCTTTGTCTCTTGGCTTGTAGAAACCTGGCAGTTTCAACCTTAATCAAGAACATGGCAGCGATAGATGCCCATGGGTAGATTATATACTTTTGTATGTATAGCCGTCATTGTACACTATACATATATAATCTTACAGGCGTGGGCTCTGCGTTGCTCGTTCTATTAAGGATGGGCTTTGCCAGGGCCTCTGCAAGCGGGACGAGTGACAGGACTCCCCGCCTTTTCATTTTAAAAACTCTTGGCTCCAAATGATCAACATTGGCGAACGAATAAAAACGGAACTTGAAAGACAAGAACGCGGCGTTTCTTGGCTGGCTGGCAAACTTGGCTGTTCGCGAATGGCCATCTACCGCATCTTTGAGAAAAACAGCATCGACACCCACCTGCTCTATCGAATCAGCAAAACACTGCATCACAATTTCTTCAACGATTTGAGTGAAGATGTCAACAATCTGAGTGAAGAACATCGCGAAGTGTAACCTTTTTGTTACAAATCCGCAACAATCCGACGACACCCTTCATGCATCTCCTTTTTGCAAAAGTCCCTATCTTTGCAAATCATTTAACTAATTATAAACAAAAAAATCCACTATTATGAGAAAACTTTACACTTTCCTTTTGATGCTCATCACACTAACCGTGAGCATGTCACTCAAAGCACAGTACAGTGTCAATTTGACGAGTGCGCCCGACAACAACTATGCTTGGACCACTCAGAGTTTCAGTCTGCAAGAAGTCGCAGGGACATTGGGCATCGAAAAAGCCGAACTATACGATGCCCTTCGCTATTGGGGCAACGACTATGCCTTTTTCGCACTTAGAGGCAGTGTCGATGAATTTGACGGCAATTATACAGGTGCCGGTCAAGAATTTTGGTTAGACATCAGTGGAAACAAGACATCCTACAGCACCTACAGCGACGGTAACAACGTATGGTTTGTTGGCATGGAATACAATGAGGAGGAAATCACCTTTCACGTAGGTCAACGACCCAACTACTTCGACCCCATCTTCACCGACACAGACCTCAAAGTAAGGGCTTACCTCGTACTCCAGACATCTATATACGACGAATGGGGCTATTGGCAAGGGTACGACTACAAAGCCGTCAGTTTCGACATCAACTATCACATCAATGCACCCGAATACAAGGCTCTCACGATTAACGTGACCAATCCTGGCACCCTCGGTCGCCTGATTCTGCAACAAACCGAAAACCTTTCAGATGTCAACGGGTTGACCATCACAGGTTCGCTCAACAGCGAGGACATGGAACTCATCAAGAATGACCTCACCAGACTCGCTGATATTGATTTGACAGAAACGGACTTGACAGAAATCCCGTCCTCCCTGTTCAGTAACAGTAATTACCTCACAAGCATCAAACTGCCCAAAGGACTCACCACCATCGGGAGTTCCGCCTTTTACGGCTGCACCCGATTGACAGAAATAGAGTTTCCTGAAGGACTATCCACTATCGGGAACTCTGCTTTAGCGCATACAGGGCTCACAAGAATAGACATACCCTCTTCTGTTCGCCTTATCGACCAACAAGCATTCGGATATTGCACACAACTGGCAGAAGTAAACTTTGCCCAGGGACTGGAAACAATAGAGGAGCATGCCTTTGCTGGCTGCAAGAAACTCCAATCCATCGTGTTTCCATCCACACTAAAGACTATCGGCGGCTGTGCTTTTTACCTGTGCAGTTCCTTATCCGAAGTACAATTTGCAGAAGGACTGACAATTCTTGGCTACGAATCATTTTCTCAGACACCATTAACAAGTGTCACACTGCCAAGCACACTACAATCAATATATAGTTCTTTCGAAAATTGCGAGAAACTCACCACTGTGACCTGCAAGGCACTGACACCTCCCACAGCCATGTATGGCAACTACCCTGTGGGCGGAACAGAGCAAACCTGCGACCTTTATGTTCCCAATGTCACAGTCATCGATTATAAACTGACGGAAGGATGGAAAGACTTCAGCATTCATGGGGCAGACATGATGCCCGAGAACATCACCGTCACAAAAGATTTGACCCTCAACATCAATAGCGATTTTGCCAACGTCAAGCCTAATGTGAACATCGTCGCTCAAGTTGAGAACACAGCATCAGGACACATTGAATACGGGTCACTCACCACAGAAGGGTCAGAAACCCTCTCCATGGGAACATTCATCACCTATGCTGACCCGAATTACAGCAGGGCATTCAGCCACTTAGGCAAAACGGATGCCACACTCATCAACAATGCAACCATGCGTGCCGACCATGTACAAACCACCATTTGGATTCCAAGCGACCAATGGACATTCGTATCATTCCCCTACGACGTGAAAGCATCTGACATCCAACAAATCAAAGATGCATACAGCGGCACACAATGGGTCATCCGCAAATATGACGGGCAGAAGCGCGCCGACGGCAACATGGATGAAACATGGGTGAACATGGGTGAAGATGACATCCTCGAAGCACATCAAGGCTACATCTGGCAGATGGAAGGACGCAGGGATGCCAATGGCTATCGTGTGGATTATGGAGGCTTTGATGTTCCTGCCATCAACAATGCCAACAAGAACAACATCTTTGCCAATGATGATGTGGAGATAGCACTGGCTGGCTATCCAGCAGAGTTCGAACACAACCGCAGTTGGAATCTGATTGGCAATCCTTACCCATGCTACTATGACACCCGTTTCATGGACTTCACTGCCCCCATCACCGTATGGAATCTCAACAATCAGCAATACGAAGCCTATTCTCCCATCGATGATGAGTATGTTCTTTCCCCCAATGAGGCATTCTTTGTTCAGTGTCCGATTGACAAGGAAAACATCGTTTTCTCGAAAGAAGGACGTATGCACACTTATACACCAACCAATTCAGACATCTACGCTAAAGTCCGCGACATTTCTGCTACACCTCGTCTGGTGTTCAACTTCACACTCTCCGACGGTGTCAACTCAGACCGCACACGTGTTGTCATCAATAATGATGCTCAGACAGCATACGAGATAGACAAGGATGCATCCAAGTTCATGTCAACATCCGCCAATGCTCCACAAATCTTCTCCATCAATAACGATGTACGTTATGCCATCAATGAGCGACCTCTTGACAGCGGAGATGTGGCACTGGGCATGACATTGACATCCGATGGCATCTACACCATCTCCATGCAGAGCAACAGTGCCAACACAGTAGTGCTTGAAGACACCCAGACAGGTGAGAGCACCGGGCTTAATGACACCGACTATTCCTTCTCCGCAAAGGCTGGAACTACCGACAGCCGTTTCATTCTCCATTTCTTTGACAGCGAAGCAACTGCCATCAACACGGTTAAAGAGAAAGAGGGCACAGATGGTTCCGCACTTTACACACTTGATGGTCGCCGTGTCACCACCTCCACCACAGGCATCTACCTGATGAAGAAAGGACAGAAATTCCAGAAAGTTTTCATTAAGTAATGATTCAAAAACCAATTAACCATGAATAAAATTTATAGTTTCCTTATATTGTGGCTCTGCCAAGTGGCTCTCTTCGCACAATTAGGTGGGAACGATGGTTCCTACAACCCTGTCAATCCACCGAACCCCGATGAAGAGAACATCAACTATGAACTGAAGTTGGTGGCAGAACCCGCTCGTGGCGGTTCCTTCAACCAAAACAGTCGCCGCATCAAGGCTGGAGAATCCACCTATCTTTACGCTTATACCAATGCGGGATACCAATTCAAAGGGTGGAATCTCGATGGCGAGATAATCTCAACTGAATCGCGCTATGAGTACACCATGCCAGAGAAGAGCACCACTTTGACTGCCGTGTTCGAATACAACCCCACCAATCCAGCCAATCCTGGAGCAAATGCATGGGATGGTGAAACAGGTGAAGTGCTGATAGATGACTTCAAAGAAGGTTCTCTTGGTGAGGCTATCTATCAAGCCACCAAGGGTGACAACAACGCTATATCTCAGATTACAGTCATTGGACGAATGAACTACAATGACTTCAGCATAGCCAACAACTACAGCAATTGTAGCCGAATTGACTTGAGTCGTACCACAGGTTTGACTTCCGTTCCCAGTTACGCATACGACTACAACCAATCTCTGACATCCATCGCACTGCCAGCCGGCATTGAAAACATAGAATGGGATGCTTTCTATCAATGCACCAATCTGGCAGAAATCAGTTGCTATGCGCCAGTGCCTCCCACGGTGGATTCATACGCTTTCTATGGGATATCTGAAGGATGTGTCGTTCGTGTTCCCGCTGCTTCTCTCGCCCTCTATCAGGTGAGTGAGGGATGGAAGGATTTCACCATCCTGCCATTGGCTGACGAGGTCAATGCACTGGAAGTGAACCTGCCTTCAGACAGTGAAGACGGACGCTACAAGAACATGTTCATTGAACTCATCAACACAAAAAATGGTCAGAAACTGCGCTATGTCATCAGCGACCGACAGGTCTATACTTTCTATAATCTGATGCACAACTCTCAGTGGAACGTGTATCTGAAGAATGCACAAGATGCCGTGTTGGGTGAGATAGATAACATTGACATTCAGAAGGAGGATGTAAGCGTGACCTTTACCGATGTGCTCGTGCCACGCGACTTGACTCTTTCCATCCTCACACCTGACGGGACAGATGTCACATCACAGGCAACCATCACCTGGACCGATGCCCAAGGAGGATTCCTGACACAAGGAAATCAATTGGCAGGATTGACAGACGGCACCGAAGTGAAATACCGCATCAATTTGCCACAAACATTAGGAATGGAGTATGTGCTTCCGACCGAACAGACCTATACCATCGGTAGCAGCAATGCCCTCACCATCTCATTGGCGACATTGCCACAGACCACATTGTCTGGCACAGTGCGTGACATCACCACGGGGCAGCCTGTCTCTGGAGCGACGGTAAGCATTTCACAATCCATCAACGGGCTGTATTCCAAGGCTCTAAATGTACGTACCGACGCAAAGGGACTGTTTACTGCCACAATCTATAAAACACAAAATGCACCGTTGCAACTGAACGTATCGGCTTCTGATTATATCAGCAAGTCTGTTGCCCAAGAAGATTTGACGGTCATTGGTGATGCATTGTCAGGCAGCATTGACCTGAAAGCGATCAGCGGTGCCACTATCTCATTAGGCTTCACCTACAGAGAGAGTGCCGTGGCTGGCGAAGAGGCAGAGGTACAAAACTGGTACAATGACTATGCCAATGTCTCCTACAATATTTATAATGTGACGCAGAATCGTGACATGACGGAGTTCAGTGTACAATATCCACAGATTGTTCTGCTGGAAGAGGTTGCCGAAGGCGATGTGCTCCGTCTGACTGCATCCAGCCGAACAGCGGCTTTTGCACCCGTGACAGCGACTGCCACCATTGACGAGGCGAACCGTGCCTCCGCGACATTCGACATTGTGCAGTTGGGACAGATTTCCGCTTCGTTCACCACGACAGAAAATGCAGCCGTAACGGGTATTCTCTATGATGCCCATGGCAAATTGGTGTCATCGAAGACCTACAGCAATGCACAACTGTCGTTCACGGAACTGGAAGACGGGGATTACACACTTGTTTCTATGGCAAAGAGCAACCTGTTCAACTCCATTTATGACCTTGCACAATTGCCTGCGACCGGGTTGACTGAGGGTGTAGATTATGTACAGAATAGCGTAACCGTAAGGAGTGGTGTCATCGCCTCCATCAACAACGACCTCGTGCCGACTCTTGACGAAAGCAGACTGTACTATACGGGTGACAACACATCGTTCACGGTGAACAAAACAGAAGTCACAGCAGGAAACTATCTCACTCTGACTGGGCATATCGACTTTAAGGAGGAGTACGCTGACAAGGTGAGTGATGTGAAGTTGATTGTGGATTTGCCTGAAGAAAGCGCTTTTGTGGAGAACAGCGTAATGGTGGGCTCTGCCATCTCAAGTTATATGTCAGAGGGGCATCGTGTCACGATTCCGATGGAGAACTATACAGACCGTGTTCGCTTCTGCTTCATCCCGACAGCAGGTGGTTCTTTCGCTCCAAGTGCATATGTGCAGTTCTCTATAGGAGAGGAAGAGGTCACCCAACCTATCGGCAATGCCAATCTTACAGTGAAGAACATGGCGATTTCCGTACCCACACAAACCGTTGACTCCATCATTACAATCAACGGAGTTGCACAAGCGAACAGTCTTATCAAGGTTTATGACAACAATGTACTTATTGGGCAAACGCGAAGTATTGCAAATGGTAGTTGGTCTGTAACAGGAGAGTTGTATAAGCCATACAATCCTTCATACCACGAGATTCATGCAGAAATTGAGTTCTCGACTGGGCAGAAGTATTTGTCGGATATAAAGACCGTGGAGTACAATAAAAATGTGTCACAGCCAAAGACTATTACAATGATCTATAATGGTCAAACTATTGTATTTGACCAAATAGCGAAAACAACAAGTACAGACTGGTATTCGTATAATCCAAGCATTAATGATTTCACTTTTACGGCAGAATTCACAAATAACGACACCACATTGGTTCGAAATCTTTCATTCACAGTTTTGGCATCAGATGGGACAACAAGAACAATACCTAGTGTCTTTGATGCAAAGACTCAATCGTGGGTCGGTAATTCGGTTTATGATGAAAGTAACAGAATCCCTGTGAATGTGGGAGTAGAATATATTGCCACATCAACAAACGTTTTCGACTCTCAAAGAATCATAGATGATGAAAACTTTTTCTCTGACATAATATTAAGCCATGTTGTAAATATTGATACCACAAAAGTCGATGTGATAGAAGCAAGTGACTCCATAATTGTATTTCTATATCCGACTATCACGGGTGACACACCTGTTTATATGAAAATAGAGATGTTACCCTTCTCTGAGTATCGCTCATTGTTGGAAACTGACAATTATCAGGAACTCAACATGGGAAACGGGATTGCATATATAAAAGACTCTATTATAAATAATAGTTATGTTACATGGCTTTGGACAACAGAGCCAGATCGGCTGATGCGAATCGACATCTCTAAAGAGATGATTAGCATTCAGAAACGTTCCTCATCCTCAAGAAGAAAAACAATTTGGGATGCCTTGGGCACTCTTTTGGATGCCGTGTTACCCTTAAATATATGGGAAATTCACAACATCATTCAAGATTATAATGAAGGTTATACCGAATACCAGCATTGGCTACTACAATACAATAAAGCCTTAGATAATCATTATCAACTTTACTTGAAAACAAAACAATTACTTGAAGCAAAATGCAAAGATGGGTCTTTAAGGCTATCTGACACTGCCTATGATTATTATACCTATTATCTAAAAATAGCATATGATGATGCAATGTCCATGCATGAAGAATTTAAACGAAAACTCAATCAAATGGAAAAAGATTTAATTACACAAAGAAATGAAGCAAGCATTTTAAGTGCATTGCTCTCAGCCATAAATCTTATCCCTGGGGGCTCTGTTGGTAAACGGGTCGTTGAGAAGTTTGGCTCAGATGTTGCTGCTGTTTTCGGGAAGGATATTCCCATTTGGCTTGGAGAAATGACAGGATCTACTATAGAAAATCTTATCGATGGTGATATTAATGATTTGATTTCTAATATATTATTACCAAATCGAAATACAGCAGAGGAACTAAGCACATGGTACTTTACAAAGAACAACCATCTCATAAGTTTTTACAGTAACATACAACAAAACATTGTCAAAGGGTATAAGAAATGTCCGTCTGATGATGACGACGATAATCACAATGGGAACTATGGGACTAAACCCATAACGCCATCCATTGACCCCTCTGGCTATGTCTATGAAGGTGTTTCCTCCAACCGTCTGCAAGGCGTGACTGCCACGGCTTACTACAAGGAAGAGGTGGAAGACATGTATGGTGACAAGCATGAGAACATCGTGCTCTGGGATGCCGCTGAGTATGCTCAGGAGAATCCGCTCTTCACGGATGAGAATGGCATGTATCAGTGGGATGTGCCACAAGGGTTGTGGCAGGTGAAGTTTGAGAAGGAAGGCTATCAGACCACCTGCAGCGAGTGGCTGCCCGTGCCTCCACCGCAACTTGACGTGAACATTGCCATGACTCAAGTCCGTCAGCCCGAGGTGAAGGATGCTCATGCCTACGAGGATGGCGTGGAGGTGACGTTCGACAAGTACATGCAGACTGAATCGCTGACCACTGACAACATCATGGTGACAAGGAATGGAGAAAAAATGGAAGGAACGGTAGAATTACTGGATGAGGAAGGGGCTTACGAAGGTGAGAGCACAACTTACGCCTCCCGTGTGAAGTTTGTTCCAGCAGAGGATGAGGTCATCCTTCCAACCGATGACATCGTGCTTACAGTGAGCCAGAAGGTGAAGAGTTATGCGGGCATACCAATGCAAGAAAACTACACACAGGAGTTTGATGTGGAGAAGGCTGTGCGCAGCATTGTGGCTGCTGATGAGGTGGCAACGGCTTACGAAGACGAACGCCAACTGCTCATCAGTGCTCAACCTGCCGATGCTGCTGTAGGCAAGAAACTCACCGTGAAGACTGTCTCGAAGATGATTGCCGACGTAAGAGCGGGTGATGCCTGGGCAGATGATAACGGCATGCTGGAACTGACGCTTGATGACAAGGGACAAACGACCCTGACGGTGACTGGTGAACTGCCTGGCACGACTGCCCTCTTGTTCTCAATGGCAGATGCTCATGTGGCAGCACAAACCACGGTGAAGGTGGTGAGCAAGGAATCGCTGACCACGCTGCCTCCAGTGGCTTCACGTGCTTCGGGGTCGGCTGTCTACCGTGGCACGGGAATTACATTGTCATGTGAAACGGAGGGTGCCGCCATCTACTACACGCTGGATGGTTCCTGCCCATGCGATGAGACGACACGCCTGACTTATGACGGCTCGCCTATCGCCGTCACAGAGGGAATGACCATCCGTGCCATTGCGCAGGGTGAGGATTTGTATGAGAGTGATGTGACAGAATTCAAATACAGCATCAAACAAACGACTTCTGGCATCAATCTGCATGAGGGATGGAACTGGATTTCGCACAATGTGGCTGATGGACAGGATGCCGCCACCGCATTTGCTGACGCCACTGAAGTGAAGAGTCAGACGAAGGGGCTTGTCAAAGACTCCCAATACGGTCTTGTCGGCAACCTGCAAACTCTGCTGCCAACTGAGGCATACAAAGTGAAAGCAGAAAAGGCTGAAAGCATCATTCTGAAGGGTGACGAGTTCAACGCTGGCGAGGATGCCATCGGACTGGAGAAGGGATGGAACTGGATTGGCTATCCTGTGAACCAAATCATGGCATTAGGCGAAGCATTTGCCAAGTCACAGCCTAACGAGGGCGACAACCTCGTCGGTCAAGAGGGTTTTGCCGAATTTGCCGATGGTGAATGGATGGGAACACTCGAAACCCTCACACCTGGACGGGGCTATATGTATCTGTCGGCAGAGGGGGGCAGCATCCTTTACAATACTGCCATCGTGTCAAACGCCAAGTCACGGTACTATCGCGGCGTAGTGGGCTATACGGCTCCTTGGGCTACCGACATCTACCAGTATCCTGACATAATGCCTATCACTGCAAGCCTTTATGTTGATGGCAATGAAGCAGATGCCGATGCTTACACCGTGGGTGCTTTCTGTGGAACAGAATGCCGTGGTGTCGGAAAATTTGTGAAGGGCAAGTTGTTCCTTAGCGTTTATGGAGAAGGGAATGAAGACATCACATTCTTGGCTTCAGACAACAGCACGGAAGGCCTCTACAACATTACGGAGCATCTGCCATTCTCTGCCAATAAGGTGGGCAGTTTCTCCACTCCATACGCTCTCCATATCGGAGCAGAGGCAACAGAGATTGCTCAGATGAATGCTCAGTTTGGCGTGACTCCGACTGTGGCACATGATGTTATAACCGTGACTCTGCCAACAGGAAACATTGACCGTCTGAGCATCATCAGCATGTCGGGTGCTTCCGTCTATGCAGCACAGCATCTTGAAGTTCCTTCCCGCATCAGTGTTGCATCCTTGCCAGAGGGCATCTACATCGTTGCTGCCAGAAGTGGAGGAAAAACTTATTACAAGAAAATTATCAAAGTAAACTAAAAACTCTTTTGCCAGTAGAGGTGTAAAAAACCTCTGCTGGCATTCCCAATACTCCTATCATCATGAAGAAATTAAGACACATTGGGCTTCTACTGCTCATTTTCTCCTTTGCAGGCAAAGCCATGTCGCAGTCTGGGTGGGATTGCAATCCTCACGATTATCAATATGACATGACTGCCTTCTTATCTCTTGTCACGGACAATGGTGAGACTGTAGATTTGACAAATTACGAAGTCGCTGCATTTGTTGGTGACGATTGCCGTGGTGTGGCAGAAGTGCAGACGATTTCCGAATCACAGCAATATCTCTACTGTCGAATACGCAGCAACATTGCTGGTGGCGAAAACATCACATTCAAAGTCTATAACAAAAAAACAAACTCTGAGGTTGACTTTGAAGCAGAAACTCTCACCTTCCAATCAAATGATAGATTGGGACTGCCAAGTGCTCCCTTTCTCTTATCTCTCAAGGCCTACACATTGGGCGACGTGAATGGAGATGGACGAATAAACGTCACAGACATACAACTTGTTATCAATAAGATGTTTGGCAAGGCACTCCCCTCTACTTTTATAGAAGCAGCCGCAGACTTGAATGAAGACGGGCGAGTCAATGTTACAGATATCCAACTAATTATTAATATCATGTTTAATCGCTAAAAAGATGAAAAAAAATTACAAACTTTTCATGGCAATTATGATTGCCACATTCACTATCTTGGGCATGAACGCTCAAGAAACCATGACCATTGAAGATGTCAAAATACAGCCAGGAGAGACCAAGGAATTTGCTGTAAACATGAATAATGGGGAGACTCAGATAACCTCCTTTGAAGTGAAAATCGTTATTCCTGATGAACTCTCATTTGTTACTGCATATAATGATGACTATGACTACTCTGTCTTAACAGACAGGGCATCTGGATACACATATATTGCAGACATTCTTGATAACAATACGCTCTATTGTGTGGCATACCCAGCATCCAGCCGAACCGCACCTTTTAAAGGAAGCGAGGGTGCGATCCTCACTTTTGCAGTGAAAGCAAAAGAAGACGCAACTGTTTCACAGAAAGAAATTCTATTGACAAGTATTGTTATGAACGAATCAGACGGAACACCACACGAACCTGCTGATTACACCAGTACTCTCAATATTTACAAACTCTACAATGTGACAGTCTCCGTCAATGAAAATCAAGGCTCTGTTACAGGTGCTAGCGAAGTGGAATCAGGCAACACTATAACTCTTACTGCTACAGCCAACACTGGCTACCACTTTGTGAAGTGGTCGGACGGTGTAACAGATGCAGAATACACCTTTGCCCCAACCAGCGACACAACCCTCACAGCCGAGTTCGCTCCTAACAAATACACCGTGAAGTTTGTCGCCGGAGGTGAGACTGTTAGCGAAAAAGAACTTGATTACGGCACTGCCATCACTGTACCAGAAACGACACCCACCAAGACAGGCTACACCTTTAAGGGATGGGGGAACGTCGCTGAAACAGTACCTGCAGAGAACGTAACCTACACGGCCGAGTTCACCATCAACCAATACAAGGTGACATTCATTGCCGACGGCAAGACGGTCAGCGAAACATCGCTCGACTATGGTGCTGCCATCACGGCTCCCGAGGCACCTACTAAGGAAGGCTACACCTTCAGCACATGGGGTGACGTGGCTGCAACCGTACCTGCTAACGACGTAACTTACACGGCTCAGTACACCGTGAACCAATACAAGGTGGCATTTGTAGCTGAAGGTGCAACGGTGAAAGAGGAAACACTCGACTTTGGAACTGCCATCACTGCACCAGAGGCTCCCGCCAAGGAAGGCTACACCTTCAAGTCATGGGGAGAGGTCGCCGAGACTGTTCCTGCCAAGGACGTGACATACACGGCAGAATACACCATCAACACATACAAGGTGACTTACATGGTGGACGGGGTTGAG
>JAFUYM010000074.1 GCA_017470525.1 Bacteroidaceae bacterium
CCTCAAGTCGCATCGTGGGGTAAGGGGATGGTGGCTACATATTGATGTTGTGCTGTTGCTTTTTACTGAAAGCTGCTACTAACGACTCATAAATCTACCCTTAATCGTGTATTGGATGATAGTTGCGGATTTTAGGATAACTTTTTGGAAGTTTCTATCAAAACACTTACCTTTGTCTAATTATTCATCTATAAATCAATGTACAATGAAAGTGAAACACAAAACATTTACCCGAAAA
This sequence comes from Bacteroidaceae bacterium, assembly GCA_017470525.1. Lineage (GTDB taxonomy): Bacteria > Bacteroidota > Bacteroidia > Bacteroidales > Bacteroidaceae > Minthosoma. The sequence continues at coordinate 239 of JAFUYM010000074.1, forward strand.
TGGTGGGCATGTTCTTTTCTGATGATGATGTGCCTATTCCCTCTGCAACTGATGGCAGAGGATGTGCAGCAGTTGGTCATCAGTAAGAATGATGGAACAGAAGTGTCATTTTTGCTGAGTGAAGAACCAAAAATCAAATTTCAAGAGAATAATTATTCTATCATGGAAGTGTCAACTCCGAACCACAAGATGAAACTTTCTACGTTTGATTTGAACAACATGAAAGTCATCACCGTGGACCTAACAAACATTGTCAATATAACAGACGAAAAAGTATCGTTTGTATGGAAAGGTGATGCCCTTATGGTCAATGTATCTACAGGCACTTCCATCATTGCAGTTTATGATATGGCTGGCAAGGAGGTGCTGTCGAAGACACTTGCTGTAGGTAAACATGCTTTATCTTTGTCTGACCTTCCCAAAGGAGTATATATTGTTAAGATAAGTGGTAAAACAATTAAAATCCTGAACCCATGAAAAAGTTAATACTTACATGTATCTTGATGGCGATGTCGCTGTCAAGTTTTTCACAGGCTTTGCATATTTTTCATGATGGACAATCGACTCCTGATATCGTAGCAAACGCAGGAATTGACTCTGTCTATTTTGAACCGAAGTTTATCGGGTCAACCGAATATCAGCAGGTATTTGTCACTAAAGATGGTGTAAAACGTTATGATGTGGTGGATAGTGTGAAATTCAATCTGCCGCATCTGACAGCGATACGTCATTCCTATTACATTCCACGTGACCAATTTAGTATACCTGTTTCCGCTTCTAGTATGAATATGGGAGATGCGAGTATTGCATTAATACCCCCTATTGATAATAATTGGGACTATTATAAAGGTGGGTGGAGTAATGGATCACATAATGGCTACAATGTTGAAATGGCAGGTTTCGGAATATCTTTTTGGCATGATACAGATATGCACACCGAAAAATGGTATCTTCAATGTGGAGAAATGCGTGATAGTATTCAATTACATTTCACAGGTATCCCAATTGCCGCAAATAGATACAATGAAATTGGTTTCTCGGCAGATGAAGTGAATTACACGATTGACACAAATTTTCCAGATACTAAAATTCACATCCAGTATTTGAATTATAAAAGTGAGCCGATAGAAGGTGTGGATGTATATTATAATGAGGATGGAAAGCCCGTCATACATTTTTCACCCAATGACACAGGTGGAGAAAAACATGTTCAGGCTATTGTGTATGTCAATGGGTATTGCGATAAATCCCTTTTATTTAAGCAGGGGACACCTTTTGTACATTCACCAGAGGAACACATGGCTGCTCTGCGTGAATTTTGTGATTCGACTGATTTCAAGAAATGGGGAAAGGACACCAATTGGTGGAGTGATGAGCCTTTGTGGAAATGGGATTATAGCATCAATCATGGAAGATTTAGTGACTGGACATGGCTGATAAATGACCATATTGTTAGTATGTTTTTTGGTGGAGGACAATATACGGGTGTACATGGTACAATTCCTGCCAGTTTTGAAATTATATTGGATGATCTGCAAGATGAATTGAATTTCGGTGGTTGTGCTCTTTATGGCGTTATTCCTTATAATGTCCGTCATAGTAAGAACTGGTCTAAATATGGATGGAATTTTATTATGCAAGACCCTTGGTATGGTGGTGGTTTTGATATGGAAGACATCAATCTTCGTATGGAAAATGAGGAAATCATGTATGCCGATGGAACTAAGACCACCGCATACGATGAACTTGCTAAGCACAAATTGACATTTGTATCTATAGGTGCTCCAAATGAAGCATTTTGTAATCTTTGTTTGGCGTATGCAAACAAAGGTTTTGAATATATCTATGCTACTCAAGATTGGTTAGGAGGAACTCTGGAGGGAGCACAGAATGCAGCGAAAGAATTTGCGAGTGTCCCCAATGTGTTGGTATGTTATCAAAGTTGGGCAAATGGAAATCTTTGCGATGGCTTGGGTGCGTTGGGCTCTACATTTTTGTTGGATTCTGCAGGATATGTCATCGATTATGCTCTGATGAATTGGGGTATAGATGAAGATATCTATACAAATCGTCTTGGAAAACATCTTTTGAAATATTTGGGTGAGCCAGAAGAGCATGAGCCTTATATTCCCAAACCAATCTACACATCAACAGATTACAGTCGTGATGGAGAGGTGTTGACTCTTCAGAAAGCATCTGTCGGAAAAGGTATAGACCTTGTTTTCATGGGCGATATGTATGTGGATACATTGTTGGTTGAGGGTGCTAAATATGAAGCGGATATGCGTGCCGCAATGGAATACTTTTTCGAAATTGAGCCTTACAAGACTTTGCGAGACCGATTCAATGTTTATATGGTCAAAGCGGTGTCTCCTAATGGAGCGGAAGGCTCAATGCATAAGTTCAACTATAACAATGACCTTGTGTTCGAATATGCTCAGAAAGTGCCAGATGTGGATATGGAACATCTGGCTGTCACGGTGATACACAATAATGAGAATGCATTTTTTGTGAGTGGAGAAACTGGAATGTGGGAGAGTGGAGCATCTATTGCATGGATAGAAGAGGGTGGTCCTTCCAGTATCATCTGTCATGAGACAGGAGGACATGGTGTTGCAAAGTTGTTGGATGAATATATTTATGGCGGATATGAAGAGAACCACACCCAAGAAGGAGCCGAAGAGTCGTTTCGTGAATGGATAAAGACGGCTTATCATGACAAAGGATGGGGTATGAATATCTCCGCAACAGATGACCCCGAAGAAGTGCCCTGGGCTCATTTCTTGAAAGATGAACGATACAAGGATGAAGTGGGTATCTATCAAGGTGCATGGTTTTGGCCAGAAGAATTGTGGAGACCGAGCGAAAATAGTGTGATGAAAGATGCTTCTTATCTTTGGTTCAATGCTCCTTCACGGGAGGCCATTTACAAAAAGGTGATGCAACTCTCAGAGGGTGATGATTGGACTTACGATTATGAGAAGTTCGTGGAGTTTGACACACCAATCCGTGAAGCGCATAAACAGGCCATGGCAAAAGCCCGTAAAAAAGAAGGTGAGAGGCAAGAAATTCAGAAGCATCGCATCGAATTGCGCCCACCGACAATCTACAAGGGTTCATGGCGCGATGCAGGCAAGGGCGAAAAGGCTATTCCGACGGAGGGCATGGAGCAATTTGTGACAGCAAACAATGGCGGCAATGAAATGAAAAGTCGGAAGGTTGTCGGTGTAGGTGGAAAGCAAGATGCTCAAAGGCCTTACATTCTCTATAAAGGCGAACGAATCGATGCCGACAAAATTGACCGAAAAGACTTCTTTAAGAATCCGTCATTTTTATCAAAATGATAGCGGAAACAGGAATTTTTTGAGTAAATAGGATGAAAAAGAGGGTGTGGCAAAGTGAAATGAGCCCCGAAAGTGATACAAAAACTTTCGAGGCTCATTGTTTGTGCTTTCTCTTTCTGTTCCAGCACGTCGAAGGAGACTTTTGGTAGCGGTTGTATGTTGCTGGTGGCTATTGAACTTTCTCGACCAATCGTTTTCCTAACTCGTAGGCATTTTGCAGGTCGATGGCAAAGTGCTCGTCACGATACTTCCGCTTGTCCTCTTCTGAGAAAAGGTTGAAGTCGTAGCGAGAGTAATCGTTGAACTGGTAGGTGTTGCAGATGTAGAGCGTCTCCGCATAACCGAGAATATCCTCCATACACTTCGTGTTCTCTTCCAAAAGGGTTGGGTAGCCAATCGCCTTCATGTAGTCCTCGGGGCAGTTCATCGTGAAAATCATCGCAGAAGGAATCACCTTGTCACGCAGCACGATGTGGCGTCCCAGATGTCCGTTTTCCTCGCCTTCGGGCTTCTCATACATGTACGTGCCAATCGGGAACAGCAGACGTTCCATGAACTCACGCATCACCCCCGTGGGATAACTGTAATAGACTGGCGAACCCAGCACAATCACGTCCGCCTCACGACACCGCTCCAACACGGGACGCAGGTCGTCCTTCAAGGCACACACGCCATTTGTTTTCGAGTTTTTCACCTTGCAGGCGAAGCAACTCTTGCAGCCTTTGAAGTCGATGTCGTACAGATGCACCAACTCCACCTCGGCACCCGCCTCTTCCGCTCCACGCATCGCACTCTGCAATGCCAGTGCCGTATTCTTGTTCTTTCTTGGACTGCCATTCACAAAGACAGCCTTCAACTTCTTTTTCTCATCCATAAAATGTTAGGTTTTTTGTTCGATGTTGCAAAGATAACTATAATTTTTGATTCTGCCGCTCTCTGAGATTAAAAATGCACTGATGTCCAGGCGTTCGATAGCAAGTGTTGCACGAAACGCACGCCGATGGAGCGTCGTCCCCTTCTTGCCAACGCTTGAGGAGGTGCGGTTCCCGAATCAACGGACGCGAAAGGCTGACGTAGGCAATCTTGGTCTCGTCAAGGAACTGGTTGATTTTCTCCATGCTCCGCAGACCGCCCACCAACACGACGGGCACATCCACCAATGCCGCCAACGACATGGCGGCTGCACGAAAGTAGCCCTCATTCTTTCCTGCCTTGATGCCCATGCGCGACGTTCCGTTGGCACTCATCTCGATGGCGTCGATGCCCGCGTCCGCCATCAACTTGCTGGTGACGAGAAAATCCTGCACGGTCAATCCGCCGGGGTACTCGTCGGTGGAGTTCACTTTCATCGTGATGAGAAAGTCGGCGCTGGTCTTGCTGCGTATGTCCTTCAGAATTTCATACAGAATGCGAGTCCTGTCGCGCTGTGTGCCGCCATAGCGGTCGGTGCGGTGGTTCAGCAGCGGACTGATGAACTTGCTCAGGTAGAAGAAGTGGGCGGCATGAATCTGCACGCCATCATACCCTGCTCGCTCGGCCCTGGAGGCTGCGTCGCCGAAAGCCCTCACGATGTCCTCCACCTGCTCCGTCGTCAACTCGTCCACAGGACCATCCACGATGGCTGTCTGCATCATCACCTTGCTGCCGTGCTTATGAACGGCATCCGTCAGCCGCCGGTGCCCCTCCACGAATCGGTCGTCGTAGAACTTCACGCCCCCGCCAATCTCCGCGTCATTCTTCACCACCGAGGTCAGTCCCGTCACGATGACAGCCACATTCCCCTCCGCCAATTCCTCGTATGCACGAATCAGTTCGTTCGTCACCCCTCCTTCCTCGTCAGCCAAAGCCATCCACGTGGCAGACCTCCACACGCGGTTCTTCAACTCCATGCCTCTCAATGTCGTTTTGTCAAATAAAGTCTTCATTTGTCAGTCCTTTCTTTTTTTTGATGATAAAATAGCCGTGAGGCACTACTTTGATTTTATAAATTGCGGTGCAAAGTTACGCCGATTATCCAACATCACCAAATGTCCGAATACTGATAATTTTCGCAGTATCAGCCACATTTCCCGTTAAAACGCGCCATAATTCAAAAAGAATTTGTAATTTTGCAACCAGATACAACAATAAACGACGCGATTATGGCAGTATCGATGCTCAATAAAATAGAATATCTCGTCCTGATGGTGGCAGCCTTTGCCTCCCGCACCAACGTGTCTGAGGCGCAGGCCTACCGCTATCTGAGCCAGTACGGTGCTTTGGCATTGTGCGACAAGCACTATGGCATCATGCACACGCTTTCCCTCGAAGAGAACATCGAGACCCTGCAAGCC
>JAFUYM010000016.1 GCA_017470525.1 Bacteroidaceae bacterium
ATGTCATATTAGAGTTTTGCTTGTTTTCTTTTTGCAACACTAAGATAAGTGAAAATTCTGACATGGCAAAATCCTGGGCAACTTTTTGTTGCTCAGGAACTTATAAATAAAGTTAAATTATAGTGTTGCGGAATTAAGGGATATGCAAAGATACAATAATATTTTCATATTCTTGTTTTCTCAAATGTCAAATTTGCAAATCATTCATCCAACATGCTTCATCAGAGGCATTTCTTGTTGTTAATGCCGATTTTTCTTAAAAATGAGAAGGTTTTTAGCAGAGATTTTTTATTGCTTGTCGCATTTCCATGTTCTTTCAAATTCTCAGTGGAAATGTCTTATACAAAAAGGCTCGAACCATGCAGGTCCGAGCCTTTTCTATGTAGTTTTGATGTTGCTGACGAATTATTCAGCAGTTTCAGCCTCTTCTGCTGGAACTTCTTCTACAACTTCCTCTGCTGGAGCCTCTTCTGTAGCAGGAGCAGCCTTAGGCTCTTCCTTCTTGGCAGGATTCTTCTCGCCTTCCTCGTTGACAACCTCGAATGGAATCACAACGGAAACTTCGCGGTGGAAGTGAGCGACAGCCTCGTAGTCACCAAGAGTCTTGACACCCTTGATGTTGATGAGTTTGCTGTCGATTTCGAGACCCTTCTCTGCCAATGCAGCAGCGATTTCCTTTGGACCAACAGAGCCGTAAATGTTTCTACCTTCAGAAACACGAGCCTTGATAGTGAGAGACACACCCTCGAACTTCTTAGCCTCTGCTTCAGCGTCAGCCTTGATTTTTGCAATTTTGTGAGCGCGCTGCTTCAGTTCCTCGTTGAGTTGCTTCACGGCCTTCTCAGTGGCAAGCACTGCGAGACCCTGGGGAAGAAGATAGTTGCGGCCATAGCCGTCCTTCACTGTGAGGACTTCGTCCTTGTAGCCTAAGCCATGAACGTCTTTCTTAAGAATGATTTTCATACTGTCTTACCTCCTATTTTTATTTCAACAAGTCTGTTACGAATGGAAGGAGTGCAAGGTGACGGGCACGCTTCACTGCCTGGGCTACGCGACGCTGATACTTCAGAGAAGTGCCTGTGATACGGCGAGGCAGAATCTTACCCTGCTCGTTGAGGAACTTCTTGAGGAATTCTGGGTCTTTGTAATCAATGTACTTGATACCGCTCTTCTTGAAACGGCAATACTTTTTCTTCTTAACGTCAACTGTCGTAGGAGTTAAGTATCTGATTTCTGATGGTGCTGCCATGATTATGCCTCCTTCTTCTTGTTACGACGCTTTTCAGCGTATGCTGCAGCGTACTTTTCGTTCTTGACTGTGAGATAGCGAAGCACGCGCTCGTCGCGGCGCATGTGCAACTCGAGTTTAGCAATCACTGTTGGGTCAGCCTTGTACTCAATCATCTCGTAAAAGCCAGAACCCTTCTTCTGAATAGGATAAGCCAGTGCCTTCAGCCCCCAGTCCTCGGTGTTGATGATTTCAGCACCTTTCTCCTTGAGGTAATTGACAAACTTATCAGCCGCTTCCTTCATCTGAACATCAGACAAAACGGGAGTTAAAATGAAAACGGTTTCGTATTGATTCATAAGAGTCAATAATGTAAGTTTTGTTTGTTAATAATATGGTTAATTGATGCTTTTGTTTTTATAAAAGCGGTACAAACCGAATGCAGAGACAAAAGTTCTTTTGACTATGCTGAGGTGCAGCCCACTTTATTGAAAAGCGGTGCAAAGGTACGAATTATTTGGGAATCGTGAGTTAAGAAATTGGATTTTTTTGCTGTGAAATGAAGTTTTTTAGGTTGAAAATGAAAAAAACTTGCTTAAAAGTTTCGTGGTTTGAAGAAAAAGTAGTTATTTTGTGGCTGATTTATGTACGCAAATCATCAAAACTAATATATACAATGAAAAATCTTGGACTTATACTGATTATTGTAGGTGCACTCCTGTTGATTCTTTGTGCGCTTATTCCTGGCATGGGCGATTTGGCTGACCAGAACTGGTACACATGGGGTAGTTTCTTCCTCATCATCGCTGGTCTTTTGACTCATATCTTCATGAACAAGAAGGTGGAGGAAGCATAATCGCTGAGAACTAATAACTAACAAATTGAAAACTAAAAGTCCAAGTTACGCCATCTGATGGCAGGTAACTTGGACTTTTAGTTTTATGGTGTCGCCTACTCTGCTTTATTCCTTTTCTCCTTCGTCTTCCGTGATGACAAGTTTGTAACCCTTGCCATGCACATTGATGATTTCCACGTTCGGGTCTTCTTTTAGGTGCTTGCGCAACTTGGTGATATACACGTCCATAGAACGGGCATTGAAGTAGTTGTCATCAATCCAGATGGTCTTCAAGGCATAGTCGCGTTGCAGCAGTTCGTTCTGACGGTTGCTCAGCAGGGTGAGGAGTTCTGCTTCCTTCGTGGTGAGTTTTTCCTGCTGCTTGCCGTTCATGCTGAGAATCTGCTTCTGAGTGTCGAAGGTGAACTTACCAATCTGGCGTACGGCAACGTCCTTGTTTTTCTTGCCGCGTACACGGCGAAGGATGGCTTCGATGCGGAATACCACTTCTTCCATAGAGAAAGGCTTGGTGATGTAGTCGTCGGCGCCTAACTCGAAGCCTTCACGCACATCGTCCTTTAAGTTCTTGGCGGTGAGGAACATGAATGGCATTTCATAGTTCAGTTCACGGATTTTGCTGGCGAGTGTGAAACCATCCATGCGTGGCATCATCACATCGAGGATGCACAGGCTGAAGTTGCCTTGCAGGAACGTGTCGAAACCCTCTTCTCCGTCTTGGCAGAGTGTGGTGTTGTAGCCTTTTGCCTCCAGATATTCGCGGAGAAGCATGCCTAAACTCTCGTCATCTTCACAAAGAAGAATGTTCACTTCTTCAAGTTTGTCGTCTGTAATCATAATCGTAATATTTTTTAGTTGTTTGTATTTTGTTGCTTAATCGTTGGTTTTCAGTTTGATAATGAATTTCGTGCCGATGCCCATCTCACTTTCTGCCTCGATGGTTCCTTTGTGGTCCTTGACAATCTTATAAACATAGGCAAGTCCAAGTCCGAAACCTTTCACATCGTGGAGATTACCGGTGTGTACGCGATAGAACTTCTCAAAAATGCGTTTCAGGTCTTCTTTTTTGATGCCGATGCCATTATCCTGAATGGAAATGCAGAGCAGTCCTGGTTCGTTCCATGTCTCCACGTTGAGTTCGAGGTCAACGTCTCTGCGCCTGTATTTCACGGCGTTGTCCATCAGGTTGAAGATGACGTTTGTGAAGTGCATGTCATCCACACAGATGATGGGGTCTTCGGCTCTGAGACTGGTGATGATTTTTCCTCCGTTCTTCTCCACCTTTAAGGCAAAAGTGTGGGTCACACCCGCTATCAGTTCATTGATATCGACTTCCTTCATGTGCAGGTTGGCGCGTTGGTTCTCATACATGGAGAGTTGCAGCACCTTTTCTACTTGGAAGCGCAGACGTTTCGTCTCGTCGATGATGGTGGAAGTGAGCCGCTGCAACAAGGCTGGAGTTTTGGTGACGGAGTCATCTCCCAACATCTGTGCTGCCAATGAAATGGAAGAAATGGGTGTCTTGAACTCATGGGTCATGTTGTTGATGAAATCGTTCTTCAACTCCGTCAGTTTCTTCTGCCTGAACACCAGTATCAATGTGACAATGAAGGTGATAAGCAGAATGAGCGTGAAGATGAGCGAAGGCATCATGAACCACAAGGAACGCCAGATGTAGTTGCTCAGACCGGGGAAGTGTACTTTCAATGTTCCGCTGCGCTGTACGGGGTCGTTCTTGAACAGCGTCTCCATAAAAGTCTTTTCACTGCCTGTCTCTTCATAGTCAGCACATTGATAGACTTTCTGCCCATTGATGGTTGTGACCGTGAAGTGATAAGGTATGTTGATGCCGTTGTTGCTCAGTTGGGTCTTCAGAATCTGGTCCAGTTCCATGAAGTCGATACGCTCGGAAAGAGGGCGGTCGCTGGCAGTATATAAGATATTGTAGATGACCTCGTCCACCAACTTCTTTTCGGTAGCATACCGCATATCCATAATTTCCTTGAGCGAGCGCAGACGGTCGTTGTTGTTGGAGGTCTTTCGGGTGAAATATTTATCCGATAAGTTGGTGCTGACTGTTGTCTCACGCGATGTGAACACGCTGCCATCTTTGGCGATGACCTGATGGGTGCGCTGAACCACTGATGAATCGGTGTTTGCATACACCGAGTCGTAGGCAGTGGCAATGCCGTTCAAGGCTTCAGAACCTTGCTCCAGATACCTCTTGGCTTCCGACAACTCCAACTGGTGCGCCGTTTCGTAGAGGCTTCGGCTGACGGATTCCTCAAAATGTTCATTTCGCAGGGAAGTAATCTCTTCTATGTACCGCATCTGCATGACCAGCAAACTGGCGAAGGAAACTCCCATTACGATGGCAAGGATGGTTATCGTTGATTTTTTCATCTTTTTATTCTTGGATGTTGCAAAGTTAGCGCAAATCTTAAAATAGTAACGTTCTATTAACAAAAAATATTGCCTTTTAGTTAAATTATTTACATTTGTTAGCAGGTTTGTGTATTTTAGATTATGAATTTGTTAATTAAAAAGAAAGGGAACCTGCATGGCAAGTTCCCTTTCTTTGTCATCAGAGAAATGAAAGAATCTCTGTATGGATAAAAAAGCGTTTGTATTAATCTTCGTCTTTGTTCTGCTCCTCGAACTCCTTCATCAGTTGCTGCTGGATGTCGGTTGGCACAAGTTCATATGAAGCGAACTTCATGATGAAACTTGCACGACCACCTGTGATGGAACTGAGGGTGGTGGAGTAACTGGAGAGGCTCTTCAATGGTACTTTGGCAATCAGTTTTTCGTAGCCGTTTTCACTTTCGCTACCGATAATCATACCGCGACGACCCTGCAGGTCGGACATCACGTCACCCATCTTGTCGCTGGGCACGAATACCTCCACGTCATAAATAGGTTCGAGCAACTTCGGACCGGCAGCCTTGAAGGCGTCAGAGAAGGCGTGACGACCAGCCAGCATGAACGAAAGTTCGTTGGAGTCAACCGGGTGCATCTTACCATCATAAACCACAACGCGCACATCGCGAGCATACGAACCTGTCAGAGGACCTTGCTCCATACGGCTCATGATACCCTTCAGAATGGCTGGCATGAAACGTGTGTCGATGGCACCACCCACCACTGAGTTGATGAATACGAGTTTGCCGCCCCATTCGAGGTCTATCTCTTCCTGGCTCTTGGCATTAATCTTGAATTCCTGATTACCAAACTTATAACTGGTTGGGTCTGGCATGCCCTCATAGTAAGGCTCCACGATGAGGTGAACTTCGCCAAACTGACCTGCACCACCCGATTGCTTCTTGTGGCGATAGTCGGCACGGGCAGCCTTGGTGATGGTCTCGCGATATGGAATCTTAGGCTCTTCGAAGCGAATCTTAATCTTTTCGTTGTTCTCCATGCGCCACTTGAGGGTGCGGAGGTGGAACTCGCCCTGACCCTTGATGAGGGTCTGCTTCAGCTCTTTCGACTGCTCCAGAATCCAAGTTGGGTCTTCCTGTGCCATCTTCTGGATGGCTGCCACCATCTTTTCTGTATCTGCCTCATTTTCAGCCTTGACAGAACGAATGTATTTCGGGTCAGGATACTTCACGAAGTTGAAACGGTTTTCGCAATCCTTGCCAGCAAGCGTGTTGCCTGTGCGCACATCTTTCAGTTTCACCGTACAACCGATGTCGCCAGCCACGAGTTCTTCCACCTTGATGCGGTTGGCGCCAGCACAAACGAACAACTGTGCCATACGCTCTTTCGAACCACGGTCGGTATTGGTCAGGTCGTCACCTTCGTGTACCTTACCCGACATCACCTTGAAGTACTGCACACCACCGATGTGTGGTTCGTTGGCAGTCTTGAAGAAGTAGAGTGATGCAGGTGCGTTGGAATCTGGCTTCACTTCCTCACCGCGTGTGTTGTGTACCTGTGGCATCTCATCCACGAATGGAACCACATTGCCGAGGAACTCCATCAGACGACGAACACCCATGTCCTTGACGGCGCAGACACAGAATACTGGGAACATGGAACGGCTTGCCAAACCACGACGGATGCCCAAACGCAATTCATCTTCCGTAAGTGCCTCTGTCTCAAAGAATTTCTCCATCAGTTCCTCGTCGTTCTCGGCTGCTGCCTCAACCAGGGCACGGTGCATTTCCATAGCACGTTCCTTTTCCTCCTCAGGAATTTCCTCGATGATAGGTGCACCACCTTCAGGCTTCCATGAGTATTTCTTCATCAACAGCACGTCGATGAGTGAGTTGAAGTCAGGGCCTTCGTTCAGTGGGTACTGGATAGGCACCACCTTCGGACCATAGATGTTGATGAGGTTGTCAAGCACGTTGTGGTAGTCGCACTTGTCAGAGTCCAACTGGTTCACCAGGAAGATGACAGGCTTGCCCAGTTTCTCTGTATAGCGGAAGTGGTTCTGTGTACCCACTTCTGGACCATACTGACCGTTGATGAGCAGCAGGGCTGTGTCGGTCACGTTCAGGGCTGTCATGGCAGCGCCTACAAAGTCGTCGGCTCCAGGGCAGTCGATGATGTTCAGTTTCTTGTTGTTCCACTCTACATGGAAAACTGTGGAGAATACACTGTAGCCATACTCCTGTTCAACAGGGAAATAGTCGCTCACGGTGTTCTTGGCGGTGATACGACCACGACGGCTGATAATGCCGGCTTCATACAAAAGTGCTTCGGTAAGAGTTGTCTTACCGGCACCATCATTGCCAAGCAAGGCAATGTTCTTGATTTCGTTGGTTTGGTAAACTTTCATTGTTAGGTTAGTGTTATGTTATAAAGTATAAAATCCAAAATCGGGATAAATTTACGGCTTTTTCTTATTATATGAGGAAAAAATCTTATGTTCTTTAACATTTTTCATTATTATTAAGTAAATAATGAGTAATTTTGCTACATCATGGCAGGAATTTACATACATATTCCGTTTTGTAAGTCTCGTTGCATCTACTGCGGATTTTATTCTACCACCTCATTGGAAAGACGTCGTGCTTACGTCGATGCTCTGGTTCGTGAATTGGAAAAACGCAAGGATTATCTTTGGGATGAACGAATTGACACCATCTATTTTGGAGGTGGCACCCCTTCTCTGTTGCCACCTGAAGAGGTGGAGCGCATCCTTTCTTCCCTCTTCTATATATATAATGTACGTGAGGATGCAGAAATCACGCTCGAAGCGAACCCCGATGATGTGTCTTTTTCGTTGTTGGAAGCGTGGCGACACATGGGCGTCAATCGGCTCAGCATGGGAGTGCAGACTTTTGACAATCAACGGTTGCAATTCCTGCATCGCCGCCATACGGCAGAACAGGCGATTCGGGCAGTGCAGATGGCTCAACAGGCAGGTTTCACCAACATCAGTATCGACCTCATGTTTGGTTTCCCCAATCAGACATTGGAAGAGTGGGGGAGTGACGTGCAGAAAGCCCTCTCTTTACAGGTGCAGCACTTGTCGGCTTATTCCCTGATGTATGAGGACGGTACACACCTGCATCGGATGTTACAGCGTGGCGACATTCATGAATTGGACGAAGAAACCTCTTTGCAGATGTATGGGCATCTTATTGATGCTTTGACCGCCGCAGGTTACCAACATTACGAACTCAGCAACTTTGCGCTTCCCCAGATGCAATCCCGCCACAATTCTAGTTATTGGCATGGCATCCCCTATCTTGGTGTTGGTGCTGGGGCACATTCCTACGACGGACATACCCGTTGCTATCATCCTGATTCTCTTAACGATTATTTATCGAATGCCACCCTTGTCATCGAAGAACTGACAGAAAAAGAGCGCTACGATGAGTATGTCTTCACAGGTTTGCGCACGGCAGAAGGTATCCGCCTTGACTTGTTGGAGAAGCAATTCGGCATAACATTCAAGACCTATTGCCTGCAAAATGCCCAAAAACACATAGATGCAGGACGTTTAGTTTTGCACAACCAAGTCCTGCATCTGTCTCGTTCTGGACTTTTTGTTTCCAACGATATCATGTCTGACCTCATGTGGGTGGAGTGACGCCACTAAAATATTCCTGATGTCAATTTCTTCCTATAGCAGCACCCAGCGCCTGTTATTTCGCGTTGGGTGCTCACTTTTCCGTAAATTCCTGTTATTGGATTTGTTACATTGTTTTTTGGGGAGGTAAGGACTGCCCACTTCTTTGTCCGTTTTCGTGGATCGTTTTTAGGAGGATGGATAATTTTGTCCTATGGCAGCAATTCTGCCATCTTACTCAGCAACTCTTCTCCGCGAAGATTTTTCTCAACAATCTTTCCTTCCTTGTCAATCAACACATTGGCAGGAATGGCTTGGATATTGTATGCCGCTGCTGCAGCACTTTCCCAACCCTTCAAGTCACTCATCTGTGGCCAAGGCATCTGGAGTTTCTCAATGGCTTTTACCCACGCATCTTTGTCATTGTCGAACGACACGCCAATCACTTCGAGCCCCTTGTCATGGTATTTTGTATAAGCCTCTACCACATTCGGCATCTCTGCACGGCAGGGACCACACCAGGATGCCCAGAAATCAACGAGCACATATTGATTCTTGCCCACATAATCACTCACCTTCACATTCTTTCCGTCTGGAGCAGGCATCTCCAAGTCAATATATTTCTGCCCGATTGCCGTTGCCTCTTGTGCCTCATGTGCAGCCATAATGGCTTTATAACCAGGGTATTCTGGCTGCTTTTCACCAAAGAGTTTCAAGATTTCCTCCTTGTCGCTCTCTGAGAAATATTCTCTGTAATGGGTGAAAATCATGTCGCTGATGGCAGATGGCACATGGTCGATGATGAACTTCTTGGTATAAGCAATCTGCACTTTCTCCAGCGAATCCATTATCGCTTGTGCTGCCTGTTGCTCTGCTTCGCTCTTGGTAGAGTCATTCAGGATATCCCACGGCGCATTTGCCTGCTCGGCAAACTTGTTCATGCCTTCTTGAAATTCTTCATATAGTTTTCCGTTCGGACCTGCTTCAATCTTGCTATTGCCTTCTCCCTTCATGAGAGTAGCCTTGATGTCAGCATTTTCAAGGATGAACATCTCCATGCCCATCCATTCTCCCTCATGGGTGGGGATGAGGAAACGGATTTCTGCACCTTCGCAATGCCCCTTGAACTCAAACTTCCCGTCTTTCACATAGGCGGTGTCAAGCGGGTTCATCTCGAAATAGCCCTGCATTTCGCAAAGGAACACGGTGTCTCCATCGGTTGTACCTTCAGCCGTACCTGTGATGGTGTAGCCTTTGGGCGCCTGTTCTGCACACGCTGCAAACATCAGCACGGCTGACAGCAACAATAAATTTTTCAGTTTCATGTCTGTAAATGAATTTGGATGTTAGAATTATTTATGCAAAGATAGCACAATTTAAATACAACACAAAACAAATTCAATTTTTTTTTTCATAGTTGGAACATCTCCACTTGTTCCCTCTTCTTCCTCTTGTGTACGTACACAATTAGCGAAAGTTCTTCAAAAATGTCCCTTTTGTTTATAAAATCAAAGAATTTTATTGAAAAAATCAAAAAAAAGGGGTTTAAAAGAATAACGTATCTTAAAAAGTGCGTAACTTTGCAGCGGTTTTGAAAGCAAATTGATTGTTTAACAAATTAAAAGTAAAAGAAAAATTATGAAGAAGTTGGTTTTCGCAGCCGTTGCTGCAATCGCTCTCACTGCATCTGTTTCATTCGTATCTTGCGACCAGAAGGCTGCTCCCGCTGTTGATTCTATCGTTGAGGAGGTAGTTGACTCTGCCGTTGAGGAGGTAGTTGACTCTGTTGACTCTCTGGCACAGGTTGTTGATTCAGTTGTTGCTGAATAATTCTGAGCGAACAGAAACCTTCTGGATTTCCTAATCCAAAAGAGAATTGAACCTGCAAGACTTACGTCTCGCAGGTTTCTTTTTTTGTTTTTATGATTCCTTTCCTTATGATGCCATGCTGATGCCACGTTCAAATGCCATGTGGCGAAGGTTGAGAATCGCATAACGCATGCGACCCAGGGCGGTATTGATGCTGCAATTCGTCTTTTGTGCAATTTCCTTGAAAGACAATTCCTCATACACACGCATCATCAGCACCTCACGCTGTGGTTCTGGCAACTCGGCAATCAGGTCTCTGACTTCCTGAAGGGTCTGGTGGTCAATCATTTCCTGTTCGCGGTTCTCATTCACGGCGATGTCGGCATTGTTGAACAGGTCAATTTCTGACTCATCATTGGAAATAATGATTTCAGATGGGGTGGTGCGGTAGTAGTCAATGAGGTGATTATGCACGATGCGCATCATCCAAGACGCAAACTTGCCATTTTCAGCGTATTGTCCGTTCTTGAGACGCACCACCATCTTGATGAAGACATCTTGGAAGAGGTCTTCAGCAAGTTCTTGATTCTTGACAGAGTAGAGGAGATAGGAAAAAACCTTCTGCTCGTAGCGCTTCAGCAAGATGTCGAATGCGCTATTATTGCCTTCTGTATATAAACTGACCAACTGCTCGTCGGCGAGTTCATTCAAGTGTTTCATTATGCTTTTTGTATTGGTTTAGCGTAATGTTTCTCCTATAGGCAATAAGTTTTTTGAGTGTGAATATTTAGGTTTTTTAATGTTTGATGTTGCAAAGTAACACCTTTTATTTGAAAAAAGCAAATTTTTTACACAAAAAATGCATTTTCCTCGATTTTTAACCCTCTTAGCAGGTCGGCAACCGCCATTTTCTTCTTTCCTTCTAACTGCAGAACCTTGATATTGAGCATTCCGTCATTCGTCGCCACCTTGAGGTAAGTCTTCCCGTCTGTGGCAAGTGTACCAGGCTTCCCTTGAGGGGCAATCCCTTCCTTTTCTGTCTCATAAATCTTCACAGATTTCCCCTGTAGAGTGGTCCATGCAGCAGGGTAGGGGCTTAGCCCACGGACAAAGTCATACACCTGTTTTGTATGCTGATTCCAGTCAATGCGGCAAGTCTCACGGAAAATCTTAGGTGCAGGTGTGAGTGGAATGTCCTTGAAATGGTCTTGCGGGATGGATTTGACCGTCCCCGCAATGATATTATCTACCGTCTCTGTCACAAGTTTCCCGCTGAGCACCATCAACTTGTCATGCACAACCTCCACATTGTCAGTCTCTTCAATGGGAATACGCACTTGCTGGATAATATCACCTGTATCAATCTCATGTTTGAGGAAGAAAGTCGTGATGCCCGTCTCCGTGTCACCATTGATGACTGCCCAGTTGATGGGGGCGGCACCTCGATATTTAGGCAAAAGACTGGCATGAGCGTTAAATGTTCCAAGAGGTGGCATGTTCCACACGACCTCTGGCAACATACGGAACGCCACAACAATTTGCAAGTCTGCCTTCAAACTTCTCAATTCCTCCACAAATTCAGGATCTTTCAACTTCTCTGGTTGCAACACTCTAAGCCCCTGTTCCACAGCATATTGCTTCACAGGACTGGGCTGCAACACACTCCCATGCCGTCCCATCGGCTTGTCAGGCATGGTAATCACGCCCACCACGTTATACCCACCTTCCACTAAAGCGCGAAGGCTCTCCACCGCAAACTCTGGAGTGCCCATATATACAATTCTGAGGTCTTCCTTCGTCATATTTCCCATCCTTTCTACTCTTGACTAAACTTAATAAGCGTTTCACGGTAACTGGTGAACAAGCCTGACCGTGAAATGAACCCTAAATAAATATGGTTCTCATCCACCACAGGCAAGTTCCATGCCCCTGTCTCTTCAAACTTCTGTGCAACAGTCTTCAACGAGTCGTTTACCATCAGTACGGCTGGTGGTTCTTTCATGAAGGTGCCTGCCGTATATTGCCTGTACAATTCAGGACGGAACATATATAACCGCACAGAATCAAGCGATACAACCCCCTGCAATCTCCCGCTGGCATCAATGACTGGGAAAATATTGCGGTGCGACTTCGAAATGGTCGAAACCAGTTTCCCCAAAGGCATGTCTGCCTCTACAGCCTTATAATCCTTCTCAATCAGCGACTTCAAACTCAGTACCGTCAAGATGGCATTATCCTTGTTATGTGTAATCAACTGTCCGCGACGCGCTAAGCGCATCGCATAGATGCTGTGCGGCTCGAAGATGTTGATTGTCAGGTAAGAAACAGCCGACACAATCATCAACGGCACAAAAAGGTCGTACCCTCCTGTCAACTCTGCAATCAGGAAAATACCTGTCAGTGGCGCATGCATCACCCCCGACATCAACCCTGCCATTCCATAAAGTCCGCAATTCTTCGGAGAGAGATAACAGGAGTCACCCAACATCAAATCAAATCCCATATCCCACAAATTGGCAAAGATGAAGCCTGCAATGCACCCAAGGAAAAGACTGGGTGCAAACACACCACCACAACCGCCGCCACCATTCGTCGCTGTCGTTGCAAACACCTTGAAAATCAACACTAAACCAAGGTAAATGAGCAAGTTCCTGTCATTGTCGTAAAAGAGCGTGTTGTGCATGATATCCCGCTCTGGCGCCTCATTGATGAGTTGGTTAATGACATCATAACCCTCACCATACATGACAGGGAAAAAATAAATCAGCACACCCAATACCGTCGCTCCCAACAAAAACTTATACCTTTTCTTCTTGATGCGCCCAAACACCCCCTCAAACCAATTCATGGCACGGGTGAAATACAAACTCACCAACCCGCAAGCAACCCCCAGCAAGATGCACCCAGGGATAATATCAATCGTAAATGCCTTGTTAAGACTAAAGTCAAATTGAGGGGATGTGCCATAGAAAGCGTATGATACACAGACAGATGTGATGCTCGTAACCAACAAAGGAAGCAGGGACGAAAAACTCAAATCGAGCATCAGCACTTCCAACACAAACACCAATCCTGCAATTGGTGCCTTGAACACACCCGATACGGCTCCTGCGGCGCCACAACCCACCAACAGCATCAGCGTCTTTGGTGGCAAATGGAAACGCTTGCCAAAGTCAGAGCCCCATGCCGCACCCGTCAGGACAATCGGTGCCTCTGCTCCCACCGAACCACCAAAGCCAATAGTGATGGCACTCGCAATCACACTCGACCATCGGTTATGCGACTTGATGCGGCTCCGTCCTCTCGACATGGCGTATAGAATCTTCGTCACACCATGGCTGATATCCCCTCGCACAATATACCTCACAAACAGCATCGAAATCAGAATACCTACCGCAGGAAACACCAAATACAGCAGGTTCGTGTCTTCCGCCACAAATCCCGACGTGAGCAAATGCTTAATTTCCTCAATCAGCGATTTCAGGACAAAAGCAGTCAAACCCGTACACAGACCCACCATGAAACTAATCATCAAAACGATTTGTTTCTCCGTGTGGTCGCCTTTCAGCCATTCGGTGATGGCATTGTTCAGCCTGATTTCCTTGCGTCTAATCCCGATAAGGTTCATCTCCTATTCGCGTATAATCGTGAACTGTCCGTTCGCATCCATCTTGATGATGCTACTCGGCTGATGTTTCTCTCTGCTTTGCCTACTATATTTCACCACATAATCCACAGCCCCCTTTATCTCCTCACTAATCTCCTCAAACGTCCTTGGTGTCGGCTCACCGCTGATGTTGGCACTGGTGCTCACAATGGGCTTCTGAAACCGAAAACACAACTCCTTGCTAAACTCCTCCTTCGTAATGCGGAGCCCGGCACTGCCATCTTCAGCCACCACATTCGGTGCCAATCCCGTCACCTTATCAAAAATGACCGTCAACGGCTTCTCGCTCAACTCAATCATATCCCACGTGACATCCGCCACATTCCTCACATACCGTTGCAACCGTACATCGCTGTCAACCAGACAAATCAGTGCCTTGCTGTCCTCCCGCCTCTTGATTTCAAACACTTTCTTCACCGCTTCCGCATTCGTGGCATCACATCCAATGCCCCACACCGTATCTGTCGGGTAGAGAATCACGCCCCCTGCCCGCATCACCTCAACTGCTTTCTTTACTTCGTCTTGTAACATATAAAGACCCTCTCTGCCCTGTTGGGCATCTCCCCCGTGGAGGGGGAGACCATCCGGTATGCAGGGCGTTTGTTGTTATAATGTTTGTAACTTTTGTTGAATTGTTAAAATTGTTTCGTATGTATTGTAGAGGACATCATTGTTTGTGAAGCGTAAGATGGAAAACCCCATGTCATTGAGGCGTTTACTTCTAAGTTCGTCTTCGTGTTGTTGTACCTCTGTAAAGTGATATTCACCATCAACTTCAATAATTAGTTTCTTTTCAAGGCAGACAAAATCGACGATGAAATCCAGAATGGCATGTTGTCTCAAGAACTTGAATCCGAGTTTCTTCCCCTTCAGTTGCTTCCACAAAAACGCTTCTCCAATTGTTGGACTCGTGCGATTCTCTTTTGCAAAGTCTTTTAGTAAGATGTATCTGTCTGGACAGGTCGTTTGAAAGAACCTTCTTCCCATCTTCTTTCCCTTTTGTTTTCCTTCAGAGCATCTCATTCCCCTCACATCCCGCATGGCTCTCCCCCTCCACGGGGGAGATGCCCTTTAGGGCAGAGAGGGTCTCTTATTAAAATTCACTCGTAAAATGAAACCTAATCTTCTTAAAATCCTCCTGTGCCATCTGCAACACATAATTCGAATCAGCCAAAAACACATCCCGTCCCTCCTTATCCTTCGCCATATACTGATACTTCCTCTTCTTAAAAGCCTCCAACTCCCCTTCATCCTCACTCTCAATCCAACAAGCCTTATACAGACTCACAGGCTCCCACTTACACTTTGCATTATACTCATTCTCAAGTCGATACTGAATCACCTCAAACTGCAACTGTCCAACCGTCCCAATAATTTTCCGATTATTAAACTGATTGACAAACAACTGCGCCACACCCTCATCCATCAACTGGTTAATTCCCTTCTCCAACTGCTTTGTCTTCATCGGGTCAGCATTCTCGATATACTTAAACATCTCAGGTGAAAAACTTGGTAACCCCTTGAAATGTAGCAACTCACCCTCAGTCAGCGTATCTCCAATCTTAAAAATTCCATTATCCGGCAAACCCACAATATCCCCAGGATAAGCCTCCTCAATCGTGCTCTTCCTCTGAGCCATAAACTGCGTCGGGCTCGAAAATCGCACCGTCTTCCCGTTCCGTACATGCAAATAAGGCGCGTTTCTCACAAATTTACCCGAACAAACCTTGCAAAAAGCCGTACAAGACCGATGGTTGGGGTCAATATTTGCCGTAATCTTAAAGATGAAACCCGTAAATTTCGGCTCCTCAGGTTGCACCATCCTCTCCTCAGCCGTCGTTGGTCTCGGTTGTGGAGCAATTTCCACAAAACAATCCAACAACTCCTGCACACCAAAATTATTCAACGCCGATCCAAAGAAAACAGGAGCCACCTCCGCTTCCAGATACGTATTCACGTCAAAAGCATCATACACCCCATCAATCATCTCCAAGTCCTCCCTCAACTTCTCTGCATCCTCTTTCCCCACACGCTCATCCAGTTCCGCCGAGTCCACATCCACATTCACCTTCTCCGTAACCACCTGTTTATTAGGCGTAAACAAATTCAAGTTCTCCTCGTAAATATTATACACACCCTTAAACTTCGCCCCCTGATTGATAGGCCAAGACAGCGGTCGCACCTTAATCTGCAACTCACTTTCCACCTCATCCAACAAGTCAAACGGGTCCTTACCCTCACGGTCCATCTTATTGATAAACACAATCACCGGTGTTTTCCTCATACGGCACACCGTCATCAACTTCCGTGTCTGAGCCTCCACGCCCTTCGCCCCGTCAATCACGATAATCGCCGAATCCACCGCCGTCAATGTCCTGAACGTATCTTCCGCAAAGTCTTGGTGACCTGGTGTATCAAGGATATTCACCTTATAAGGCAACTCCCCCTCCTTCGAGGCAGGCAAATAATCAAACTCCATCACCGACGTACTCACCGAGATACCCCTCTGTTTCTCGATCTCCATCCAGTCACTCGTTGCAGTCTTCTTAATCTTATTACTCTTCACTGCACCAGCCACCTGAATCTGACCGCCAAACAGCAGCAGTTTCTCCGTCAACGTCGTCTTGCCCGCATCCGGGTGCGATATAATCGCAAACGTCCTTCTTCTTTCTATCTCCTTCATTCCCATCTATTTATTCTCATTATTCTATTCTATCTATCCCCTTTCTCTCCCCCTTCCTCCCCTCCACTGTGCCGAGCGGTTCCGCCGCTCGTTCTCTCCCTTCCTCCCTCTTTTCCTCTTGCGTCGAGCGGTTTTCCTGCTCGTTCTCTCCCTTCCTTCTCCTCTCTCTCCTGTTCTCTATGCTGCAACGCCGTTGCAGCCCTCTTTCCTTCTCTCTTCCTTCCCTTTCACCCCAACTTCTCCACACATTCCCTCAAACTCTCCTCCCAATAAGGAATCTCAATCCCATACACCCTCTTAATCTTCGTTTTATCCAACACCGAATAATGCGGTCGTTCCGCTGGGGTAGGGTATTCCGCTGTATGCAGCGGCTTCACCTTACACCCTTCAATTCCCGCAATCCGATGAATCGCCTTCGTAAAATCATACCAAGAAATCACCCCTTCATTACTAAAATGATACACCCCTGGCACAATCCCCTGATTGATTGCCGCAAAAATCGCCACAGCCAAATCCCTCGCATACGTAGGCGTACCCACTTGGTCAAAAATCACACCCAATTCAGGCTTCTCCTTACCCAACCGAATCATCGTCTTCACGAAGTTATTCCCAAACGTCGAATACAACCATGCCGTCCTGATAATCAGATACTTCTCACAATTCTCCATCACACTCTTCTCCCCCGCCAACTTCGTCCGTCCATACACTGTTTTCGGACACGTCGCCATGTCCTCCGTCAGAGGCAGATACCCCCTGCCGTCAAACACATAATCCGTACTAATCTGCACCATACATCCCCCTCTCTTTCCCACAGCCTTCGCCAGATACCCCGGTGCCACATGGTTCAGCAAATCACACAGTTCCTCGCTACTCTCAGCCTTATCCACCGCCGTAAAAGCCGCGCAATTCACCACACACTCAATTCCATGCTCCTCCACGAAAGCATCCACCTCCGCTTCATTCGTAATATCCAATCTACGAGCCGCCGAACCCTCTGGTATCACCACATCCGTGAACCAGTACTCATGTTGCTCATTCTCCCGTGCCAGCAACTGCATCTCATTTCCCAGTTGCCCGCTACATCCCGTAACCAAAATTCTCATATCTCAAACTATTCCTTTAATTATCAAACAAATACCTACTTTCCCTCTTTCCCCCCACAGTGCCGAGCGGTTCCGCCGCTCATCCTCCCTCCCTTCCCTTCTTCCCTCACAGTGCCGAGCGGTTTCGCCGCTCATCCTCCCTCCCTTCCCTTCTTCCCCCACAGTGCCGAGCGGTTCCGCCGCTCGTCTCTCCTCTCTTTTCTCCTTCTCCTGCACCGAGCGTTTTTCCCGCTCGTCTTCCCCCTCTCTACACCTCCAACTCCCCCTCCTTCTCCTTCCTATAATACTCACTCAACATCCCCACCAACCTCGCAATACACCCAATTGCCTGCTCCGTCTCCTCCGACACCTTCTTCCCCTGCATCCTCAGCAACATCACCCCATACAATGCCTCAAAACAAGTCTCCAGTTCCGTATGCTGCGATGCCATCGCAGCCCCTTC
>JAFUYM010000017.1 GCA_017470525.1 Bacteroidaceae bacterium
AGAAAGTTTTCATCCAATAAGTATAACTCAAAAAAACATTGACAACATGAAGAAAATGTATGAAACACCAGAGATGGAGGTGCTGGAAATGAGCAGCGCCCCCATGATGATTGAAGGTTCGGGCATTGATATGGGCGGCACAGGCGACCCTGATGCCAAGATGCGCATTGATGACCTCATCGAGGACGAGATTCTTCCTTCCACCATTGACAAGGACCTCCTCCCCTTCCTTTGAGCCTCATCAGTGACACCATAAAAAAGGACACGAACCAAGTGACCGTTTCATGACAAGAAAGAGGGGTTTTCACACGAAAAGTCCTCAAAAACGGAACTTGTTGATTATCAGACATGCGCACTCAGCACCAAATGACAGGCGCTGAGTGCGCGTGTTATTTGGCGCAGGGTGTTTGAAATCATATCGGCAGGGTGCGAACTTATCGACAAAAACGGAACGGGAGGATAACAAAAAAGGCTTTGCCTGATGAGACAAAGCCTTTGATAGGATAGAGTATGTTTTGATATGCCTTTACTGTGGACGACTGTAGTTCGGTGCCTCACTGGTGATGATGACCTCATGCGGATGGCTCTCCTGCACACCGGCATTGGTGATGCGGGTGAACTTGGCATTGTGAAGGTCCATGATGCTGGCGGCACCACAATAGCCCATGCCTGAGCGAAGACCGCCGACGAGTTGATAGACCACTTCCTGCACGGTGCCTTTGTAGGGGACACGACCTGCAATGCCTTCGGGCACGAGTTTCTTGGTCTCGGTCACGCCACCTTGGAAATAACGGTCTTTTGAACCATTCTCCATTGCCTCCAACGAACCCATGCCACGATAACTCTTGAACTTGCGACCATTGAAAAGGATGGTCTCGCCAGGAGCCTCTTCTGTACCTGCCACAAGGGAGCCAATCATCACAGAATAACCACCGGCTGCCAGTGCCTTGACCACATCGCCTGAATAGCGGAGACCACCATCGGCTATGAGGGGCACATCGGTGTCTGCCAATGCCTGTGCCACATCATAGACAGCACTCAACTGAGGCACACCGACTCCTGCCACCACCCGGGTGGTGCAAATGGAGCCAGGACCGATACCCACTTTCACGGCATCGGCACCTGCCGCAACGAGTGCCTTGGCTGCCTCGCCTGTGGCGATGTTGCCCACCACGATGTCCACATCGGGGAATGCAGCCTTTGCCTCACGAACCTTGTCGATGACACCTTTAGAATGACCATGTGCCGTGTCAATGACAATCGCATCGACGCCAGCCTTCACCAATGCTTCCATACGCTGGAAGGTGTCGGCTGTCACGCCCACGCCTGCTGCTACACGCAGACGACCCTTGGAGTCCTTGCAAGCATGAGGTTTGTCCTTTGCCTTGGTGATGTCCTTATAGGTGATAAGTCCTATGAGTTTGTTGTCATTGTCAACGACAGGAAGTTTCTCAATCTTGTGTTCCAAAAGAATGCGGGATGCGCTGTCGAGGTCTGCCTGCTGATGGGTCACCACAAGGTTTTCTTTGGTCATCACATCGTCAATCTTCTTGGACAAGTCAGTTTGGAAACGGAGGTCACGGTTCGTCACGATGCCTACGAGCGTGTTGACATCATCGACTACAGGAATGCCACCAATATGATATTCATGCATGATGTCGAGCGCATCCTGCACCGTAGAGCCGCGCTTGATGGTGACAGGGTCGTAAATCATACCGTTTTCGGCACGTTTCACGATGGCAACCTGACGTGCCTGTTCCTCGATGCTCATGTTCTTGTGAATCACGCCGATACCACCTTCGCGGGCAATGGCAATTGCCATCGGAGCCTCGGTGACAGTGTCCATGGCTGCTGTCACAAATGGAATCTGCAATTCAATGTTACGTGAAAACTTGGTGGTGAGGGAAACCTCGCGTGGAAGAACTTGTGAATATGCTGGGATGAGCAGCACATCGTCAAATGTCAATCCTTCCATCACAACTTTATCTGCAATAAATGATGACATAATGTTTTGATTTTATTGCATGCAAAGGTAAGGATTTTTTGCGACGTGACAAAAAAAACTTGAAAGGATTTTATTTAAAACAACGAATTAAACAAATGAAACGAATGATTTATTCTCGAATGCACTTTCTGTGCTTCGAATGAGACGAATGTCAATTCATGACACTTGTCTTATTCGTTCTATTTGTTTAATTCGTTGTGTCAGTTCGCCAACTCGCTGATGAACTTGATGCGCACAAGCCGCACGTCCTCTTCGTAAATGTCGCCGTCAAGGTTGTCGAGCGCGGTGTCAAGGTCGTCGGTCTCGCTACTGCGGAAATAGTCGTAAATCTCGTCGATGACATCTTCATCCATATCGATATCCTCGAAATAGTAGTCGATGTTCAGTTTCGTTCCACTATAGACGATAGCCTCCATTTCGTCGAGCAATTCATCGAAGTCAAGTCCTGTGCTCTTGGCTATATCCTCAAGACTCACCTTGCGGTCGATGGCTTGAATAATCTTTACTTTCATCTTTGACTTGTTGGCAACGGTGCGGACACGCATGTCTGTCGGACGGACAATGTCGTTGTCCTCACAATGACGCTTGATTAGTTTGCAGAACTCTTCGCCATAACGCTTTGCCTTACCTGCACCGACACCCGGAATGTTCTGCAGTTCCTCTTCATTAACAGGATAGAGCGTGGACATGGACTCGAGCGATGCATCTTGGAACACCACGTATGGCGGCACATTGTGCTTCTTGGCAATTTTTTTCCGAAGGTCTAACAGCATACCATAGAGCACCTCGTCTGCCACACCAGTTCCGCCCTGTTCTGTGCTGTCGTCGAAATCATCGTCAAAGTCATTGTTCTCCACCACCATGAAGGATTCTGGCTTCTTGATGAACTTCTTGCCCGACTTGGAGAGTTTGAGAACACCATAACTCTCCACCTCTTTCTCTATATAGCCTTCCAGTGCGGCTTGGATGAAGATGGCATCCCACATGGTTTCTTCCACATCGGCACCGGCACCAAACTGTTCCAACTGGTCGTGGTTATGGCTCAGAATAGACTCAGTCTCTTCACCTCGCAATATATTTATAATGTATTCCTGCCTAAAATTCTCCTTCACGGCCTGAATCGTTTGCAAAGCAAGCAGCAAGTTATCCTTCTGTTCAGTCTTCATCTTCGGGTGTAAACAATTATCACAATTTCCACAGTTATCATTCTCGTATTCCTCACCGAAGTAGTGCAGCAACATCTTGCGCCGGCACACGGACGACTCGCAATAGGCTGCCGTCTCGCTCAACAAATGAGTACCAATATCCTTTTCGGCAGGTGTCTTGTCCTTCATGAACTTCTCCAATTTCTCCAAGTCCTTGTGACAATAGTAGGTGATGCACTTTCCTTCGCCACCGTCTCTGCCTGCACGACCTGTTTCCTGATAGTAGCCTTCAAGACTCTTCGGAATATCGTAGTGGATGACATAGCGCACATCGGGCTTGTCAATACCCATACCGAAAGCAATCGTGGCAACGATGACGTCAACACGTTCCATGATGAAATCGTCTTGAGTCTCGCTACGGTCTTTCGTGTCCATACCAGCATGGTAGGCTGAAGCCTTGATGTTGTTGGCACGAAGCACCTCAGCCAAATCTTCCACCTTTTTACGGCTCAAGCAATAGATGATGCCACTCTTGCCCGTGTTCTGCTTGATGAACTTGATGATGTCTTTTTCCACATCCGCATTTTTCTGACGTACTTCGTAATACAGATTCGGACGGTTGAACGACGACTTGTACTCAGCAGCCTCAACAATGCCCAAGTTCTTCTTGATATCGTTGCGCACCTTATCGGTGGCAGTGGCAGTCAGAGCAATGACTGGGGCATCATATATCTTTTTGGCAGCCTCTCTGATGGCTTCATCGGTCGGCAATTTGGGTAAATCCATCACAGCAGGCTCATCAGCCATGCGTGTGCGCAATTCGGCATAGTTCTTACGGATGGATGGCATGATGGCTATCAATGCATCAACAAATTTCGCATCGAGACGAGGACACTTGTCGGATTTCTCCTTAATCTGTTCTTTCATCTCTGCCATGAAAGCGATGATATCAGCAAAACCTGCCACACGAGCAGCCAAATCGTCCAGTTCTTTCTTGTTCACACGGTCAGGGAACTGCTTGAACTCCTTGTTCAACTCATCATGCTTCAACTTCTTCTCGCGATAAGCATCGGTCAAAGCCTTGATGACACCTACCTTGTTGCGAGGCAGAAACAGTTCAATCACGGGTGCCATCGCAATCCAATTGATGACAGGACGTATCTTGCGGTATTCGGGACGGAAATCATGTCCCCACTCCGAAATACAATGCGCTTCGTCGATGGCAAAGAAGGAGATGTTCACCTGACGGAGGAAATCCACATTGTCCTCCTTCGTCAAGGATTCGGGCGCAACATACAACATCTTGGTCTTTCCAGCCATGATGTCGGCTTTCACTTGGTCGATGTTTGCCTTGCTCAACGACGAGTTGATGAAATGTGCCACACTGTCCTCTTCACTGATGTGCTTGATGGCATCCACCTGATTCTTCATCAAAGCAATCAACGGAGATATCACAATCGCCGTTCCCTCCAACAGCAATGCCGGCAACTGGTAGCACAACGATTTGCCACCTCCAGTTGGCATTAGCACAAAGGTGTCTTTATGGTCAAGAAGGTTCTGAATGATAGCCTCCTGGTCGCCTTTGAAAGTGTCAAAACCAAAATAATATTTCAGCGATTGCTGTAGTGTTGCGGGTTTTTCCATGTGATGTTAGAGCGTATTGATAATGTGGGACATTACACATTCTACCAACAAAGTTATAAATCTGTTTTGTATTTTCAAAGAAAAAGAGAAAAAAACACAGAAATTTTATAATTTTTTATCATTTATCTTCTGTGCTTTCCTTCAACACTGCCATGTTTGCATTTTCCACCTGCTGACGAGCAAACTCAAGCGTAACCACATATTCCGTCACACCAGTAGATGGAACTTCAAACATCGGCTTCATCATCACCACCTCGATAAGCGAACGCAAACCACGTGCGCCAAGCCCGAACTCAACCGCCTTGTCCACCACATAATCCAGAACCGCTTCCTCAAAGGTCAACTTCACACCATCGATGGCAAACATCTTGATGTACTGCTTGACAATCGAGTTCTTCGGTTCGGTCAAGATGGAACGCAATGCCTTGCGGTCAAGAGGCTCAAGATGGGTCAAAATGGGCAGACGACCAATGATTTCAGGTATCAAGCCGAAAGACTTCAAGTCCATCGGAGCGATA
Source organism: Bacteroidaceae bacterium (assembly GCA_017470525.1). Taxonomy (GTDB): domain Bacteria; phylum Bacteroidota; class Bacteroidia; order Bacteroidales; family Bacteroidaceae; genus Minthosoma. The sequence continues at coordinate 5,313 of JAFUYM010000017.1, forward strand.
TACTGCATCATGTTTGACTTGTCTATCTTCGCCACATTGCGAGCCGCATCGAAACCCACTACATGCGTGTTGAGACGCTGGGCAATACGTTTTTCTATGCCATCGAAAGCACCGCCACAAATGAAGAGGATGTTGCGGGTATCGACAGCAATGAACTGCTGTTCGGGATGCTTGCGACCACCCTGAGGCGGCACGTTCACCACGCTGCCTTCGAGCAGTTTCAGGAGTCCCTGCTGCACACCCTCGCCACTCACATCGCGAGTGATGCTCGGATTGTCACCCTTACGGGCAATCTTGTCAATCTCATCAATGAACACGATACCCTTTTCTGCCAACTTCACATCGCCATCAGCCGCCTGCAACAAACGGGCAAGCAAACTCTCCACGTCTTCACCCACATAACCAGCCTCCGTCAGCACCGTGGCATCGACAATGGCAAAGGGCACCAGCAGCATCTTGGCAATGGTTCTTGCCAAAAGCGTCTTGCCTGTACCAGTGCTGCCCACCATGATGATGTTCGACTTCTCCAACTCCACGCCATCGGCATCCTCCCAATGGTTCAGACGCTTGTAGTGGTTATAGACCGCCACCGAAAGGGCAACCTTAGCCGCATCCTGCCCAATGACATACTGGTCAAGATATGCCTTAATCTCCTTCGGCTTCGGCAAATTCTTCAATTCGCCACCACCATTCTTCGGGCTTTTCCGTGTTTCCTTGATGATTTCCATTGCCTGTTCCGCACACTCATCACAGATGTAGCCATCAATGCCGTAAATCAGCAGATTGACTTCACCCTCACGACGACCGCAGAACGAGCACTTTGTTATTTTTGCCACTTTTCGTAACTTCTCCTATAATAATAAATAATTCAACTTTCGTATGTTACTTCTATAACTTCCTCTATCTATAAGGCATTCTGAACTCAACCTCAAATCTTTCTCACCAACACCTCATCCACCATGCCATACTCTTTTGCCTCCTCGGCAGTCATCCAGTAGTCACGGTCGCTGTCTGCCCACACCTTGTCGAAAGGCTGATGGCTGTGGTCGCTGATGATGGTGTAGAGTTCCTTCTTCAACTTCTGAATCTCACGGGCAGTAATCTCAATGTCGCTTGCCTGACCCTGTGCTCCGCCCATCGGCTGATGAATCATGATGCGGCTGTGAGGCAAGGCACTGCGCTTGCCCTCCTTGCCTGCCACCAGCAACACGGCTGCCATACTTGCTGCCATGCCCGTGCAGATGGTTTGCACATCGCTGTTGATGAACTGCATCGTGTCGTAGATGCCCAGACCTGCATACACACTGCCACCGGGCGAATTGATGTAGATGCTGATGTCCTTTGCGCTATCTACACTGTCCAGATACAGCATCTGTGCCTGCAACACATTGGCTGTATAGTCATTCACCTCTGTGCCGAGGAAGATGATTCTGTCCATCATCAGACGGGAGAACACGTCCAACTGAGTCACATTGAGTTGTCTTTCCTCCAAAATGTAAGGGTTCAGATACCCTGCTTGAGCCTTCATTACATCGTCAAGCACCATGCTGTTCAAACCGAGATGCTTTGTAGCATACTTCTGAAAATCGTTTATCATAAATATTTGAATTACGTCTGTAATTTTTTGTGTTTCAAAAACTAAGATGGCGCAAATTGAGAACAGTGAAAAAGAATAAATAGTCCGTTATTTGATGCCTATTGCGCTAATCCTTATGCAAAGGTATAAAAAAAGTGGTAAGAACAAAAATTCTCACCACTTTTTTTTCTATTTTTAAGAAATGTTTATGCCTCAAACAGTTTGTTGAACTCTTCGGCACTCACTGTATTCTCCTTCAGCGTCACCTTTTCCTTCAGGGCAGCACCCAACTTCACCTCGATGCAACGGTCAATCAAATTGTCAACAGTCTCGCGCTTCTTCAGCATCTCCTTCACCGAGTTCTCCAGATACTCGTCTGGGATGTTCAACATACCATACTGAGCAAACTGCATGCGAGTCACCTCCTTAGCCATGTTTCTCACATCCTCATCATCCACCTTCACCTCATTCTGCTCCACCAGTTTCTCCTTGATGAGATGCCAAGTCAGTTCCTCAATGCTCTTGTCAAACTGAGCATCCACCTTCTCCTGGTCGCCCGTGTTTGCCAACAGAATCTTCTTCAGTTTCTCCTCCGGGAACTCCAACTTGCCCACCTTCTCCGTTGCATACTTGCGCACGTCGAGAATGAACTTGTAATCGCTGTCCTTCTTGAACTGGTTCTCAATCAGTTCCTTCACCTTTGCGCGGAACTCCTCCTCACTCTTCACCTCACCACCAGGGAACACCGTGTCGAACAATTCCTGGTCGAATGGACCCGGCACGAAACGAGTAATCTCCGTAATCTGGAAATTGAACTCACCCTTGTGGTTCAGCGCATCAGCCTTCTCCACCTTCAATAGAGAGGTCAACTCTGCCTCATTGTTATCGTAAGCCACTGAAGGATTAAACGTCACGATGTCGTTCACCTTCATGCCGTCAAAGAGTTTCTTCTGGTCGTCATTCTTGAAATACTTAGGCAGCATCACCACATCCTCTGCAGATACAGGGTTCTCCACATCCAACTCAGTGATGACACCCTTAATCATGTCATTGTCCTCGTAAGAATCAACCTTCTCATATTTGCCACCACGCTGACGGTACATATCCACCTGATTCTCCACCATCTTATCTGTCACATCCACATTGTAGTAGTCAATCTTGTCAGATTTTGTCAGATTCACCTCAAACTCAGGAGCAATTGCCAAGTCGAACTTGAACGTGAAACTCTCACCTTCCTTCAGTTCCACATTGTTGTTGTCCTCTGTAGGCAGAGGCTCGCCCAGCATATTGATTTTATTCTCACGGATATAGCCAAACAATCCGTCCTGCAACAACTTGTTCACCTCTTCAGCCAGAATGGAAACACCAAACTGCTTCTTAATCAAGCCAACAGGCACCATGCCAGGACGGAAACCCGGCATATTCATTTTCTTCTTTGCATCCTTGATAGCCTTCTCATACTTCTCCGTATAGTCGGCAGGTTCCACCACGGCTGTAATCACCGCATTCACCTTGTCAATGTTCTCTACTGAAATATTCATATTTTATTACCTTAATTTATAAATTTCACATCAATATTTGGCAACTGAATCCCTTTCATCAGTCGCCAAACAGTCGAAATCGGCTGCAAAGGTACGAATAAGTGAGTGAAAAACCAAATTTATTTGAGTTTTTCCGAACGAAAGTACTTTCGGCGAAGCCAACGTTACGATTAAGTGAGTACAAAAGCAAGAAAAAAAGACTTTTTTACTTGTTTTGCCGAACGCAAGTAACTTCGGCAAAGCCAACATAAAGACTTTTTATCTAATCGAGCGTCAGTTCGACGAAAATTATCCAACATAAAATTCATCTGTCTTACGCTGGAAAAAGTTGACACAACAGTCAACTTTTTCCAGCGTAAGACACACCATTCAACATACATCAGCGTTATCACTCGCCCTGTATTTGCAAAAGAAGTTCGCTTGCTGCCATCAAGACAACAAGCAAACTTCTTACATCTGATGAGAATTTGCTATTTCACATACACCTTCTTTACTTCTTTTCCGTTGCGGATGATGTTCACACCCTTTTGTAAGGTGTTCAATCTTCTGCCATCAATGGTATAGATGGTGTTGGATGAAGACAACTCTTCAGTCATCACATCCTCGATGCCTGTATCTTCTTCGGTTAGAGCCACTATTTTGCCAAAGTTTTTCCAAGGCTCTGCTGCCTTATAAGCCGAAATGGATGAGGCAGGTACATGGAGAGTTGCATTTTGAGTGTCCACACCTTGGAAAACTCCTAAGTCGGTTGTTGGCACCTTTTCTGCATAACAATACACATCTTTCAACTCCCAGCAATAAGCGAAAGCATAATAGCCGATAGATGAGACATGCTGAGGGATTCTTACGTCAGTAAAGCCACACCCCCAAAAAGCCTCTGGTCCGATGTTGGTCACGCTGCTGGGAATAGTGATAGATGCCATGTCGGAATAATAGATGAATGCGGCCGTGCCGATGGACGTGACATCTTCGGGGATGACGGAGGTCTTACATCCTGCAACCAGTGTATTACTTGCCGTTTCAATAATGGCGTTACAATTTCCCCGAGAGTCATAAACCTTGTTGTCTTTGTCCACTTGAATAGATTTCAATCCATAGCATCCACCAAAAGCCCCTTCGCCAATGAAAGTGACACTGCTGGGGATAGTCAAAGAGGTCAGTTGACAATTTGTGAAGGCATACAAGTCAATCGTCGTGACACTGTTGGGGATGGTGACAGAGGTCAAGCCTGTACTTTCGAAAGCCGTCCACGCAATGGTTTTGACCCCTTCAGGTATAGTGATGGAAGTCAAGCCTCTGCGGTCAGAGAAAGCACCTCCGCCAATGGCTGTAATACCATTAGGGATGAAAGAATTCTCACAACCAACAAGTAGCGTATTGCTCGCCGTCTCAATGATGGCGTTGCAGTTCTCACGCGAGTCAAACACCGTGTTGCCGCTCTCCACCCGAATGGACGTCAGACCACCACATTCACGGAAAGCACGTTCACCGATGGAAATGACGCTGTTGGAGACTGTTATGGAGGTCAATTCATCGCAGTAAGCGAATGCCGCCTCGCCAATCGACGTGACGGAATACGTGTCACCATTATACTTGACGGAAGACGGGATGCGAATGTCGCCCGCATATCTGTTCTCTCCACTTATCACTTCCGCCGTTTTGGTGTTAGCATAGAATTTATAGTAAATGCCATTGATGCAGTTACCATCCACAATGTCTATGCTTTCCGTCACTTCAAACGACTCGCTTTTCAGCACAGACCATTGACCAGTGTCGTCTTGTACACGAAGGTTGAGCCGATGAGTACCAGCGGCCAAGCCATCTGTTGCCACATCGAACGTGAACGCCTCTTTCAAACTTGTCGGCAGACTGACCTTCACGGCTTTTCCTTCGCCAGGGTCGGCATCGTCGAAGAAGTATTCCAATGCAACAATTCTCTCATCCGGTGAATCCTGAACATAAAGCGGACGGCTCATGACAGGAGACCACACACCATTCTTTTCCTGAGCACGCAGATAGAGCACATGGGCTCCCGCTTCCACTCCGTCGAATGACATTTGATAGACATTGGTACCCGTGGCTGGATTTTGCAGGGTTTGACCCTTTCCATAGCCAGGGTCCGTATCGAAGAAGTATTCCAAACGAGCCAAATCACCTGTGACGGGAGTTGGCGGTTCAGGAACGTATTTGTCCACAATCGTAAACTTACGGCTCATCACATCTGTCCACGTGTCGAATACGTCTCGGGCACGAACAGAAATTTCATGTTCGCCAATCGCTAATGCGGTGATGTCTGGCTCAAACGTGAAGTCGAGATGTGCCTTGTAGTCTTGTTGGGGCAGAGCAATGCTGGTTGCCTTGCCCACACCAGGGTCTTTGCCGTCAAAGAAGTATTCCACATAGACGATGTCCTGCAAACGCTCGATGAAGAGCGGGCGGCTCATCGTGGAAGACCATACACCTTGGTCATCTTGGCTTCGCACAGACAGCACATGTGCCCCTTCGGGCGCATCGCTGACATCGAATGTCAACAGGTTGTCGCCCACTTGGATGTTGCTGATGAGTTTGCCCAAGCCATAACCAGGGTCTGTGTCCAAGAAATACTCCACCCGTTTAGGCGACTGTGCCATGACAAACACAGCACTAATGGCAGCCAAACCCAGTGTGAAGATTCTTAACGCTTTCATTTTACCACTCCTACTTTAACGGTGACACTCATCTTGCTGCCCTTTTCCACTGTGACAGGAACAATCAAATCCTGAACAACGGGACCTGCAGGAACACCTGAAAGAACATAAGGGTCGTCGCCAGCGAAAGCACCATCTGTAAGGTTTGAAAGGGCTTTTTGTACCTCTTTATCCGTCATCGATGCTTTATATGGCCAGATTTGTGGAACTGTATTATTGTTCATCGAATTTGACATATCAATACTGGGAAGTTCTATAAAAACATTATGTTCAATCGTGCAATCAAGCACTTTACCACTTCCATCACTTCCCATCATTCTCGGCTTCTCTGTGCCGATACATGTATTATAAGCAAAAAGAGTATTTGTGAAATTCCCCATGTAAAATCCAGTTGTATTACCTGTCATAATATTATTGGTTATTTGATGATTGGATGTCTTGGGGTCTGTTAAACTATATGATGCCACATACATACAATAGTTTTGATGGATGATGCAGTTGTTAGCATGATCAATAGTAATGCCGTTCAAAACTCTACATCTGCTGATAACGGTTTGGTCTCCCTGAATAGTAAGGCCTGTCAATGTCATACCTTTAATAATAACTCCCTTAGCACCTACCCAAATACTTGCAGATGCAGTTTCTCCACCTTCTTGAATAATGCCATTTTCCTGCAACCAATACCCCGGTCCCAACAAAACCACACGTTTGTCGATAGTAACATTATCATAGGTTGTTGATGATGCATCTACCATAATGGTGTCTCCTTCTTCTGCTGCATGGATTGCTGCGTAAATACCTTTGTAAGGAGCCGAACTTCCAGGTACGTTGCTTACTCTCAGAATTTTTGCTTGTGCTGCCATTGTAATGCTTGTAGCAACCAGCACAAAAAGAATCTTTTTCATGTTTTTGATTTTTAATTGATTAATAAATAAAAGGTATTGTTGTTCTTATGGTTTGTACAAGCCTTTTAATAAGAGTCCTCCATATAATTACTATATATAATAGAACTAACTTTTGCTGTGGATTTGAACTGGTTGGCGTTCTGAGGAACATCTGTATTGATGAGGTCGTTACTGCTTACCTTGAAGGTGTAGTGCCCGCTGATACCAAACACTTCCCCGTCATAGTAGGTGTTCCACTCCATTCGTTTCTTGGTGAAAAGGGTACGGGCAGGATAGCCAACATAAAAACCATCTGGAGTTTTGACAATGGAAGCAGACCCTGCTTGCAGAGTAATGGAGGTGATAACTCTGTTATCATCAATGTCAATACGGAAAACATTTTTGCCTGCCTTGGTAAACTGATAATATACCACCGTCCATTCCCCGTCCATATCTTCCATGGTCTGTGTTTTCTTTGTGTATTTGTCATACAATCCTGCATAAGCGGCAGGAATGTTGGCGAACTTTGCCCCCACCTGCACAGGTCCCAGTTTGCCGTTGGAAAGGGTGAATGTCTTCACCGTGGACTGTGTTGTACTTCTCGGTTGGACTTGTGTACGCTGAGTTTGTGCATGCAGAAGGACTGCCCCTGTCAACAAAAAGAATAGAAATAAATACTTTTTCATAGGAGTTGTCTTTTTTAAGTTAATAAAAGGATAATAAATGATTTTTTGTTCTTTCTAAATGGCTTTTGCCAGTCCCTTGCAAAAGCACACACACAATACATACACAAGAAGCGTGGAACTGTATGTCCACATCTTCAAGGTGGGGGCCCTGAGAATTGCCCATAGCGAAAAAGATGGTTTAATTAAGCAGTTCCACGCAATATGCGTGAAGCCGCTATGTCCAACTTCTTTCGCTATGAGATACCTTGTAGCACACGAGCCGTCTCAAGCATTCTTTGCAATGATTGAAATTTCTCAGGTTTCCACCTTGCAAGAAAGAGCATAACGCTTCTATTTTACCAATAAGCCACGACACCGAAGCACCGCAGTGACAGGACGTTAACCGCCCAATCGGTTGCAAATTAACTAAAAAACTCCGACACCCACAAACTTTTCCCCAACTTTTTTCAAAAGGGCACAAAAAAGGCACAAAACGGAATGTGCTTTGTGCCTCATATTATATAGATATGTATGCTTTTATGTTGTGGCGTTACATAGGCAAGTTTTGTTAAGTTATATTCATTCAGGTTTGTTAGTGAGAATATCAATGGTCTCGTTAAACTCTGCCATGATTTCTGTGAGCCGAGGATTATTCTTCTGTACAATGATTGCCGCAAAATTACGGGTCGTCTCTTCCTGCACTTCTGCTGTCTGCAAAATGTAGTCGTCACGTCGGCTGTAAGTACTAAACCAACGGATGAACAACCGACTACGAAAGGCTTGTTTGCCGTCACCCGTCTCGCAGATATAAAGCAGAATGTCAGGGTTTGCCATGAAGAAAGCCTCTATCAGCAAAAGGATGGTTTCTCTCAGTTTCTGGTCGTTCGGCGAAGGTCGGTGACTTTGGTTGTTGATGGTAAACTGATAGGCCCCTGTTGGCCAAATGGAATAGTCATCCATGAAACCAATGATGAAGATGTTTCCTCTGTTGGTTTCTATAATGTAATCACGCCCGTTCTCTGTCCATACCTTATATGGAGTGAGCCGGTTGATGAAGTTCATGTCAAGTGCATTCATCGTCGGCTCAAATGCTCAATTGCAGACGTTCTTGCCGTATCCGTTGAATGCTTTCTTCCGCCTTTTCCTGCCACTCGTGCTTTTTGCGAAGTGATTCGCGGAAGGCTGCGATAACTTCATCGCGTGTACGTTTCTTGAATGCTACTGATTCCATCATAAATGTTTGCTTTGTTGTATATCAGACTGCAAAGATACAAAAGTTTTTGCAAAACGAAATAAAAATAGAGAAAAATGTGAAAATATCTACAGAAAGGAATGACCCTCGATGTTCACCAAGGTCACTTGACTATGTCTTGCGGAAACGATGCCCAATGTCTTCTGCCAATGATGTCCGATGTCTTTTGCCAATGTCTTCCTCGCCCTCATGCCCGTCATCTCGGACGACTGTGTTCCGTGTCTTCCGAGTTCTCATGCCCTTGTCTTCCGAATCCTCTTGCTCGTCATCACTCTGCTCCAATGCTCGTCATCACTTTGCCCTCACGCTCGTCATCACTCTGCTCTCAGGCTCATGTCTTCTGGGGAGGTGTTTTCTGAGGGTTTCATATAGAGTTTTCATGCAGCCTTTTTAGGACATCGGCAGAAGGGTAAAACGACGTGCCCCACGTCGGTGAGGCGACGTGGGGCACATCGGTCGACCGACGTGGGGCACGTCGGTTTAGAGGTGTCGAAAGCATCACTTATGCTTCGGTGAAAAAGTTGAAGAGGCCCAACTCGTTGGCAAATATGAGGAAGATGCAGAGGGGGGCGAGATAGCGGATGATGAAGCGGTAGGTGGGATAGAGGGGAGAGCGGAGGGTGCCGTTGTTGGTCATTTCGGCACGGAGCACTTTTTCATCGACCACCCAACCGAGGAAGATGCACATGAGCATACCACCGATGGGCATGATGAGTTTGGCAACGAGGAAATCGAAGAGGTCGAAGAAGTTCATGTCGAAGATTTTGACGTCTTTCCAATCGCCGAACGACCACGAGCAGAAGGTGGCAAGCAACATGCAGACGAGGCTGACAACGACGGCTGCCAGAGGGCGTGGAAGACGGAGGTTCTTGTGGAAATAGGCAGCAGACATTTCGAGCATGGAGATGCTGCTGGTGAGGGCTGCCATGACCAGCAAGAGATAGAAAATTAGGGAGAAGAGGTATGCCAGCACGGGGATATTGCCAAACACCTGCTGAAAAACATTGGGTAAGGTAATGAACACAAGCGAAGGACCTGCATCGGGCTGCAAACCGGGAATGGAATAGACGGCAGGGAAGATGATGAGTCCGCTGAGCAGGGCAACGAGCGTATCGATGGAGGCAACGCTGAGTCCGTCTTTCATCAAATCAACATCTTTACGGAAATAACAAGCGTAGGTACAGAGGCAACCAAGTCCGACACTCAGCGAGAAGAAGGCTTGTCCCATCGCACTGAGAATCACCGAACTGGTCACTTTGGAGAAGTCGGGATGAAAGAGAAACTGCAAGCCAAGGTGTGCATTAGGAAGCGACAAAGAACACCCCACCAGCACGATGATGAAGATGAACAGCATGGGCATCATGATCTTTGAACCTCGTTCGATGCCGCGTTGCACACCGAGGGCAACGATGCCGCAGGTCATAGCAATAATCAGCACCGTCCAAAAGACGGGGGATAGTGAATCGGAAGAAAATGCCTCAAAGTCTGTCTGAAACTCCTCTGCCGTCTTGCCTGCAAAGCCGTTCATCAGTGCCACGTAGGCATAGTAGAGCGTCCAACCTGCCACCACCGCATAGTAACTGAGCACCAGGAAACCACTCACCACGGGTATCAAACCCATCCATCGCCAACCTTTCCGGCCGCCACTCATCTTCTCGAATGCCCCCGACACATCGCTACCGCCATGACGACCAATGGCAAACTCTGTCACCATGATGGGCACACCGAGCAGGAGCATGAAGAGCACATAGATGAGGATGAAGGCTGCACCACCGTGTTCGCCCGTCTCGGTGGGGAATCGCCACACGTTACCTAAGCCCACCGCACTGCCAGCGGCGGCGAGAATCGCACCCACCTTGGATGCAAAGATGTTTGTGTTCGAGGTCTTCTTTTCCATAAAATAATTCAACTTTCGGGAGTTCTTCTTAACGCTTTGCGTCTTTAGAAAAACCAGAAAAAACCAAAGAAAACCTCAAAAAAACAATCATTTTATCATAAAAAACTGACAACCTCAGATTGTTTTTTTATGGTTTTTTCTTGTTTTTTATGGTTTTTCAAAGACCGCTTGCGGTATAATTACATCCGATACTTCTGTAAAATAATTGATGATAATTCATGGTTAATTCATGGCAATTCGTATTTCTTTCTTTAACATGAATTTTCATGAATTGATCACGAATTATTCATGAATTTTAATGCTTTACCACTGGCAACCAAATCTTGCTGTCGGGATGAATCGTGATGATTGCCGTCTGGAAGTCGCTGTCGTTGCACTCGTAGATGTTGCAGAACCGCTGAGGGTTGCGGTCAACCAGCGGAAACCACGTGCTTTGCACTTGCACCATCAGCCGATGCCCTGGCAGGAAGGTGTGTGCCACATCGGGCAGTCGGAACTTCACGGTGGTCTTCTCGTTCGGCACAAACGGCTCGGGGTTGCTCAGGCTATTGCGATACTTGCCACGTATCACCTCGCCACGCACCAGCATCTGATAGCCGCCCATCGGATAGTAGTCGTTGCGGAAACCATCCGCATAGAGGCTGTCGGGGTATGCGAAATCTTCGGGGAACACATCGATGAGTTTCACAATGAAATCGGCATCGGTGGTGCTGATGCTCACCTCCAGTTCCGCCTCCACCTCACCAGCCAACTGGAGGGTGTCGGTCAGCACAGGACTGTCAAACACCAACACGTCGGGACGAGTGGCAGCAAAACGCTGGTCGTCCAGCATATATTCTGTGGTTCGAGAAGTGCCGGGCTCCATCACGTAGGGCACAGGGCGAGCGGGGTCGCTGACATACGTGAGCGGTCGCATGACCTTCTTCACCTGATGGGCAAGAAGTCCATCCTCGGTGAGCCAATATGGAGTCTTGTCACTCTTGATGGGCCAACTCCCCGAATAAACATTCCATCGGCAAGAGCCCGAATCATACACCCTTACGGCAGCGGGCTTCTCGCCTTTCCCTTCCAGATAGTAGGCAAAGAAGGGATATTCAATCTTCTTCAAATAATAGTCGGAAACCTGTTCGGGACCGAAATAGACATGTCCGAAGAAAGGACGGGCACCTCTGCCCCACCCTCCGTGCGACCAAGGTCCTTCCACCAAGAAGACATCACGGTTCTTGGCATCCTTCCGCAACTGCTTATAGGTGGCAAACGCTCCGTAGCAATCCTCTGCATCGAAAAGTCCACCCACGACCATCACGGCTGCCGTGGAGTTCTGGCAATGGTTGAGCACATTGCGGTCTTCCCACCACTGGTCGAGGTCTGGATGGTGTACCACGTCGTTCCATCCCTGCACACTGTCGCCAAAGAGAGCCGTAAAGTTCTTCACCGCTCCTCGTTTCAGGTAGTCGGTATAGACATCGTTGCGAACGATATCGGCTGGCGAAGGTCCCACCTTGGGCATCGTGCCGCCATAGCGGGCATTGTGAAAGGCTGGCGTGTTGCGATACTCAAACCAATACTGGAACGAGAACATATCCAGCAGGAACAGGGCGCCGTTGTGGTGGGCATCGTCGCCACGGAACCAGTCGGTGACAGGTGCCTGCGGACTCACCGCCTTCACGGCAGGATGGCCGCTCATGCCAGCCATCGTCGAATAGAAGCCTGGGTAAGAGATGCCGAACACGCCGATGTTGCCATTGCTATTCGTGTTGTGAACCAGCCATTCCGCTGTGTCATACGTGTCGGAAGCCTCATCAATGGGAGCAGAAGGGTTTGCCTTCACAATCTCGCCTTTTTTATTGAACTTCGGTTTCTTTTTTCCTTCCACAAACGGACGCACATCGGTGAAGGTACCTTCGCTCATGTTCTTGCCACGAACATCCTGAAAGACAAAGATGTAGCCATTCCGTGTAAACTCACGCCATGCCGGACGTTCCAGTTCCATATACGCCTCGCCGTATGGGGCAGACGAATAGCAGGAACGCTGCATGATGATGGGGTGTCTGACGGTGTGGTCTTTCGGTTCATAAATGATCGTGTGAAGATGCACCCCATCGCGCATCATCACCCTCACCTCTCGCTTGTCATAGTGATTCCTCACCCACTCTTTCGTGATGGAATCCGTCCCTTGTGCGACAGCAAACAGCGTCGCAAAAACCATCAATACAACTAATCTCAACCTTTTCATGTTCGTCCAATAACATCAATATTATTTTTTAGAACAACGAATGATACGAATTTGACTAATTTTCTTTCAATGCCGTGGAACGGCAACGAATAAAAGCGAATGTTGTTGCAAGGTGAAGTGGTTATCGCCTTGTTGCTCTGCATGCCGCATGGTAGAGCCATCCGTGGCTCTCATTCGTCTTTATTCGTCGTCGCCCTGCGACATGAAAAAATATTCGTCTCATTCGCAAAATTCGTTGTTCAAAAACTTAAGGAAGTTGACTCAATCTTATTTTTGTGTTTCAGTTTCTTAGCCTCATTTTCCATGTTTCGCCATTCTTCACCATCTTTTGCGATGCCACCTCCTTCGTGCTGTCAGCAAACGTGTATTGGCAATACACCGTGCAAATCGTGTCGCCGTGCATCTTGGCATCAATCATGTCGATAGCCACAAGTGCAGCCCGCTCGTTTCGTTGCCACCCTAAGTGCTGTCTCAAGGCATCGCGCATGAAAGCCTCCTGTGCGGAATCCATCTCGGCGCCGAAATCGACATGTTGCAAGTAGGCATCGTAATCCTCTCGGTTCAGTGCCTCCATCGCCTCCTTCAGGGTCTCCTTGGCAGCCTCTTCCGCGGTGAGTTCACGGCAAGAGGAAAGCACCATAAGGCTAACACACAAGATGAAAAAACATTTTCTTTTCATATAGAATCATGTTTATACGGCAGACAAAGAAAAACAGGCTCGTTTTGCCTTTTCTTTCACTATTTATTTTTGCCTGATATACACGTTGATGGGTGTTCCCTTGAAGTCCCAATGCTCACGGATTTGGTTCTCCAAGAACCGTTTGTAAGGTTCCTTCACATACTGCGGCAAGTTGGCATAGAACACAAACGAGGGCACACGCGTGTTAGGAATCTGCATCACGTACTTAATCTTGATGTACTTGCCCTTCAGCGATGGAGGCGGTGTGGCTTCGATAATCGGCAGCATCACCTCATTCAACTTGGCGGTCGAGACCTTGTTGGTACGTGCCTTATACACCTTCTGCACCTCTTCCAACACCTTGAAAATGCGCTGTTTGGTCACAGCCGACGCAAAGATGATGGTGAAGTCGGTGAAGGGTGCAAAACGGTCACGGATGACACGTTCAAAATAACGGATTGCCTCGTTGGTCTTGTTCTCCACGAGATCCCACTTGTTCACCACCACCACCAGTCCTTTCTGGTTCTTCTGCACCAGTTGGAAAATGTTGATGTCCTGTCCTTCTATGCCTCGGGTGGCATCCACCATCAGCACACACACGTCGGAGTTCTCGATAGCACGGATGCTACGCATCACCGAATAATACTCCAAGTCCTCCGTCACCTTGTTCTTCTTGCGGATGCCCGCCGTATCGACCAGATAGAAGTTGAAGCCGAACTTCTCATACTTCGTATAAATCGAATCACGCGTGGTACCGGCAATGTCGGTCACCACGTTGCGGTTATCATCGAGGAAGGCATTGATAATCGATGACTTGCCTGCATTCGGACGACCCACCACGGCAATTCTTGGAATGTCTTCTTCAAATGCCTCCGTCATCTCCTTCGTGAAACTGCCCACCATCGCATCGAGCAAGTCGCCCGTGCCACTACCTGTGAGCGAACTGATGCACATCGGGTCACCAAGACCTAAACTGTAGAACTCGGCAGCATCGTAACGGTACTCATTGCTATCGACCTTGTTAGCCACCACAAACACAGGCAGTTTACTGCGACGCAAGATGTCTGCCACCTCCATGTCGAGGTCAGTCACCCCCGTCCGCACATCCACCATGAAGAGTATCACGTCACACTCCTCGATGGCAATGAGCACCTGACGACGAATTTCCTCCTCAAACACATCGTCTGAGTTGACCACCCAACCGCCGGTGTCCACCACCGAAAACTCCTTGTTACCCCACTCGCACTTGCCGTACTGACGGTCACGCGTCGTGCCAGCCTCATCACTCACAATCGCATGACGAGTCTTTGTCAATCTGTTGAACAGCGTGGACTTTCCCACATTGGGACGCCCCACAATCGCTACTAAATTTGCCATAATCTTTTCAGTAATTCTTTTTCTAAGAACTGATAGCCATTATCACCTTTTCGGGTTACTACTCACCGCCCCAGATGGCTCCCCTCATCCTCCGGATAAGGCCAAGGCGGCTCAAAAATCGGTGCAAAGGTAGTGAAAATCGAGCATATACGCATCCGCCGCTGTCAAAAACTTCAATTATCTGAATAAATTGTCGTTCTTCATCGTCTTTTTTCGCCTTTCCGAACTGCTTTGCGGCGAAAGAAGGAAATCGTACCCCTCGACTACGACATGCCGTACCCCTCGGGTACACCGCACCGTACCCCTCGGGTACGGCATCGAGTGTATCATCATTACCCCAAGCCCTTCAACATCATTACGATGAAAGGGGGAATGTCTCTCCATTAGGCATTTTGCAAAGTTTAACATTCTTTAAACATAATAAATTGGGGATTTCTGCGTATATATAGATAGAAAAACTCTACTTAACAGATAAAAACATGAAGAAAACCATCATCACCGCACTCTTTGCCCTCATCTGGGTGACAGGACAGGGGCAGAAACATCTGCCAGCGTTCCAGTACTCAAAAGAACCTGCCGTATTAGACGGAATAATTATTGGGGATGCCTTGCAGAAGCCGGATAGTGTGCGAGTACGCTATGCCTTGAAATACAATTCAGGAATGGGCGATGCCCTAAGACGGGGAAGCACGGCAGTGGATGCCGACGGGCATTTCTGTCTGAACCTGCCTACGGGTACGACGGTGGATTGCTACGTAACAGTGGGCAATTGCCGCTTCACCTGCTACGTAGTGCCAGGACAGACGGTTTCGTTTACGCTCAATCTTGAAAAGCAGAAAACTCAGGGGCTGTCGAAGGCACTGACATTCAGCGGACAGTTGGCCGACTTCAATCATGATTTGGTATATGCTACAGAACAGGGCTTTGACCCTGAGACCGTCTATCGTGACATAGAAGCGAAACGTAACATGGGGCAACTTGCAGCCGAACTGCCCGAGAAAAGCGAAGAGGGCTACTTCCACTATCTGGATTCCACTTACAAGCGTATCAATGAACTTATAGACAATGACCGAAAGATTGGCACAGCCTATCGCGATTTTGCAAAGGCCGTAAACCGTTATGAATTGGGGGCGATGATGCCATTCTGTGGTCAGTCCATCCAATATGAGGGAATCGAAACAGAAGAAGCGTATGATGCTTTCGAGGCACGGCTGAAGCAACGTTTAGATGCTTATATGCAGGATGCTCCTTGGGTAAGCCCTGTGCTCAGCTATGTCATGTGGGGAATGCCTGAAACTTTCGTCACGTCGTATGTCAGCCGGCCAGTAAAGTTACCGGCAGACTATCAGCAGTGTCATCTGGCCTCAAAGTTTCTGGAACAAATGGGGGCGCAGAAACTGTTGCTCACAGAAGAGCAGAAAGACAGTGTACGGACATTCTTGCCAGTTCTGGGGCGGGATGTGTTAGACTATAACGACCGAATGGAGCGGGAACTGTCATTCGTGAGTGAGCAGGGTATGTCTCGCATTTGCACTTTGCCTGACAGCACAAAAGATTCTGATGACATCCTCTCGGCTATCCTTAAACCATATCGAGGACGCCCCGTATTGTTAGACCTCTGGGAAACCACCTGTGGCCCATGCCGATTCGCCTTCAAGGAAATGCACGAAAAGAAGAAAGAACTTGCTGACCGTATGCATTTCGTCAGCGTTGCCAGCGAAAACTCCGACCTTGCCACATGGCAGCGACTCATCCCCAACTACATCGGTGACCACTACCGACTGACCAAGCAGCAACTCCAGACATTGCATCAGCAAATTCCATGCGACACAAACGGAGTTCCCGTGTGGGTGCTCATCAATGCCGACGGCACTATCCACCACGCCTTTGTCGGATGGGGCAACCTCGACCAAATGATGGAAGAGTTGTCGCCTGTGCTTCAGTGATTATATACAGGAATAAAACGAGAACGATGAACAAGAAAACCATATTAACAGAAATTTTCAATAACGACTATAGCAAAAGATTATCCAAACATCTTGAACGACTTTTATAAAACGTTTTTTCAACTTCACATTTGGTCATATCAATATTTATCTCTACCTTTGTACATCCATTAAGAAATGAGCAATAGAGAATACATAGGTCTTTTTTCCAAGAATCTGTTTTGGGATGCTGATTCATCACATTTGTCGATGGATGCCAACTCGCCATATATCATTCAGCGTGTGCTGGAACATGGGGAGATGAATGATTGGCGACTTATCAACCATTATTACGGTCTTGACAGAATTGTCGATGAATGTAAAAAGATGAGGACATTAGACCCTGTATGCCTTTCGTTCATTTGTACGATTTCCCACACAAAAGAAGAAGACTACCGATGCTATCATTTCAGACAGTCCTTCCCGACACATTGGAACTCTTGAGAATACTGATGCGTCAACCTATTCTCAACGACATGAGACTGGTTGGTGGTACGGCTCTTGCTCTACAATATGGGCATCGACGTTCCATTGACTTGGATTTTTTTGGTCATACGACAGAAGATGCCGACGAATTGACGGAAGCATTAAAAGAATGTGTACATCATCTTGTGAGAGGTTCCTACACTAAACGCATCAAGGCATATATGCTAAACGATGTGAAGGTGGATATTGTGAACTATGATTATGAGTGGATTGATGAACCAGTCATTGAAGATGGTATCAGATTAGCGTCACCGAAAGATATTGCTGCTATGAAAGTGAATGCCGTCATCGGAAGAGGTACAAAAAAAGATTTTATTGATATTTTTTTTCTTTTGCAACACTTTTCCTTTGAAGACATCATGAACTTTTATTTTGAAAAGTACCCCGATGGCTCCGAATACCGAGCACTATTAAGCATGACTTATTTTGCGGATGCCGACCCACAGCCCATGCCTGTCATGTTTGCCCCCATCAACTGGAACAACATCAAATTGTTTATCGGGAAAGAAGTCGAGGAATACACTATAAGGAGAACTAACAATGGCAATTAAAGAGATTGCTGAGGCATACGGTGTGGAATACGAAATACTCCACCCTGATGTCATGCACTCCATCTGTTTCAACCAAGAAAATCAGTTTGCATTTTGTTTGCATTTAGTTTGCATTTAGTTTGCACAGAAATGCCAACTAAATGCAAACTGATTTTCTTGGTTGGAATAGTGTAATAGTTGTACCTTTGTCGCAAAAAACGTTAAATGACTAAAAGCAATGAAAATGAACAAGAAAACTATCATTTCTATTCTCTTTGCCTTTGTGGCAAGTATTCCCGTGTTATCTCAAACCACATCATCCCTCCCGACATGGGAGCGTAAGAGTGCACCTGCTGTTATTCTGGGACGTTATGTTGACAGGGATTCAAGCGATAATGAGAAAATCCCCATGTTTTGGGGTAATGAGGAATCGCTGAAAGGCGGTTCTTTCCCAGAAACTACCACCGATTCCGTCGCCGGCACGTTTACCATCACATGGGACATCTGCTATCCGATACAGCACAAATTTGATGGATGGTCAATCCTGCTCTTCCCGGGCGACACCGTCAGGGTTGATTTCAACAAAAAAGCGTTCAATGAATATCATGCCTACAATAAAGAAACACCACGCGACAGCATCACGACGACAAAACTGAGAGAACTCTGGAAGAAAGCCATCCACATCGAAGGTGCATCCTTCGAACTGCCCCTGCCCATTCACATGAAAGGAATGAAACTTGGTTTTAGTCGCGAATATGCCACGGCTCACTATCACGACACTTTTGACGAATGGCGCGAAGTGTGTTGGAATGAGTTTCAGGATGTGGTGAAACAGTTGGATTCTATCGACATTTCGCCTGAGGAACGAGAATACCAAAGAATGATGATAGAACAGGATTACTTGAATAAACTAAGAAACTACGCATTCACAAAGAAGATTTACGGCTTAACCCAGGACAAGGATTCACTGGCAATGTTCGAGAAGCAATTCACCTTCAAAGATCCCCATGCACCCGAACTGACGTATTATCGCAGCATCCTCGGTTTCTTCGCCTGTATGAAAAATCTGTTCGACGAAGGAAGGCTATACATTCAAGCCAACGGACTGGAAGATTCGCCCTTAGGACGCTGGTTCAAGGAGTTGGACGAGGCAAAGACGGTGATGACTCGCGTAAAAGCCAATATGCCTGTGACTGAAAGCGAGATAAATGCCCTTTCGCCAGAGTTCCAAACACAAATACGGGAGGTGCAAGCAGTAATGAGGAAAGAGGATACCAACGTCAAAGGCACATGGCGCGAACTGCCAGAAGGCAATCCGCAGGAGTGGCTGTCCAAAATCGTTGCAAAGCACAAAGGCCATATCGTCTTCATCGATTTCTGGGACACATGGTGCGGCCCCTGTCGTTTGGGAATGACGGAAATGGAGAAAGTGAAGGATGAATTGATGGCACGGGGTGTCGATTTCGTCTATATCGCCGATACCAGCAGCGATTCCAATGAATGGGTGAAATATGTCGCCGAGCACGCTGGCGACCACTACATCGTGCCTAAAGACAAGATAGGAGAAATGCAAATCCCCGACTATGAAGATGCCATTCCGCATTATCTCATCTACGACCGCGAGGGGCAGATTGTCAAAGCCATCAGTGGCTGGTCGGGCGTTGAGAAGATGATGGAGGAGTTGTCAAAGGTCAAGTAATTATCGCCATCTGCCTTCGTTTGTGCCTATTTCATTCGCTCAATCCCATCATTTTCTGCTAAAATAGGCATAAAATCGCATACGAATTATACAACGTATGCGATTTTTTTAGTATATTTGTGGTCACAATTCGTGACCAATTATCAAGAGTATTCACTAAACAATAGAAAGAAGACCGAATGATGGCACAAAGAATCGTGACCAAAATCGGAGATACCTTCTGTGTGGATAAACTTCCGCAATAGAATATGGCAAGTCATCTCCATCTCTGAAATTTTATCATTGGTCTGCACAAAATTAGGAACAAGAATACTCTTTTCATACCGATAAACTAATAGAAAAAAAAATGACAGCAAGAATCTACCTACTATCCTTTCTGCTGCTGACCATGACCACAGCAGAGGCGAAAAACATCTTCACGAACGAACTGAAGCCACGCATCGTTATCATGTCGGACATTGGCGACTGCAACGTGGAGCCTGACGATATGGAATCGGCGATTCGGCTAATGGCATACGCTGACCGATTTGAGATCGAGGCGTTTATGACGACGGTGGGATGGAACTGTGACCCTTATCCCGAGGAGTGGGCAAAGGTGCTGGACGAGGTGGTGGATGCCTACGGAAAGGATGTGGAGAACCTTCGGAAACGGTCTTCGCAAACGGCGTTCCTGTCTCTTCAGGAGGAGAGCGGAAAACAGCGGCTGGGTTATTGGCCGAGCGTGGAATACATCCGCAGCCGTTCGATGGCAGGCAGCCATCGGGGTGGCATCGGGGTGATTGGCGAGGGGTACGACTCACCGGGCAGCGACTTCCTGATACAACTGGCGGACGAGGACGATGACCGCCCCATCTGGGTGGCAGCATGGGGAGGCGCGAACACGCTGGCACAAGCCATCTGGCGGGTGCAGCAGACACGCACGGAGAAGGAACTGAAGAAGTTTCTGAGGAAGTTTCGTGTCTATACCATCACCGACCAAGACATGAGGTACGACATGCGGATGAATCTGGCATACAGTTCGCACCAATGGATGCGTCGGGAGTTCAAGGACAACCTAACTTTCATCTGGGACGAGGGCACTTGGCAACTGCAATGCGAACTGGGCAAGCAGCATTGGGCACAACATCAGCAATGCATCCAAGGACACGGAGCGTTGGGCAGCATCTATCCGAACTATAAATGGGGCGTGGAAGGCGACACGCCATCCTTCCTCCATGTGATGCCCAACGGCTTGAACGACCCCGACGACCCTACACAGGCTGGATGGGGAGGGTGCCACACTTTCGGGCTCACGGCAGACAGCCTCACCGAGTCGTGGGTGAGTTGGCAGCAACCGCAGAGGAGCATCAGCGAGGGCTACAAGCGCCGTTTCTATCCCGACGAACTGAACGACTTCTCGGCTCGCATGCAATGGGCAAAGGAGGGACGAGGCAACACCAACCCCACCGTCTATGTGAACGGCATCCACTCGCTGAAGCCGCTCCACCTGAAGGCGAAAGCAGGAAAGGTCATCACGCTGGATGCCTCCATGTCGAAAGATGCGGAGGGTGACCACCTCTCTTTCCTGTGGTGGCATCAACTCGAGGCTGACACCTATCCGCAGAAACTGACCATAGCAGACAACACCCATCCACGCTTGCAACTCCAAGTGCCTCAAAACGCAAAAGGCAAAAAAATGCACCTCATTTGCGAGGTGCATGATGATGGTCCTTTCCAACTGGTCGCTTACCAGAGAGTGATCTTGGAGGTGAAATAAAGTTTCTTTTGCAAAAAGCAGAAACCCTACTCAGGATTATACCCAAACAGGTTCAATTCTTTGGTGGAGTTTCGCCAGTCCTTATCCACCTTGACGAAGGTTTCCAAATAGACACTCTTGCCAAAGAACTTTTCGAGACTCTTGCGGGCTTCGGTGGCCACTTTCTTGAGGGCTTTACCTTGATGCCCGATGATAATGCCTTTCTGACTGTCACGTTCCACATAGATGACTGCATTGATGTGGATGTGAGTCTTGTCTTCCTTGAAACTCTCCACACCGACCTCAACGGAATAAGGGATTTCCTTGTCATAATAAAGGAGGATCTTCTCGCGAATAATTTCCGTGACAAAGAAACGGGCAGGCTTGTCCGTCAACTGGTCTTTGTCGAAGTAAGGAGGGCATTCTGGCAGCAGTTCCTTGATGCGGTTCAGGACAGGCTGAATATTGAACTTGTGCAATGCCGAAATAGGTAGAATCTCAGCCTTGGGCAACAACTCATGCCACTGCTCCACCAACGTGACCAAATTCTTCTCGTCCGTCAGGTCTATCTTGTTGATGAGCACCAACACAGGCACTTCCATCCGTGCCACCTTTGCCAAGAAGTCAGCATTCTTGTCAACCTTCTCCATCGGGTCGGTCACATAGAGCAACACATCTGCATCCACCAATGCACTCTCGGAGAAAGCCAGCATGGACTCCTGCAACTTATAGTTGGGCTTCAACACACCAGGCGTGTCGGAGAACACGATTTGTGCATCCTCGTCGTTGATGATGCCCATGATGCGGTGACGAGTGGTTTGAGCCTTGAAGGTGGCAATGGAAATGCGTTCGCCAACTAAAAGGTTCATCAACGTGGATTTTCCCACGTTAGGATTGCCTACAATATTTACAAAACCTGATTTATGCATGACAACAATATACAATAAAAAATGTATAATATATAATAAACTATCCAGCGTGCATCACACTCCGAATGGTTATTATATATTATACATTTTTAATTATCAATTACTTCCAGCCTCTCTTGGCGTACCACTCTTCACGGCTGATGGTGCCTTCCTTGTAGAACTCAGCAGGAGTATCAGCAAACTTGCTACCATCATAGCCCCAAATCATGTAACTTGCGCCCCATGTGAAGCCTGCACCAAATGCGGTGAAGATGAGTTTGTCACCCTTCTTGAGTTGTGGTTCATACTCCCAAAGGCAAAGTGGAAGTGTACCACCAGAAGTGTTTGCCATGTGGTCGATGTTAATCATCACGTGGTCTTCCTCCACACCAATGCGACGTGCCACAGCACTTTCGATACGCACGTTTGCCTGATGAGGAACCACCCATGCGATATCCTCTTTGGTCAAGTTGTTGCGCTTCGCCACCAGTTCTACAGCATCAGACATATCTGTCACCGCATGCTTGAACACCGCACGACCTTCCTGATAAACGAAATGGAGACGCTGGTCAACGGTTTCATGGCTGGGCATGTTGGCTGAACCACCTGCTGCCATGTGAAGGTTGTCATATCCCTTTCCATCGACACGGAGGTAACTGTCCATCAGACCAAAGTCTTCCTCTGTTGCCTCCATCATCACACATGCTGCACCATCACCAAAGATAGGACAAGTGTTGCGGTCTTGATAGTTGGTCATGGATGACATGTGGTCACCACCACATACAATGATTCTCTTATAACGTCCACTACGGATGAAGTTCGCTCCTGTCTCCATTGCATAGAGGAAACCTGCACATGCAGCCTCCATGTCGAAACCAAAAGCATTCTTCAAATCAAGGTTGCCGATGATGAGCGAAGCCGTTGAAGGGAAATGATAGTCGGGTGTTGTCGTTGCAACAATCACTGCCTCAATAGAGTCAGGGGCGGCGCCAGTCTTGTCAAGCAATTGCCTCACAGCCTTCGTCATCATGAAGGATGTACCTACGCCTTCTTCTGGCTTCAGGATGTGGCGAGTCTTCACACCGATGCGTTCCATAATCCACTCATCGCTGGTCTCAACGATTGTGGACATCTCCTCATTGTCGAGGATGTACGTAGGAACCCATCCACCTACACCAGTTATAACAGCATTGAGTTTTCCCATAAGAGAGAAGATTTGTTTGAATTAGATTGCGGCTTCCTTGACGATAGCGACCTTACCACGGTAGTAACCGCAAGAAGGGCATACAGTGTGATACACGTAGAATTCACCGCAGTTTGGACAAACTGCAAGTGTTGGTGCTACTGCTACGTCATGAGTTCTTCTTTTTCTTGTACGAGTCTTTGACTGTCTTCTTTTAGGATGTGCCATTTTCTTGTTATGATTTTAGTTTGTTTTTCAAATCTTTTAATGCTGCCCAACGGCTATCAGCAGGCTCAACGGAATCTTCGCCTCCCGACTCGCTTGTGTCTGAATCAGCATCATTGTCTTCTGAATCCTCATTCTCACCATCCTCTCCTCCACTTCGGGTGGATTGATGCCTGCTGAGTTCCTGCATCATCGCGTCGTCACATTTTCCAGGTTCATGACAACACGCAATCGGCATGCTGAGTACAATAAATTCATAGATGAATTGTGCAAGGTCAAGATAACCTTCTGTCTCAGGTACAACAACACAATCACCATCGTCGGCATATTCATCGCCTAACTTTACGTCCAGATTGTCTGTCGTCTCAATCCGCAATTCGAGGTCAGACAAACAACGGTCGCAAGGAACTATGACTGTGCCAACACTATGTATTTGGAACTTATAGACAGACCCTGCACTCAAGCACACCACTGCTGTATGGATATTGCCGCGCTGTATGAGTCCCTCCATGCCAGCAAAGAAATCATCGCCAACTTCGTACTCAAAGGTTTTGCCTCCAAGTCCAGAACTCAATAAATCAATCTTATAAGTATCCATAATACTCTTTTGGACTGCAAAGTTACGAATTTATTTCTTAACAACGATGAAAATACCTCAACTTTTTCTTGCAGAAAGAAAAAATCATTTATAAGCCCTGCTTTTTACACATCAGAGGAGCCTTTCGGCAACTCTATTCTGAAAGTGGTGCCAACACCTATTTCTGAATCTTTCACATATATCTTACCATGATGATACTCCTCCACGATTCGCTTCGCCAAAGACAAACCAAGTCCCCAGCCCCGTTCTTTCGTTGTGAAGCCAGGCTTAAACACAGAGTTGAAATTCGACTTCGGGATGCCTTTGCCCGAATCCTTCACCTCCACATACACAAACTTGTCATCTTCGTCCACTTCCACATCTATTGAACCGGTTCCTCCCATCGCGTCCACTGCATTCTTACACAAATTCTCTGCCACCCATTCAAACAAACTTGGAATCAGACTCGCAATCACAGGTTCTTGAGGGAAATGCGTTCGAATGACCACTTTGCTGGAAGTGCGCTTATCCATATAAGTGACCACACGTTCCAACACCTCAAGCACATCCTCTGGTTTGGGTTCAGGAATCGAACCTATCTTTGAGAAACGCTCCGCTATTCGTTCCAAACGCTTGATGTCCTTTTCCATTTCTGGCAATAAAACATCTTCAGGATAAGACTCTTTCAACACTTCATGCCACGCCATCAGGCTCGAGATGGGAGTACCCAACTGATGAGCCGTCTCTTTTGACAAACCAACCCATACCTTGTTCTGTTCAGCCCTCATTGCCGAGAACAATGCAAAAATGGCAATCAGTACAAACAACACCACTACACCCAATTGAATATAAGGATAAATAGCCAACCGCTTCAACATCAACGATTCATCATAGCAGATGTTGATATAATCCACCTTGTCTGTCTCCTGTGGCAAATCTATACGGATAGAACGTCCGCTGTTCATATATCCTCTCGCCAAAATCGACAAATAAGCAAGTGAATCCTGATGGGTTGAGAAGGCCTTGTTGATATTGCGAGAGGAAAGAGCATTCCCATCCTTATCCACCAAAATTACAGGAATTGTATGATTACCATTGATGACCTTCAGTACAAGGTTCAAATCCGTATTTTCATCTGCAGCATTCAATGAGCGCATCGCTTCAGCCCATACCTCCATTCGATTCCGTTCCTCTTGCTCCAAATCTGAAATCAAATAGTTAGATGTAAGCAACGAACCAATGGCTATCAATACAGCCATCAGAATCAACACATATCTAATGTTGCGTATTTTATCAAACATCTGCATACATTATATATAACGAAGGAACCTCTACATTATTGTATTGCAGAGGCTTCCAAAACAAATACAGCAAAAACAAATACAGCATTCAGGAGCACAATAGTTCATCAGAAACATACACTACATTTAAAACAAAAAAGGAGTCCCGTGCATTTCTGCATGGAACTCCCCTCAAGAAGGCGGCGACCTACTCTCCCGCATTGCGGTGCAGTACCATCGGCGCGCCCGGGCTTAACTTCTCTGTTCGGGATGGGAAGAGGTGGAACACC
>JAFUYM010000018.1 GCA_017470525.1 Bacteroidaceae bacterium
ACCTCAAGTCGCATCGTGGGGTAAGGGGATGGTGGCTACATATTGATGTTGTGCTGTTGCTTTTTACTGAAAGCTGCTACTAACGACTCATAAATCTACCCTTAATCGTGTATTGGATGATAGTTGCGGATTTTAGGATCACATCCTTCGAACAGAGCACCTGCTTCTTGTCGAACTGGCTCAGTCGAGTGATGCGACTCTGGTTGGCATGTGCTGACACACAATCATCAGGAATGCGTACAGCCGCCCACACAGCACCTTTCTCACCTGCTCCCTTACCAATCATCTCCAGAATCCAAGCCTCGTTCTTGTCGCAGATGGAGAAAGTCTCACCCTCTGAGCAATAACCATACTTGTCCACCAACGAAGTCATGATGTCAATCGCATTACGGGCAGAAGTGGAACGCTCCAATGCAATGTAAATCAGCGAGCCGTAATCGATGATGCCCTCTGTCTTCCAAAGTTCCTCACGGCCACCATACGTCGTCTCCGTGATGCTCACCTGATGCTCGTTCATCTGCCCCACCACGTTATACGTCCTCTCCGCCTGCGGAATCTCACCCAGATACTTGTTCGAATCCCAGTCATAAATCTTCCTCATCTCACCAGCCGCATGTACCCCACCTTTGTGATGGTAGATGTTTCCATACATGCCGTAAGAATCCGCATTATAACTCACAATCACGCTTCCATCTGCAGAAGCACCCTTGCCAACAATGATGTTGGTACAAGCCCAAGCAGTCGTCATCAGGGCAGAAACGCCCCATGCCACTACCGAAAAAATAAAATTCTTCATTGCCATAAAGTTCTCTTTTTATGGATGCAAAGATACACATTTTCACGAAAAAGAACAAAAAACAACGGGAAACAACATCTCTGACACAAGAAACAAGGCTTTTCCCAACAAGTTTTCGTACATTTGCCAAATAAAAAACCACGGCAACAGCAACGAAACGTATGACACAGAAGAAAGCCATCATCATAGGTGCCACATCAGGCATCGGACTCGAAATGGTCAAGGTACTCACCTCGCAAGGTTGGCAGGTGGGCATCGCTGGCAGGCGGCAAGCATCGCTGCAACAGATTCAGAGCAAGAACCTCGATGTGGTTGCCACCGAGTGCATTGACATCACGCAAGAGGATGCCCCCAAACGTCTCCTCACCCTCATTGGGAAGACAGGCGGCATGAACCTCTACTTCCACAGTGCTGGCATCGGCTATCAGAACCCTGCCCTCGACATGGAAAAAGAGATGGCGACCGTTGCCACCAACGTGACGGGCTTCACACAAATGGTGGGTACAGCCTTCCACTACTTCGAACAGCACCCCGAACAAGACAGCCACCTCGCCGTCATCAGCAGCATTGCCGGCACACGAGGCTTAGGTGCCGCTCCTGCCTACTCGTCCACCAAACGCTACATCAACCACTACCTCGAATGCCTCACCCAACTTTGCCACATCCGAGGCATCCGACACATCCACCTCCACGACATCCGTCCCGGCTTTGTCCGCACCCCACTCCTTGCAGACGGTCATCACTACCCCTTCCAACTCGACCCACATAGCGTTGCCCTCTCCATCGCAAAGGGCATCCGCCACAATCGTTCCATCATCACCATCGACTGGCACTACCGCCTCCTCGTCTTCTTCTGGCGGCTGATTCCGAGGTGGTTGTGGGTACGGATGAAGGTGGTGTCAAAAGGGAAAGATTGATTGAATTGGCTCTATAAAAATCCTGTGTCTTGGGAGAAATTCACATCCCAAGGCACATTTTTTAGCCTCTTTCTTTTGTTCTTCTGAAAAAGTCTTTGTACATTTGCAACGTGTTCTTCGGAACATGATTATAATAGTACAAATACCCGCATTAATACGTTCTACAAAAAGAAACGATGAGTACATTGACAATGACAAAGATGATGGCTGAATATTTTAAGACACAACCCGTCTTAAAAGCATGGCTGTTTGGCTCTTATTCTCGAGGCGAAGAAAACCCCGGCAGCGATGTGGACATTCTCATTGTCCCTGACAAGACTCAACATTTCAGTTTGTTCACACTCGGAGGCATGTACGAGGACTTGAAAGCCTTGTTGGGGCGAGAAGTGGACATCATCACGGATGGCGGACTGCTCCCCTTTGCCAGAGAAAGTGCGGAACGTGACAAGAAACTGATTTATGAGAGAAAGGACTAAAGACCCGAAACGGTTGGCAGACATTCTGCAAGCCATCGACAACATTGTCAAGTACATAGGCGACACCTCTATGGAAGAGTTCATTGCCGATGGCATGTGCTATCATGCTGTTGTTTATAATCTGATGATTATTGGTGAGGCTGCCAACATGCTGACTTTCGACTTCCGCGAGGAGCATCCCAAAACTCCCTGGAAAGAGATAACAGGTATGCGTAACTTTCTCGTACACGACTACCACCACGTAGAGGAAGACATCGTATGGAAAGCCATCCAAGAAGACTTGCCACCATTGCGAGAACAAGTGATAGAATACCTAAAGAGTAGTCAATAAAAACAAAAGAATTGCATTAAAGTTTGACATCGTCGGAGAGAATCTATGTGTCTTGGGAGAAATTCACATCCCAAGGCACATTTTTTAGCCTCTTTCTTTTGTTCTTCTGAAAAAGTCTTTGTACATTTGCAACGTGTTCTTCGGAACATAACATTTTATTTGTTCATCTTTCCCTATCGAACTTGCACCTCGACCACGGAAACTTTAAGAACAAAGACTATAATCCAAGAGATTTGCACCCATATGGTGCAGATTTCTCCATTGGATTATAGAGGCAGTGCAAGGCCTGATAGGGAAATGGTGGGTCTGCACTTTTTTGTATAAGTACTAATGATAAAAAACAACGATTATGAAGAAGTCTGCTTTAACATTGTCTGTACTGTTGCTTGCGATGCAAGCACTGATCTATTCATGTGATTCCAGTTCAGAAACTGCGACACGAATTGCCGAAGTTGAGAAAAAGTATCAAGACAGTATTGCTGCATTAAAAGAAGTCTTGAATGAAAAACAAAAACAAATAGACTTGCTAAGTTACCCTGCAGACCAGAGGCTGCAGAAGGTAAAAGAACTAATTGAGGCGGGAGACTTTGACAAAGCATCGACAGAAATAGTACAGTTACAGAAACTCTTCCCAAAATCGCAAGAAGCATTGGCTTCCTCCACTCTCATATCAAAAATAAGCGAATTGAAAGAAGCAAAACGCAAGGAAGAAGAAAGGATAAAGGCACTTGGCTTTAAGGCTTTGAATATTGTTCAGAATGTAACAATCGCCGAGAACAAGATTTCATTCTCTAATTGTAAAATTGGTCTGAAGTACACACATGATGTCTATCCTACATATACTGGTTCTGAATGGAGGGAGCATACGGCAGACAAGGGGAGTAGTTTTATGTCCTACAACATGGACATCACTTCATCATCAAAAGACCCTAACATACCTACCATCGCGTTCTATTCAATCGATGGTGACAAACTAACCTACCAAAATACGTTCTGGGTGAATTTTGCCCGATGGAACGACTATGGATGCTACTTAGGCAATGAACCAGACCATAAAAATGATTTTGCGAAAGTTAGCACTGTAAAATTCAGGTTGGGTGCTCAACTTGAAGACCACTATTTTAAGGAGCCTTATATCGTAGTGCTAAAAAAAGCAAACACACTTTCCAGACACTATGACAGATTTGAAAACCCTCCTGTTTCATATTCGGGCGATGATGGATATCCTTCAAGATTAAGCATCGAAGATTTTAACAATGGACAATATGTTGCATTAAAAGTTGCTAATTTATAAGAATATAACAACATGTCATACCCTGCTTAATCTCATGATTTAACATGAATTCGACGAAAATAAAAATAGATAGAAATCATTGCCTAAATATTAGGAAATTAGCGACGGCTTTAGCAAATTTATAGTGACCAAACAACTATATAAACCAATGTGAGTTCGTTGAACTCACGTTAATTTAGCACGAAAGTAATCAATAATAATGAAAACCACAGCCATTATTTATCGTACCCCTCGGGTACGCTGTGGTGTACCCCTCGGGTACGGCACGGCGAACCCGAGGGGTACGATTTGTTAATCGTTGAGGCATCTATACAGAAATTGGGGAAAGAAGTGTTTGCAAGTGGCTTAATATGAGCCACTTGCAAAAAGGTATTGACTTTGGCAAAAAAAATGTTGTATCTTTGCAGCGTAAAAACAGAAGAAAAAGACTTGGTTTCAAAACAATTTATTTATATCCATCAGCAAAAAATCCTCTGCACGAATACCCCCATCACCGACAATGAATGCGGTTTTGGGGTTAAACATCTCTTTAAACTTCTTCAGCCCGACAGTATCCTTTTCCGCATTGCTCTTGACCTCTATGGCTATTGTCACACCTTTCTTCCTAAGGATAAAATCAACTTCCTCATTACGGTCACGCCAATAAAATACATCAAAACGATGGACAAAAGCCTGACTGACAAGATAGGCTCCAATACCCGACTCAAAAATATGTCCCCATTCTTTTCTGTCGAGAATCGCTTGTTCAAACGTAAGGGGGACAAATACCATTTTCAACGCATTGTTATAAACTTGAAACTTGGGGATGCTTGCTTTCCGACGTGCCATATCCACACTATATTTTTGTAATCCACACAGCAGACCACATTCATCCAACAAGTTTACATAGCCCGACAATGTTGCCGTATTGCCAGCATCCTGCAATGCTCCCAACATTTTATTCAAAGACAAAATTTGCCCCGAATACGCAGCACCCAGTTCAAACGTTTGACGGAGCAATGCAGGTTTACTGATTGGAGTATCCATCAAAATGTCCTTGTTGATGGTAGCATCTACAATAGAGGATTGAATATACTGTTGATAACGCTCTTCGTCATCCAACAAGGGTGCTGCTCCAGGATACCCCCCATAAAAAAGATATTGGTCTAGTGTGAATCCAAAACACTCATTCATCTCAAGATAAGTCCAATGCCCCATACGGATTTCCTCAAAACGACCTGCCAACGACTCTGACAAGCCTTTCTCCAACAACACCCTACTGCTACCAAGCAACAATACTTTTATCTCACGACTTTCAAAGGTATCAGCATCCCATTCTTTCTTCACTACTTCACTCCAATTCGATATTTTCTGAATCTCGTCAATAACAAGAATCATAGTCTTCAGTCCCTTGCTATCCATCATGCTACGGACAGCCGCCCAACAATTGGAGACCCAAGCACTATTTGTGGCAGGAACATGGTCTGCTGAAAAATGTTGAAAGGGAACATCTATATCCTGTAGCACCTGTTTGACAACTGTTGATTTGCCAACTTGTCGTGGCCCCATTACTACTTGAATAAAGCGACGAGGCTCTTCAAGCCTCTTTCTTATCTTCTGATATTCAGCCCTTTTGTACATACTTTTACATTTTACGCAGTGAAGTGCGTATTTTTACGCAGTGCAAAGATAATCATTATTTTTTACATCCCCCAGAAAAATATGAAAAACTTCCAGAAAAGTGCGGTTTACAATCTAACAAACACAAAAATGACGAAAACAAAAAGCATTCTTTTCTCCATCGAAGACTAGTACAACCATTCCTTTTCTATGATTTCAGAAAAGGGGAATAGGACAAAAGAAAGAATCAGAAACGCATGAGGCTAAAAGAGCATTACGCAATCTTCTCTTTATGAGCCTGTTGCAAAAAGGTATTGACTTTGGCGAAAAAATGTTGTATCTTTGCAGCGTAAAAACAGAAGAAAAAGAGTGTTGAAAGTATTAGTTAACCTTCGGTATTAACCCGCAAAAAAGTTTCATAACCATGAGTATCGCTTACCGTAAAGTGAAGAGACAAGTCATCAACCCCGACCACACGACCCATGAGGCATGGCTGATGCAACAGGTGTGTCCTACGCCTGTTGCATTCGAGGATTTTGTGAAAGAGTGCATGATGTCGCAAGGTGTGGCACAAGCACAAGTGAAAGGCATTGCCTGTGCCATGTCTGACCGATTGCGGCACTATTTGAGTTTGGGACACAGCGTACAGATTGGCGGCATTGGCACATTGAGACCTGTTTTCAATGCAAAAAGTGCCGAATCGGCTGAACAACTCAGTGCCAAGTGCATACACTCCGTGAAAGTGCGTTTTTATCCCCACAAAGAATTTCAAGAAACGCTGAAAAAGATGGAGTTTGAGGATGTGGAGATGCTGGATGAAGAAGAGTGAAAAAATAAAGTGAAAAGTGAAGAGTGAAAAGTGAGAAATTTGCTACCGCACTTGTTAGTCATTCTGTTGGCTTACTGCTGCGGCAGCAAATTTTTCACTTTTCACTCTTCACTCTTCACTTTATTTTTAATTTTCTATTTCTTGATAATCAACTTATCACTTCCTGCTGCCTTGAAACTCATGTCAAGCCCCTTGACCGAGTGGGTCAAGGCACCAAAGGAAATGAAGTCAACACCTGCTTTGGCATAGGGAATCATGGTGTCGAAGGTGATGCCGCCTGAAGATTCGGTTTCGGCACGACCAGCCACGAGTTTGACCGCCTTTTCAGTGTCTTCGGGTGTGAAGTTGTCGAACATGATGCGGTCGCAACCTTCGGCAAGGGCTTCCTCGAGTTCCTTGAAGTTACGCACCTCACACTCAATTTTCAGGTCTTTCCCGTGGTCCTTGCAGTACTGCTTGGCACGTGAGATGGCATTATGCACACCACCACAGAAGTCAATGTGATTGTCTTTCAGCAGAATCATGTCGAAGAGACCGATGCGGTGGTTCATACCGCCACCAATCTTCACGGCTTCCTTCTCCAGCATACGCATACCAGGGGTGGTCTTGCGAGTGTCGAGCACACGGGTCTTGGTGCCAGCATCGATGAGGGCTTGCTGATACTTATGCGTCATGGTGGCGATGCCGCTCATGCGCTGGAGGATGTTGAGCATGAGGCGTTCCGTCTGAAGGAGGCTCTGTTCCTTGCCTTTCACCGACATGACGATGTCGCCAGGTTTCACGTGAGCACCGTCCTGAATGTACACCTCCACCTCCATCGTGGGGTCGAAACGGCGGAACACTTCTTTCGCAATTTCCACGCCAGCAAAGATACCCTCTTCCTTGATGAGGAGTTTGCTTTCGCCGTATGCATCGGCAGGGATGCAGCAAAGAGTGGTGTGGTCACCGTCGCCAATGTCTTCAGCAAAGGCGAGGTCGATAAGTCTATCGTTTAGTTCTGAGACGCTTAACATAATCGGAAGGTTTTTTATTGTTTTCAAAATACCAGGCAAGACCTATCTTCACGCCAAACTCGCTCTTGTCGGAAAAGTCCGAGAGGGATATGTCGTAGTACACGGATGGCTCTACGGTCAGATGGCGGTTGAGGAAGAAGCAGTAACCCACTTCTGGCGTGATTTGTACATCGTTGAAGTTGGGGGCTTCATGCACATACTTGGCACCTGCCTGAAGGAAAAGACCATTCTGCTCGATAAGGTAGCGAAGTTTCCCGCCTACATAGAACTGCTGCATGTCTGAGTTATGGTAGTCAAAGCCCACCTCGGCAATCGCCATCCAAGCCTCCTCAAACATATAGCCACCATTGACACCCAGATTGAAGCGCGCCTTGTGGGCTTTACTGTAGGAGAAGCCAGCCGTGTTGGTCGTTGCTCCCAAATAATACTTTCCTTTCTCGAACTGTGCAAATGCACTGCCGATGCCGACAAGGGCAAACAAAAGTGTAAAAACAAATTTCTTCATGACATTATCAATTAAAAGTTATGAGTTGTCAATTATGACTTACGAAGTTGTTCCTTTTTATACAAAGCCCACCCCAGTACTGCAAGTATGACCATATAGCCTATGATGTGCGGCAGGTACTCAATCCATGTGTTCCAGGTCACACCATTATAAATATAGAATGTCAAACCACCAATGGCAAAGATGACGGGCCGCAAGATGTATGTTTTCATTTGGCAAATTGCTTTTTAGCCCAAAGAATGTACCAAACGAGTACACCAGCAGTAACCAAACCACCAATGATGTAAGACACCAGATGGGTGAATTGGAATCCTTCTGGGGCAATAAGAATGTAGGTCGAACAAACGATAGTCATCCACAATGCAGGCACCAGCGACACCAGGAAGGCATAACGTTTCGTACCTTCAGCAGCACTCCGTTTGGTGAGCCAAACCGTGATTGCCCACAGGGTGATGACCGCAAGACTCTGATTGAACCAAGCAAAATAACGCCATAGGATGTCGAAATTGATGAACATCAGTACTGCACTCACCACAAAGAGCGGCACCGAAAGGATAACACGCTTATAGATTTTGTTCTGCTTATACCTCATGAAATCGGCAGCAATCAATCGTGCGCTACGGAATGCCGTATCGCCACTCGTGATAGGTGCAGCCACCACACCCAAAACCGCCAGCACTGCCCCCACTCCACCTAACCAGTTGGAACAGATGGCATTGACCAATACAGCAGGAGAAGGCTTGCCTGTTTCAGGATTTATCATTGCCGTCAACAACTTCTCGTAGGGGGTGTCACCTGCCACATCAAGGCTGTCGGCAAACTTAATAGCAGCCGCCGCCCAAATGAGTGCCACCAACCCCTCTGTAATCATGGCACCATAGAAGATGGGGCGACCATACTTCTCATTCTTCAAGCATCGCGCCATCATCGGACTTTGGGTGGCATGGAAACCACTCACCGCGCCACAGGCAATCGTGATACACAAACCCGGGAAAATGGGCATGGTGGTGGCGGGGTGGTGATTGCTGAATGCCTCCGTAATCTCAGGCATCGAACCTCCATAAGCAAAAATGCCATAAAGCAACCCTCCAGCCATGATGAGCAATGCCAAGCCAAAGATGGGATAGATTTTGCCAATCAACTTATCAATTGGCAACAAGGTGGCAAGAATATAATAAACAAAGATGATGATGACCCAGAAGTATTTTGACCACAAGAAGCCACTATCGGGCATCATGCCATCCAAGATGTCGGCAGGAGTGGTCACAAACACGGCACCCACCAAAATCATCAGCAAGAGCGACAACACACGAAGGGCAAACCGTGCAGTCGTACCCAGTTCGTCGCCAATGATTTCAGGCAAACTGGCACCATTCTTGCGCAGGCTGATCATGCCTGACATGTAATCATGCACAGCGCCCCCAAAGACGCATCCCAACACAATCCAAAGGTAAGCACCAGGACCAAACAAGATGCCCTGAATGGCACCGAAGATAGGACCCGTACCGGCAATGTTCAAGAACTGAATGAGAAACACTTTCCATGTCGGCATCGGCATGTAATCTACACCATCTGTCGAAGTGTAGCACGGAGTCTTCCGCTGAGGGTCGGCACCAAAAACCTTATTGACAAATGCTCCATACAAAGCATATCCCACAACAAGGAACAATAAAGAAACAATAAAAGTAATCATTTTAGGTTTTATTCTAACAAATGTTTACAAAGATAATGCAAATCACACACAGGATGAAAGAAAATTCCCCGTTTTTTATGTTGAGATGCACCTTATCTTATGCAAAAGTACGGAATTATCCTTATCTTTGCAAAAAATTTAATGTTAATAATGACTAATAGACATAAAGCACTCATATTGTTGGCAATTTTGACGCTTCTGACAACAACACTTTGTGCTCAAACAAACACTCAAACTCGTGGTGAATTTCTGTATGAGAAAAGCCACCCCCTGCGTGAAACCAGAGCCGTGTGGCTCACCACCATTGGGGGACTCGACTGGCCTCGCACACAAGCCATTGATGCCGCCAGCCGCGAACGGCAGAAAGAGGAACTCATCCGCATTCTCGACAACTACCAGCGAGCCAATATCAACACCGTCATCTTTCAGACACGTGTACGTGCTGCTGTGATGTATCCCTCCCGAATCGAACCTTGGGAACTGAGCCTGACAGGACATCACGGCATGAATCCTGGCTACGACCCGTTGGCATTCTGCATCGACGAGTGTCACAAACGAGGCATGGAACTGCATGCCTGGGTGGTGTGCATCCCCATCGGCACCACCGAACGGCAACGTGGCTATGGTGCAGCATCGCTCGTGAAGAAGCACAAGGAACTGGTGAAAACAGCCAAGGGAGGTGAAATGTTCATGATTCCAGGCAAACCACAAACAGCCGAATACATTGCCAGTATCTGCAAAGAGATTGTAGAGAACTACGATGTAGATGGCATTTCGCTCGACTATATCCGTTACCCCGAATCCATCTTCAAATTCTCCGACGATGAATTGTATCCGCGCTTTTCGTCCATGAGCAAAGCCGAATGGAAACGGGAAAACATCACACGCATTGTCAAGAGCGTACACGATGCGGTCAAACCCATCAAGCCGTGGGTAAAACTAAGCAGTTCGCCCATCGGCAAATATCGCAACACCAGCCGTTACAGTGCTGGTGGATGGAATGGCTACGATGCCGTGTGGCAAGACCCTGTGCTTTGGTTGGAAAAGGATTATCAAGACCTCCTCTTCCCCATGATGTATTTTACAGGCAACAACTACTACCCATTCCTTTTCCAGTGGCTCGAAAACGCCCACGGGCATCCCATCGTGCCAGGACTCGGCATCTACTTTCTCGACCCTCGCGAAGGACGCTGGACACTCAACGAAGTGCGCGCCGAGATGCATACCGCCCGCAACAGCGGCATCGGAGGCATCGCCTTCTATCGCGGCGAATTCCTCACCAAGAACTGCAAGGGCATCTACGACACCACCTGCGAAGAGTTCTTCCCCTATCCTGCCCTCACTGCCCGCATGACCTGGATGGGCGACACCCTCGCACCCAATGCCCCCACCCACCTCACCTACAACGAAGGCAAACTCCACTGGACAGCCCCCGAAAAGGATTTATTATATAATGTGTATGGCTCCAACCTCTATCCTGTTGATGTCACCCAAGCAGAAAACCTCCTTGCCGTACGCATCAACGACACCCAGTGGCAACTCAATGCCCGTGCCCTCAAAGTGCGCCATTATGCTGTCACCGCTATCGACCGCTTTGGCAACGAAAGTCCTGCCCTGCAAGAAGTGAAGCCCACTTTCGAACTGCCTCAGTACATCAATGTGCCCCGACTCATCAACCATGACTTGAAAGGCAGCAAGCCTGCGAGAAAAAAAGACAAAGGAAACAAAAAGAAAAGGAAATAATCAGGAATAAAAAGAAACGGAGGTCGGGAAGGAAGAAGAGGCAAATGTTTTTCATTAAAAAGATGATGAGCGGCGAAAAACAATCTGAAGTTTGCCATCATCTACACGTGCCTGAAAACCATGAGGACGCTGCAGCGTAAGGTCAACAGTGGCATGTTCGCCATATCGCTCAAACAGCAGCAAAGCGAGGATGCCCATGTTCATGCGCAGGTTGATTTCGAGGCAGGGATGGATGCTGCCATCTGCCGTTTTCAGCATGTCGATGCCGACAGGACCATGATAGGCAATCTTTGACAAATGTTCTTTATGATAATCAACAAGTTGCTGCAACAGCGCCTCATCCACATCAATGCGACGCAACATTTCCTCTTGACTCTCCACATCATTGTAGCCATACGTCCCATGCTCACCCGTCGCAAACACGGAATAACCCAAGAACTCGACGGCATGGTCTTCATGGACGAAAAACTCCATCGCAAAATCGAGCACCTTGTCCTCATAGAACCTATCCACCACAAAGCCCCCTTGCGAAGACAGAAACCCTTGCAGACGTTTCCGAGTATGTTCATCAAACGTGTTAGTTACAAACACCCCACGCCCGGAGGACGACCAGGGGGACTTGAATATCCTCACATGAGGTACTTCCACACCTTCAAAATCGACCTCGTCGATATCGGTTAACCGACGTCGTCGACATCGGTCGACCGACATCGTCGACGTCGGTTCAGAGGTCGTGAGCGCATCACTTGAGAAGCCTTGTCTATCCATCCATCGCATCTTTTCGCCTAACAGTCTTGGGTCTTTCAGTTCAGCCAACAACTCCTTCACATACCCACAAGCAAACTCCCTGCTCGACAACCGCCTCACCTCTTCCAACCACTCGTCCGACGGCAATGCCTCCACAGGC
The DNA here is from genome assembly GCA_017470525.1 of Bacteroidaceae bacterium. Classification (GTDB taxonomy): domain Bacteria; phylum Bacteroidota; class Bacteroidia; order Bacteroidales; family Bacteroidaceae; genus Minthosoma. The sequence goes on from JAFUYM010000018.1 coordinate 12,104, forward strand.
ACACCCATCTGCTTGTATCGCTGCTTCGTCGCAAGACTCCATCCCCACGGACCTGCAAAGCGTGTGCCCTCCCACACATACGCCAAATCCGCCAAATCCGCCTCCATCTGCTGAATGCGCTTCGGCGGCAGATACTGGCGCACATGGGCAGCCAATGCCATATCGTTGGAACAATTAAAAATGCACGGCAAATTCATCGGCAAGAAACTTTCTGGCGGCAAATGTAGCGTTTTTTCTTGAAAACAGAAGCACACTTTCACGAAAAAGCACTACCTTTGTAGCCTCACAACGCACAAACACGACATCAAACCCAATGAAACAACTTCTCCAACGCATCAAACAATGGCTCAGCCGCCTTTCTTTCAAGACGGGCATCATCGTCCTCTCCCTCTGCATCCCTTTCTACCTCCTTTCCTTCGCCCAGATGGCTCTCCCCATCAGCGCTGGAGCCAAGAGTGCCCTCTGGGTCATCCTTTTCGGGCTTGCCAAGACGTTTCAGTACGGCGGGCTCACCATCCTCGGTGCCGAAGGTGTCAAACGATTGAAAAGGTTTTTCAAAAGGGAGAAAAAAACTTAAGTTTCACTCCATTTTAAGAACTGAAAACATCTCATAAAATGCATTTTTCCATCCGTGAAAGGTGGAACAAGGGTGGAAAAATGAGAAATAACTGACTGATAATGAAATGAAAGTCGATGGAAGTCGATGAAAAGTCGATTTCCACCTACTTTTTTGTTGGGATGAAAAGATTGATGTAACTTTGCCGCTGAAAAATCAGGACAACTATGATGATACGTAAAAAATGCTTCAAGACTTTGGTGATGCTGTTATCGTTGGTGGGCATCATCTGCCTTTCTGCATGCACAGAGAGAAAGGTGCACAGGGCTGAACTGCTGGCGATGGAGTTTCCCGACAGTGCTGCCGCCTATTTGGCAACCGTTGACACAACACGCATGAAGGAGGGCGAACGTGCGTTGTACACGCTCACCCGTGCGTTGGTGTTAGAAGAGAAGTGGCAACAGGAACATGCCGACACGGCGGTGTACCTGCATGACAACGAGGATGATTGGTCGTTCAAGCGGAAGAGTTCACAGGAAAAGGGGACGCTTGACGAGGAACTGGACAGCATGATGGCGGACTCTTCACTCTTGCGCGCGTACCATTACTATGAAGAGAAGAGCATGGGCGGTGTGACAGACGACGAGGAGGATTTGCGTCGCTTTGGTCGCATCTGCTATGTGCTGAGCCGTCAGTATCAAGACAACGACACGCTGTTGCAAGCCGACCAACTGTTTTTGCTTGCCATCCACTGTGCAGAGGCTTGTGGCGACGACGAGACGGCCTATCGTGCTTATCACCTGTGGGGACGGCACTTGCTGTATGTGCATGGTCCCAACAGTGTCCACGAGACGTACTGGGGTCTTCAACAGGCTTTGAAGCACTTCGACCGCTGCCGCAACAACGCACAATGGCTGCTCACCCTTGTGAACGACTACGGATGGGTCTATCTCAGCCTCTTACCACTCAATCCCCGCAACTTCCCCACCTTGATTCATGCCGCAAACATCGTCTGGCAAGGGGAAGACAAGACTGAGGCCATGTATGACTCGGTGTCAACCCTCATCGACAGCGTGGAGAATGCCCCTATGCTGCCCTTCGATTCCCGCACGGAGTTCACCTCTACCTACGACGGGAAGATAACGGTGAGGGAGCAGAGCATACCAAAAGGGCTCTTCATGGATGCGGAACAGACCTACAAGGACGAAGTGAAAAACGGTGCAGCAAGGTCGTCGGTGAAAAGTGTGCAGGAGAAGTTTGAGAAGGACAGGCAACAGGCAATTAGCCACCAGAGTGTGCAGACACGCACATACCTCGCTGCTGGCTATGCACGCAAGGCAGCCATGCTGCAATCGCGGTTGTTGTGGGCAGTGATTGGTTGCCTCGTCTTGGCGGTGCTGGTGTTGCTGCTCGTGTTCTGGAACTGGAGAGGCAGAGCCCAACGGAAACACCAAGCGGAACGCATGGCACAGGAGCAGAAGGTGAGACAGTTGTCGGCACAACTGCAACAGAAGGAGACGCTAATTGCCTCGCTGCGTGGACACATCATCGACAAGAGCGAGATTCTGGAGATGCTGGAACCGACGGCAGGGAAACGCACAATTATCAATGCCCAGAACTGGCGAGAAATTGAGGCGACGCTCGACATGGCGGACGGACAGTTTGTGAGCCGACTGCGAGCGGAGCATCCGTCATTCAGCGAGGAGGACATGCGGCTGTGTATGCTGATTCGGCTGAAACTGAACAATGCCGCCCTGTCAGCCATTTATGCCATTTCGGTGTCGGCGGTGCAGCATCGGAAGCAAAAACTAAAGAAAGAAGGCTTCGACGTGACTGACCCTGCGGTGACTCTCGACCAAGTGATAGAGAACTATTAAAATAACTCCATACTGAATTATGAAAACAACTTTTTTTCGATGCGGAAATCTCCGCATCCTGCTGATGCTGTGCCTGTTGGCAAGCGTAGAAATGAGTTTTGCGAACGTTATCCGAGGCCGTGTGGTGGACGATGAGACTGGTGAACCCCTGGAAGGGGCACAAGTGAGTGTGAACGAAGCGTTTGGAACGACGACCTTCTGGACGAAGATGGAAACGGACTCGCTCGGCTATTTCCACTATCGTTGTGGCGAGATGGGAAGAGTGACCTTCACCGCCCAATACTTCGGCTACTACGAGGGAACGGCAAAAACCATAGGCATGGAGGGGAATGACACCGTCCGTATCAAGGACATCCGTCTGAAGCCCAGCCCGTTGCTGCTGAAAGAAGTGGAGGTGAGTGCCAAGAAACGACGCTTCTTCATGCGAGGCGACACGGTGGTGTTCAACCCCGAGGCATTCAACTTGGAAGAAGGGGCACGACTGGAAGAACTCATCGAGAAACTGCCAGGCGTGAGCATCAAGGACGGACGGCTGCTCTGGAACAATGAGCCGCTCAAACTGATGATGAACGGCAGGGAGGTGTTCAGCGAAGGCATGTTGCTGAAACACCTGCCGGCAGAGGCGGTGGAGAACATCAAGGCATACGACCAGAAGAGCGAATTGGCAGAGCGGACGGGTGTGAAGGACGGCAAGGAAGAGCACGTGCTGGACGTGAGCATCAAGCCCTCGTGGATGGACAAATTCTATGGCGGATTGATGGGGGCTGGCTATTCGAGCGGACATTATGCGACGGAATTGAACGCCATGCGGCTGAGCGACAACAACCCTCTGATGCTCTTCGGACGTGTGTCAGACGAACCTGCGGAGATAAAATACAAGACCATGAACGCCATCAGCACCACCTCGGGTTGCGAGCCTGTGGAGCAGCAGATGGCATCGGTGGGGTATCAGCATTCGTGGGACTCGGGACAGGCTTTTCGCCACAACTACTGGAACCTCACGACCAACCCCAACCACACCGACCGAGACAAGGAGAGTTGGGAGCACACGCAGACGTTCTTGCCCGGCACGACTCCCACCGAGAGCCACACCACCAGCCACGAGTATCGGCACGATATGAATGTGCCACTCCATTCCGTCTTGAACCTATACATAGGGCAAAAGTACGCCCTAAGGCTGGAAGGAAAGGTCGCGTATGAAGAGGGACGAAAGGAGAACGAACGGGAACAAGAGCAGTTAAACCTCCTCCATTCCACCTACCACTCCTCCCAGCACACAAAAGGCATCACTGGCAACGGCGAGGCATCGCTGACACGCTACATCGAGAACGGTGCTGCCTCGACCAGTATCAGTTTGGACTTCAGAAACATGAACAACAAAGGAGCATCAGAGGGGAATTACCACTACTACACCCCTACCCCACGAAACACGCTCGACCTGCAAAGTTACGACACAGACATTCGCCACCTGTCTGCCAGATGGCATGTGGGTCTTTCGAAAGGATTGGGAGAACACGTGTTCATAGGTACCAATTTCCGCACCACCTACCAGAACGACACTCGCGACGAACAGCGTCTGCGAGACGACACGCCCGACTTTGCAAACAGCCTCAACAGCCACACCCAAACATGGGAGAACACCTTTTCGACGGGTGCCACCCTCACGTATGGCACCCTCACGTTGCGTCCATCCATCGGCTTCTCCCATCAGCACGAGCACCTTGACTATCAACGTGCCGCACTCGACACCACCGCACGAAGAAACCTGCTGTTGGTGAGTCCATCCTTCGACCTGAAATACAAAATCAAGAAGCAGATGACGCTGAAAGGCTCGTTGGGATATTCGACAAATCCAGCCAACCTGTTGGATTGCATCGACTATGTGGACGACACGAATCCGCTCTACATCTGGTCGGGCAATTCTGGGCTGAAGAACAGCCACACGCTCCGTGCTGGCATCGGCTACAATCTGCTGCTCGTCCGAGCCAATCAGGCGTTGAGTTTTTCAGCGGATTATCAGAAGCAGTACGACCCCATCGCCCCTGTGCTGCACTACGAGTCGCAGACAGGTGTCTATCATGCCACGCAGCAGAACGTGGAGGGAGGCGACAGATGGGACATCGGTCTTGACTATGAGCGAAGCATTGGCGAACACCTCACGTGGCGAAACAAACTGTCGGAAGGGTTTGGAAAGAGTTACGGCATCCTGACCCTGGTGGATGAAGAGACGGAGGTGACGTACAATCGGCAAAAGGAGTCGCATTTTTCTTATACGTTGGGAGCAGAATATGGTATCAAGGATTGGACGCTCAACTTTACCAACGAGTTTCAGTGGACAAACTTCACCTACAGCGACGCATCGCAGCAGGGACAGGACATTTTCCACAACGAGACGGTGCTGAACATCCGCTACAAACTCCCTCGCTGGACGTTCCAACTACGTCCGAAACTTGTCATCGACCGTGGTCATATAGCCTCGGAGATGAACACGAACCAGTTCCTGCTCAACGCAGCGGTCACCTACCAATTCCTGCACAAGAAGGCGGAACTGACGCTGGACGGCAAAGACCTTTTCAACCAAGTCAGACGCAACACCTACCACATCACAGCCACCTCACATACGGAGAGCGGCACACACTACCTGCACCGCTACATCATGTTGAGTTTCAAATATAAATTTGACCCTAAAAAGAAAGACAATTAAAGATTAGTTAAAAAAAGTGCGCACCCCCTCGCATTGTCAGTGATGATAGTGCGAGGATTCTTTTTTCAGCAGAGAAAAAGTTGTAGAAATCGGAGAAATGTTGTACCTTTGCAACGAGTAAAACGTAATATTTCTCACAAACACATGATAGGAACGATTGTGAACACTGCCACTATCATCGCAGGTGCGGTGATTGGCTCTTACCTGAAACGCGGCATCAAACCGCAGTATCAGCAAGCCCTGTTCAATGCAATGGGCTTGTGTTCGTTGGCTTTGGGATTTAATGCTTTTTGTCAGAACATGCCGAAAAGCAACTATCCAGTGCTGTTCATCGTGAGTTTGGCTTTAGGGTCACTCATAGGGTTCATGCTGAAATTGGATGAGCGGTTTAAGAGGCTGGTAGATAGAAAGAAGAAGAAAGATGGAAGCGTTCCTCTTTCCGAAGGGCTTTCCACAGGCATTCTGCTCTATTGCATCGGCACGTTCTCGATGGTGGGACCCGTGCTGAGTGCACTATATGGCGACAACACCTACTTATATACGAATGCGACGCTTGACCTCATCACTTCGGCAGTGTTGGCAACCACGTATGGCATCGGAATGGTGTGGGCGGCACCTGTGCTGTTTTGCTGGCAGGGAATGTTCTATCTGATTGCAAAACTATCGGCAGATGCCATCACAGACGACATTCGCACGGAACTGTGCATTGTGGGAGGCATCTTGATTGCCGCATCGGGATTGAGCATTCTGAAAATCAAGGATTGCAAGACCATCAATATGCTGCCCGCATTCTTGGTGATTATCGTGTTTTTCTTGGTGAAAAGCCTGTTGGGGCTTTGATGTTACATAGAAGACAAAAGATGTTACATGGAACTTTGCAAGGATAAAAAAATAGTCGTACCTTTGCAAACGGATATATAACCCAAATCACCTATTATGTACAAAAAATTATTATCTATCACCTTGGCTTCAAGCCTCTTGTTCGGGACGGAAGCCAAAGCACAAAGCGAAATCTATCCGCAGCACTTCGACCTCAATGAGGTGACGCTCCTTGATGGTCCGATGAAGACCATGATGGAAATCAATGATGAACTGCTATTAAAGTACGATGCCGACCGCCTGATGACTCCTTTTATCCGCCAGGCAGGTTTGTCGAAGAACACCTCTTCCAAATACTATGGTTGGGAGGAGAAACATCCCAACTTTCCCAATTGGGGAGGCGATGCGGGTTTCGACCTCAGTGGTCATGTGGGCGGGCATTATGTGTCGGCTCTGGCATTGGCTTATGCTGCCACCAACGATGCGAGCATGAAAGCCAGAATGAAGGAGAAGATGGAATATTGCCTCAACATCATGAAAGACTGTCAGGAAGCCTACAAGGATGACACCCAAGGCATGAAGGGCTTTATTGGCGGGCAGCCCCTTAATCATATATGGAAAGGATTGTACGCCGCCGACCTTACAGAATTCCGTAAATCAGGTGGCTGGGTGCCATTCTATTGTCAGCATAAAGTGCTGGCTGGTTTGCGCGATGCTTACCTCTACACAGGAAATTCCTTGGCAAAGGAACTCTTCAGAGGTCTGAGCGACTGGAGCGTGAACGTGGTGAGCAAGTTGACAGACGAACAGATGCAACAGGTGCTCGGTTGGGAGCATGGCGGCATGAACGAGACACTGGTGGATGCCTACAAAATCTTTGGTGACAAGAAATATCTGGACGGGGCGAAGAAGTATAGCCACCGACAGATGATTGACGGAATGAAAACCTTCAACGCCACCTTCCTCGACGGCAAACACGCCAACACGCAGGTGCCCAAGTACATCGGTTTTGAACGTGCCTGGCAGGAGGACAAGACGCTGAAGGACTACCGCAACGCCGTGCTGAACTTCTGGACGGACGTGGCACAGAACCGCACCGTCTGCATTGGCGGCAACTCCATCAGCGAGCACTTCCAGAGCCATCAGAACGGCGACCGCTACATCAACAACCTGGAAGGTCCCGAGTCGTGCAACTCGAACAACATGCTGAAACTCTCAGAAGACCTCTTCGACGACACGCACGATGCCCGATATGCCGACTTCTACGAGGCAACGATGTGGAACCACATCATGTCCACCCAAGACCCTCAGACAGGCGGCTACGTGTATTTCACCACCCTGCGTCCACAGGCTTACCGCATCTACTCGCAGGTGAACCAAGGCATGTGGTGCTGTGTGGGCACAGGCATGGAGAACCACAGCAAGTACGGACACTTCATCTACACGCACAGCACAACGAATGACACCCTGTATGTCAACCTCTTCACGGCATCGGAACTGAACAGCAAGAAGTTTGGCATTCGTCAGGAAACCAACTTCCCCTACGAGCAGAAGACGAAACTAACCATCACGAAGGCTGGAACGTTCACCCTTGCCATCCGCAAACCTGCTTGGGCAAGTGCAGACGGTAAGGGTTCTTACACCTACGAAACAAAGAAGTGGAAGAAAGGCGATGTGGTGGAAGTTGACCTGCCCATGTCGCTCCGATATGAAGAATGTCCTGACTATGGCAGTTACATCGCTTTCAAGTATGGCCCTATCCTTTTGGCTGCTCGCACAGAAACGGAAGCACAATTGCAGAACGAATACGGTGGCGAAGGCAGAATGGACCACTCACCTGGTGTTCGTGCCAGCGTGAAACCTCTATCCTCTGCCCCCCTTCTTGTAGGAGACCGCTCTGTGGTGCTCCAAAACATCAAGGAGAACGACCTTTCCAAATTGCTCTTCACACTCACGACCACCAACAAGGGCGACATCACCCTCGAACCCTTCTACGGCATTCAGCACAGCCGCTACTCTTGCTACTTCTTCCAAGGCACACAAGAGGAGTACAACAACTCTGAGATGGGCAGGAAAGATGCAGAGGAAGCCGCACTCTTGGCTCGCACACTCGACTTCGTTGCCACAGGCGAGCAGCAGAGCGAGGCAGGACACGAGGCAAGTTACTCCGTCGGTTCGACCAAGGGCAGTTACAACGGTGAATTTTACCGCGATGCACAGAAGGGTGAGTACATTCAATATGCCCTCGAAAACAAAGAAGGCGCAAAGACACTCGTCTCGCTCATGCTCCGCTTCACTACTGCTGACAGAGGGCGTGTCGGCACTATTTATATAGATAATGTGAAGATCGCGGATGTAACGATTCCATCCAATGTGAAGAACAGCGAGAACGGCTTCTACAACGTGGAATATCGCATTCCTGACGAACTGCTGGTAGATAGCAAAGGCAATGTGAAGCAGAAACTCACGTTCAAGTTTGTCGCATCAGGCAACACGCCAATTCCAGGTCTTTACTACCTAAGATTGTTGAAGGACTACAAAGACCTCTCCTATCAGTGGAACGCCACCGATTGGCAGACAGGCGATGCGGGGCGTGTGGCACAGAGCCGATTCACTTACAACGACGATAACACCATCACCATTAAGGCAGGCACAGGCACTAACAACCTGTGCCTGTCTTTGAATTACGAGAATACTGATGATTATCAACTCAAAGCCGAACAGAAGTATTTGGTGGTCATTGCCTCCAGCGTAAAAACCACCAATGGCTCAGCCTATCTCTGGTGGCTGAATGGCATCAATCATGGCAGCAGTGTAGCACCGACCAAGATTCAAACGGTTTCTGAAGGCATCGCTTTCATTTGGGACATGACCACTACAGACCTTGATTCTAATAACACTGGTGACATGTTTTCCATCTGTCAAGGTGCCACGATTTTTGGGCTCACTTCCACAAAAGGCACTTCCACAATCCATTATATCGGTTTCCTCTCTTCTATTGACAACATCGAAGAAACCGTCAGCATTCCCACTTATCCCGTTTCCAATCTGAACTCAAAGGCAAACAACACTTGGTTCACTCTTTCGGGTCAACCTGTCGCAAATCCCCTTCCCAATCACATTTATATCCACAAAGGGAAGAAAGTTTATTATTAACCGGTTTTTCGTGTCAGACGCTCTTATTGGTCAAATGAAACTCCTTCACCCGGGTCTTCCATAACAAAACTGACAGCAGGCACCCACTCTCGGATGGTTTTGTAGGATTGCAAAGCCTTTTCGTCAAACGTGGTACGAAGACGGTGAGGGTCTATCTGAAACTTCGTGATAAGGGCTTCCCTGACCACTTCTGCGCGCTTTTGGGCAAGGTGGTGATGGTATTCCTCATCTTCATCGGGAATGATGTCGGGATGACCAACAATGCAAAGATTGACAAGAGGGTGAGAGCGCAGGAATTTCGCCACATGCTCCAATCGCTTGGATGTGGTGGAGTTCAAGTAAGCAAAGCCTGCATAGAAAGGAATTTCCGTGTACATGGCTTCACCATACCGCACCGTCTCCTGATAATCGTCCGTATGGTCAATCAGCACAGGGTCAACAAATGCAACCTTCGGGGGCTCACGGAAACGCCGCAATTGCTGTTTCCCATTCTTGAAGTGATAAACGAAATTGACCATCAAGTCAAGATAAAAGTCAATGTTATTGCCATTGGTAACACCATTGTATTTATTGTCGGTAGCATTGGCACGAAGGTCGATATTGATGTCCCAAGGCTCATTCAACCGCACATCTATTTGCATACCTGCATGACCCACAATATATTTACCCCCGTCTGAATTAACGGGATAATAAGGCTTCTCAGCACTTGGGGTTCTGTTCCACAAGCCCAATTTCTCTTCAAAGTTAAACGTCTTAATCATACCTGCACCAAAGACGAAACTCCATGTCATCGGACGCTCCACCTCATAGCCAAAGAACACGTTAGTAAGATTCAAGATGCCCGACAGAGAGGCATTAAGGCACCTGAATGAATAGCGTCCATTACCATATACTTCCGGCATGGCATTGGCAGCGGCTTCACTGCATCGCGACACCTGCATGTTCACACCACCTGTAAGCCTAAAACCAAAAGCAGGATTGAAATTGTGACCAAAAAGAAGATTTACAGAAGGAGTTTGATGGGCAATAAAGTCCGTGCTCATGGCATTCTCCGCCAAGGATTGGCTGAATCCTGCGCCAATACCCAAATACCAATCACCATGCTTATGCTTCTGCTGGATTGACATCAACGCGTTCTGTGTACTTTCAGGAGCCTTTGCCTTCTTTTTCTTCTCCGTTTTAGCCGCTTGAGTGGCAGAATAAGGAATTTCCGACTTTCTTAATGCCTCACGCTCCAATCTTCTCAGCATCCTTTCTTCGGCTTTTGTCAATCCTTCCGACTGAGCCGACACCTTCAATCCACCCCACAGCAAAAGCATGGTCACCAACACGATTTTGGTCACCATCGCACCGCCTTTCGACACCATAATATTGTTTTTCATTTTACATGCTTTTAACGATAATGTTGCAAAATTAGCACAAAATCTAAAAAATCAAATAAAATTTTGCAATAAAATCAAGAATCTCAATAAAAATCCTTAACTTTGCCAAAGATTTGCAATCAATTCACAACAGAATGGCAACATCTTGGCTCGGTAGCTCAGTTGAATAGAGCGTCAGATTCCGGTTCTGCAGGTCATGGGTTTGAGTCCCATCCGAGTCACTTTTCTAATTCTGTTGAAAAAGCAAACAAAATAAGGTTGTTAATAAATAAACTAACAGATTTTGAAATGTTAAAAGTTGGTTATTTGTTAACAACCTTAAATTTTTGTTACAAAATTCAATTGGCACTAAAAGTTTCAAACGTACCATCATCGAAGAAGATGCGTACCTCGACCACCTTGCGTTGTGGACGCTGCTGTTGCTTCAATGTCTCGGCAACAATCTCCTGAACATTCAAAGGGGATGGTGCAGGAGTGGAGGCAGATGAGCGACGAGAGGTTCCTGATGCTTGCGATGAAGTGGGAACAGAAGAGGAACCATTGACACTTCCATTAGAAACTGCCCCTCGTGTCGAGGAAGGGGGAGTCGCAGGAAAGGCAAATGAAAGTTGATTGTCTTCAGGAGCAACATCATCAGCATGACTATTTAAATATGTATCATTCTCATCCGCCTCTTGCGGAGTAGGTGAGTCAGAATTTTTGTACATCGGTTCTTCACCATAAAACAACCAGGCTGGGTTGATGTCAGGAAATGCCTGTATGATACTACGAAGAATGTTGAGGGTCGGTTCGGTACGACCATTACGAATGTGAGAGAGGGTACCTGGTGCAATGCATACTTCATTGCAAAATTGGGTACTGTTTAAGTGCTTATCTTGAATAATAAGTTCGATTTTTTCTTTATCAGTCATCTTTTTGAAAATTTTTACAAAGGTAAGAACTATTTTTCAAATGTCAAAACTTTTTCATTTCTTTTTGTAATTTTAAATTTTTGTTTTCTATTTTTCAAATTTTATTTTGTAAACACCTTGAATGTATCTGTTTGTAAACTTAAACATTTCTGTAAACTTCAGTCTTTAAAGGGCACTTCTTTTATCACTTTTTAATTTTAAGATAAATAACTGATTGTAGATGCGTTATTTATAGATTTTTTCTCGTTTGGGAGTATCTGTGGGAGAAAATAATAAGGGTAAAGCCTATACAAGAGGGATTTATTTGAATGTTTAAGTAAATAAATACATGTAACTATTGACATATTAGTAAGTTATTAACATCAATTATATAGTGAATATCTTGCATTTTCATTCCGTAAACCTTTGTCTTTTTGAATGTAAAACGATTAATGGTTTCAGATTGTAAAACCTTTTGTGGTACGTTTGGTTGTCAATATTGTAAAACATTATTTACAAAACGATTGTTTTGTTTTGTAAAATGCCCTTTTGTATTTCTTAAAAATCATTAACGTAAATTTTTGTTCTTCAAAATTTCACGAAAATCGGGCATTTTTTTCGAGAATCGAACAGGCGGTTTCGAGTTCATTTTTGGTTGAAAAAAGGCTTGTTTTTGAAGGCTTTTTTGAGGGTTAAAGTGCTGATATTCCGTTGAAAGAAGGGTAATTTTTTTGTTCGGATTTTAGAGTGAAAGAGATTTTTGTTCAGGTTTTTGAGGCTAAAAAATGAAGCATTTTTTTGTTTTCAGAGAAACAAAAAGGCGATTTTTGAACCATCAAAATGGTGTCAAAAATCGTCCTGTTATTTTTTTAGAAGATTTTCTCTGAACAAAAATTTCTCAGGTAAAATTTCATACAAAAATTCTGGTTGGCAAGAGAGTGACAAAAGAGAATTTTTGAGAGGTGAAAAATCAATGAAGAATATAAAAAATGAGTTCGTGCATGATATCGGCATCGGTCAGATTGCCACGATTGATACCCTTGAGTCGTGCATCCGTCTCACGAAGTTTGCCAATGATTTGCATCGTCTTCATGGCATTGTAGTGACGCATGGCAGTGGTGTATTCACGCAATTGCCAACTCTGACGGAGTTCCAGATGACGCATCATCCCCTGCTCAGAACGGTCGGGCGAGTAATATGCCTGCATAATCTGGGCAAAGAAGTTGAAGAGCATTGCCACTGTAGCAACTGGCGAATTAGCCTTGGGATTCTGGTCAAAGTGGTATATGATTTTGTTGGCTTTAGCAATGTCCCTGTTGGCAATTGCCGTTCGTAACTCCCACAGATTGAACTCCTTAGAGATTCCGACATTTTTCTCCACCATGTCGGGTGTGATGCGTGTCTGACCTGTTGGCAAAGCCAGAACGAGTTTATCCAGTTCACCCGCCATTCGATTGAGGTCAGCACCCACGCTCTCTGCCATGATTTGACAAGCACGTTCCTCGATGGAAACCTGCTTACGTCGCAGATAATCAGCAATAAACTGCGGTAACATGCCGTCTTTCAGTTTCTTACTCTCAAAGACAACTCCCACCTTTTCGATGGAGGGAACGAGTTTCTTGCGCCTATCGACAGACCCGTTTTTGTAGCAAATCACCAAAATTGTGGTCTTTAACGGATTTTGTGCATACACAGCCAACTCATCAATTTTTAACAAATTCTGTGCCTCTTTAACAATTACCACTTGATATTTTGCCATCATCGGATAGCGGCGCGCACAATTTATCACGTCTCCGACAGCCGTCTCGCGTGTACAATAGATGATTGTCTGGTTAAAATCCTGCTCATCTTTCGTCAGCACATTGTCGGCAATATACTCAGAGATACGGTCAATGTAGTATGCCTCCTCTCCCATTAAGAGATAGATGGGTGCATACTGCTGTTTCCGCACTTGCTCAACAATCTCACGATGTGTAATGTTTTCTTTTGCCATTTTTCGGTTGTTCGTTGGGCAAATGTTCCAACTGACATGCAAAGATACTACAAATCGGACACAGAACAAAACAAAATTTGTTTTTTCCACTTCTTTTATGTAACTTTGCACTTAGAATGGTGACCCTATTCGGCTTTCGGCATCTACCCTTCTTTCCCTCACCTGAAATTCCAAATCCCCCGCCGAAAGCATTCAAGTCTTCTCTGCAATCCATTCTATGAATCCTACAATCCATACTTAGAATTGTACAATCCATTGTTTGGATTCTGCAATTCATTCTATGAATCCAAGGTCGACACTCGTATGCCCCAAAGGTCGCATGCGGCTGAAGGCAAAAGTGGTTAAGGGCTAAGGGTTGACGTGGTTGTAGGCATAAATCCGTGGTTAATACAGGCAAACGTCTCTGTGGCTTCGGGCATCCGTCACCATCGAACATTGAACACTGGAACCATTATGAGTACCATCTGTATCATCGCTCTAACGGAGCATGTTTCTATCCCTATACATGCCTTCGGCACGAAGAATCTGATGTGCCTAATTTTTCTGATGTCCATCAAATTCCATCTATTCTTAAAGTTTTTTCCAAAAACGCTTGCAAAGAATCAAAAAATGTATTAAGTTTACAATCGGTTTCGGGGGAGAAATCCCGAACCTTGATGCATTGGCTTATTATCTCGCACTTAACCGAAGAAGCTTAGGAACCTTTATCTGGAATAGTACGATTTAATAGCGGAGGGAAAGCCCATAGGAAATGGCATTCTCTGTAACCGATATAGCTATGCTCTCACGCTTTGGCGTGGCAGCATTCTTATTAGGTTGCAGGGGTTCCATTTCCTAAGCTCGCCCCTCAGGTTAAGTGCATAAGAATGGCCACGCCATTTTTGTGTACAGATATACAAAATAAAGATAATCCAATTTCTAAATAACAAGTTATGAGAAGTATAAAATTGTATACAACCCCAACAGTAGAAGGAAATCCAATTGAGGAGTATTATGGTATAGTAACAGCAAATCAAGTTGCAGGAACAGGTGCTCTCACTGATTTCATTGCGTCTTTCTCTGATATGTTTGGAGGCAATTCTGGTGCATATCGCAATGAGATGAATCGTTTGTACACGGATGTAATCGAGAATATATCAGAGCAAGCATATTCTTTAGGTGGAAATGCAATAGTCGGAGTTCGTGTAGATTTTGATAATATCTCCGCAAAAAACATGTCCATGTTTATGGTGTCTGTACAGGGTACTGCGGTGAAATTAAAAGAGGTGGATTTCGTGAATAGGGGTGATGAGAAAAAGAATAACGTGACATTTGAAACATTACAATGTGAATATAACAAGCGTTTGTTCAAACAGAAATTGGACAAAGAGGAATATCTCACACAAGACGAATGGAAATATATACTGACTCATGACATGCCAGAACTGGCAGAGCCTTTATACAAGTCTTATGTTCGTTCAAAGGCTGCTTATGCAGAAGGAGGGGGGCTTGAATGCCAAAATAACTTTCCGTTATACGTGTCCCGATTAAACTATGATGACGCTGTAAAGTTGATGTATAAACAAGAAACGTGTTATACAAATATCATTAAACAATCTCATTTATTTAATGCATCAAAGATTTTAGAGTATGCAATCAAACAAGGAGATTTCTCTCTTGTTTGCCGCTTACTCGCTTCTGATAAACTACTGTATGACAAAAAAGATTTGAAAGAGATGCAAGACTTGCTTGCCTTTCTACAGAATCTTCCAAATGTTGGTAAAATAGAAGAGGTAAAAGGAGGCATGTTTTCTTCTGGCGGCACTAAATATGTGTGTCAATGCGGCACTAAGAACGATAAAGATGCTGTATTTTGTTCCAACTGCAATCGGGATATTAAGGGGTTTACAAAAGACCAACGTACAGAAATTAATCAATTTGCTGAGAAGGTTGCAATTTTGAAAGAACTATTAAATTAAGAGACTTCCCTTCACGTAGAAAAAGCGAGTGAGTCAAAATAGGTACTCTCTTTTTCTTTACTCATAATGGTGGCATAAGATTCATTTATTTCTATGCCGCCATTTTTGTAATTTTGGTGTTATGTTGTCGCTCTAAGCACCATATTGGTTTATATGACGCTGCATAAAGCGCAAAAAGTATATGATACAAATAGGGATATACCTTTGATCCCGTGCTCTTATTTTCGTACCTTTGCATCAGAAAGCAATTGAAGCCCATGGACACCTCACGGAAAATCATACATATCGACATGGATCAGTTCTATGCGGCGGTGGAGCAGCGGGACAACCCTGAGTTGCGGGGATTGCCCGTGGCGGTGGGGCATGATGCGGAGCGTGGTGTGGTGGCGACGGCAAGTTATGAGGCGAGGAAGTTTGGGGTGCACTCGGCTCAGAGCATACAGGTGGCGAAACGGTTGTGCAGGGAGTTGGTGATCGTGCCGCCACGATTCAGCGTGTACAAGGAGGTGTCGCACCAGATTCGTGACATCATGTCCGACTACACCGCCCGCACTTCGCGGTCGTTGAAAAATCGTATAAACTTCTTGCTCATGTTTACTTCAATTAATACTACCTCATTTCGAGTTACCCACTATCTATATTGCAGTTACCCACCCGCTCGGCTCTGTCGCTTTGCTTGCAAAGAACTTTTGAGAGTTTACTAGTAATTCAAAAACAGCCTTTAATGTTGTACCTCAGCTTTTGTCAGAACTTATCTTATTGCTGATAAATACATACTGCGTCCCTTTCGGGTCTCCATCTATTAAATATGTTGTTACTGTTTTACCCATTATTATTGTGTTTATTTACAATCCAGGATTGGTAGCGTCATTATTTCTTGGTACATCTTCTTCAATGCCTATAGGATGAATTAATCTATCCGGGAATTTTACAAAAGATTTACTATTTATGTTTTGGGGAATAAAATATTCAGTAGCTTCTATTATTCTTCTTTCATTAATGAGCATTGAAAGTTTGCACTTTTCAAAAGAAGTGCCTTTTCTCAATTGTTCTGTATAATAATCCCCTGAAGCCATAGCAACATTAAAAATGAAATCTCGAAGATGCCAATCTATGGAAACTGAATCCAAACCGTAATCCTTATATTGCAAATCTATGTATTTTGAGAATTCGGCAAATTTGAATTTCAAATAAATATCATAAGAATAAAAGTGAATACGATCCGTTGTATCATTAGCGTTTAAAGAAAAACGGAATTCAATGGCTCTCTCTTGAGGCAAAAGCCACAATGATGGTGACGTGAGATGTTGTGTTACGTCACAGAGATCGTTGTCAGTAACTATTCCTTCATAAAAACATTCGAAATTACATTTTGGGTCTGTTATAGTTATTCCATTATAGGAGAAGTCGGGAAAACATACTTCTTCCTGCATGGATTTCTGCCTTCTACAACGATTGAAGACTGAATTACTTTTAGGTAGAATATGTATATGTGGATTGGATGGAACTATATCCCAGAATGCCCAAGGATAGCATGGTCTGTCTTCTGAGAAGGTCTGTAACTCTCGATGAGGTAAATCAATGCATGAGAACAACCGTTGCCAATGAGTTTCTAATTGTTTGTTGTATTTAAACATACCTTTGTCCACATCAACAAGAGGCATCACAAATACATAGGCGATGTCATATATGTACAAGATGGCAGTACAATAAGGAGAGTCGGAAAGTCTGTTTTTGCTATTTAAGAAAATATCAAGATAAGGTTGTTGATGCATTTTCCCTATATTATTGCAGAACCAGATTCCTGGCAAGCTATCAATGATAAAAGAATCAGATTTAATCCATTTGACTGTATTCTCAAAATGAGGAAGATGGGTTGATGGAATCAAATCAATAACCATTTTAGCCAGTGCCTTATATATTTTTTCATCAGACAAGACCGCATGTTGCTCCAACTGGAAAACAAAAGGTTTGTTTATATCCACATTGGGTTCTATGGCCTCTTGCATAATATATAACTCTGCTGTACCTGTTTCGTTTGGAAGTATTGCAAAATTACTCCCATATATAGAGGGTGTCGAAGTTGTTTCTTTCCTGCTTATATGATACATTGCTCTGCGGATATCCATCAAGTGGAGGAAGTTGTCTTCTGTCTTGTTGAGGGTATGATTGCAAGCATCGCACTCTTCGTAGCAAAACAATTTTTTATTTCCTAAAGAATCACCAATGGCATGAGCTCTGTCACTAAACTTTTTCTGGTCAGTCTCTCCACAAAAGCGGCAGACACGGTGATGCTTTTCTCCAACATAGATTGTCATACCATCAAAGCCGAATGAATGATATTCAAAGAGAAAATCCAATTTTTTCTGTTGCTCATAGATATGGTTGTGAACAACATTCCAAAGACTGTCGTCATAACCTCCTTGAACACACTCAATCGCAGTTTTTCTTTCTGCAATGCCACAATTGTCTGCAAACAGGCAATAAAATGCTTCTCCTTTCTCTAACTTCCTTACAAATCCGAATAGTTTCCTGATAGCAATCAACTGTTTCTCGTATTTATCTTGCAACCTTTTTATTTCTGACAAAGTTCGATCGTCATTTATAATTCTAACCCAACTTGAGTTAGAAAAGTCAAATGAACATTTGCTCATGAGAACAATATAAATCTCTTGTAACATGTCTTCATCGGAAGATATGAATGTATATTCCAGATTCTCTTTTGATGAATATAAAAGGAGATGTAATTTGTCCATACAGGTAACGCTTAAATAAATATTAGCAATACAGTAGGCTTGGTCGTGTTCAAAACGCAAAGAACTTGTCTTGCATCTTGTTTTTGAGGTTGAACTTCTTGGTGGTATCGAGGGCACGCTCTATGCAGATGAACTTAGTGTCCGGATGGGACATGAAGTAATCTACGGTCTCGTCATAGAGGTTGGAGTCAACGGTAATGTAGGCTGTTTTGATACCGTCGGTGGCTTTGTACACCCTATTCTGAGTAAATTGGGATTGCTGCTCCAGTTTATAGGTGAGCATGAAACCCTGCTTAATCAGAATCTCAGTTATCAGTTCGTCTTCATTAAAGGCGATAGTAAGTTGCTGTTCTTTCTGAGCAACATATTCCTGGAACAAAGCGAGGTTTTCTTCTTCGCTCTTGTCTGGATTGGGAGCAAAATCCACACGGGGGAAACTGGACTTGCTCAATGTGAAGACTTTGAAACCGAGTTGATCTAACTGCTGCTGGTCTTCTGGAGTTATCAGCTTTCCTTCATACGAGGCTTTCACCTTGTCATGTACAGCTTTGTTGCGGGCAATGGTTTGGTCGCTAATCTTCTTATACCCATGTTTTGCAGCAACATGTTTTGCAGCAATAGCTTCTGGGAATTGTACCAAAATATATTTTCTCTTACCATAATCATTCCGATTGCAATTTACTACCGCATGTCCTGTTGTTCCAGATCCAGCAAAGAAATCAAGAATAATGCAGTCGTTGCTATTATTCATCTTGATTAGGTACTCAATCAATTGGGTTGGTTTGGGATAGTCGAAGCCATAAATGTCAAGTTCATTTAGTTCACTTGTTGCACTTTGTGTGCCACCGAAGTTCTGAAGAAGTGAAATGACGTGACTCTTAAAGCCTCTATCTTTGACACACTCTATCGTTCCTGTCTTCTGTAAAACAAACCTTGTGTCTTGTCCTTTTGTATCTTTAACTGGTTGCAATTGTTCTCTGGGCTCATAAACTCATCAAATTGTCCACGAGCAGCCCATCCGCTTTCTATCTCTACATCGTTCACAACCTTCGAGTCGCGAACAACAATGTCTTCATTGAAATGAGGCCATTGATCTTGACGGGCAGGAATAACGCCTTCTTCAAATTCACATGGGAAACCTGCTTTAAGAATCACCTTTTGAATGGGATTCTTAGGCCCATTCTTGACTATAGTATTTCTGATTTCTGAGTTATGGAGTTTGCTCTTGTCTGTTATGTTTGGGTCTACAAGGTGCGGAAAATCAAATTCTGAAATATTTTTGGCATAAAGCAAGATATATTCATGGCAGGTCTTTATCTTTGCTTGATTATCGAAGTTTCCATCTGTTCCCCATACAAACTGGGCAATAAAGTTATTTGGGAAGAAAACCTCATCACAGATTTTCCTAAGATGCATGACCTCCTTATCGTTAATGGAAATGAATATTATACCATCAGGAGTCAATAGAGAACGGGCTTGTAATAAGCGTGCATAGATGTCGCTCATCCAAACGCTATGAATACGTCCTTCTGGAACAGTTTCTGTATCTACTATCACCCCATTCTCTGTTATACCACTTTCTTCCCAATACTGTTTCTTTTCTTGGGCAAAGTTGTCGTTATAGGCTGTCAGAGCATCTGCATTATATGGAGGGTCAATATAGATACATTTTACCTTTCCTCTGTAACTGGAAGAAAGGATTTTGAGCACTTCAAGGTTTTCACCTTCAATGATGATGTTCTCCGTTGTCTCAGCATTGACACTACGCTCTGCATCATAATGAAGTGTCGCCCTTGTAGGAGTAAAGGCATTTCGTTTAGCCGCTGATTTCCCAAACCAACGGAACTCGTAACGCTCAGTTTCTTCCACACTATTTGGATTTGCGGCTTTCTTTACTTCGTTGACATCAAGATAGCCTTCCTGCGTGAACCAATCGGGAAATAGTTCACGGAGGGTGTTCAGACGTTCCTCATTCATATCGGGACTCATCGTTATATGGTCTTTATACGTTTCCATCTTTTTCTTCATTCAAAAGGGTTTCTGTTAGTTTTGCTTCTATCTCTTCAATGGTAGGTATCGTGCCCTCTACCTTCTCTGGGTAGAACTTTTCAAGTTCGTATTCAGAGATTCCTATGGGCTGGCTGCTTGACTCTAAGGCGTATTGGGCCTGAATGCGGTCTTTCTCCTTGCAAATAAGCAGCCCAATGGTAGGATTGTCCCGGCCTTCTTTCCGCAAGATATGGTTACATGAAACTACATATCCTCCCAATTGACCGACGTCGGCAAATTCGAACTTGCCAATCTTTACTTCAATCACCACATAGCACGACAGGTTCAGGTTATAGAACAGCAGGTCGATAAACTGTTCGCGTTCACCCACTTGCAGACGATATTCCTTACCCACGTATGCAAATCCAGTACCCAGCTCCACAAGGAATAGAGTGATGTTGTTGAGCAGTTTGTCTTTCAATAGGCGTTCGTTATATGGTCCAGTGATACCAGTGAAAGCAAAGTCGTATGGGTCTTTTGTGAGTTCTTGCGCCAAGTCACTCGTCTCGTCGGGCAGAGTACGGCTGAAGTTGGTCAACGCTTTTCCTTGTCGCTCGTAAAAGTCGCTGTCGAGGAAGTTGAGCAACATATTGCGGCTCCAACCATTCAAGACAGTCTGGTGGACATAGAAAAGGGCCTTCTGTGGCTCTTTGGGGAATTTGTCAATCAATAATTTATGATGCCCCCAGCCAATAGCCATTATGTCTCTCTTGATTTGCTCCACAACTTGAGGAGTAATTGCATTGCCAGGATTCTCAACAACTTGTTGAGTAATTTGTCCCTCAAGCTGGGGGACATTTTCCATTTGTCCCCCAAGTTGAGGGATTTTTGTTGTATAAGAGGAATAGATAAGGTAGAACTTCTTCACATAGTAAAGATTTGTTCTTGAAAAACAATGAGCAGTGGGGTTCAGTTTTTGAAGGTCGGCGGAAAGTGTCTTGATTACTCCTTCACCCCATCGTTCTTCGATATGCATCTCCACAATATCTCTGCCCAAATCCCAATAGAATCGCAGCATTTCTTGGTTCACCTTCACCGCTGCCTTTATCTGGCTGCGGCGGTAACGGGTGCTGAGTTCCTTTATCCATTTCAGGTAATCTTGATCTAATATATTGATTGACTTACTCATTTGTTTGATTGTTTATCGTTTGTCCAGCTTGTGCCTTAAATGTTGAATATTCACGAATGGGTGCCTTATAGTAGACCTCTATACCGAGAGATTGGAAATGCTTGCGAGCACATTCCATGCGTGCCATTTCGTGTGGAGTCAAGGCCTTATTGTCATTAGAATCATTGGTGCCCTTTATCTCCACAACGAAATAGTATTCCCGCTGGTCTTGACCATTCTTCAACGACACACGTTTCAGAACCACACCAAAGTCTGGCTCGTAGTTGCCTATAGGTGTCGGAATCTTGTACCATGTCGGGAATTTCAAGAAGCAGACCACATCGGTATTTTCCGGATTGTCAGCATCGACAGCAAAACTGCGCTCATACCCGCTGTCATAAAGCGTCTTGTCCCAGATTCCACGATTTGGGGTTGAAACATAATTATCGCAGGCATCTTTGGTGAAGTCCGCGAAATCGAAAGGATAAACTTCTTCAGTAGGGTCATACTCCACACACCTTACCAACTCGTCCAGTTGGACCTGCTTTATTTTGAAAGCAGCCTGTTCCAGAAAGACTGGTGGATTCTTTAAATATTCTTTTGGATTTTTTATTTCCCTGACAATGCGCATCACGGAATTGTAACAGAGGCCAGTCTTCTCACTCAAATCCTCCACCAAATCCTGCGGCGAAAAGAAACCTTTCAGGCGACGGTCGTCCGAACCCAGATATTCCCGTTTGGAGAAATCCTCGATGTCGCCAACCCGAAAGCTGGCAACTTCTGCAATATAGTCGGAAATAGAAATGGTGTTAAGTGCCTCAATGCTCTTACGGATGATAGCATCCTCATCGAAGCTGACGCGATAAGTGGTCTTCTTGGCAATCGTGTTCCAGAAACGACGGAATACACTCTGAACGCTCTCGTCTTTATTCAGTTTGAACTTTACACGGTTCTGGTGCTTTCCTTTGTGATTATGCTTAAGCTTCGCACCGGCACCAGCATTGCCGTAGGCCTTTTCGTTTTCATTCTGATAGCTACGAGCAAACGTCTCATAGGTCTCATTGGGAACCACTGTGAGTTGGTTGATGACGGCATCGTCAGGAGTGCCTTCCTCATCATATATGCGCTCACCTTGCTGATTAACGCAGATACGAAGTCCACGACCAATCTCTTGGCGTTTCTTGTTCTCTGAATAACTTTCGTTTAATGTAGCTATGCCAAAAACATTCGGATTGTCCCAACCTACACCAAGGGCAGAGTGGGAGAAAACAAACTCGATGGTACTATCATCAAATGACAACAATTTCTGCTTGTTGTGGAGAATCTCGTCGTAGATTTCCTTATTGCTCTGATTCGTTTTCTCGTTGTCGGTATATTCCCCTTGTGAAGTCTTGGCAAAGTAGAATCCCTGAACGGCGGTTACTTGCTCCTGTGTGGGAGTTTGGCCTTCGTGGAACTCAGCGTATACCGTTTTGTACTGTTGCTCAAAAATCTTCTTGATGACAGGGTTAGTAGGGTCCATATAATTAGCCACCCTATCAATGAAGATTAACGACAGGTTCTTGATGCCCAGAGGCTTCAAACGTTGCTTATTCTCGAAATGACGACGTATGAGCCATTCCAGTTGCAAAGCCCACACCTGTTCTTTGTTAGTAGACGATGCACCCTCTTCAATGCTTGTGCCGTTGGAGAAATCTACCACCCATTTGCGAGTGCTCAACTTCTTGTAGATGCGACTGATGGTAAAGTCTGCATAGGTGTCATTGCCTGACTTTTCAGCAAGATTGTCACCTTTCTTCAGCAGGTTAGACTCCTTGAAGACAAAGTTCTCTTTTGCCTTGTTGTACTTCCAGAGTTTCAACTTCACTTTAGGTTCCGTCTTTGTCTCTTGCACCTCTCCAATTTCAATTTTGAGTGTGGCTTCATCGTTCTTTTCCGTCACTGTGAGCACTTCTATCTTCTTCACCAACCCCAGCCGATAGCTTTCGCTGGGAGTCAACTGGTAGAGCATGTTCACTTTCACCGCATGAGTGGCTGAGTAGCGGAACTTGAACAATGGAGATAGTTTAGCAAGCCACAACTTTGAATTCTCTGTGTCCATACCCTCCTGCGGTTCGTCCATGAAGATAATGGGATGCGTTTGGGCAATAGCTTCAATGTAGGGTTTGTTGTTAAAGAGACCTTCGCGCACCTCTTGATTCAGGATCTTATCCTCAGAGTTGAACGATGCCATCGTCATAATCATAATCTGAGGAGTCTCAGATGTGATAAAGTCGCGAAGGTCGCTCAACTTGGAGCTGTCATATACAAATGCGTTGGGAGTAAAGTCATACCTGTCTTCCAACTGAGCTTTAAAATTCTCAAAGGTGTCTATTGCTCCTTGACGGATTGGGATGGAAGGCACAAGAACGATGAACTTAGTAAGACCATATTCCTTGTACAGTTCGTATGCCGACTGAAGGTAGGTCAAGGTCTTACCCGTACCCGTCTCCATTTCTATACATGCGTC
>JAFUYM010000069.1 GCA_017470525.1 Bacteroidaceae bacterium
CAAGAAAGACCTATTTTTATTGTTTTTATCTATTTTTCTCTTAACATAGTTATTGGGAGCGTTGCCCCAAGTGTTTTTCTTTCGTCCGCCGAAGGCGATAACTACACATGAATAGGACAAAATTATCTTTTCTTAAAAAGAGATGGCACAAGATGTGATGAAAAGGGCGATTTCTTGAGTTTTCCTCAAAAAACGTGTAATTGTTTTAATGATAGGTGGTTGCAGAAAAATGGGCACCCAGCGCGAAATGACAGGCGCTGGGTGCTCGTAATTTTATGCGCTGAGTGCGTCAAATGACACGCGCTGGGTGCGCATATAGGAAAATATTGACATCGGTACTGGAGAGGGGTGGGGCACAGGGAGGATGTGCCTCTGCTGACCGATGGGTGTGCCGCTACTGGATGTTGCGCTTGATGACCTGCTCAATGACCACGGGGAAGTGCTTCATCTCCAGTTGGTGCACCTTCTCGGCAATGTCGTCGGGCGTGTCGGTCGGGTCGAGTGCCACCGAGTACTGGGCGATGTGCTCGCCCTTGTCCAGTTCGGGGTTGACGAAGTGGATGGTGATGCCCGAACGCTTCTCGCCCGCTGCCTTCACCGCCTCGTGCACGTGGTGCCCCCACATGCCTTTGCCGCCATACTTGGGCAGGAGGGCGGGGTGGATGTTGATGATGCGGTTGGGGAACATGTCGATGAGATAGGTGGGGATTTTGGGCAGGAAGCCCGCCAGGATGATGTAGTCGCAGTCGCGTACGGTGCGGATGACGGTGCGTGGCTCGTCGAGCAGTTGCTGGCGGGTGATGACGGCGGTGGGCACACCGAGCCGTTCGGCGCGCACCAGCGCGTAGGCATCGGCGCGGCTGCTCACGACGATGGGTATCTCCACTTCGGGTTTGTCCTGGAAGTAGCGGATGATGTTCTCGCAGTTGGTGCCGCCTCCTGTGACGAAGATGGCGAGTCTAGTCGGTCGTGTCATTTTCTCTTTCTGTATGTCGTGAGTAATATTCCGGGGTTTCTGTGCGGGTTTCACCCTATCTGCAGCGGTGGAATCTCCTCGAACTCGATGTCCTCAATCTCCTCCACGGCAGCCTCTTCCTCCTCGCGGCTCCGCCGGCTCAGGAAGAAGCGGTAGCGGTCCAGTTCGTCGGCAAACTCGTGGGTGGCCCACAGCAGAATCGCCGTGTCGTCGATGAGACCCGCCACGGGAATCCAGTCGGGCAGCGCGTCCACCGGCGTGACCACATAGACGAGCGCACCCACGATGACCGTCAGGTTCAGCACGTTGTAGCCCTTGTACTTGCCCGTGAACACGTCGCGGATGTACTGGCAGATGAAGAGGAACTCCTCCTTCACCGACTGCAGTCCTTCCTTGCTGGCATACTTCTTCACCGACTTGAACAACTCCTTGAGTTTGCCCGGGTGTGTGGCGTAGTATCTGCCAGCGGCAGCCCATCCGCCTTTCTTGAAGTACTTCGTGTAGTCCATTCTTCTGTCCCTTTCTTTCGTTGGGTTGATGTTTCCGCTTGCAAATGTACATAAAAATCTTGATTGGTAAGCCTGTCTGAACAAAAAAAATTGAATATCGGAACAAATTATCGTTAATTATCGTCAATTATCGTTTTTCCAAACCGCCTTGGCGGTGAAGGAGCAAAAAATCTTTATGGGGCAGGCTCTTGCGCCGCGGCGCAAGATAAACGATAATTGACGATAATTAACGATAATTTGTTCCGATAATTTCTTATGGTGCTTTCTCAAATCCTTTCAGTCTTTGTCCCCCCAAAAAACTCATTGTCAGGAAGAACCTTTTTTGCTGTTTTTATCCACTTTTTCCACCGTTTTCACCACAAATGTGTCAAAATTTGAAGCCCGTGTTACGCCATGTTTCAAAATCTAAAGCCTATGTTACGTGGAAAAAATGAAATGTAACGGAATCTCCGTAACTTTGGCACCGAATTGCAAAGCCCTGTTCTTGGCGGGTGCCTGCGATACATCTAAACTAAATCACTTTTTTATTAACACAATCTATTAACAAACAAAAAACATCATGCTTATGAAAGTATTTACGAAATCTTTCTTAGCCCTGTTACTTATGATGGTAATGGGAGTTGTTAGTGTGAATGCGAAGACGGAGCAGGTGCATGCCACCTTCGAGAATCCGAGCAACACGAACACAACTTGGGATGCTGCGACGAAGACGTTTACGTGGTCAACCACGTATTACAACCAGTTGCGCAACATCGGTCTGCCTTCTGGCGACATCTCCAAGTACAAGAAACTGGTGGTTGACTGCACCATCGTTTCTGGCGAACAGTTCCGCATCCTTTTCTACAAGGGCGGTTCTAACCTGACACTCTACGCTAAGGACGGCGTGAACGAGTTCATCATCAAGGACGAACTGGAAGCCATCGCTCCAGACGACTACAACGAGTACCTGCTCGGCTGCGACGAAATCTGCCTTTCAGGTAACAACGGCGCTGCTCCGGGCGAGGCTGTCATTAACGACGTCTATCTGGAGACTTATGACGACGAAGGTCAGAAGGTGTATGCCACTTTCGAGAATCCAAGCAACACCAACACTACTTGGGATGCTGAGACAAAGACCTTCACTTGGTCAACGACTTACTACAACCAGTTGCGCAACATCGGTCTGCCTTCTGGCGACATCTCTGGCTACAAGAAGTTGGTGGTTGACTGCACCATCAATTCTGGTGAGCAGTTCCGCATCCTCTTCTACAAGGGCGGTTCTAACCTGACACTCTACGCTAAGGACGGCGTGAACGAGTTCATCATCAAGGACGAACTGGAAGCCATCGCTCCAGACGACTACAACGAGTATCTGCTTGCTTGCGACGAAATCTGCCTCTCTGGTAACAACGGCGCCGCTCCTGGCGAAGCCATCATCAACTCTGTCTATCTGGAGACTTATCCAGAGAACGAGTCTGTTGATATTCCAGAAATCGTTGAGGAAGAAGACCCGGGCAAGCCTGAAGGTTATCTCGACTTCACCGAAGAGTTTCCAAGCCTCACTCCGAAGTTGGGTGTGAAGATGGGTAACGGCGAAGTGGTGCTTGGTCAGAGGACTCAGGATGTTGTGGCTGACCTTTCCGACTATTCTTCACTGACTGTTGTCGGCACTCCTGGTCTGAAACTCGTGTTCTACATGAACCATGAGGTGGCTGCCCAGCAGAATGCACCTGACTATGCAGAGGAAGATGCTGGCAAGTATGTGTTCCTCGACGCACAGACAGGCGAAGACGGTCTCTACACGCTCGACCTCACTCAGTTCGACAAGCAGGACCTCAATGCTATCTGCTTGCCTTGGGACAACAGCAACAAGGGCACCGTTTGGTACATCCTGCTCAAGCCTGCTGCTCCTGTTTCATTTGCTGATGGCAAGTACTATCTGAAGAACGTGGAGTCTGGCCGCTACTGGGGCGCTGGCAACAGTTGGGGCACACAGGCTTCTCTCTTGAAGAATCCTGAGTATGTGACCCTCATTTCCAATGAGGACGGCACATACAACCTCGAGTCACAGGTTTCCAACGGCGGAACAAGTTACTACTTCGGTGGCGACTACATGGACGGAGCACCTGTTGCAGGTGGCCTGACCATTGCCGCATCTGCTGGTCACTACACCATCGCCAATGGCGATAACTATTATGGCTATGACGGCTCTTCAACCGTCCTTGGCAAAAACCTTGCCGCTGACTCTGAGGCTGCTCTCTGGGACGTTATTTCAGAAGCAGACATGGTTGCTTCGCTTGCAGAGGCTACCGCTGATGCACCAGTAGATGCTACATTCCTCATTCTTGCACAAGGATTTGGCCGTAATAACCGCAACGGTGGAGGTGCCAATAACGACCTTGGTTCAAAATGGATTGTTTCTGAAGACTGCACAAACAAGAACCTTTCTGGTGGTAACAACACAAATAACTGTGCAGAGTCTTTCCACTCTGTTTTCACAGTTAGCCAGACGATTGCAGATGCTCCTAAGGGTGTTTACAAACTTACGGCTCAGGGCTTCTATCGTCAGGACGGCGACGACAACGACAATCTGCCAGTGTTCTTCATCAACGACGAGACATCTGCATTCCCACTCAAGACTGGTTCTGAAAATAGCATGTCTAATGCGTCCGAATCTTTTGCCAATGGTCTGTATGCAGCCGATCCTATCTTCATCGAACTGGCTGAAGCAGGCGACCTCACCGTGGGTGCAAAACTTGCCGAGAACACCAACCTCTGGTGTATCTGGGACAACTTCGAGTTGACTTATTATGGTCCAGATGCAGATGTGGCTAAAATCCAGTTTGCTGACCTCATCGCACAGGTGGAGGCTCTCCGCGCTCAGGCAGAAGGTCTGAAGGACAACGAGAACATCAGCGCCGCTACCGCTACAGCCCTTGCAGAGGCTCTCAGCGCATCTGAGGAAATTGCCGCCACCAAGGAGGCTTACTCAGCAGCCATTGCAGCGCTCACCGCTGCCAACAACAAGGCTGAAGCCGACATCAAGACGAAGGCTGCCATCGACGCTCTCTATGCTCTTGCCGAGAACACCAACGTTTACACCGCAGAGGCATACGAGACCTTCATCGGGGCTGTTGACGGCTACCAGGCTGCTTTCGACGAGGGCACTCTCACTGAGGCTGTCGTGAATCCAGAAATCGTTGCAGGCTGGCACTCTGCCAACTCGTTCGACGACCTGCTCCTCTCCGCTTGGAGCATCGGCGCAGATAAGTGTCAGGACTTCAACACCGCACTCTACATCAACACATGGTCTGTGGAAGGTGAGAGCGACGGCACTCAGTTCAAGGTTCCATTCTTCGAGTACTGGACTGGCGACGCTAACTCGCTGGGCGCAAACAACCTCACTGCTGTGGTTGACGGTGTTCCTGCTGGCGAGTATGAAATCACAGCATGGGTACGTGTTCGCGCTAAGAACGGCACCGACGCTGCCGACGCTACCGGCATCACACTCTCTGCCAACGACGGCGAGGCTGTTGACGTGACCGAAGGCGAGGCTGTGGCAGGCTCTCAGTTCAACATTGGCGAATACAAGACCACTGCCACTGTGGGCGAGGATGGCAAACTCACCATCACATTCAACGTGGCTGAAGACAACAACATCAGTTGGCTCTCGTTCAAGAACGTGAAGTATGCTGTTCCTACTGTTCCTGCCGACGCATGGGCTGAGACTGGCGACTTCGCTGTGGTGGTTCACGACTACATCAACGGCGAGAAGAACTCATTTGTTGAGCCACGCTGGGTGGTTGACCCTGTCAGTGCTGACAACAACTGCATCGAGGTGACTTCTAACGACAACCCATCGGCAGAGTGGGACAGCCAGGTGTTCATCACCATCGCTGACGAACTCGGCACCAACGACGTGGTGAAGTTCTCCATGGACGTGCGCGCTGACGCTGACGCAGTTGTTTCAACTCAGAGCCACACCACTCCTGGCAACTACAGCGGAGGTCTGTGGAGCGACATCAACATCACGACCGAATGGGCTACTTACGAGCAGACTTACACAGTTTCCAACGCAGAGGCTAAGACACTCGTGTTCAACCTCTCCAAGGCTGCAGAGGCTAACAACTTCTACTTCGACAACATCAAGATTTCCATCGAGAAGGCTCCAGAGTTCACATGGTCTGACAACATCATCAAGAACGGTGACCTGGAAGGCTCCGACATCAGTTGCTTCTTCGCCACCGAGCAGGGTGTGGGCGGTCCATTCAACGCTCCTATCACAGCCGGTGCAGGCAAGGACGGTTCCGCAGGCATCGAGGTTCAGTCTGCTGACTCTCCATCACAGGATTGGGACACTCAGTTCTTCATCCGCTCGCCTTACATCCTTCCAGCCGGCACCCACATGCTCGTTGAGTTCGACTACAAGGCAGACCAGAATGCTGCTGCCGACACTCAGTCTCACCAGGAGCCAGGCGACTACAACCACTGGGCTTGCATCGGCTCTCCAAACTTCACGACCGAGTGGCAGCACTTCTCAAAGGAGGTGACCGTTGACACTTCGATGGATACAGACAGCAAGGACTTCTACACCATCACCTTCAACCTCGCCAAGGAGAAGACAGCCACGAAGTACACGTTCGACAACATCGCCGTGTATGTTCACAGCGACGTTCTCCCGACCCTCGAGGCTTCTCCAGAGCGTGACATCATCGACAAGCCAGAGATTCCAGTTGCCATCGAAGGCATCGCTACCGCTCAGAAGGCTAACGGCAAGTACCTCGAGAACGGTCAGGTTGTCATCCTGAAGAACGGTGTGAAGTACAACGTTGCTGGTCAGGCAATCAAGTAAACACGCTGAATCAGGAACATCCGCATTCACGCGGAATGGAAATTCCTACATAAAGAGATTGGAGGTGCTTCCAGGTGGGGCACCTCCAATTTCTTGTGCAGAAAGGGTGTCATATTTTTCATGGACAGTTCGGGATGGAAGCGCCGATGTCAATATTCTCCTATATGCGCACCCAGCGCGTATGATTTGGCGCACTCAGCGCATAAAATTACGGGCACCCAGCGCCTGTCATTTCGCGCTGGGTGCCCGTTTTTTTGCAAGCATCTATCATTAAAACAATTACATGCTTTTGGAGGAAAAGACGAGGAATCGGCTTTTTCATTGCATCTTGTGCCATTTCTTTTTGAGGAAGGATAATTTTGTCCTATTCATTTGTTGTTATCGCCTTCGGCGGACGAAAGAAAAACAGAAAAAAATAGATAAAAATAATAAAAATAGGTCTTTCTTGTTTCATTTCTGTTAGACGAAGAACATGTTTTTCTCTGTTTTTCTCTATTTTTCTCTGTTTTTTCTTCGTCCGCCGAAGGCGATAATCCCTCATTCATGTTTACAAACTTCCTCCTCACGCAATACGGATAAAATCAACGTGCCCCAGCCAACACATCAGCCAGGGCACGTCAATAATATATATTCATGTGGAAACTCCCTACAACTCCGTCACAATCTCCTCGAAAGCCTTCCGCGTTGTTCCGCGAGGCTTCGCGTCGGCAGCAGGGAATCCGAGCGGGATGAGCACCGCAGCCTCCTCGCTCTCAGGCAACTGCAGCAACTCATGGCAGAGCCGGGCATCGAAGTTGCACACCCAGCAAGTGCCCAAACCCTGCTCCGTGGCTGCCAGGCAAATGTGCTCGGTGGCAATCGCGATGTCGATGTCACCGTGGTCCTTCTGGTCGGTGGGGCGGTGCCACGACTGGTCGTGGCGGATGCAGCCCACGATGACCAGCGGCGCGGTGGCGAACCAGTCGCGCGGATAGGTCTGGCGCACCTTCTGCAACGCCTCCTCCGAACGGGCGATGTAGAAGTGCCAGGGCTGGAAGTTCACTGCCGAGGGCGCGATGCGGGCGCACTCAAGGATGTAGTCGAGCCGCTCGTCATCGACGGGCTCGCTGCTGAAGGAGCGGAGGGAGAACCGCTTCTTTGCCAGGTCTTTGAATGTAGTCATAGTGAATGTCGGGTTATTTCTTTTTCAGACGGTCCTTATAGGCTGCGGTCCGCTTGGTGGCTGCGGGGTTGGCAGGCTTGGAGGTCGTCGTGGTGGTTTTCTTTGTAGTGGTTGTGGCGGCTGGTTTCTTGGCTGCCGTGGTCGTTGTGGTCTTGGTGGCGGCGGCACGTGTCGTCGTGGTGCGCCGGGTCGAGGTGGTTCTCTTCTTCTTCACTGGCTTCGGACGCTCGTGGAGTTTCGTGTGGATGCGCCAGCCGAAGAAGGCACGGGCTTGCCACTGGGTGTCGCGCACCGAGAAGTCGGTGTCCTTGCCGCTCTTCGAGTGCTGCACCACCGAGGTGAGCCCGATGAAGTACTTGTCCCACGAATAGATGGCTCCGAGGCGGCCCACGAGGAAGAAGTTGATGTGGCCGTTGTCCATCTTGTTCACATCCTCCTTGCCGTTCGAGGTGGTGTGCAGTTTATAGTTCTGCCAGACGGTGAGGCAGGGCTGGAAGGTGCCGTGGAGGAGCCAGTGCTGACCTGCCACGAGGTTGTAGCCGTAGCCCGCGCCGATGGCGAGCGAGTTCATGTTGATGCGGTTGAGCGTGGAGGTGAACGAGTGGTCGCTGTCGAGGTTGTCGCCGATGCGGATGCGGCCGATGTTGAGGTTCGCCTGCACGAGGAAACTGCCTGCCGAGCGGCGCTGCACCCAGGTGCTGTTGAACACGGCGGGCAGGGAGAACCGCTTGCCGTTGAAGACGTAGTAGCCGGTGAGGGCGAACTGGCGCATGTCGGTGCCGTTGAGTTTGTGGCTGTGCGACTGCAGGCCCGTGCGGCCGTGGAAGGACTCGACCTTCTCGAAGGTGGCATCGATGCCGAACGTGTTGCTGTAGTAGTTGATGGCTGACATCATGTCGGAGATGTCGCTCAGAATCTTGCTGGGCGAGAGGGAGAAGGAGAGCGAGATGCCCCGGTAGTTCGCCATGATGCCGAGCGTCACCTTCGGGTCGGCGGTCAGGTAGTAGTTGCTGCGGGTGCCGTCAGGGTTGGTGGCGCGCAGGTTCATGATTTCGCCGAATCCGTCGGTCTTGGCGCGGAAGGTCCAGGTCTCCCTCGGACGTGTCACATAGAAGGTGTCGGTGGTGATTTTGGCGTTCTTCACGTTGAGGATGCTGTCTGCCTTGATCATCGCCTCCTCAGCCTTGGGCTTGAGCGAGTCGATTTTCACCTGGATGTTCTGGATGATTTGCTCCTTCTTCTCCTGAAGGCGTTCCAGCAGCGTGGTCTTGGTGGTGTCAACGCTTGTGGTGTCGTTTTTCGCCTTCACCTCGGCGGCTTCAACCTTCGCCTTCGTCTTGACGGTGTCGGTCTTCGCGGTGCTCTGCGCCTTGAGGCTGGAGTAGGGGAATAGGGCAAGGGCGAGCAGGGGAATGAGTCGATGCGCGTTCATGTTCTCTCTGTTTAAGGGGGGGGATGGATTTAGGTTTTAGTTTCTCTCTTTCTGTCTTTGGGGGAGGCAGCCCTCCCGTCTGAGGCATTGCCTTCCTCAGGGGGGGGCTCCGTCACACACACTCTCTCTTCGGAGAGGCGTCAA
The DNA here is from genome assembly GCA_017470525.1 of Bacteroidaceae bacterium. Lineage (GTDB taxonomy): Bacteria > Bacteroidota > Bacteroidia > Bacteroidales > Bacteroidaceae > Minthosoma. The sequence goes on from JAFUYM010000069.1 coordinate 9,055, forward strand.
CTGCGGGTCTTGTACTCGCGGATGATTTTCTCCACCTTCTTGGCACCGCTCTCGTCGAGGCGCATGTCCTTGTAGTGGTGCTCCATGAACTCGTGGATGGCGGTGAAGATGACCTCCTTGTAGTCGAAGTTCTGGAACGTCTTGATGAGTTTGAGTTGCATCTCCGTCTCGTCGTCGATATAGACGAGTTTGGCGAGTTTCTTGCTCAGCAGCGACTGCTTGCGGGCAGGCCTGCCCACAGGCTGGTAGGTCATCTGCGGCTGCACAGGCTGCTGTACATACGCCTCAGGTTGTGTCTCGGGTGCGCTGATGCGCTGGGTGCCTGTGCTGTCCGCCTTCACTTCGTCGATGAAGGTGCCGATGCCCAGGTCTTTTCGCTTGTTGTTTGCCATATCGTTGTTTTGGGGTTTTATGGGTTACTGGGGGATTTTTCTATCCTTTCTGGCCTTTCTAGCGGGCTAGATTATCCAGATTGGCTAGATTCTCTAGTCATGCTAGGTTCCATTTTCTCTATTCCTCCGTCTCATTCTCTTCCTCAGCCTTCCGCGCCTTGGTCTTCCAGTCCTTCGGACGCTTCGCCCCGGTCAGTTCCTCAGCCAGGCGCATATAGTCCTCGGCGCCGTTACTCTCGGGCGCATACTCGAAGATGGTCTGGTGACCCAGCGGGCTCTCGTCGAACTTCACGCACTTGCGTATCTTCGTCTTCAGCGTGGGCACCTCATCCTGCTTCTCGAAGAAACGGGACACCTCCTTCGCAATCTTCGTCTGCTTGTCATACTTCACCAATAAGTAGCCGCCAATCTGCAAGTTAGGGTTGATTTCCTGCTGAATCTCTTTAATGGCAAACAGCAGGTTCTGCATGCCCTGCAGGGAAAAGCCGCTGCACTCCGTCGGGATGATGACGGTGTCGCTGGCAGAGAGCGCGTTGTCGTTCAGCACCGAGTCGCCCGGGGCGCAGTCGATGATGACATAGTCGTACTCCCCCTTCACCTGCTCCAACTTGCGCGCCAGGATTGTCTCGCGGCTCCGCTTGTTGAGCAGTTCCGCCTCCATGTTGCGCAACGCCTTCGAGGCAGGGATGTACTCCAGCCCGTCATACCTTATATATATAGGCGCGGGAACCGGTTCCTTCAGCCAGTCGCTCAGCGTGGGGTCGCCCTCCTTCTGCGAGAAACCCAGCACACCCGACAGGTTGCACTGCTGGTCGGTGTCGATGATGAGCACTTTCTTGCCCAATATCCACAAGGCAGTCGCCAAGTTGGCACACGTCGTGGTCTTTGCCACCCCTCCCTTATGGTTCAGAAAACTGATGATTTTAGTCATATCTTCCCAGTGATTTTAGTCGTATCATTTCAATGATTTCACCTGCATCATTCTTTGTGATTTCACCTGCATCATTCCAATGATTTCAGTCATATCATCCTCAATGATTTTGTTAATTTCTCTCAAGTTCAGCCGCCTCTTCCGTGCGGCACGGATTTGCTAATCAATTAGAATTGATGCAAATGTACGACTTTTCCGCAAAACAACAAAACATTTAACCGAAATTATTTTATAATGTTATTATTTTCTTCCCTTCACCTTCCCTCCCGCCCCCTTTTGAAGGTAATCCGCCCCCCTCAAAAACACATCCTGACTTCTTCTTCAGAACACTCATTCCCAATCCAATCATTAGAATCTCTTACATAACATTCATGAACATTGCCTAACGGCGAGCGAAAGGTTCGTGGGCATTAGATGAGCATTCGTGTTAAATAAAATTCGTGTTAAATAAAAAATGAAAGCGGTTTTTCTCTTTTTAACATATAATGTCCATCTAATGCCCACAAAGGTTCATGAACTTTTTTTGACCAATCTGGTCTTCTCAACTCTTTCAAAAACGCCTCCATCACCCTACAAATTGAAGAAAAATTCGACTGAAAAGACAAAAAACGTATCAAATGTACCTAAAAGGTAAAAAAATATCCTTTTTCTCTTTGCCATTAACCGCAAATTTGCTATCTTTGTGGCGAGAAATCAAATTAATACCGAGCCAGTCGAGCAAGCCAGAAATCTGCAAGATGCTTCTTCGGTGCAAGCAAAGGAATCTGCAAGGGCTACCAATCAGCACGAACATAGAATCTGCAAAGGCAGCCAGCAGCATGAGCAAAGAAATCTGCAAGCCGGCCAATCGGTGCAAACAAAGAACAACGACCTAATGCAACTGTCCGTCATCGTGCCCGTCTATAACGTGGAACCCTTTCTTCCGCGTTGTCTTGACTCCATCCTGCGGCAAGGCATGGAAGTTGGGGAATATGAAGTGATTTGTGTGAACGACGGGTCGCCCGACAACTCGGCGCAGATACTGGCGAACTACCAAGCGAAGCACCCCGACATCTTCCGTGTCGTCACCCAGGAGAATCAAGGCTTGGGCGGTGCGCGCAACACAGGCACTGCCCTGGCGCGTGGCGAATACGTTGCCTACGTCGATAGCGACGACTACCTCATCGACGGTGCCTACCGCTACCTGCTCGACACTTTCTGCAAAGACAAGCCCGATGTGCTCCATTTTTCATGCCAGAATATTTACACCGACGGAACCCAGGTCCCCGATTCTGATGCGAATCTTGAGGGCAGGGTGGTGTTCGACGGTGATGGCGCAGAAGCCTTCAACAACCAAATCCTCACCAACAATGTGTGGTCGAAACTTTACAAGCGCACCTTTCTGAAGGAACATGGCATCCATTCAGAAATCGTCATCTGCCAGGACGCGCTCTTCAATTTTGAAGTGTGCCGCCATCACCCCCGCACGGTGATTGTCACATCTTCATTATACCGCTACGAAAACGGTAACGTGGATTCTATCCAGAAGACTGGCAGGAAAGAGGTGGTGATGGTGCAACTGAACGAATTGCTTTACAACATGGGCATTGTGGAACGGTACCTGCAAGGGGGTGAAGAAGACATGAGACCAGCAGCCTTACGTCTGCGAAACTCCTTTATGAGGCTCTATTACAAGAAGATGCTGATGGTGCCGCTGACAAAGAATGAGTGGAAACGCCATACCGACATACTTGGCAGGAAGAATCGGCGCAAGGTGAAGAATGACACAAGCCAGTGGAGGATGAACTTAGAGGCAAACGTGAAGAACATGGCAGGACATTCTTATTGGGAGTACCGCCTTGTCCGTTTCCTATACCAGCATCTCTTCAGAGAAATTCTCTTCCCGCTGCTCATCACCCGATAAGAAGGAACACGAAAATACCATTCGTGTTCCTTTTTTTGTTTGCCTTGTGCCAGAGGCAAGGGCTAAGTTAATGATCATTCGCAATCGTGCTAAGTTTTTTCTGTTGTTATGGGGAAAAACAGGGTGCTTCTCTTCTTTTTCATGTCATATATGCAAAAAAATAAATTGGGATTATCGTAGAAAAGAAGATAAATCGTACCTTTGTGGCAAATTGTTTTACTATACTTAACACTCCATATAACGTGAGTTCGACGGAAGTCACGTTGATATGGAAAAAAGAACACGAGTTAATTAATGCAACTCTCGGTCATCGTTCCCGTCTATAATGTGGAGAAATACCTTCCACGTTGCCTCGATTCGCTGCTGCGTCAGGGAATGGGGGCAGGGGAGTATGAGATTATCTGTGTGAACGACGGGTCGCCCGACGGGTCGGCGGCGATTCTGGCAGATTACGAGCGGCGGTATCCCGACATCATTTGCGTCATCACGCAAAAGAACGGCGGAGTGGGTGCGGCGCGCAACACGGGCATGCTGGCGGCAAAGGGGGAGTATCTGGCTTTCATCGACAGCGACGACTACGTGGTGGACGGGGCGTTCCGCTATTTGCTGGACCACTTCTGCACCGACGACAAGCCTGATGTGCTGCATTACCAGTACCGTTCCGTCTGGACCGACGGAGTAGCCCTTGCCGACCCCGATGCCAAGCCTGACGGGGAGGTCCTTCTCGATGGTGACGGGGCAGAAATCTATAATAAAGACAGGCTCGTCTATGTCTGGACCAAGTTCTACCGACACGCCTTCCTCCTCCATCACCATCTGCAGTTTGAGATAGATATTGCGATGTGCGAGGATGAAGTCTTCAATTTCGACGTCTTCTGCCACCATCCTCGGCTGGTGACTGTCAGTTGCAACGTAAGCCGCTATGAGCAGGTCAACGGAGGCTCCGCCATGCACATCATGGACAAAGAGCGGGTGCTTGTGCAACTCAACGACCTCCATTACGACATCCATTACCTGCACCTCTCCATCGATTCGGGGAACTTCCCAGACTTGAAGCCTGCCGCCTTGCGCACCATCGCCATCTTCGTGCTCACGTTCTCCAATAAGTTCTGCCACATTCCCCTCACCCGCGGCGAGTGGACACGCTACACCCGCTTGCTGCGTCCTGCCGACATCGACCTGCTGGACGGGAAAAAGGAGCCGACACGGCTGGGGCGCATCATCAGTTGGCTGAAGCAAAATTCGCTCCGTTCCTACAAGATATATCGCCTGTCTTATTGGCTCTACGCCAACGTCTTCGAAGGGAAGGTGCGCCAACTGATTCTCAGCCGACAATAAGTGACCATCCGTGCGGATGGTCACTTTTTTTGATGCCAGCATTCATTTTTCCCCATTTTTTCTTGTTTCCTGTCAAAAGAATCAGTATCTTTGTGGCGGAATTGATCGATGAACAAAGTGCTGGGGATGAGGAAATCTATCTGTGTAACTAAAGAAAGGGCAAAAAATGTTACTCTCCGTCATTGTTCCTGCATACAACGTGGAAAGGTATCTTCCGCGTTGCCTTGAGTCGTTGCTCCGGCAAGGGCTGGGGGCAGGGGAGTACGAGATCATCTGCGTGAACGACGGGTCGTCCGACAACTCCGCACTGGTGCTGACGGACTATGTGTCGCTTTATCCCAACATCATCCGTGTGCTCCACCAGCGGCACCAGGGGCTGGCTCATGCCCGCAATGCAGGCGTGGCGGCGGCTCGGGGCGAGTACATCGCATTCGTCGATAGCGACGACTATGTGGTGGAGGATGCCTACCGCTACCTGCTCGACCACTTCTGCGGGCGGAAGCCCGACGTGGTGATGTTCGACCATCAGGAGGTGCACACCTACGTGCTGGGCGACTTCGTGGAGCACGAGCACCTGACCGAGGGGGAGGCTGTCTTCGAGGGCAAGTTCTGCGAGGCGAAACTCCTGTCCGACACGATGGCAGTGTGGTCGAAACTCTATCGCCGCGCCTTCCTCCAGAAGCACGGAATCAGTTTCCAGCCCATCTTCTGCGAAGATTTAATATACAACTTCCAAGTGTTTCAGAAACAGCCGTATATGGTTCGCACCAATTGCATGGTCTATTACTTCGAGCAGCAGCACGAGGCATCGCTCATCCACGAGCGGAGGAAGGACCTGGTGAAGGTGCAGTTGGGCGACCTCCTCTATGGCATACAGGTGATGAACACCTACCTGCAGGAGGGGCACACCCTGCTGGCAACGCTTGCCCGCGAGAACGTCAGCGCCTTCGTCCGCCGCTTCTGCCAGAAACTCTTCTCCTCCTTCTACACGAGGCGCGAGTGGAGCCTGTATGTGGGCAGGCTGCGCCAGTTGCCCATCCACACGGTCTCCGACGCCATGGAGCAGACCGCGCTGGGCAAGGGCATCGTGCGCCTCTACAACCTTTCCCTGCGTTCCTATCCCGAGTATCTGCTTGTCTGGCTCATCCACCGGGCATTTTTCCGAAAGAACAATTTTGTCCTACGTCCGCACTCAGCGCGTATGATTTGACGCACTCAGCGGATAAGATTACGAGCACCCAGCGCCTGTCATTTCGCGCTGGGTGCTCTGTTTTTTGCAAGCATCTATCATTAAAACAATTACACGCTTTTTGAGGGAAACATGCGGAATCGACTTTTTCATTGCATCTTGTGCCATTTCTTTTTGAGAAAGGATAATTTTGTCCTATTCATGTGTGGTTATCGCCTTCGGCGGACGAAAGAAAAACAGAGAAAAATAGATAAAAACAATAAAAATAGGTTTTTCTTGTTTCATTTCTGTTAGACGAAGAACATGTTTTTCTCTGTTTTTATCTATTTTTCTCTGTTTTTCTTTCGTCCGCCGAAGGCGATAACAACTTCCGAAACTTTAATTCATGAAAAATTCATGGTCAATTGGCTACGAATTTTTTCATGAACTTTATGATTGTGGCTTCATCAAATCCTTTTAATCCTTCAATCTTTGTTCTTAAATAAACTCCATGTAACGAAGGAAATAATTTTTGTCTATTTCCCCACAAATTGCAAACTGGAGTTGCTAAATGAAGGCAAAATGAGAAGAAATGCAAAAAAATGATGGGGCTATCGCTGTTTTTGTCAGTTTTTCCCTTCCCGGTTCCCCAAAAAGTGACTACCTTTGCCAACGACTAATTAAGATGTAATGCGATGACCCATCGCACCGCAAACGCACACGACATACCTGTTTAAGCGAGAATTAACTAACAAACGAAGATATATACTAACTTTTTCTGAACAGCAACGACTATGAAGGTGAAGAAACATCTATCAACTGTCATCGTGGCATGCGCAGCAGCCCTGATGCTGGCTGGTTGTAGCGATTATGACAATGGATACACCGAAGCGAAACTGAAGTTCATCAGCGACTTCCAGGAAGCCTTTGGCGACATCGACCCCGAGCAGGACTGGAACCTCGCCGAGCGTTCCACCGTGACCGTCTCCACACTGAAGGCGTCCGAAATCAAAATCTATGCCCTCATGGGCAATGAATACTGCATCGTGGGTGACTACACAGATGTTTCAGGCACACAGATATTGGGCTTCGACATGCTGGAAGGTGTGGAAACCATCCTCGTCAGCAACGGAGAGTCCGCCGAGGTGACTGTCCCTGGCGGCGTGGTCGTGTTCGACGGAACGAGGTCAACGCGTACCACCTATACTTCCAACAACGGCACTGTCAGCGTGTCGCAAATCACCAATCCCAACGGCGTGACCATCGGCACAACGACCTATCCCCAGTGGCTCTATGCCACCAAGGCGGAAACGGATGCCATGAAGGCGGTGGTGCCTGAAATCGGACACCGCGACACCTACACCAACCTGAACAACGTGACGCACGACTTCACCTATGTGTCTAACGGTGCATTCGTCATTTATCCATATTATTTCCAGACAAGTTCTGTCAACACCATCGGCGTGTATTATTATGAAGGTAACACGCGCAAGGAGGTGGACATCTACACCATCAGAGGCAATGACCTGCAATATGAGAATGCATTGAGCGGCACGAGCACCAATGTCATCAATGAGGTGGCAGAAGAAACTGGCTGGACCATCAGCAATGGAGCCAACGTGGCATACAACACATGGTCAACCGAGAACGACCAATCGGGCATGGTCACCCCATTCCTCCAGTATTGGCAGTCGTATGGCAATTACCTTCCAAATGCCACAATTTCCAAGACATTCACGGGCTTGGAGCCCGGCACTTATAAACTGACGGTGAATGCCCGCGTTTTCAATGAACGCAACGCCAGCGCATACCCTTCAGGTGTCACCCTCTTTGCCAACGACAAGTCTGCGACCATTCCTGCTGACGACCAAACCACTTCGGCGGTGTATAACAGCACCAGTGCCGAAATCTATGGCAACCTTTGGCTGGATAACATCACCGTAGGTGCTGACGGCGAACTCACCGTCGGCTTCCAGACAAACAACATGGTGGGTAACTGGCTGGCATGGAAGAACCTGAAAATCGACAAGAAGGGCGACTGGGTAAGTGTAACCGCCGACAATATGGGCAGTGCCAAGCAAGATGTGCGCCGTGGTCAAGGCATCGTGGTCAACATCCCCGCTGGCACCAAGTTCGGCATGTACCTGAAGACAGGTGACCGCAATAACCCCGACAACCAATACTTCTCCGAGAGCGAACTGAACGACCCGAACGTGGTGGGTGCAGGTGTGACCGACGACGGACTCAATACCAGCGAATCTGTGAAGCAAGTGGCTGGTCTCCATCCCTGCTACGCATCCACTTTCCATGCAGGCGGTCAGATGTTCCTGGGTTTCGAAGACTGGCCTAACACCGCCAACGAGAGCGACTTCGACCTCAATGACGTGGTGCTCGCCTTCAGCGGTGCCACACCGACCATCGTCAACGAAGACCCACAGCCGGCAGCCACATGGATGCTTGCCTGTGAGGACTTGGGCGGCACGTTCGACACCGACTACAACGACGTGGTGCTGAAAATTGAGCACGTCAGCGGACAGGAGTTCGCCATCGTCACCCCTCTGGCAGCAGGTGGTACACTTGCCAGTTACATCTTCAATGTGCCCGAAAGCGGTGCAGAGACCTGCCTCGGCGAAATCCACCAACTCTTCGGTGCCGGCTCGGAGGTGAGCGGCTCATACACTCCTATCAACGTGGGCTATTCGCGTGGCAATGCCGGTTCGTCCGTCACCATCCAAGTGAAGAAAGACTGGTCGATGGCATACTACAGCACCAACACCTACGGACAGGGTACGGCTGGCAAAAACATGGGCGGCTTCGAAATCCGCACGATGCCCATCGGCACCCAGGCTCCAACTGGAACCCCCACTTTGGCAACCATCGTCAATTCGGGTGCATCGCGCATCCCCGCCCCAGACATGGGCGAGGCTCCCTACATCATCTGTCTGCCATACTCATACATAGATATGGATGTGCCTTCAACAGGCTATCAGACAGAGACCGTATGGGCATGGCCACAGGAATTCATCCACATCACCGACGATGACAACGGCGGTCAGGGCTGCTATCCTAATTTCAGGTACTGGGTGACCAACCACTACTCAAGCGGAACTTGGTACAAGACCAAACGAAACGGCGCCCTCACGGTGGAGGAACTCAAGTATGTGACTCAGTATGCCAACCAATCTGACCTGAAGGCAGTGAGAATCAATGAGAACACTGTGATAAAGGGTCAGAGCATCAACTTGGCAAACTACTTCACCACCTCCAGTTCAGGTGCCATCACCTACGACATCGAGGATAAGGCGACAGGTGCGAAACTGACCAACCAGACGAACCTCAACGTTGCTCCGGCGTATGCAGGACAGACCATCATCACCATCCATCAGGCGGCATCGGGCAACTACGCTGCCAGCACCATCACCTTCACGCTGAATGTGGCAGACAACACGCCTGTACGCTTCACCACCACCATCAATGGCAGCAAGTATGCCCTTGCATGCTACGAAGGACGGTTGAAAGTCGTGACAGACAATCAATGGAATGACTTCCAAAAGTGGTATATTGTTGACCCAGGCGTGCAGGAAGGATTCTTCTGGCTCTACAATGTGGCTCTTGGCAAGTACCTCACTTGCGACAAGAGCGATTCCTACAGAGATGTCTTCACAGACTATCCAAGCGGTCAGGGTGCCCGGTTCCAATACACCAGCGAAGGTTATCTGGGTCCACGTGTGAACACAGCCCGATACTTTGGCGACAAGACTGCATTCGATGGCAGCGACTACATCCCATACATGGTATGTAAGCCTGAAGTGTCCTTCGTCTGGACCAAGGAATGACAAGACACATTCCTTACCATCAATAGCCAGAATCGGCAAACTGAAATCTGAAATCGTTTATACAAATAAGATAGTTAATAGATAGATAGATTTGATCAATTCCCCGGGAGATTTCCTTGTGAAAGGCGGTCTCCCTCTTTTTTTTGTCCCTTTCCCACCGCGATTCGGTGTCTCTTTATGACAATCCACCATTGTCACAATGAGTTTTTTTCTCCACGTTACCTTCCTTTTCCTCCATGTTGCTTTCCTATATATATTTAAGGGAGGTTACAAAAGTGAAAGCAATTGTTTCATTCTGTGAAGAAGATGCTGGCAAGAAGCCGTAACTTTGCACCAAAGATAATAAAACGACATCTATTCACTATCTGTTTTCTTCAGCACAGTGAATCTATCGACTTCTATTGACCACGCGAATTGAATCAAACAAAAAAATAGGGACACTTTTAATCAAGTGAAAAAAATGAAAATCAAGAGTTATTTGACGGCACTCGTGCCAGCAGCCATCGCCGCACTCATGGCGACCGGCTGTAGTGATTATGACAATGGGTACACCGAAGCGAAACTGAAGTTCATCAAAGATTTCCAGGAAGCCTTCGGCGACATTGACCCCGAACAGGACTGGAACCTCGCCGAGCGAGCCACTGTGACGGTCAACGTATCGACACCCTCGGAAATCAAGATTTATGCCCTCAGGGGCGAGGAATACTGCATCGTGGGCGACTACGAGAACGTCAGCGGCTCACAGGTGCTGGGCTTCGACATGCTGGAAGGCACGGAGAGTGTGCTCGTCAGCGACGGCAAGACAGGACAGGTGGTGATGCCCGGAAGCGTCGTTGTGTTCGACGCTACGCGCTCAACCCGCACCGTATATGGCGGCAACGGAACCGTGCAAATCAACAAAATCACCCAATCCAACGGCGTGACCATTGGCAGCACGACTTATCCGCAATATCTGGAGGCTGATGCCGATGACTATGAGGCAATGAAGGCGGTGATTCCTGAAATCGGCTACCGCAAGAATTACACCAACCTCAACAACGTGACCCATGACTTCACCTACCGCTCCACCGGCAAATTCATCATCTACCCCTACTATTGGGAAACCAGTTCCGACAACACCATCGGCATCTATTATTATGACAATAGCGGCAACCGGCAGGAGGTGGACATCTACACCATCAAGGGAGGTGACGAACTGCAGTACCGCCCGCAGCAAGTGACCTCGACGCAATCCATGAGTTGGGCTAATGCCACTACCACGGGCAACTCTCAAATATGGAAAGATTGGCATGCCATGGTTTGGACCAAAGGCTATGACAACCTGATTAAGAACTTAGGCTTGCCCAACGGCAATCTGCTGGAGCGTTTCACCGATGTGACCATCCAGTGCACGATGAAGAAACAGACTCCGGGCATCCGTCTGGTCTTCTATAAGAGTGACGGCACCAACAAGTGGGTGGACATTGCCAATCCTCACCCCTCTGACGACGGAGAGGAGACGGTCACCACATCTGTCAACCTGCAGTCGCTCGTCAATCAGGACGCAACCTGGAGAGACTATCTGCAAAACTGCTCGGAAGTCTGCATCGCGGGCAGCCAGAACGAAAGCAACGGCGCGTTCACCGCTGGCAACGGCACAACAGGAGTGTATGGCGACGTCATCATCGACAAGGTGGATTTCGAGTGGAGAAGTTCAGGCACCAGCTGGCAGAACTACACGCAGAACTTCTGCTCTGAAATCTTCACCGTGTATGGCAGCGACATGATGCGCGGTCAGGGCATCGTCATCGACATCCCTGAGGGCACCATGTTCGGCATGTACCTGAAGAAGGGCGACCACAACAATCCCACCCACACTTTCTATTCTGAAAGTTCGCTCAACACGCCCAGCGTGTGCGGCAATGGTGTGACGGACGACGGACAGGGCAACGTGACCGAAGTGCCAGGACTCCGCCCATGCTACGCCTCCACCTTCAAGGTCAATGCGCTTAACGGACAGATGTTCCTGGGCTTTGAAGACTGGCCTAACGATGCCAACATGAGCGATTTCGACCTCAACGACGTGGTGTTTGCCTTCAGCGGCGCCACACCCACCGTCGTCAATGAAGACCCCGAACCTGCTGCCTCATGGATGCTTGCCTGCGAGGACTTGGGCGGCACGTTCGACACCGACTACAACGACGTGGTGCTCAAGATAACGCACATCAGCGGACAGACCACTGCCACACTCACGCCACTGGCAGCCGGCGGTACACTTGCCAGTTACATTTTCCATGTGCCGAAAAGCGGGGCAGAGACCTGCTTCGGAGAAATCCACCAACTCTTCGGCGACGGCTCGGAGGTGAGTGGGTCCTACAAACCTATCAATGTGGGCAATTCACGCGGCAGCGAGGGACGCTCTGTCAATTTCACGGTGGACAAGACCTGGTCGATGGCTGCATACAGCACTGACACTTGGAGCAGCAACTCCACCACCAACATGGGCGGCTTCGAAATCCGCACACTGCCCATCGGCACTCAGGCTCCAACGGGCACACCGACCTTAGGCACCATCATCAATTCAGGTGCATCGCGCATTCCTGCCCCAGACCTCGGCGCTGCTCCTTACATCATCTGCTTCCCATATTCTTACGTCAAGATGAACACTCCTTCCGTCGGCAAGAAGACCGAAATCGTCTGGGCATGGCCACAGGAGTTCATCCACATCACCGACTGTTACCCTGATTTCCAATACTGGGTGACCGACCACAAAACCAATGGCGAATGGTACAAGAACAAGAGAGACTATGCCCTCACGGTGTCACCTCTTGAGTTCGTGAGCGACATTGATGAGCAGAACAATAACAACAACAATACTAATAATAACAATAATAACACGCAGGGCACACAAGAGTCCAGTTTCGGCACGACCGCCACGATGACTCCTGTGCCTCGAGGCAGCAACAGCGGCTACATGTGGCGCGATGGCGATGACCACCTCAACCTCTACATGGTGGAAGACCAAGTGCTCGAAGTGTCTCCATACGCCTACAACACCACTGGTGCCATCACCCTCAAATCGTTCGATGCCGGCGGCACGGGAACTTCATACACGCTCTCAAGCAATACCGACCTGAACCTCGGCAAAGTCACCATCACCGCACATGCCTACTCTCAATCAGGCACAGTGAGAATGGTGCTCCACTACGCTGGCGACGCCACTTATAAGGAGAAAGACATCACCATCACCATCAATGTGGCATCGACCAACAGAGTGAAACTCACCACCAACGGCAAGTCTCTCGTGTACAGCAACGACGGCACCAACGACAGACTCTACCTCGATCCCAACAATTCACAGTTCTGGGTGTTTGAACAATGTCCAGGCGACACAGGCTATTATTACCTGTACAATGAATCACTGGGCAAGTATCTGCGACTGGGCACAGAAAACACTTGGTCGCCAATCTTCACCGACGCGGTGCCAATCAACGATGCCAGAGGCAAGTTCAGACTCGACAGTGGCAAGATACAATGCAAGTACAACAACGGCTACCTTGGAAGCACAGGGAACGATAATGGCTACGTCTATCTGAACAAATCGAGTGGCGACGGCATTGTATGGACTTTGGGTTATAACGCCAAGCAGCGCAATGCCAAGGCACGGAAGTAAAGCGAAAAGGCTTTTCTAAGCAGCAATAACATCTTGATTTTCATTTATTCCCGAAGGAGGGACGAACCTTGGTGGTTCGTCCCTCCTTCCTTTTCGGGTTCTTACACATTATTATATATATAAGGTTATATAGGTGGCTGAACTTTCGGAAGTGATAGCATGTAGAGTGAACATTTTCGTTGCTTTTGAATCTTTATCGCCATTTTTTCACTTTTTTTATGTGAAATATTTGGAATCTGAAAAAGAAAGTATTAACTTTGCACATTAAGTGTAGTGCAGTCAGCACACGCACGAAATCTTATACTTGTGCAGGAGAAAGCCAATCAAAAGGAAAAATAGGTACTTAACCGTCCAACCTGCCAAACACCGAACGAACCGATGGATATGAAAGGAATCTGAGGAATGGAAAGACAGACCATGTCAAGGTAAAAGACATTAATAACACATACGAATTAACAATTTAACAGATAAAACAATGAAGAAGAAACATTTACTTTCATTCCTTGTTCCCGTGGCAGCGGCGTTGCTGACACTGGTGGGATGTAGCGACTATGACAATGATTTCGGCTCATTCGACTACGAGTACAAGAAAGGTTTTGTCGAAGCATTTGGTGAAATCGACGAAGAGCAGGACTGGAACCTCGCCGAGCGTTCCACGGTGACCGTGACCACGTCGAGTGCCAAGGACATCAAGATTTATTCTGAGGAGGAAGGCACCTACACGCTGTTGGCGAACTATCGCGGCATCAGCGGCACCGAGACCTTGTCGTTCGACATCCTGGAAGGCGTCAAGACCATCATCGTGAGCAACGGAGAGACTGCGCTGAGATCGTTTGTGGGCGGCAGCGTGTCGTTCGACGACATGACTTCTTCGGCTGGTGAAGAACTCGACACCCGTCAGGAAAACGTGAACCGCAACGAATGGGCTGCACAATATGTCTTGCCAGGCAACGTGACCCAATCGGAAATTGCGAAAGTGAAGGCTGCCTTCAGCCAGCCACACTACGGGGCGGTGAACACCATCTACCTGCCTTGGAATGAAATGTGGGTGCAGCATGTATATAAAGGAGAAAGCACCTATCTGAACGGCTTCCTCAAGAACATCGGTGTGGCAAGCGACCAGATGAACCATCTGCTCATCTACAACAAGGGCAACAAGACCGAGGAAGGCGACGGACTTCCCAACTTCGAGCATATCAACGACTTCAATAGTGGCAAACAAAATGCCAACTACAGCGATGAACTGAACAATATCATCGGCACAACACTGATGCACAGCATCAACCCCGAAGGTTGCCCAACAGAACAGGTGACCACCGTGACGGGTGAGACCGTGACACAGGTGAAGCAGTTTGCTTACCACAACACGCAGGACAGCAAGTATCACTTTGAATACATCTACAAAGTGGTGGACGGCAATCTCTACATCGGCTTCGACTTCTACGCACACGGCACAGACAACCAGCCAACCAACAAGAACATGGACGTGGAACGCGACTGGATTTTCAATGACTGGATTATCAAGGTGAGCAAGGCGGTGTCAAAGAGCGGAGTCACACAGTCCGTTCTTCAGAGCGCGAAGGCTAACGCTTGGATTCTGGCAGCAGAGGATATGGGTAGCACCGACGATATCGACTACAACGACGTGGTGGTGAAGGTGCAGCACACTGCTGGCAACAATTACCTGACTGTCACTCCTCTGGCAGCAGGCGGTACTTTGGCTTCCTACCTCTACTTCAACGACGAATGCATCGGTGAGATTCACCAATTAATGGGTGCAGCACCTGCCATCAGCGGACAATATCCCGTGCTCAATGTCGGCGCCACAAGCGCCAAGGGTAGCCGCGTAACAGTCTATAATGTAAACGCCAACTGGTCTCTCTCTTGCTACAGCGTCACCGATTGGGACACTTCATCGCAAGGTTCAAGGAACATGGGTGGATTCACCATCCGAGTGTTGCCTTCAGGCACACCCGCAGCCGACAAGAAACTGCCTATCGGCAGCAGTCTCTTCGGCAGCAGCAAGACATCTATCATACAAGGTCCTAATCCTGGCGATGCACCTTACATCCTTTGCGTTCCTTTCTCTTACCAAAAGGGCAATACACCCAGTGCAGGCAAGAAGACCACCTACACATGGGCATGGCCAAACGAACGTAGATATATCGTGAATGCCTATACAGCCTTCGGTGGATGGGTGAACAACCACAACAGCAACAAAGACTGGTACACTCAACCCAATTCCAGTTATGTCTTCAACACTGCCGCTGCTGGCGCGCCAGAAGAGGTGCAGCCTGTGGAAGAAACTATGACATCTGAGGAAGTTGCGGCAACCAATGAGGCTTATGCCAACATTGTGCAAGTGAAGGAATATGCTTCACAGAGCGCACCTGAAGGCATTCTGAAACTCAAGGACGGAATCACCACCATCAACGTGGATGTGAACCAAGTCTTCGACATCCTCGACTACATTGACACCAACTATCCTGTTTATTGTACTTCTTCCAGCGAAGGTGAAGTCAA
Source organism: Bacteroidaceae bacterium (assembly GCA_017470525.1). Taxonomy (GTDB): domain Bacteria; phylum Bacteroidota; class Bacteroidia; order Bacteroidales; family Bacteroidaceae; genus Minthosoma. The sequence goes on from JAFUYM010000069.1 coordinate 24,798, forward strand.
AAATGTGAATGGCTCACAAACTGTCATGCAGTCCTTCATTGCAGACAAGCAAACCGTCATCACCATCCAGCAACAGGCTATCGACCACAAGACCATTCAGGTGACAGTTGTTACGGGTAATAGCGTTAGTCCTCAAAAGCCTGAAGCATCCATCTCTCTCAGCGACAACAGTAGCATGGAAGAAGGCAGCACAAAGACAGTGACTATCAACACCAACAGTACAGGAGCGATTTCAGCCTCTACACAGAATGGCGGTATATTCAATGTTTCTGTTAATAATAAGACTCTTTCTATCACTGCTCTGCAAGCAGGTAATGACAACATCATCATCCATCAGGAAGCAGACGATAACTATGCGGAAACTTACGCATACTTCTCGATGACAGCGACAGAAAAGGCTGGAAATCCGGAAGAAGGACCGCAAGACAATAATATCAGCCTTGATGGGGCTACGCTCTTGAGCAGAACAAAGAGGGGTGAATATGCTCTCGACATAGAAGATGGTTCTATCTCTGGCACATATAATGTGAGGTACAACGGCAATATCATTAAGTCCAATGTAACATCTCTCACATTGATTTGGAGAGGTAACTATGTAAACTATGGAGGTCCTGATATTGAAAAGAGTACAGCCATGAGGTCGAATGGAGGTGAATACAATTCAACGATTGGTACAACAAAAGATGGTTCATATATAATCTACAATCTCAACAAATTCCAGCCATATCAGGCACGTACGATTTATGTATATGCTACGGATGGAAGCACAATGTACTTGTATGTCAAATAGTAAGATGTAACTTTTTTGATAAATGGAAGGGAGGGGTGACCGCAAGGTTGCCTCTCCCTTTTTTGTAACTGAATCGTAACTTCTTTTCCTGCATGAAAACTTGCACGGGTGGGGAAAAGTCTGTAACTTTGCAGCGTGAAAGAAAAGGGAGTGGCATGGTATTGAACATCTTTTTCATCCTTATAGGGTTCGTCCTCCTCGTCAAGGGAGGCGACTTTTTGATTGACGGGGCGGTGGCGATTGCGCAGCGCGCAAAATTGTCGGCGATGGTCATCGGGTTGACGGTGGTGGGATTCGGCACATCGATGCCGGAACTGCTGGTCAGCACACAGGCGGCGTGGGTCGGTTCGTCGGGACTCGCCATCGGCAATGTGGCAGGTTCCAACATTGCCAATGTCGCGCTCATCCTCGGCGTCACGTCGCTGATTTGTCCGTTGCCGTCGCAGCGGGCGATGATGCGCATCGACATTCCTTTCATGGTGCTGGCGATGGTGCTCTTCATCGCAGCCGCCTTCATGGGCACGATCGAGCGGTGGATGGGCATCTGCATGGTGCTGCTGCTCATCGGGTTCATCAGTTGGGAGGTTTTCCAGTCGCGCAAGCAGAACAAGGAGACGGAGATGACGGTGGTGCCCATGCCGCTGTGGAAAGCCATTTCGCTGGTGATTGTGTCGCTGGCGGCAATGGTGTGGGGTGCCGACCTGCTGATTGACGGGGCATCAGCCATCGCGATGGAGTTGGGCGAACTGCTGGGCGTGGGGAAAGAGGCGATGGAGCGCATCATCGGGCTCACCGTCGTGGCAGTGGGCACGTCGCTGCCGGAATTGTTCGCCTCCGTCATGGCGGCGAGGAAGGGGGAGACGGACATGGCAGTGGGCAACATCATCGGTTCCGTGTCGTTCAACATCCTCTGTGTCATCGGCGTGGCGTCTGCCATCACGCCTATCCGCAATGCGTGGGAGCCGTTTGCCATCGACTATGCAGTGATGTTCGGGCTTGCCATCCTCCTGTGGCTTTTCCTCCGCACCCACCACAAAATAGTGCGTTGGGAGGGTGCGATTCTCCTGCTCATTTACATCCTTTACATCGTAAAGACTTTCATGCTCTGAGCGAGGCAATACTAATCACTCTTTATCTATTTGATTAATCTATTTGAACACGAATTGCACGAATCTTACGGTATCTTTAGCCGGGGTAGTTAAAAATCCGTCTGAAAAAGATTTCGTGAGATTCGTGCAATTCGTGTTCCTTATTATTTGTATTTAACATAACTCCCATTCGGTGAAAAAAGTGGCAAAAGGAATGGCATGCGGATGGATGGTCGGTCAGTGAATGTCAATTTCTTCCTATATGCGCACTCAGCGCATGTGATTTGGAGCACCTTGCTCATAATATTACGCGCACCCAGCGCCTGTCATTTCAGGCTGGGTGCGCATTTTTTTGCAATCTTCTGTTCCACCGACAATTAGGCTTTCTGCAATAAAATTGTGAGAGAAACGGCATTTCTTTTCATCGATTGAAATATTCTGAAAAAGAAATCAATTTTGTCCTATCGTCGGGATTTTTCGGGAGGGAGTCTTCACCAAAATGTCCATTCTCTCAGAAACGTGGCGATTATCCAAAATCGTGCCACAAAATGACGGCAAAAAAAACACAGATGCACGAGATTCTCGTCTCTTAAAAATAAAGCACATTCAGCGGTTTTTTGCCTTTTCACACAAAAACACCAAAAAAAAGATTAAAAAAGCAAGGATTTTGCCAATAAGTTTTACTACCTTTGCATCCGATACGGAGAAAAATGGGATTCGCCTATATATAAATAATGTGTGAATTACTGACATCGAAAACAAAAACTAACAATATCTATCGCTAATCATTCACAATGGGAACATTCGGCATCATCATATCAGTCATTGTGGGTGCGCTAGTCGGCGCGCTCGTCACGGCACTTGTCCTGCAGCAACGGCACGGAAAGGTCGCCACACAGGTGGATGTGCTTCAGGCACAACTGAAAAGCGAGGCGGAACAGGCCACAAAACTGATGCAGGCAGCGGAAACTGCCCATCGAGAGGCGATGGAGTCGAAGGAGACAGCCCACCAGAACACTTTGGAAGCCAAAGAAAAGGCTTATCGGGAGGCACTGGAGGCAAAGGAAAAGACCTGTCAGGATGCCATCCGCGAGAAAGAGCGGTCGCATCAGGAAGCCCTGGCTGCCCAGCAGAAGCAGTTCGACATGACCATCGCCAAGGTGGAAGCGCAGATGAAGGTGGCGACGGACGAGATGCTGAAACAGCGGCAGAAGGAATTTGCCGAATCGAGCAACACGAACCTCGGGCAGATTGTGAACCCCCTGCGCGAAACCATCGACAAGATGAAGCAGGCGATGGCGGAGAACACGGAGAAGCAGACCGCCATGAGCGGCGAGATGAAGGCAAACATCGAGAACATGATGCGCCAGAGCGAGGCAGCCAAGCGGAGTGCCGACGAACTGAACCGCACGTTCCGGATGGGCAACCGTGTGCAGGGCGACTGGGGCGAAACCATCCTCGACGAACTGCTGGAGAGCCAGGGGCTGAAACGCGGCATCCACTACGACACCCAGCCTTACATCCGCGATGCTGCCGGCAATGTGGTCAGGAGCAGCAACGGCACCGTCATGCGCCCCGACGTGATTCTGCACCTCGACCAGCGCCGCGAGGTCGTCATCGACTCGAAGGTGTCGCTCACCGCCTTCATGGACTATGCCAATGCCGCCACCGACGAGGAGCGGAAACGCTTCCTCAAGGCGCACATCGAAAGCCTGAAAGCCCATGTGCGCGAACTCTCCACGAAGGATTACTCCTCCTACATCCAGCCGCCGAAGGCAAAGATGGACTACGTCATCATGTTCGTCCCCCACTCCGCCGCCCTCTGGACTGCCCTCAACGCACAGCCCGACCTCTGGCGCAACGCCATGACACAAAACGTGTTCATCGCCGACGAGCAGACCCTCTTTGCCGCCTTGCGCATCATCAACCTCACCTGGACACAGATTGCACAGGCACAAAACCACGAGAAGGTCTATGCCCTCGCCAACGAAATGCTCGACCGCGTGGGACAGTTCATGAAAAAATACCAGGACCTGCGCCACGCCCTCGACCGCGCCAACCAAGCCTACAAGGAAGGAGCGCGCAAGTTGGCACCCACAGGACAGAGCATCCTGACCACCTGCGCCAAGTTGCAGAAACTCGGAGCCAAGCAGAGCGACAAGAACCCCCTGCCCCAACTCACCGACATCGACGACATTCCGGCTCTGGAGGCACAGGAGACACCAGAAACTCCCGAAAACGGCGGTTTTGAGCCCGAAAAGAAACAAAACGACCCGTCGGAGTGAACAAAAACGGACATCCTCCAACGGGTCGAAAACATTTCAGCCAAATAAATGTTTCCAAAAGAAGTTCAAAATGTTTCCTTTTGAAAACATTAAATAATGCGTAAAAGCGCATAAATTGTCATAATTTACTACAAAATCAAAAAAAATTCATTTTTTATTGCATTTTTTATACTTTTTATTTGGCTGGTGTGAACAAAACAGGTAACTTTGCAATGTCAAAACCAAAAATGCATTGACAAACCACCCCAAAAAACAACAAACTCCAACATATAAACAAATACTACATATTAAATAAAAGAAAGGGCAAGTTATGAAGAAGTTTATCTTGACAGTTTTAGCATTCTTATCCCTCGGTGCTTATAACCAGATTATGGCACAGGGAGATGCTGGTCAGAAGAATCCTGACCTGAAGAATGGTGGAAAATATACCGGCAACAAGAAAGACGGTAAGATGCACGGAAAGGGCACGTTCGAATGGAAGAACGGTGACCGTTTCGAGGGTAATTTCGTGAACGGCCAGATTGACGGCTACGGACGTTACTCATGGGTGGATGGCGACATGTACCAGGGCGACTTCAAGGACGGCAAGCAGGAGGGCTTTGGCTCTGCCTTCTATGCAGACAAGTGCAACACTTACGAAGGTGAGTGGAAGAACGGCAAGCGCAACGGTCACGGCAAACTCACATGGGCAAACGGCGACACTTACGAAGGTGAGTGGGTGGACGATGTCCGCGTAGGTGAAGGCGTGTTCACGGCAGCCAACGGCGACAAGTATGTAGGTCACTACGAGAACAACCAGCGCAACGGCTTCGGCACTTACTATCACAACAACGGTGACGTGTATGCAGGACAGTGGGTGAACGGTGAGAAGGAAGGTCTTGGCAAGTACACATACGCAAACGGCAACGTCTATGAAGGCCAGTTCTGCAACTCTTACATCGAGGGTCAGGGAACATTCGTATGGGCTTCAGGCGCAACATACACAGGCCAGTTCAAGGAAGACATGCGCAATGGAATAGGTACTTATACTACAGCAAGTGGCAAGGTGATTGCAGGCAATTGGAAGGACAACCGCTTCGCAGGTGAAGGTGGCATCCAGAACAACATTCAGAATGGTGGCGGCAACGTACTTGCATCACGCTAAGACGGTTCTCTCTGACTAATTGACAGAAATTGATTTTTAGAAAACAATAAAAAATACCTGTAAATTTTTTTCTTCCAAATAAACATCAGTAGTTTTCGAATACGTCATACTTACGATAGATATTTTGCCCAAATCTTTGTAAAACAAGTTATAAGTAGTAAATAGTAATTCATAACATCCCCGATAAGTTATTCGTAATCGAAAATAGTTTTTAATGGAAAATAGGTGGACTTCCGCTGCAACAAAGGACTAGTGATAGCCTTTTGAAGAGCGGAAGTCAAATTTTTTTGTGAGATGAAATGAAGAAGGTGCTGCTTATTTGAGCAGCACCTTCTTCACTTTTTGGTCGGCATACTTAGCAAGATAGACACCCTTCTGGGGATGGGAGACCCGGATGCCGTTGAGCGTGTAGTAAGCAACGGGAACGGAGGAAACGGCGGCGTTAGCCTCGACTGCGGGGCTGCTGATGCCCGTCAGAATCTCGTTGATGCGGGGACTCTGTTCCACACTCTTCAACTGATAATTGGCTTGCGATGAAGCAGATACGCATTTCACATTGAAGACAAACTTTACGATGGCGGTTGCACCGTCCTTCTTGTACTTCAGTGCCTGTGCAATGGTGTAGGTCTTGTCCACCGCGAGCGTTGCAGGCTTCTGTCCCACATTGAACGTGAGGGTAGAAGGCTGAAACTCGCTATACACGTAACCGCTGCCGTAGTCGCTACGCGAGCCAGCAGAGTTGAACCAGTGGCCGTAGCCGTTGGCAGAACTGCCCTGATTGACGACGGCACCTGTCGTGGGGTTGACGGCGTAAAACTTCATCTTGCCTTCAGCAGGTTCCGCGCTGCTCCACGCACTGAGGCTGCTGCCCACGTTGGAGGGCATCATCTGAAAGGCGGTGCCAAGCACAGACAGCGCCTCGTTCTTCAGCGTGACAGGCACATAGGAGTGCTCTGTCGTATGGCGTGGCAACTCCACGTCGTAAGTGATGGTTGCATCCGTCACGGGCAGGTTCGCGTCGATGAGAGGCGCACCGCCGATGTTCGTGTTGGTGAACTCCACCGTGTAGGGCCACTGGTCATCGTCGGTGATGTCCTCGTTCCACAGGTGCTGAACGTACTCCTTCGGTGCTGGCGACACCACGAAGTAGAGGCTCTCGGTGTTCTCAGGCACCACGGCAGACACCGTGACCGTCTTCTCGCCTGCCCCACCCTCGGCGCAATAGAGCGAATCCTCATAGAGATACTTGCGTGAGCCGTCCTTGAGCAGTGCCACGTAGCCGAGACGGAAACCGCGCTGGTTGTTATACTTGGTGTTGATGTTGTAGTAAGTCTTCTTAGTCGCAATCTTCGTCATGGCATCGCCGTTGAAGTACTCCAGAGGGTCGCCGTCGGCAATGTTGGCGCGTTGCTTCAGCGAGGTGAAGCCGGTGGAGATGGTCGTGCCAGCCGCCGGCACATTCAGCGCGATGACGTTGAAGCCTGTGCTCTGCGGACAACTGCTGAATGCCACCTGATATTTCGAGCCACCCAGCGACACGTAGTCGAAACTGTAGGGGTAGTTCTTCACCCAGGTCAGCCCCTCTTCCTTCAGCCCTTCCACGTCGAGGTCGATGGTTGCCATCTTCATGGCATACTCGAAGTACATCTTGTAGAGTTCGTTCACGTCAATCTTGAGCAGGCTCATCAGCACTTCGTTGGGGTCCAAGCCCTTGCCCGCATCGTGCTGCCAGAGGCTGCCCATGAAGTCGATGCCGTATTTCTCAGCCAGGTAGTAGTGCCACCAGTAGGACTGATAGCGCATCCATTCGTGCGTCATGGCGTAGTTGGCGGTGCGGGGGAAGAAAGGTCTGCCATAGACCACCCAACTCTCCGTCCATCGCGGACCAGGGAAGGTCATGGCTGCCTGCCACTGTGCGGTCTGCTCCCAGAAGGAGGAGCCGTTGCCGATGGCGGTGCGGAAACCAGCATAGCCGCCGTGGTCGCAGAAACTCTGGTACTGGAAGGAGTGCCCGATTTCGTGACCGATGGTGTGTCCCACAGGCTTGCAGGTGCTGGGATTCACCCAGAGGGCACCAATCACGTTGTCGTAGCCCGAACCCGTGGCGAGCCACTCTTCCTGATGGAGCAGGCAGATGATCATCTTGTACTTGCTCACCTTCGAGGTGGCTTCGTTGCAGAACTTGAGTTTGTTCACGTAGGTGTCGTAGAGGTAGTCTGCCTGTTTGAGCAGGTCGTCGATATCGACATAGTAGAAGTCGCTCTTCGACAGTTCGTTGGGAGCCTTGTTGCCGTAGCCCTTTTCCCAATAGACGATGAAGTTGTCGTTTTCCTTCGAGCGCGACTTCGAGTACTGTGCGGTGTTCTGCGGGTCGCTCTCCTTGTAGGTGCTGGGGTTGTTCTTCCATTCGTTGGGAATGTAGATGCTCTTCTGTGCGCTGGCGTTGATGGCTGCCAGTGCGACGATGGTTGTCAATAAAAGTTTTTTCATAAGTTTTTTGTTAGTGTTGATGTAAGTTTTCTGATGCAAAGGAACAACTTATTTTTCAAACAAGCAAGAGTTTCGATACGTTGTCATGCTCTTTTGGACTCGTTTTGTGGCTTTTGGATTTTTGGTGTATCGGAAAGCCATAAAACCGAATCAGTCATCAGGCGGTTCCTGGAAAGAAATTGGAAATAATTAGAATTTTAAGTTTCGGAAGTTCCTTTTTTTACCGCGAAGCGGCCTTTAGAAAAACAAGAAAAAACAAAATAAAACAAGAAAAAACAAGATACATTCTTCATCATGTTGACTATATTACATAAATTGCTCACGCTCGACAAAACGAAAACGAGTTCTCGTTTAATCGCAATTTTCTTTTATGTTTTTTTATTTTTTCTTGTTTTTCTAAAGGCGCGAAGCGTAATAAACACTTCCGAAAACTTAAAATTCTAATTATTCCTATTTCCTTTCCCTAAAACCGCGAAGCAACCTGATGACCTTTTGGATTTGGGAATCAATATATATACATGAAAAAGGAGACTGGCATCACTGCCAATCTCCTCACATGTGAAACATAATGCTTATGAAAAATAGTCGTTATGTGTGTGTGGTTTGGAAGGGTCCGTGATTACTTCACGTACACCTTCTTGCCACCCTTGAGGTAAATGCCAGGTGCGGTTGGCTGAGCCACCTTCACGCCGGTGAGAGTGTACCATGCGCTGTTCTGAGCCTTGGCTGCAGGAGTCTCGGCAATGCCTACTGCTACAGAACCTGGAGCACCGAGAACGACGGTGTAGAGAACGCGCTTGCCTTCGTATTCAAATGCGTAGCGGAGCGTGATCTTGTCGTCTGTGCCGAGTGCAACGTCGTCGAGCGTGAGGGTCACCACATATTCCTCAGAGAATGCTGCTTCCACACCTGCTTCCACGTCTTCGTAGCCGTTGGCATTGAAGTACTGAACGTCGTCGCCAGGAGTCATTGTAGCCCAAACGCCTTGGCTCTTGCCGTAGTAAGCCTGAACGCCGCTGAGGAGGTCTTCGTCGATGCCGAGGGCTTCAGCAATCTTAGCCTTGTCGATGGTCACGTCGAAGAATTCACCGCTCTTCGTCTTGTCAATCTTGTCTTCCTCGATGGCAACAGCCTCTTCGATGGTGCCGACGATTTCAGCCTGTGGAATGATTTCATCCACATAGACCACGTTCAGTTCATACTTGATTGCCTTGTTGCTGGCTGTGTTCACCCAGTAGTAGGTAGCCACGAAGAAGTCGCCCACCTGACGCTGGCTTGGAATCTGGTCGAAGCCGAAGACACCGTCCTTCAAGATCCATTCGATACCGAATGAGTTAGTGCCCCATGAGCCAGCGAATGCTGTGTTCACGTATTCTGCACCGAGTTTCTCGCTTGGCATTGCCATCCAGAAGCCGCCGTCGAAGCCAGTGTTTGGAGCGTAGCCCGTGGAGCCTGTGAGTTCAGGATAAACCTTTGCAGTGGCAGGAGCCTTCAGACCGTAAACGGTGTAAGTGCCGTCGCCGATGAGTTCCTTAATCTTGTCGATGCCGAGGTCGAGTCGCATCTGTGCCTGACCTTCCTCGTCCATACTGCCGTAGTAACTGTCAGCAGGAATAATCTGCATGGTGATAGGCAGTGTAGCCACGATGTCGAACTGGCTGTCTGGGTTCACGCCTGGGTCTTCGTCCTCAATTTCCCATCCTTCCGGATAGATGGTGAAGTTCACGTTCACAGTGTAGTACTTGTCAGAGTACTTGTAGAGGAACTTGGTCTTGTAGAGGTAAGGCTCAGTGATTGCCTTGTCCTCATAGCCAGAAACCTTGCCGAGGAAGTAGCCGCCGTACTGACCGATGGCGAACTTGCCGTTTGGCAGGTCAGTGTAGTTGATATAGACAGGAGACTTATTGCTCCAAGTATCTACAAAGCCGTCTGCGTTGAAGTAAAAGCCGCCTTCACCTGTGGTGTGTTCTGTAGCCAGCACACCTTCAGAAGAGAATGCGTAGAAGTCAGTCAGTGCGCTTGCCTCGCAGCCGAGTTTCTCGAGCACCTCGTCCATGCCAACCGTGAATGCCTTGGTTGAGTAGTCGCCCATAGCATAGTTGTAAACCTCGATGGTGGTTGAACCAGCCTCGGTGCACTGGTCGAATGGAACCTCCTCTGCTGGAGGCTCTGGTGCCTGTGCCTCAGTCACGTTCACCTGAACCTTGATTCTGGCAGCCTTGTCGCCCACGGTCAGATAAAGATATGTGTAGTCGGTGTCGCCAGCCTTCAGAACGCCTGGGAACTGACCCACTGAACCGATGGTGAGTTCGCCTTCTGCCAGCGCGAAGTCCTGCAGATAGTAAGTGTTGGCGCCTGTGTTCCAAGTCTTGGGAGCGTTGTATTCCAGCACCACGTCCTTGTCGGTAGCCTCGTCATAGTTGGAGTAGCGGCCAAACCATGCACCGCCGGCAGCGTCAGCAGGAAGTGCCAGCGTGTTGGTCCAGGAATATACGGTTGTCTCGTTGTCTTCGCCTTCGTTCAGTTTCTCCGACTGCACCACGCGGGTGAGGATGTAGTCAGACACTACGGGGTCCAAATCAGCCTGAGCCACGCCGAGTGCATCATACACACCGTCGAGTGTGGCAGTGACAGCCGTGCCTTCATACTGACCGCCTTCCTCGAAGTCGATGGTCACGGTGTAGTCCTTCACGATGTTGAGTTTCGTGAGGTCGGTCTCAGGAGCAGAAAGCGTTGGTTCTGGAGCGGCAGCGATGTTCTGGGTCACCTCGAAGGACACTTCCTTCTCGCCGTTCACGAGATAGACAGTGGTCTTCAGCACAGAAGCCTCATACTTCTTGGTGAAAGTTTTAGGCATCTGACCCACATACACGTTCACGCGGTCTTCGCCAGAGTCGTTGCCTTCGGCTGTGGCATCCTCAAATTCAATGCCCACGAACCAGGAAGCGCCGCCGTATTCGTGTGGCAGACCCTCGTCGTCCAACCAGAACTCGTTTTCGTTACCCGTGTACTGGTTTGTCTTGCCGTCGGCAGTCTTGACGTAGAAGGCACCCACGAATGGTTCCTCTGCCTTCGAAGCCGTAGCGATAAGTTCCTTCAGTGCAGCAGCGTCAGCCAGACCGAGGGCTGTAGCGATTTCGCCCGGAGCGAAAGACTGCTGTCCAGCCACCCAATTGTCTGTCGGGTCTGCATTGATGACAGCCTGATACTGCGCCTTTACTGTCGTGCTCACCATCATCAGCATGAGCACCAAGAGAGAAGAGTAAATTTTTCTCATAATAGTAATAATAGCTAAATAGTTAATAATTGTGGTTAATAATTTTTTGATTGATTTCGCTGGCAAAGTTCACGCTTTCTTTTGAAAAAAGCAAGCATTTCCGTCGTGTTTTTTTTGACAATGGAATATTTTACCCTCTTTTTAGACAATATTTGCATTTCGTGGTGCGCAATGCTGATGAGGAAAGGGCATCGGGAGAGTACAAAAATGGTATAAACGGAGGGTGAAAAAGGCGAAAATGAGGGGCAGACGTAAAAAATACGGCAGAAAATATTGTCTAATGAAGAATAATTCGTAACTTTGCACCCGTCGGATGTGATCATGCGGCTGAGTCTGCACACAGAAGACAAGTAAGTTTTTCATTAATATAGCTAATCTAACAAATTCAGGAACGACACTGCGGGATGCAGCGTCGTTTTCGTTTTTTATGCTTCTCACAGGAATTGGTGATTATCGCCTTCGGCGGACGAAAGAAAGACCTGTTTTTCTCTATTTTTATTGTTTTTATCTATTTTTTTCTGTTTTTTCTTCGTCCGCCGAAGGCGACAACCACACACCAATAGGACAAAATTATCCTTCCTCAAAAAGAAATGGCACAAGATGTGATGAAAAAGCTGATTCCGCATGTTTTCCTCAAAAAGCATGTAATTGTTTTTAATGATAGATGCTTGCAGAAAAACGGGCACTCAGCGTGAAATGACAGGCGCTGGGTGCCCGTAATTTTATGCGCTGAGTGCGCCAAATCATACGCGCTGGGTGCGCCTATAGGAGAATATTGACATCGGCGATTCTATCCCGAACTGACGTATCTTTGTTTCTCAAAAAAAATCTTTGTTGAAGATATAGAATATTTTTGTTCACCTACTTATTATACAATTCAACTTTCGGAAGTTCTTCTTAACGCTTCGCGTCTTTAGAAAAACCATAAAAAACCAAAGAAAACCTCAAAAAACCAATATTCTTCATCATTATTAAAGAACTTGATTAACCGAATATTGTTTTTTATGGTTTTTTATGGTTTTTTATGGTTTTTCAAAGACCGCGTAACTATTCAGCGATTAGCCATATTGCCCTATCCTCGCTTAAAATAAAGCGTGGATAGCTGCGTAAGTTGAGTTGTTGTGCTTCTTGGCCGTCTCAACGATTGATAGCAGGTCGAGGAAG
>JAFUYM010000019.1 GCA_017470525.1 Bacteroidaceae bacterium
ATGTCATATTAGAGTTTTGCTTGTTTTCTTTTTGCAACACTAAGATAAGTGAAAATTCTGACATGGCAAAATCCTGGGCAACTTTTTGTTGCTCAGGAACTTATAAATAAAGTTAAATTATAGTGTTGCGGAATTAAGGCTCAATAGACTCCATCCCCTCCACATTGGCCTCAATGGGTTCTGGCTTGATGACTCTCAACGACTCGTCACCCATCGGCATCTTCACCGCAAAGAGTGTGCCCGTACCTGCAGGATTGTCTGCCACAGAGATGCTTCCCTTATGCAACTTCACCAACATCGAAGTCAGATTCAAACCAATGCCCGTGCCTATATAGCCGTTTTGATGCTGGGCTGAATAGAAGCGGTCAAACACTTTCTCCTTGTCTTCATCTTTGATGCCAACTCCAGAATCTGTCACCTTGATTTCAAAATCTTGTCCGTCGCCTTGCAATTCCATGGTGATTTTACCACCATCAGGTGTAAACTTAAAGGCATTCGACAACAGGTTCATCACAATCTTGTCGGTATTATCAGGGTCAACATACACAGGCATCTTGTCCGCATCATGTATGAACTCATACGTGATGTTGCGGCTTTGTGCATTAGTGGTAAAGACATCATAAATATTCTGCAAGAACTCCACCAACTCCACAGGACGATAGTCGAGCAAGAACTTGCCTTGCTCTATCTTCCTCACGTCCATCATCTGGTTAATCAGCCGCAGGATTCGCTTGGCGTTCTGCTTGATGAGTCCGTAGTTATGCTGTCGGTCCGCATCCTTATCCGAACTGATGAGTTTCTCCAACGGAGCCAATATCAGTGTCATAGGAGTACGAATCTCATGACTGATGTTCATAAAGAACTGCACACGGGCTTCATTCATTTCCTGTTGCTGGCGGTTGCGTACCATGATACGGCGCAAACGAACCCGACGTTTCACATACTCATAACCCAACCAGCACAACACGGCAAAGAGCAAGAAATAAATCATCTTTGCCCAAATGGAAGCATACCATGCAGGATGAATGGTGACCGTAAGTTCACGTTCCTCACTCATCGTGCCATAAGCAAGCGCCCGCACCTTGATGTGGTAAGTGCCTGGAGCCAAGTTGTCGAAGATGATGCGGTCGTTATTGCCGCCCTGGTCAGCCCAATCTCCACCATTAACACTATATTCATAAGTAACGTGTTGACCATTCAATTCCTTCACATCCAACTCCAGTATGAAATGGTTGTCTGTATGACACAAATCGATGCGTCCACAATCATCTATCAATCCCTTCAGCACCTCATAACTGCCTGACATATCGCCCTGATGCACCGTCTTTCCGCCCACTGACACATCCACCAACCGCAAGTGCAACCGCAAGCCGTCGCTCCTCCACTGCTCCATTGCCTTTACATCGAAAAATGTGATGCCACCAACACCGCCAAAGTAAATCTTGTCGTTCATCGAAAGCACTGTACCACGGCTGAACTCGTTGCCCTGCAAACCATCGTTGGCAAAGAACGTAGTAAACCGTTCTGTGTTGATGTCCATACAACACAAGCCAAAGTCGGTACCCATCCACAAATGTCCATTATTGATGCACAATGACATGATGCCATTGATGGGCAAACCGCTATTTTCCTTCGTGTATGTGTAAGTGTTCAGACTTTTCACATCGATTCTGACCAATCCTCCATTAGTGGCAACCCACACCGTACTACCATCAGCGGAGACCGCAAAATGGCGCACAGAGATGTCATCCAGCAGTTTGGTGCTCGCTTCTTTAATGATGCCATTTTTCTCCAAATGGCAAATGGTCAGCCCTCCAGATGTACCCACAAACAACAGATTGCCGATGGGCAGAACGGCATAGGTATAGGAATTGCCCAAAATGCGTGTGCCTTCCTCCCCTTTGCTCCAATCGGCTGTGTAGTTCAAATACGTCCCCGTGGCATGGTTATAATAATAGAAACCCTGACCCACCGTGGCAATCCAATAGCAACCCTTTTCCGCTGCTGGCTGGATGTCAAAAATCTGATTGATGTCAGTAGTCACAAGCGAGAAACGCCCATCCGTCATCTTCCAGAGTCCTCCGAAAAATGTACCCAACAGCACTGTTGAGCGGTCAACATTGCACACCGCTGTAAAAGCACGGGGCATTTCTGGATTAGTCTCCTTGCTCCAATGAGTAGAGGAAATACCATCTGCCGACAACTGATAAAGTCCGTCATTGTCAGCCACCACCCATATTTTGTTGTTCGGAGCCTCCGCAATGGCAAACACAGCATTGGTTCCAATTGTGTTCTTGGTAATGGAATGCTGACCCACATATTCAAATGCCGACTGATTCACAGGCTTCATCATCACGCCCTTCCAGTAGATACCCACCCATACATTACCATAAGAATCGTAAATAGCGTCTTTCACATTGCTGGTTGCCAAATCGAAGTCACTCACCTTGATGGTGCTAAGGGTCACCTTTCCAGTCTTTTCGTCGTAGATTCGCAATCCCCCACCATCGGTACAGATGAAGAGTTTTCCCGTGGTCCAAGCGTTAAAGCCAAACACAGCACCACCCAATTCTGCACCCGTCGCCACCTGGCGGAAATGGTCTGTCCCCTTGTCATAGCAATATAAACCATTGCTGATAGTGACGGCATAAAGTTTTCCTGACGAACTCTGGCAAATCTTCCTCGCATTCTGCAACTCGCCATACTGCTGCATACCTTTCTTTGTCTGCCGATACACTTCTCCTGCCGAATTGACAATCCATAGACCACTTTCCTCCACATCCAGGAACTGCACAGGAGCCGCGTGGCTCTCTCCCGTCAAAAACTTTGAGGAACGACGAATAATCATCGAACCATCCTTCGCCACCTCCAACTCACCATGTCCAAAGGAAGCAAGGCACACCATCATGCGGTTCTTTTGAATACGGGAAATGCTGACCACACGCGAATGAAGCGTGTCGCCACTCTCTGTAACGATTGGTACTTCGGCAAATTTGTCCGTTGCATAATCATACATCTGAACACCCCGATTGGTTCCCACCAACAAATGGTCGCGGTCGTATTCCATCACGGAGGTGCTTTCGTCGTGCAAGAGCGATGCATCATTTCCAAGTTCATGACGATACACATTCATCTTCACACCGTCATAACGGCTCAGTCCGTTCAGCGTTGTAATCCAGATGTTGTGGCGACTGTCCTCGTAAATGTTTCGGACACATGAGTTGGAGAGTCCCTTTTTCGAATCAAAAAAAACCACATTTTGGGCTGTCAGTTCGAGCACGCCCAAAATCATTGTTAGTAAAATAACCCCTATATGACGTTTCATGTCAACCTCTTATTAGTTAGCAAATGATAGAAAAAAACCAATTTGGGTACAAATGTAGTGAAAAAGGGGGGAGAGAACAAAACGAGAAAGACTTTTTTAGTGTTTTTTCTCACAGAAAGCACAGAAAATACAGAAAAAGTGACCGTAAGAACCGAATTTAAGTAAAAAAGCGGGGCAGCCTCACGACTGCCCCGCCCACCTTAATCATATATGTGTACTAAAAAGAGGTTATTACTTAACCAGAACTTTCGCTTCGCGCAAGTTCTTCACGTTTGGCAAAAAACTTGAACGAATTCAGTTCTTTGCGGCTCACTTAACCAGAACTTTCTTACCGTTCTTGATAACGATACCCTTGTAGTTGGCATTCACCTTCTGACCAGCGAGGTTGTAGATGGCTTGAGCCTTAGCAGCAGGAGCAACTTCAACTGTCTCGATGGCAGTTTCGAGGTTGCCAGCAGCCTTTGCATAGTCATAACCCTCAAGAGGTGCAGAGAAGTAAATCTTAGTGTCTCCTACGTATGAATTGGTATCCCAGAAGTCCTTTGGCTCGTAAGCACCTGCCTCAGCATCCCAGTTGTGACCAGAAGCCTTACCAGAAGTATAGTGCTCGATAGCACCAATCGTGAGTTTCTGACCTTCCTTCACAACCACATTCTGCACGAGAGAAGGATAAACATTGCCGATTGAACCGATAGCGAATGGAGTCACGAGAGGAGTCTCATCATCCACCTGAGCAAATACATACTTATCCCAAGCGCCAGTTTCGTCATTCTGAGCATTGAAGACACCGTAGTTACCTTCATCGTCTGGCTGAGTCTTCTGAGCGGTACGTGAACCGACAGCCACAGTGTAAATACCTGCTGGCAAGTTCTCAATCACCTGATAAATTCTGTATTCAGAACTTGAACCGTAGCCATTGAGCATAGCAACATTTACTGGTTGCTCAGCAGATGCAGCAGCAGTCATGTTAGCAGAACCAGTTGAAGTCACTTCACCTGTCTCTGGGTCAAGAATCTGGAGTGGCTCGAAAGTCCAACCTGGGAAGTCAACCTGAGAAGTTACAGTAGAAGTTGTGTAGAAGTTAGGATTGTAAATCAAACCTGTGAAGTCAATACCCTGACCAATCAGTGGGTGACCTTGTGCATCGAAGTTCGGGTCGCCATCTTCAAAGTTGCTGTCAATCACAGTACCATCATAGAGTTTGCTCATCAACTCGTCAAGTGACTCATTGGCAGCAATCTTCTTGTAGAGAGCAATCGTAGCCTTTACATTATAGTCTTCAGCCAGTTCGCGGTCATCAGTCGTAGCGTTATAGCCAGCAGTTGGGTCAACACCCATCAGTTCTGCGGTCTGAGCAGCCTTATAAACACCGTATGTGAGGTAGTCGATAGAACTCTTGGCGTTCTTCACCTTGCTGACAGCAGTTGCTAATGCAGGAGCAGCAGCAGCGAGTTCTTCGTCTGAGAGTGTAGAAGACTGGATAGCCGTATATTTGTCAATGATTGCCTGAGCCTCTTTCACGAGAGGAGCATCCACATACTTGCCTTCCAGACTCTCCACTGCAGCCTGAGCCTCGAGGACAGCGGTGTCGTAGTTGTCAATGTTCTCCTTACGAGCAATCATCTTTGTATTGAGTTCTTCCAGTTCATCAATCACAGCCTGAATCTGGGTACCAGAAGTGAAGCCACCAGCCTCAGCCTTTGCAACAGCAGCAGCAAAAGCAGTCTTCGTCTCACCATCATAGGCATTATCAGTAACCTCATCAAGTGTTGGCTTTACCTTCTCTACAACCTTAGCCAGTTCGCCCTTCCAGTAAGAAGCCTTAGATGGCATGGTGATAAGTTTCACGTTAGCAAGCAGATACTCCTGCCAGGTTGCTGGGGCTGCAGTGAAGCGGAGCACATAGTAACCAGCCTTATCAACAGTGAAGTCAGCCTCACACTTAACAGAACCTGTCACTCTTGCGCCATTTGTACCATTTACGTTTGGTGCAGCAAGGTAGTCTTCAAACTTAGCATAAACATTGCCTTCCAAATCTTCGAGTGTGAAGGTAAAGGTAGGTTCACCCTTCCAAGCAGCCATCAAGAAACTAATGTTGTACTTACGAGGTTCGAGCACCAAAGCCGTCTGAGCGATGTCTTCAGGAGTGTCTTCACTCAGAGTGCCATCATCATTAATATAATCCTTCACGAGTGAGCCATACTCTGCATAGCCTTCAGTGGTACCACGTGAACCCCAATACATAGCCTTGTTGAAGTCGCCACTGAAACCACCATAGAGACGAGTACCACCACCACCAGGATTGCCACCATAATTATAAGTGAACTGTGACGTGCGAGCCTCATCATTAAAGCCATAGAGGTGGTAACCAGCCTCATTGTATGTATTCCAACCTGGAGGAACACCATCAGTCAGGTCGTTGTCGAAGTCTGATGCATAAATAACCTCTGAAACAGTTGTATCATCATTCTTACCCAATGCAAAGATAATGTTCTGCTCTTCTGTAGCAGGAACACCGAATGCATTCTCCACACTGGTGAGTGTCAGCGTATATTCACCGTCCTTCAAACCAGAAACAGCAATATTGATAGTCTTCTTGTCAGCAGAAAGTGACATCTTATCAGTCACGTCATCTGAATGATGACCGAAGTTGTCATCATAAGAAAGTGTGGCATTAGCACTCTCAAGGCTCAGTTCCTTATCATAAGTCACAGAAACCTGATTGAGGGTAGCAGCATCAAGTTCGAAACTTTCATTCTCTGGATTAGAACTAATCATCTTAGGCTCACCCCAAACTGCTGGAAGTGCATCGATAGAACCGTTCCAGTAAGCAGTCTCATTGGTGAAACCGAGCACCTTCATCTCGCTATCCACGTCAGCACTTGGGCGACGAGGGCTGGTGTAGATGATAGGGCAGTCATCGGCTGGAGTGAAACTAACAGTAATCTTATCTTCCTCCAACAGTTCCACATCTTCATTGAAGAAAATGTAGAGGTAGCCATCCTTATGACCTTCCACATATTCAGCAGGAACAGCGGCACCGTTCACAGTCACAGAGACACAAGACGTAGGCAATGAAAGCACCTCTGTCTCACTGGCTTTCGCCAAATCAGCGATATTAGTGGCATAACCAAAGTCAAGACGGATTCCACCGGCACTGAATGCAGCCTCGTTGAAGGTCACACCCTCTTCCACCTTGATGTCGTCAAGGATATAAGTGCCGGGATTGTAACAGTTAATGATTACGAAATAGTCATCTGGGAATGGTTCACCACGAGGCCAAGCCACATTACCATCAGGGTCTTCCAAACCTGTGTAGTTGTAGCAATACTCATCCTGAGTCTCCTTGTTGATGAAATACGTCAGATAAGAAATGTGACGCCACCCACCGTCGAAGCCAGTGAAGTTGTACTCATAGCGTGTACCGTTTGCGACACAAATCGCCATGTCGCAATACTCACGTCCGATGGACATGGAAGACTTGATGCGGGTTGGCAGTTCATTACCTGAATCAGCATCATAAAACGTTTCATCGGCTCTCACCCAGAAACTCACGCGGTAACTCGTGTTGTCCTTCAGATGGAGGTTACCCACCATGAAACCACGGTCCCAAGCGTTGCCAGCATAACTGTCCGTGTTCTCCATCAGGAAACTGTACTCACCTGAATGAACCAGTTTGTCATAAGGTTCAGTCCAGATGTCACCAGACTGTTGGTTCACCCAGTTACCATAGGTACCACCTGGAGTGTAAGCATACGGAGTCGTGTACTTAGCGTCGCCAGGTTCAAAACCAACAGATGCGATTGTGGTCTGTGCCTGCATCGAAGCAGATGCGAGGAGACCAGCAGCAATCAGTAAGTTAAATTTTTTCATAAGCGAAAAAGTTTTAGTTTGGTAAAAATAAAATATGTTTATAATCTCAAATTCGTGATTTTCGAGGAATCGACGTTGCAAAGGTACGGAATTTTCCTTTCATCCGTTTTTCGCAAGGTTACATGAAGTTTCAAGTAGGTTACAAAACAAAAGAAAAGCCCATTTTTAGGGCTTTTCTTTCTATGTACGATAACAAAAAAGTGATTACTTGAACAACAACTGAGCCAACTCCTTCAAACTGCGACGCCAAGTGAGGAACTCATGGGCTGTACCTTCCGACACATAAGAGAAAGCATTGAACCCTGCAGCCTTCAAATCCTCTACCGATTTCTTCACACCATCAGGATTCTCCTTTGAACCACAAGAAGTGAAGATGAGTTTAGGCTTCACATCTTTCAGGTCGGCTGGTGCGTATGTGCCACCACTGAGCAGTCCATACCAGTCAAACACCTCCGGACGAGCCAACGTGATGTTCTTCGTTTCCATACCACCCATTGACAGACCTGCCATTGCGCGGCTCTCCTTCTTGGCAATAGTGCGGAAGTGGCTATCCACATAAGGAACCAATTCGTCAACCAGCACCTTCTCAAAGTTCTTGAAGTCGAAACTGCCAATCGTGCCGAAACGTGCATCGTTGGTCATACCGTAAGTCATCACGATGATAAAAGGCTTTGCCTTACCCTCTGCAATGAGGTTGTCCATGATGAGACCTGCATGACCCTGGTTGCTCCACGCGTACTCGTTCTCACCCCAACCATGCTGGAGGTAGAGCACTGGGTACTTCTTCTTTGGATTCTTGTCATATTCAGCAGGAGTATAGACAAAGGCACGACGCTCTGCATTGGTGCTGGGTGAGTGGAAGAGAATCTCCTGCACGTTGCCGTGAGGCACGTTCTTGAGTGCATAAAAGTCGCGGTCGTGAGCAGGGATTTCAATACCGCTTTCCCAACGGGTAGAGCCATAGTAGTTATTCGTACCAGGGTCGTTCACTGTTGCACCGTCGATGGTCATGTGGTAGTAGTGGAAACCTTCGTCCATAGGACCATCAGTTGTACCAGTCCACACACCACCTTCACCCTTCTTCAGCACAGTGCCACCACTGCCGCCGAGACCGAGGCTCACGATAACAGAACGAGCCTCTGGAGCCTTAATCTGGAAACGGGCATAACCCTGAGAGTTCACCTGTGGATACTCCTGTCCTGGCTGGTTCAGTTCGTTGGGCTTGAAGTCCTCCAGTGGTGCTGCTGCATTGTCAAGCGATGGGTCAAAATTCTTGATGGCATAGTAAACGCTCTTCGGACGGAGATTCTCGTCGAAAGGCAGTGGGTGATTGTTCACACCTACCCAAGAGTCCTTATCAGACACGTTCCAGAAGGTCACGTTGTCAATGATGTCCTTGTACTTGCGGTAGAGACGGAACAACTTCACATAGCGGTCGGTCTGCATCGTCACGAGGTGAGCAGGAGCCTGACCTGCCTGACCACGAGAGAACTGCAACTGACCACCCATCTCCTCATTCAGACGGATGTCAAGTTCAGTCACATGGATGTGCTTCACCAGTTCAGAATACTTCTTGATTGCCTCTTCCACCTCTTTCTCGTCTGGACCGTATGCATTGTAGTGTCCCTGCATACCGATACCAGTGATTGGCACTCCAGCATCCTGCATCTTCTTCACCATGTTGTAGATGCGGTCACGCTTAGCAGGCTGGAAAGCATTGTAATCATTGTAGAAAAGAATGGCATTGGGGTCAGCCTCATGCGCATATTCAAAAGCCTTGGCAATGAACTCATCACCACAAAGTTTGTAGAGTTGGCTTTCGCGATAGGGGTTGGGCTGTCTGCCAAAGCCACCAAAACCGCCGAAGCCACCACCATCAGACATCGCCTCGTTCACCACGTCCCATGCATACACCACATCCTTGTAGCGGTTCACCACTGTGTGGATGTGGTCGCGCAAACGCTTGTAGAACACTTCCTTCGTGACAGGTTTGCCGTTCTTGTCGTTGAACATCCAGTTGCAGAACTGAGAGTGCCAAACCAAGCAGTGACCACGCAGTTTAATGCCGTTCTGACGGCAGAAGTTAGCGATGGCATCGGCATTTTCCCATTTCCACACATCCTCCTGTGGATGCACTTCACCGGGCTTCATGTCGTTTTCTGCCGTGATGCTGTTGTAGTTCTTCTTGATAATTTCCACCGTTGCAGGGTCGTTGATGTTACGCATGTTCACTGCCACACCCACGGTAAAATAGCCCTGGTAAGTGTCCTTGTAACCCTTGTCGGGATTGGTGTCTAGATTGCGTCCAAACTGTGCCGAAGCAGTCAGCGCCAAAGACGCCAAAATCACTGAAAAGATAGTCTTCTTCATCATTTCACGTTTTAATGATTAGGTAATACAATATTATAAATAGATAAATAGAATCAATTCTTCAACTCCAAATTCACTTGTCCGCCTACATTCTTCGTTGCATAGTAGAAAGCAGCGTAACGAGTGCCCATGAAGAAGCGCATATAGTCGAAAATCATCCTATAATCGGTCGTGCCAATCTTCGTGTAAGACTTGCCATCCAAACTGTAATAGAAGTTGGCAGTGTCGCAACCCGGATTAAAGTCACCATCGATGCGGAGATAAATCTTACCCGCTTTTCCCTTCGGAATCGTCACAGTCTCAACTTCTTTCGCATCGACTTTCGTGATCTCCTTCGTGTTATTTGACAAGCGTACGCTCTCTTCACTCATCGTTAGACTATACTTGCCACCATTTAGTTTAATCGTCAAGAGACCAGAATCACCATTTATTGCGGCAAAACCTGCACAATCGCCCTCTTTCATCTTGCGAACATCCAGACAAATCGTGTCGGAACAAGTAGGTCCCCATGTGCGCCAAGTGATGGTGTTGCGGGCATCGAAAATGCTGTTGCAGAGCACAGAAGTCTTCAACGACACATGATGTCCTGGCTTGCTCAGGCTGCCAGTTTCGGTGGTGATATCCTCTTTAATATAGTTGTGGTTCCACTGATAATCCTTCTCAATCACAGCATAGGCAGGTTCTTTGTGGCACTCGCAGTTGCCATCCAAAGTAACGGTCTCAGGAATGATGCCGTCGCCATTGGTGCCGAGCATCGGCCAACCGTCAATCCAAGAGCAAGGCTCCACTGTCAGCACACGACCCACACCGTTACGGTCTTGGAACATCACACCATACCATTCGCCATGCTTGCCATCCACGATAGTACCTTGACCTGCATAGTTGAAACCGCCAAACTTACTTTTCAGAATCACCTTCGAATCGTAGGGACCTTCGATGTTCTTGCTGCGGTAGCAGATTTCCTGACGCCCCGTGTTAGGCCATGAGATGCAGAGCAGGTAGTACATGCCATCATGCTTAATCACACGGCTACCCTCATGCAGTCCTTGTGGCTTACCGTTCAATTGCAACTTCTTGCGGATGCCCCCCTCCTTTTCGGCGGTGAGGTCTGCATTCAGTTCCACCAGCGAGATGTCGCCGCTGCCCGAAAACACATACACGCGGTCGTCATCGTCGAAGAAGAGCGATGAATCGTGGTAGGCAGGCAGACGGCTATGCAGTTTCCAGCCTTTGGCAGGGTCGTCGGTCTTGAAGACCATCGACTTATGCGGGTCGTCGTTTGCCACAAAGAGTGCCCAGAAAGTGCCCTTATGGTAGCGCAAAGAGGTTGCCCACTGACCACGACCATACACGGTGCCCTCTCTGAGGTCATAGCGCGGCGTGTCCTTGATTTCGTCAAACAGATATGACACCGTTTCCCAATGCACAAGGTCGGAACTGCGCATGATGGGACCACCAGGAAAGAGATGCATGGTGGTGGTGACCAAATAGTAATAATCACCCACACGGATGATGTCGGGGTCGGGAGCGTCTGCCCAGATAAAGGGGTTCTTCACTTGAATTTGCTGTGCCGAAGCAGACAGCGCCACGACAAAGCAGAGCATTGAAAACAATTTCTTCATATTCGGTTTTTATTTAGGTTGATAATCTGTTTGTGCAAAGGTACGAAAAAAGGAGACACCCTATTTGCACAGATGTTGCAGAAAGTTTTCATTTTGATACATTTAGTTTTTTACACGATACATTTCATGAAAGAAACACCAAAACAAACCTATTCAAAAATCCATGAAACATATTAAAAAGCCTGTTCCGCCAAAAGTCCGTAACTTTGCACCAGAAAACAGAGATAGAGATTTACAAACAGAGTTACAGTTAGAATATCATAGGTAATAAAGGTTAGTTAGAATTAGATAGTTTTATGATTAGTGATTAGTTAGTAAGTAATTCACAAAGGGCTTTTCTTCGGGAGAAGGAAAGTCTTCTGCTTTTTAAAGGGTTCCACTCTCAAAACAATAAGAAAATCTCCACCCAACAATCCTTCTTTCACAAAGGCTTCCACAGCATAGAAATCGCACTGGAGCAGTCCGATGCGTCGGACTGCTCCAGTGCGATGTGTCGGACTGCTCCAGTCCGATTTAGTTAATCAAGAAAGTCTTGGTTTTACCCTTATACGTACACTTCACAGTGGCACGTCCTTCGACGATGCTGCTGACTTGATAAGTAATCTCCGGATTGTTAGGAATGACTGTGATGACAGACTTGTCGGTGAGTGGTGCGTATGCCTGATAGTTCGTTGCCTCCATGTAGCCATTGTTGTTGGTGGAATACAAAGGAGTGGTTGGGAGATTGATAGACTTGCCATCCACCTGAATCTGTACCTGCGGAACTGTCAAGTGCTTGTTCATGGACTTGTCGCCTTTCTTAGAGAAGCCGATGCCGTGAAGGTCGAAGAGTCCCTTCGGACGCTGCTGACCCTGCTGAGGTCTGCCCCACTGTGGCTGGTTGTTCTGCGGCTGCTGCACTTCAGGACCTTCCACCACCAGATAGATGGCATGTTTGCCTGTCAGACCTTCCACATCAGGAACGGGTACGTTATGCATGCCAGTGAAAGCCTTCTCATTGGGCTGCTCGAAATAAGCAATTTCACGACCTTTCCACACCTCATTCGCATAGGGACCATCCAGCATCACATGAACCTTGAACGAACCGCCAGTTCCACTCGTCGTGAAAGCCAGATTCAGCATGGTTTCATCTCCTTTCTTGGTACCCTCAAAGGCTTTCACACCCTTCGTGTCCTTTGCCAAACCGCCGAAACCGAAGTATTTGAAGCCGATGACTGCACCATTCTGGATGCCAGCCAAGTCCATCGAGTTGTTCCACACATCGTGGTTGTCCTGCATGTACTGCCCGCTGTTAGGACCTGTCATGTAGCAAGCAAGACCTGCTGAATAATACTGATATGGAGGAAGACCAAAGATTTGGAAGCCTTCAGATGTCACCTCGGCTCCTGTATATTCGTTGCCGTCGCTTGCCTTTGCCGTCCATTCGTTGTTCTTCACGTAGGGGTCGTAGCCAGTGATGCGCACCTTGCCACCATCAGCCACCGACTTCTTGTCCCACTCAATCTTCACGGGAGCGACCATTGCCTGACGTGCATTGCCGAAGCCACGTGGAGGACGGTGATAGAACACATACCACTGACCGTTGATTTCCTGCAAGGAACCATGTGTGTTGTGACCAGCATTGGCAGTGATTAACTTAGAACCATCCTCGTTCAACACCACACCACGGGAATCGACCAGCACACCACCACTGCGCCAAGGACCCAGTGGAGAGTCGCCGTAAGCATAGCGGAGGGCAGAGTTGGTGTTGCCCAATCCGTACTCCTTGCCGCTGTAGCCAGAGAACACCATCACGTATTTGTTGCCCACCTGACGGATGGAAGAAGCCTCGAAGAAGTTGAAATCGAGCGGGTTCTGTCCCTTGTAGAGGGCTTTGTACTCGCTACCTGCCTTGTCGAGCAGACGGCCATCGGCACTGCTGGCTGGGATGAAGGGGTCTATCAACTCTGTGCCAGGACGCTTACTGTACATGGTGTTCTGGTCAAGTTCGCAAGCCGTCGAGTGCTGGAAACCATAGAACACATACGCACGATAGCCCTTGTCATAGTCAGGGTCTTTCTTGTCGGTGATGTTCTCGATGAACACAGAGGGGTCGAAGTCGATGAGTGAACCGTCCACACAGGCACGTCCGTCAGGAGTGAGGTTGACAGGAGTGAAAGGACCATCGGGGCGGTCACCTTTACATACCATCGGTGTGCGACGCCAGCCACGAGAATGAGGATAGAGCCAATAGGTCTTCTTGCCTGTCTGCCTGTCCTTCACCTCCACGAGGTCTGGAGCATACATCGTGTCCCACTTGCCATCCACATAGTAACTGAAGATGGGACCCTCGTCGCGCCACTGGCTCAAGTCCTCTACAGGAGCCGACCACATGCGCACGTCGTTGCCGCAGTAAGCCGTGTAGGTCACATCGTGCGAACCGATGATGTAAGCACGGTACTTGCCTGGATTGTCAGGGTCTTCAAACACACGGGGTTCTCCATCGGGGAGATGCTCCCACAAAGGAAGATACGGGTTTTGTGCCGAGGCTGTCAAGGCACAAAACGAGAAAAGAATCGGAAACAGTTTCTTCATTGGACAATAAGTTTTAAATGATATTATGCAAGTTCTTAGAACAACGAATTTAACGAATGAGACTAATATTTTTTCATGCCGCAAGGCGACAACGAATCGCACGAATGAGAGCCGCAGATGACTCTGGCATATGGTATGCACAAGCAGGGCTACAGCCACTTCGCCTTGCGGTGATATTGGCTATACCGAACTAATGGTTCGTTTTTATTCGTCGCCGCTTGCGGCATTGCAAGAAAAAAATTAGTTTCATTCGTAAAATTCGTTGTTCTAAAAAACTGGCGGAACTTAAATTATTTTTTTATTTGGATTGCCTGTCCGGCTTTCGCTGGTACTTCATATTCATTCACTCCGTCGTGGGTGCTGACGAGTTTCAAGTCCTTGGCTGCCAGCGTGTCCTTGCAGCGCAGACGGAGTGTGCCGTCCTGCTGTGCCTTGATGGTGGCTTGGGTGAGAGCACCCTTTGCCCATGCCATGCTCACCTCGTAGCCGCCACGAGCCTTGAGTCCGCTGACACTACCTTCTGCCCAAGCATCAGGAAGGGCTGGCAACAGATGAATGGCAGGCTTCTCTGCCGTGATGGGATCGCTCTGCATCAGCATCTCGGCAATACCAGCAGTGACACCGAAGTTGCCGTCAATCTGGAATGGTGGATGGGCATCGAAAAGGTTCGGGAAAGTACGTCCGTCAGGATATTCACGTTCCCTGCCCTCGTTCGGCAAGAGGCGCAACATATTGCTGATAATCTTGAAGGCATGGTTGCCATCAAGCATCCGCGCCCAGAAGTTCGTCTTCCATCCGAGGCTCCAACCTGTGGCTTGGTCACCACGTTGCTGGAGTGTCACACCGGCAGCCTTCCAAAGGTCGGGAGTGGTGTATGGTGAAATCTGATTCGAGGGGTAAAGTCCGTAGAGATGAGAGATGTGACGATGTTCATCCTTCGGGTCATCAAGGTCTTCGCGCCACTCTTGCAGTTGTCCGTACTGCCCCACCTTCATCGGCGGCAACATGCCAATCGCCTTCTCCAGTTTTTTCTGATAGTCAGCATCTTCGCCCAAGATGCGAGCCGAAGCCAATGCCTGAGAAAGCACATCTCGCACAATCTGGTTGTCCATCGTGCAACCGGCACACACCGTCGATTGCTTGCCTCTGCCACCATGCTCTGGCGACACACTGGGCACCACGAGCAATTCACCGTCATGTTCCACCATATAGTCGAGGAAGAAGTCGGCTGCACCTTTCATGATGGGATAATACTCACGAAGAAAGTCTTTGTCGAGCGTGTATTGATAATGTTCCCACAGGTGAGTGGTGAGCCAACCACCACCATTGGGGAACATGCCCCACGTAGCACCATCCACAGGTCCTGCAATGCGCCAGAGGTCAGTGTTGTGATGTGCCACCCAACCGCGACATCCATACATCACACGTGCGGTCTCGGCACCCGTAACACTAAGGTCACGGGTCATGGAGAAGAGCGGTTCGGCAGTCTCGGAAAGGTTGCACACCTCGGCTGGCCAATAGTTCATCTCCGCATTGATGTTGATGGTGTATTTCGAGTCCCAAGGAGCATTGCGCTTGTCGTTCCACACCCCTTGCAGATTGGCTGCCTGACCACCTTTCTGAGAAGAGGAGATGAGCAGATAACGTCCGTAGTTGAAGAGCAATGCCACCATGCCCATGTCGGTGCTGCCATAGAACTTGTCCAAACGCTGGTCGGTGGGCAGTTTCTGATTGTCCGATGAGGTCAATGTCAGTTTCACGCGGCTGTATTGTTTCTGATATTCAGCCACATGACGTTTCAGCAACTGGTCAAACTTCATAGCCTCGGCACCGAAGAGGAACTGCTCGTTCTTCTTGGCTGCATCGCCCGACACATCATGGTAATTGACGAAATTAGTGGCAGCCGAGATGTAGAGCGTGGCTTCCGTCGCACCTTCCACCTTCAGGGTCTCGCCATCGGCTTTCACAGAACCATCTGCTTTCACGTCGGTACGGCATTGAGCGGTCAATGCGGCAGGAATACCTTCCTGCTCCACTCCCTGAATGGTGGCAAGCAACGTGCTACCATTCGCTTTCACTGTCAATGGGAACTGGCACTTGTGCGAAGCCGTGAAATTCAATGCACCTTTCTTGCTTGCCTTCACATTCACCACCACGACACCATCCGCCAACGAAGCAATGACACGACGTGTGTATTTCACATTATTATATATATAGGAGGTCGTGCTTGTGGCTGTCTGCAAATCCAACTCACGCACATAGTCCTTCACCTCTTTGTGTCCAAACTCCATGCACAGGCTCCCCACCGTGAGGAAGCGCATGCCGTGAGGGCCCTTGATGAACTCCTTATTGATAAGGTTCTCTGCCTCCTTCTCCTTTCCATCGAAGATGAGACTGCGCACCTCCGTCAGATACTGCAACGACGTAGCACTGTTGTTGTGATGAGGACCGCCGCTCCAGAAGGTCTCCTCGTTCAGTTGGATTTCCTCCGTTTCCGTGCCACCAAACACCATCGCACCCATGCGCGAGTTGCCCAACGGCACCGCCTCCAGCCATACCGTGGCAGGCTTATCATACCACAGCCTCTGGTCGTTATCCACTCCTTTCGACTGCGCCATCACACCCGTCGCCACACCCACCATCAGCAGCAGTCCACAAACCAATTTCTTCATATCTTTCAGTTTTTATTACTAACCTTAATTCCGCAACACTATAATTTAACTTTATTTATAAGTTCCTGAGCAACAAAAAGTTGCCCAGGATTTTGCCATGTCAGAATTTTCACTTATCTTAGTGTTGCAAAAAGAAAACAAGCAAAACTCTAATATGAC
>JAFUYM010000005.1 GCA_017470525.1 Bacteroidaceae bacterium
CCTCAAGTCGCATCGTGGGGTAAGGGGATGGTGGCTACATATTGATGTTGTGCTGTTGCTTTTTACTGAAAGCTGCTACTAACGACTCATAAATCTACCCTTAATCGTGTATTGGATGATAGTTGCGGATTTTAGGTTAAAGAAGAATGCTGTGACTTTTATGGAAAATGATTATCTTTGCATGTGGGAAACATTCCATTGTTTATTATATATATGTATAGGAATCGCAAGTAATATCTTTGATATGGAAGAACTGTTTAACTCGGAGAATTTGCTGAACCTGATTAATGACGAGAATGTGAATCCAGTAGGTTCAGTGTTCAAACTGCTCTTGAGCATGACTTTAGGAGCGGCTATCGGACTGGAGCGTAGGCACAAAGGTCAGATTGCGGGCATGCGTACTTTTGCCCTCATCTGCATGGGTGCCACGTTGGCAATGCTGGTGTCTATCTATATTCCTGAGAGATTGATGGGCTTGACCGAGAACGGCGACCCTGGACGTATTGCAGCGCAGGTCATCTCGGGCATCGGTTTCTTGGGTGCAGGTGCCATCATCCAGATGAAAGGCTCTGTGCGTGGTCTGACCACAGCAGCAGGCATGTGGATGACAGCAAGCATCGGTTTGGCTGTAGGTGCCAGTATGTATGGAGTGGCAGTCATCGCCAGTATGCTGATTATCTTGGTGTTGACTCTGTTGGAACGTTGCGAGAGACATCTCTTCAAGGGAAAGGAACAGAAAATTGTGCGACTGAAGGTGAACTACATTCTTCAGGACGCCGAACCTTTCCGAAAATTGTTCAGAACACACAATGTCCACATCTCCGATGAGTTCTTCCGCTATGACTACACCCAAGGCACCACTATCGTCAACTTCATGGTACGCAGTCAAGACAAGACCGATTTCATCGCCTTATTCGACAAGATGCATGCCACAGGAGATGTGCTCTCGCTCACACTGACGAACGAGGTGAACAACTGAAAGAAAAGTGACAATTAAAAGAGAATTTTCTTGCCACGATGCACATAGATGCCGTGACGAGGAGTGGAAGTGGGAACTCCCTGCAAGGTGTAGTAGAGTTCCCCTTCATTTTTTGTGTCGTTTCGGACTTCATCCACTGCTGTCACATCGGCTGTAGCCTGAATGCCTATTTCGGATGCAGAAGTCCAAGCATTGTTGTTAATCTCGGACGTGGCAACCAACTTGAGGTATCTGCCAGCAGTGGGAGTGGACAGTTTTGCCACCTGCATTGCGGTCGTGTTCTTAAATTCACCTGTAGCCACAGGATTTCCCCAAGTCTTGCCATCCACACTCAGGTACACCTCATAGCCTTTCACCATCCCATTCTGGTTGCCATCAGTACGCGCCGTGTAGGTGAATGCCGTCACCTCATAGATTTTCGTCATGTCAATCACGATGGTGTGAGGGCATCGAGGTTCACTGCCCCAATATTCCGTGTGCCAGAAAGTAGAAGCATTGTTATCAAAGGCTTTTGTGGCTTCGTTGCCGCTATGCTGGCTATCGACACTGACGAGCCTCCATGTGCTCTTGTTGATAAAGAGGTCGAAGTCATAAGTCATCTGCGGACTTTCCATCAATCCCGTGGCTGTGCAGTAAGTCTTGATGTTGCAAGCATTGTTGTGTGTGAAAGCCGTGCTGTACTTCTGCCATTCGCCATCATCTATGCTATAATAGATGGTGGCACCCTTCGTCGGAGTCGTCATGCTGATACGTCCGTTAGACTGGCGTTGGCAATCAACAGGTTGGCAGACAGGCATATCCACACGTGCCATCTTGGTGACATCGGACTTGCCATTGAGTGGCATGATAAAGAAGCGGAATGCAGTGTTGGCTGCCTTCAGTTCGTACTTATCTAAGACATCGGGACCACAACTGGCATTACCCAAACCTCGTGTGACGGCATCGAGTGAAACAACCGTATTGGTGCAAGTCTTGAATTGATAAGTGTGCTTGCTTCTTTCGTTGCGGTTGGTGTAGTTGTCTTCAGGACGGAAATGTACGGCAGATGCAGCCATCTGGTCGGGTGCCACAAAGAGGAGTCCATCGCCATCGGCATTACTAAGTGCAATCCAACGCACCTCCTGCTTCGTTCCATGTTCCTGCGGTAGGATGTAATCTTCACGTTGATCGGTCACTGTGCTCTTATAGATAGAAGGTAAACAAGCCTCCTTGCGGTCACGATAATTATCCCAAGGTCCCCTTCCGAACCATGAAAGTTGCTCCATTCCTTCTGGCATTTCCAAACGGAAGCCCATCTTAGGAATAATCGCACCTGCCACAGAAGGGCTGATAAAGGAATTGACCATCACCACGCCATTGGCACACACAAGAAGATTCATCTGTACATTGAAGTAGGTGCCGTTCTGACCACTGTATCTGGTGTTTAAAGTCACATTCACAGTCTTGCCATCTTCGCTCTTCTCAAAAGTCACACTTCTGCCACGTCCCACCAGATTTCTCAGACCCAAATTGTCCCAACTACCACTTTGACGACCGTCATTGTCGGTAGGCAGACGGAACACATTGAGGCGCACAGGTTTGCTAATAAGCGGAATGCCATTGTAAGAATAACTGCTCAAATTGCCATTGGTCTTATTAAACTCAATCTTAAATTTTGAGGTGGAAAGCGCGAGGATGTTGGTGGCATCATCTACCGTGATATCCTCACAATCAGCCAACTGCTTGAGGTCATACATGGCTTTGGTTGCCGTCTTGACGGGCAGTTTTTCCTCTGCCACCACATAGCCTGCCTCTGCCCAAAGGGTCTGAGCCTTCTGCTTAGCCACAAAATGGATGAATGCCTCTTCGTCGGCAGCAAGTCCATCGACGGCAGAAAGGTCGAGTGTGACGGTGGTGCTGTCAGCGGCAGCCACTTCCGTGTCAATCACTCCTGTAGCCAACGCCTTGCCCGCTTCATCCACGATTTCATAACTTACATCATAAGCCGTGCTGGGCAGGAATGCCATCTTGTTCTTCACGAGGAATGCGTTCCTCCTGTTCTTCACAGCCTTGAACTCCAGTGGCTGATAGACTTTCTTCGTGTTATAGCATTTCGCCGTCCAACTCCAGTCTGGACGCACCAAACCGTTGATGCAGAAATTTCCGTCGTTAGGATTGTCGCCAAAGTCGCCACCGTATGCCCAATATTCCTTTCCCGTCGAACTCTTCGTGAGCAAGCCCTGGTCCTTGAAGTCCCAGATGAACTCACCGGTCAAGCAGGGATACTTCTCATAGAGGTCGAACATGTCGCGCACATTACCCATCGCATTGCCCATCGAGTGGCTGTTTTCGCACTGGATGTGAGGCTTCTGGTTGCTCTGCCCCTGACGAGATGAACCAATCCAGTTGATGGTTTCGTAACTGGCGTACATCGTGCTTGACACATCGGCATAGTCGCTGTTGCCTTCATAGTGAGTGAGTCGGGTCTTGTCGAGCGCCTTGATGGCATTGGCTACATACTGGAAGTTGTTACCGTTGCCCGATTCGTTACCAAACGACCAGATGAAGATGCAAACATGGTTGCGCATCCACTTCACGTGGTTCTGCGAACGTTCCACCATAGCAGGACGGAACGTCTCCACCGACGAAAGTTTCTGGTATGCATGGCACTCCACATTGGCTTCAGCCAACACATAGAGACCATACTTGTCGCAAAGGTCGTAGAACACAGGATCGTTAGGATAGTGAGAAGTGCGCACCGCATTGATGTTCAGCCGCTTCATCGTCTTGATGTCCTCTTCTATCTCTTCTGCCGTGATGGCACGGCCGTTGATAGGACTGAAGTCGTGACGGTTCACGCCATGGAAGACCATACGCTTACCGTTGATGATGAGGGCGCCATCAGCACGAATGCCCACCTCACGGAAACCCACTTTGCCACCACGGATGTCGATAACCTTACCTTCTTTGTCCTTCAGTGTCAGTACCAAGTCATAGAGGTTCGGTGTTTCGGCACTCCATTTCTTGGGGTTCGTCACGTCCATGTCGAGGCTCAGTTCAGCGAACGAAGCAGAGGACGCGGAACTTTGAACATGGGAAGAAGTCTGGGCGATGACCGTGCTTCCATCCATGATTTTAGCCTCGACCTGCCCCTCACCTGCTATCAGATGGGAGTTTTCGACCCTCACTTTCACATTTGCCTTGGCATTCACATAGTTAGCATCCAAGTCGGTGGTGAAGAAATAGTCACGAATCTGGCTCTTCGGGGCTGACCACAAGAAGCAATGGCGCTGAATGCCAGTCAATCGCCAATAGTCCTGACACTCCAAGAAAGAGCCGCTGGTGAAACGATACACCTGCAAGGCAATCGTGTTCTCCCCTTCGGTCAGATAGTCTGTAATGTTAAATTCAGAAGGGAGGTATGAGTCTTCGCTGTAACCCACACGTTGACCATTCACCCAAAGATAATAGCCATGTCCGACACCATTGAAACGTACATACACGTCCCGACCCTCCCAATCGGCTGGTATGGTGAACTTGCGGCGATAGGTCCCGACGGGATTCGTCATGTCGCCTTTGTAGGTGAACCATCCCGGACGCTCCTTCATCACGCTATAGGTCGATTCGTCGAACGAGAACGGATAAGCCACATTGCAATAGAGCGGTTTGTCCCAGTTCTTGCCATTATGCAGACCATAGACCTGCCAACTCGAAGGCACATCAATGTCTGTCCAAGCAGCATCGTTGTAGTCCTTCCCACACATGGTGGACTGCACCTTGCTTGGGTTCGACACCCAGTAGAACTTCCACGTGCCATCCAACGACATGCAATAAGGAGATGCAGCCATATCGTTCCTTGCCACATCCGTCTCGTTAGACATCGGAATAGCGATGGTGTGTGCCACTTCACGGTTCACACTGGTCACTGTAGGGTCATCCCATTCTTTACCAGTCTGTGCATCTGCTGTACCGAAACCTACAGTCATTGCCATCATTGTGGCACAACTCAAAAGTGTACCAAGGCGTGACGAACCTATCATTTTTTTTCTTTCCATGAATAAGTATTGTTTTCTATTTTTTAGTCTTGATAAGATTAGGATTTGATGATTAGTCTCAGCAAAACTGAATTGTATGTTTTGCCTTTGCAAAGATAGCGATAAAAGGACACTTCCACTATCAAAAATGTTACCTCTTCTTTCGATTTTGATATGAAGACTGAAAAACAAACAAAAACGGGGTGCTGATTTCAAAGAACCAGCACCCCGTTTGCCCTTTTCAGCACAGAATGTTACTACTTTCCTAATCTTTCCACCCAAAGGTCATACGCTGCCTTATAAGGAGCGCAATCTGCTTCTGGCTGGATGGTTGCTTTATGCTTGAGTGTCTTGAATGCGTCATCGCTATCCTTGTAGATGCCAGCACCGATACCTGCACCATAGGCAGCACCCACAGAACCATCGGTTTCGTAGAGTTCAATCGTGGCGCCAGTGACGGAAGCAAGTGTCTTGCAGAAGAGCGGATTGAGGAACATATTGGCGTGTCCAGCCTTGATGGTCTGGATTTCCATGCCCATATCCTTCATAATCTGCATACCATAAGCGAACGAGAAGGCGATGCCCTCATGGGCAGCACGGATGAGGTGTGCCTTCTTGTGGATGTTGAAGTTGATGCCATGAATGGATGCCCCCACATTCTCGTTCTGCAGCACACGTTCTGCACCATTGCCGAATGGGATAACAGTCAGACCGTCTGCACCAATTGGAGTGGTCTCAGCCAAGTCGTTCATCTCGGGATAACTCATGCCCTCAGGAGCCACGGTGCGGCGCATCCACGCATTGAGGATCCCTGTGCCGTTGATGCAGAGGAGCACACCAAGACGGGTTGCCCCACCCTCTCCATGATTGACATGGGCGAAGGTGTTGACACGGGAGAGTTTGTCGTAGTTGACCTCACCCAACACACCATACACCACACCACTGGTACCACCAGTGGCAGCAATCTCGCCTGGCTTCATCACATTGAGTGAGAGCGCGTTGTTAGGCTGGTCGCCGCCACGATATGAAATCGGTGTGCCTGCAGGGATGCCGAGTTCGTCGGCAATGGCTTGACAAACGGTGCTCTGTACGGAGAAGGTCGGAACAATCTCTGCGATGAGTTCTTCGGGGAAATCGAAGTAGTTCATCACATCTTTGCTCACTTCATTATTCTTGAAGTCCCAAAACATGCCCTCGGAAAGTCCCGATACGGTGGTCTGCTTCTTGCCGCCAGAGAGTTTCATGGCGATATAGTCGCCTGGGAGCATAATCTTGTCAATCTTAGCAAACAGTTCTGGCTCGTTCTCCTTCACCCATGCCAGTTTGGCTGCGGTGAAGTTGCCGGGAGAGTTGAGCAGGTGCTGAAGACATTTCTCACCACCGATGGCTTCGAATGCCTTATTGCCGTAAGGAACTGCTCGACCGTCGCACCAGATGATAGAAGGACGAAGAGGTGTGCCCTCTTTGTCCACACAAACAAGTCCGTGCATCTGGTAGGAGATGCCGATGGCTTTCACTTCAGCAAGGCTGCCGCCTGCCTTCTGAGCCACACGTGCGGTGGCTTGTTTCAACTCATCCCACCACATCTGTGGGTCTTGCTCTGCCCAACCTGGCTGCTTTGCCGTGATGGGGGCTTCGCTATCGGGATATTGTGCACTTGCTACGGCCTGTCCTGTTTGGGCATCAACGAGGGATGCCTTGACAGACGATGTGCCTATGTCATAACCTAAAAGTAACATTTCTTATGGAGTTTTTTCTAGTTTTTCTTTTTAGTCCAATCCTTCAATGGTCTGAATTGTGCCATCGGCGTTATAGTGCAGTTCACACACCTTGAGTGAGCGGAGCCATGTCTTGTCATTCGATGGCACACAATCGTGATGGAAGAGATACCATTTGCCCTTGTACTCTGCAATGGCATGGTGAGTGGTCCAACCTACAACAGGAGTAAGGATGACACCCTGATAGGTGAAAGGACCGTAAGGGTTATCACCAATGGCATAGCAGAGGAAGTGGCTGTCGCCTGTGGAATAGGAGAAGTAGTACTTGCCGTTGTACTTATGCATCCATGATGCCTCGAAGAAGCGGTGTGGGTCACTTGCCTTGAGGGGCTGTCCGTTCTTGTCGAGAATAACCACGCGGCGGGGTGCCTCCGAGAACTGTAGCACATCGTCGCTCATCTTGGCAACGAAACTGGGCAGTGCGGGTGCATCGGGCTGAGCAAAGAGTTCGCCTTTGCGTGTAGGTTCTGAACCCATGTCAACAAGTCCGTTCTCATCGCCGTGCTTGCCGTGAATCGGTGCAAAGCCTGGTGCGAGGGGCTGCCACCACTGGAGTTGTCCACCCCAGAGTCCACCAAAGTAGGTATAGATGGAGCCATCGTCATCCTTGAACACACAAGGGTCGATAGAGAAGGAACCACGAATGGGCTGTGGCTGAGGAACGAAGGGACCTTCGGGCTTATCAGCAATGGCAACACCGAGGCGGAACACACCGTCGTAGCCTTTAGCGGAGAAGATGTAGTAGTACTTGCCATCTTTCTCCACCACATCGCTGTCCCACAACTGTTTTTCTGCCCAAGGCACATCATTCACATCAAAGATGACACCGTGGTCAGTCGCCTCACCGTTCTCCAAGTCATCAAACGAAAGCGCATGGTAGTCCTTCATCTGGAAGTGACCACCATCGTCGTCTTCTTCTGCACCTGCTTCCCAGTCATGGCTGGGATAAATGAAGAGTTTGCCATTGAACACATGTGCTGCAGGGTCAGCCATGTAGTCTTGTGGATAAAGATATTTCTTTCCTTCCATATTGAGTTGATATTAAATGAATTAAAAATCTATTTCTTTTCTTTCTCCGAGTTCACCAAGTCAATGAGTTTCTGGATGGTTGGTTTGGGCTGACTGTTACGGTCGAAGAGAGTCGCATATTCTGTACGTCCCTTCACGGGCCAGTCATTGCGCCAAGAGTTGGCATCGTTGAAGCACCAGAAACTGACACGCAACACGTTCTCACGGTTGCGCATGAGCATCTTGTAGAAGTCTACCCAAAACGCATCAGCCTGCTCCTGCACCTCTGCCGGAAGTCCGTCGGTGTAGGGGTCAAGTTCCTCGCTGTACTCAAAGTTTGCACTGATGTTAGCACCCTCCATCGCATACGGATTGGGCAGAACAGAAAGATCCAGTTCCGTGAACTGCGATGGGATTCCCAACGTGGCTATCTCGCGGATAGACTGCTCATAGAGTGTGGGATAATCCTGATCGCCAAGGAAGAGATGTGCCTGCATGCCAATGGCATCGAGGCGCATGCCCTTGTCGACGAACGGACGGAAGAATTCCACCACAGCCTTCACCTTTTCAGGCTTATACATGGAGTAGTCGTTGTAGTAGAGTTCGATGGTCGAGTCTGCCTCGTGAGCATACTGGAAAGCAAGCGGGATGAACTCTTCGCCCAGAATCTCGTAGAAAGGACTGCGACGCAACGAGCCATCATCCTCAAATGCCTCGTTCACCACATCCCAGCCCATCACCTTACCTCGGAAGTGGTCAAGGATGGTGAAGATGTGGTCGTGCATGCGCTGCTTGAGCACTTCGGCTGTCACTTGATTTCCTTCCTTATCGACGAAGAACCAAGGAGCGCATTGGGAGTGCCAAATGAGGCAGTGACCTACCACCTGTTGCCCATTAGCCAGCGCTTTCTCCACCAACTGGTCGGCGAGAGTGAAATCATACCTATCCTCTTCGGGATGGATGACCTCACACTTCATGCAGTTCTCAGGCACCACCCAGCCAAAATGCTGGGCTATCATAGGATAATCGGCAGTCTGGTCAAGGCTGCTGGCACCCGAATAGCCGACACCTTCCTTCATCGAATCTTCAGCCTGCACCTCCCATTGGTTCACACTCATACCCGTCCGCCAGTAGTCTTGGTAGGCTTCCTGCAATGATTCGGAAGAGGCTGCGGAGAGCTGCTTGCAACCTATAAACAACGCTGCCACAGCAGCAAGGAACAACAATTTCTTCATAATACCCTATACTCTAAACTCTAAAACCGATGCTCATCTCTCCCCTCAACAGAGGAGTCGGAGAGGTCTCTCTACTTCCCACGTGCCTCAATCTCCCGGTTGATTTCGTCCAGTCTCTCATCTGTAAGAGGATACTTGTAAATAAGGAATCCCACAACAATCAAAAGAACAGCAGGAATGATGCAAGTGAACCACAGGATAGCGTTTTGGGCAAT
Source organism: Bacteroidaceae bacterium (assembly GCA_017470525.1). Lineage (GTDB taxonomy): Bacteria > Bacteroidota > Bacteroidia > Bacteroidales > Bacteroidaceae > Minthosoma. The sequence goes on from JAFUYM010000005.1 coordinate 9,229, forward strand.
CTCAGAATAATTGGCGAGTTTCGTGTAATAAGCATTCACTGGGGCACTGATGAAAGATGCCAAGAACACCACCACAAAGATGCTCAGCACCAACTGCAAGCACTTATTGACCTTGAACTCCTGCCACATTTCACCAAATGAAACAGGTTTTTCCGGCGTGGTGGTGATATTCTCCTTACTGCCCATAAAGCAAAGCATCAAGAGGACAAAACCGACCAGTGCAAACACGCCTGTAACCGTAAACCAGGCTGTTGGATCGGTTGACAAAGCAGACTCTTCGCTGGCGAAATTAAAACCAATCCATCCCATCACCAGAGGCGTAATCCAACCGGCAATGGAGAAACCTGCCTTGAAGGCAACACCTGCCAACGCATTGACGGTGGCTGCAGGCCTGTTTCCTGTACGGTACTCTGCCTCTGTGATGACTTCAGGAACCAGTGCCCACATCAGCGAACCGACCAGAAGTCCCACTCCCGTCATCACCTTTGCAACCTGAACCAGTGTATTATAACTTCCGACATCAAAGAACTTACCAATAGTGAACAAAATAGCAAATCCGACAAGGCCTATTGTAAGAAGCGTATAATAAAGCCCCTTCTTACCCAACCATTTCTTCAAGACAGGCAGAGAAGGCAGGATGATGAAAGCAGGAATGGTGCCAATTGCCATAAACGTAGCCTGATTCCAGTCAATGGCAGCATGGATACACATGGCGAGTCCAATGGGGAAACCTGCCTGAACAACGATCTGACCGATATTGGCACAGACCATTCGAGTGGAAGTAAGAATGAGAACCTCATCGTTGTCACGGGTCATACTTGCCATGATGGAGCCGTAGGGGATGTTCACGACTGAATAGATCATGCTCAGCACAGTATAACTGAGAGCGGCATAAATCATCTTCATCGGCATAGACCATGTAGCAGCCTGAGGAAGCATCAACAGGCAGGCGGCTACTGCAAGCGGAATACCACCATAGAGAAGATAAGTGCGATACTTGCCCAACTTGGGATTGCGGTTATCAATGTAACGCCCCACTACAGGACTCCAGAAACAGTCAATGAGCCGGACGGTGAGAATCAGACCGCTGACAAAGGCGGCATTGATTTTCAACACTGTCGTGAGGTAAATCATCAAGTAGGTTGCTACTGTTTGGAAGATGAGGTTCTGAGCCAAGTCACCGGAACCATAGCCGATGCGCTGAAGCCAACTGAGTTTGTAGAAGCCTTTTGCTTCTTGCATAGATTTTTCTGTTGCCATTTTTATTTTTATTTTGTTGTTAGCGAAACAAGATTGTCATTTCGGTTGCAAAGGTAGGATTTTTACATCTTATATTATTGCTGATTTGTAACAAAGATTTCCATTCTTGTTTCTTTTTCGAGAAAATTGGCCTTGAAAAGATTCGGTAATATTAAAAAATGGCGATTTCATCGAAGAACTTTTCCTTTTTAGTTTTCGTAACTCATAAGAAAACCACCAAGCCTATCCAAACACATGACCGCATTCTCTTCCTACAAATTTTCCAACCAGAAAGAGTTTACATCGTTTGGTACGTGATTGAACAAAAATGATACAAAAAAACAATTAGATATGAAGATTTTTATTTAACTTTGCAACCGATTTAATATCTTTGACATATATTAACCTAAACAAAACGATATGGAAAGAACATGGAGATGGTTTGGCAAGAAGGATAAGATTACGCTTGCCCAACTGAAACAGATTGGCGTGGAGGGCATCGTGACCGCCTTGCACGACGTGCCTCTTGGCGAGGTGTGGACACGTGAGAAAATCCGTGACCTGCGTGAATACATCGAGAGTTATGGCATGCGATGGAGCGTGGTGGAGAGCCTGCCAGTGGTGGAGACCATCAAGTATGGCGGTCCCGACCGTGACCACCAGATTGAGGTGTACAAGGAATCGCTGCGCAACCTCTCGGCAGAGGGCATCCACTGCATCTGCTACAACTTCATGCCAGTGCTCGACTGGGCACGTACCGACTTGCAGCACAACAACCCCAACGGTGCCACCAACCTCTACTTCAACTATGCTGAGTTTGCCTACTTCGACATCTACATTCTGAAGCGTGAGGGTGCCCGCGAGGAGTGGGCAAAGTTCCAGTTCCCTGCCGGTGTGGGCGAAGGACGTAACGTGTTGGCTGAGGCTGACGAACTCGCCAAGACCATGACCCCCGAGAAAGACCACGCCCTGGTGGAGACCATCATCATCAAGACTCAAGGATTCGTGAGCGGCAACTTCAGCGAGAACGACGAGGCTCCCATCCAAAAGTTCCGTGAGTTCTTGGAACTGTACAAGGGCATCGACAAGGCTCAACTCCGTGCCAACATGAAGTATTTCCTCGAAGCCATCATGCCGACCTGCGAGGAGTATGGCATGAACATGTGCGTTCACCCCGACGACCCACCCATCGAAGTGCTCGGTTTGCCACGCATCGTGCGTACAGAGGAAGACATCGAGTGGTTCCTCAATGCCGTGCCCAACAAGCACAATGGTCTCACATTCTGTGCCGGTTCCCTCTCAGCAGGTGCCTACAACAACGTGGTGGATTTGGCAAAGAAGTATGCCTCTCGCACCCACTTCGTGCATCTGCGTTCCTGCCATATCTTCCCCAACGGCGACTTCACCGAGGCATCCCACTTGGGCGGACGTGCAGACCTCATCGAACTGTGCCGCATCTTCGAGAAAGAGAACCCGAATTTGCCCATGCGTGTTGACCACGGCATGACCTTCACCGACACCGAAGGTGGTGTCTTCGACGAGAGCAACCACGGACACAATGCAGGTTACACCCTCCTCGGACGTATGTTCGCCATGGGACAGGTGCAAGGCATTCTCGCTACCGTAGATAGAGAGTTAGGCATCGAATACAAACAACCCGGATTCTTCGATTAAGAATGAACTCTTCGCGCCTTTAGAAAAACAAGAAAAAAATAAAAAAATATAAAAGAAAATAGAGCCTTCGGCTCAAAAAACACTAAACAAATATCTGATAAGGAGTGAAAACCTAAAAAACTATTTTTTTCTTGTTTTCTTTTGTTTTTTCTTGTTTTTCTAAAGGCGCGAAGCGTAAAAAAAAGACCTACTAACAATGAAACTGAACGATATTTTTTCTGGCAACTTCAATGCCGCCGAATGGGAAGCCAAAGGCTATCAACTTCCCCAGTTTGACATCAAGGCAGTACGCGAAAAGACCGCCAAAGAGCCAACATGGGTACATTTCGGCGGTGGCAACATCTTCCGTGCCTTCCCTGCCGCCATCCTCAACGATGCCCTGAACACGGGCAAGTACGACCGTGGCGTCATCGTGGCAGAAACTTTTGACTTTGAGGTGGTTGACAAAGCATACACGCCTTACAACAACCTCTCGTTGTGTGTCAACCTTTGCTCCGACGGCTCCATCGAGAAGAAGGTCATTGCTTCTGTTACAGAAGCCCTCAAAGCCGACTACCAATTCAGCGACTGGCAGCGACTGGTCGATATTTTCAAGAACCCATCGCTCCAGATGATTTCCTTCACCATCACCGAGAAGGGTTACACCTACAACGAAACAGACTTGGCAAGAGGCTTGAAGCCTGTCTTCGCGATGGGAAAGGTGTGCGCCCTGCTGCTCGAACGCTACAATGCAGGACAACTTCCGCTCACCGTGCAGAGTATGGACAACTGCTCTCACAACGGCGACAAAGTGAAGGCTGGTGTGTTCGCCTACGCCGAGCGTTGGGTGAAGGACGGACTCGTACCCGCAGGCTTCCTCGACTATCTGAAAGACGAAACGAAAATCACCTTCCCATGGTCGATGATTGACAAAATCACTCCTCGTCCCCACGAGAAAGTGAAGGAACTGTTGGCAGCCGACGGCTTCGAGGACAACAACTACATCGAGACAGAGAAGCACACCTTCACCGCTCCATTTGTGAATGCCGAAGAGGTGCAGTACCTTGTCATTGAGGACAACTACACGAATGGTCGTCCCCCACTCGACCTGGGCGGCGCCCTCTACACCACCCGTGAGACCGTGGACAAGGTGGAGACCATGAAAGTAACGACTTGTCTGAATCCGCTCCACACCGCCATGTCCATCTACGGCTGCATGCTCGGTTACACGCTCATCTCCGCCGAGATGGCAGATGACGACCTCCGTGCCTTCATCCAGAAGATTGGTTACATGGAGGCGATGCCTGTGGTGACTGACCCGGGTGTGTTGAACCCTTACGAGTTCATCGGCGCCGTCATCAACCGCCGTCTGCCAAACCCTTTCATGCCCGATGCTCCACAGCGTATCGCCATGGACACCAGTCAGAAACTGCCCATCCGCTTCGGCGAGACCATCAAGAAGTATCTGGCACGTGGGCTTGACAAGTCCAACCTCGTCCTCATTCCGCTCACACTGGCTGGCTACGCCCGCTACCTGAAGGGCATCAAGGACGATGGCACACCGTTCGACCCATCACCCGACCCGCTACTTGCTGAACTGCAAGCCATCGTGGCACCCCTCGAAGTGGGCAAACCCAATCAGGACTACTCCTGCCTGAAGCAACTCTACAGCCGTGCCGATGTCTTCGGTGTCAACCTCTATGAGGCAGGTCTTGGCGAACAAATCGAAGGCATGGTGAAGGAACTCTATGCCGGCAACGGTGCCGTTCGTGCCACACTGCACAAATACGTGGCCGCAAGATAGGAACCATTAATATTTTATGAAGATTCTTCCTCTTATTGGATACATGCTGTTATGGAGCATCTGCATTGGAGCCCAGGAAATAACTGAGTTCGAGCAGATGCTCCTAACTTATGGGCTAAAAGAAAGCGTGACTGACTATAGCAAGGAAGAAGAAATTCAAATGGCGGAACCAAGACTTGCCTATTTCTCCTGTCAAAGGTGTCAACATCTATTATTATAGTGACGGGAGCAGCGAAAAGAAGTTTTTTTAATCAACGGGCTTTGAGCGAATCCAGAACTGCATCGTCTGCCCCCAACTGCTCCACCAGTTTCTTGGCACGTTTGTAATTCTTGATTTTCTTACGGTTGAGGAAAGACGATATCGGTCCTTTCAAATTCACATCATGTGCCCATGCCGTTCTTACCACCTCTTCAGGATTGTACTCTTTGGGAGGGCCGAATACTCTGTAAAACTGGTCAAGATTTGTCCCCATCACCTGCACCTCTGGCAATTTGATGCTGCCATCATCCTCCATCTGTTGTGGCAGTGCATGGCGACGCGCCAACGCCACCTCCATAAACAGCGACGGATGGTCATGATAGGTGATGGCAAGGTCTTTGGCAACAAAAGCCGAATCCATGCGCGCTATATCCTCCACCGATGTACCTGCATAGAGATACTGGTCATAGTTCAACACCTGTGCATGCTCATAACTCTGCACAAAAGCAGGAAAGAACTTCGAGGCAAGCATTGTGCTGTCACTCAGTGGCATCTCCTTCATGAAACCATAATTTTGAAGGTTCTGAATCGCCTCAATCTCCATGTCCTCCACAGGTTTACTTTGCCATCCACTCTCATGTTGGTCGGCATAGGCAAGCAATTCCGACGTCTTGTAAGGAGCGTATTCAAAAATCCACAAGGCAAATTGTAACTGCACGTTACACCTTGCCAAATTCCTTTCTTCCGCAGTGAAGCCATACTTGTCCGCACAATGCGCCACACTATCCAGTGCTACTTCCATCTTCTGCTTCACCCGTTCCACAAATGCGGGGAAGAGACGCTGTTCCTTGTCGGCATCGAAATCCTCCTTCGTATAGAACAAGTTGTTGGAAATGTCGTGGCGAAGCAAGTTTTCATACTTCACAGCCGTTCCATCCTTCCTTTCATACGTCTCCACCCATCCGTTTTTCCCCACATAAATGATAAGGCTGTCGCCAGGCTCCACATAAAAAGGCAGTCGGCGGTTACTGCCCGACACAATCTCATCATACAAGGGATGATACAGTTCAAAGTCCAGTGATGCCACCCCGTTACCTCGAAACTCCGACTTCACCTTCCGTTCCTCCTTCCTGTACAAATCTGTCATCCAGAAATACAACAACCTGTTTATTCCGCTCCGATACCTCACCTCAATATGCACAGGCTTTGACGGAGGCAACGAAGTCGCCAACATGCTCGTTGTCCGCATACAAACGGCAAACAGCAGGAGAATATATGCACCCAAAACTTTCATTTCGCCACAAAGTTAGTCTAACCTCACCACTCCTACAACTATTTTACTTTTCTTTCACACAGCATCCCTCTTTTTAGGCATTTTTAATGAATCCGAACCTCGCACAGTCCTTCGTCACGATAGACAACCTCCACCAATCGATGCTCGCAACCTCTGAATAAGGACTCTCGTACAATAGGGATAGAGGGTAGTCAAAATCCGATTTTGTCAACACAAAGACAGATGTTCCGTCACAACCTTCCATATAAAACTGCAATTATTTCAAGTTTTTTCCTTCTTTTTTGTTCCTTTCCAAAAATCTCCGTACCTTTGTCCCTGCATCCACCCACATAGTGCAGCCCGACGAGCGGGACAAGCCGATGGGTGGAGCAACTACATATAAAAGGCGTTACTGACGCTTTGTTTTTGGATCCATCGAAACTACCACAATCGAAATGCAGAGCCAAAACAAATGCAGGGGTAACTGCCACGGGGTGTATTATATACTCTCCGTAGTGTGCGGCGAGGATTGAGTATCCTCACGCACACTTTACGGGTGTTTATATACTCCAACGTGGATGTTTCTCTGTCTGTTCTTTCTGCAAGGCTGTGGTAGGCCGCGATGGGTGGAACAGGCAGATGTAAGCATCCACGTCTTTTTTTTGTAGTTAGCCATATTTGTAAAAACCGTTCGTACAGGGTGTTTGCGAACTGCTCTTGAATCTAATGACTAAGTACAAGTTGAGCACTTGTGTAATAAATAATGAAAAAAATATTTAGACTAGGAGAGTTGTTCTGTGGTCCAGGTGGACTTGCCTGTGGTGCCCTACGAGCAAAAGTGAAAGGTGTAGATATATCAATAGTACATCAATGGTCAACCGATTACGACCAGGATACATGTAATACGTATTCTCGTAATATATGCCCTGACAACCCACAGTCAGTGATTTGCCACGACATTAGAACATTAGACCTAAACGAATTGAAAAGGCTTGGTGATATTGATTGCTTAGCATTCGGTTTCCCTTGCAATGACTTTAGTGTAGTTGGAGAGCAGAAAGGATTTGATGGAAAATTCGGTCCTTTATATACATACGGAATTGAGGTATTGAAGATATTCAAGCCTAAATGGTTTTTAGCCGAGAATGTGGGTGGTCTACAAAGTGCAAATGAAGGCAAGGCAATAAAAATCATCTTTAATGCTATGCGTAATGCTGGATATAAAATATACCCTAATCTGTACAAGTTTGAGGAGTATGGAATACCACAAGCACGCCATCGTGTTATCATCATTGGCATACGCAATGATTTACCATTTACATTTAGGATACCAAGTCCTGCACCATATAGGATAAAGACATGCAAGGAAGCCATCGAAAACCCCAAAATCTCTGCCGAGGCAAAGAATAACGAATTCACAAGACAATCATCTACTGTTATCGAGCGTCTATCTTATATAAAACCTGGTGAGAATGCATTCACGGCAGACCTTCCCGAACATTTAAGGTTGCATGTCAGGGGGGCTATGATAAGTCAAATATATAAGAGACTCGACCCGACAAAACCCGCTTATACTGTTACGGGGTCAGGTGGCGGTGGCACTCACATCTACCATTGGTCAGAAAACAGAGCACTAACAAACAGAGAACGTGCACGCTTACAAACATTCCCCGATGACTTCGTTTTTGAGGGAAGCAAAGAATCTGTCAGAAAACAAATAGGTATGGCTGTTCCATGCAACGGCGCAAAAATCATCTTTGAGGCAGTACTAAAAACTTTTGCAGGTATCAAATACAAATCTGTTGAACCCAACATTGCAGAATAAAATGGAAACGATTAGAGTTTATCTCCTTGACAAAGAAGGGGAATCACAATATGGTCTAAATTGGGGACAAAGAGTTGGTCGAGAACCCAATCAAGCATATCTCCAATTGGACAGCATTGTTTACAATAGTGATTTTTTCCCTGTAAAGGGTACATATTTCCTTGTTAACCCTTAATTCCGCAACACTATAATTTAACTTTATTTATAAGTTCCTGAGCAACAAAAAGTTGCCCAGGATTTTGCCATGTCAGAATTTTCACTTATCTTAGTGTTGCAAAAAGAAAACAAGCAAAACTCTAATATGA
>JAFUYM010000020.1 GCA_017470525.1 Bacteroidaceae bacterium
GAAAAATAATCGCCTCATTGTTTGGTCGTCTGGGAAGAAATGCCTAACTTTGCACCCGACAAGAGTCATAAAAAGGCTGATGGCTCTGTGTCGGGAGTTCTTTGAATGCAATTCATAGCAGAATGAAGAATTGAGAACGGTTGCCAATTCGTAACCCCGATTTTTCTCAATCCTACGCACTGCCTTTATATAAAGAAGAATTTCTTTTCTTTCCAAAATTACAAAGAAAGGTTCACATTATGAATACTATAATAGTGGGGCAGGTAAGGATACTTTCATATATTTATAAACTAAAATTTGCTATGCTTCTTGTACTTTTTTTAGGTATGTGTTCATTTTGTGGGAGAATTGTTGTAATTTTGCAACCAAATTATAAAGATGTGCACAAATGAGAATTGTCATTCATAACTTTGGTCCCATCAAGGAGGCTGACATAGAGACCAAGCGATACACAGTCTTTATCGGACAGACATCAACAGGTAAGAGCGTTGCAGCAAAACTAATCAGCATTGCAAATGATTTAGATTTTTTGATGCTGAAAGAAGGAGATTTTAACGGTTTTGTCATGCTACTTGCTCGATATTGCATTGATTTCGCCTTTCATGCTGATACAAAAATCCAGTTCTTTAATGAACACGCATCATGCATAATACAAAAGGGAATAGTCCATATTGATGTGAAAGCAAAGTCGCCTTTACAGACTTTCCGCTTGATGGAAATTGAAAATACAGAAGCATACAATAATAATTTCAGAGATATTTTCGATGATTTTCAATACAAAAGTGTTGATGATATTGTTGCAAAGATCGGGGGACGTTCATTTGATACCGAACTTGCTCAGACATTAAAACGTAGGGAGACTATTGATTTCACCAAATTGTCAGACTACCAAAGAAAATTGTTATATCTGACATATCGAGAGGCTTTTTTAGCAGTAAACAATCCTGTCTATATTCCTGCCGAACGTATTTTAATATCAATTTTCACCCACAGCATTTTCTCTTTGCTTCAGTCTGGTACAGCCATTCCAGAAAGCATTAAACGCTTCGGCAGTTTATACGAGAACGCTAAGTCAAAGATAAAACAGTTCGATATTGACTTTATGAATATCAGTGTCAATTTCTCAAAAGAGCAAGACACTATTCATATAGGTGAAGACAACGTAGACATTGTCTTCTCTCAGGCTTCCAGTGGTATGCAGTCGATTATTCCAATGTGGTCTGTTTTCTGCAATGCTTTAAATGAATTACGGTCACATATTGTAATTGAGGAACCTGAACTCAATCTTTTCCCGTCACTACAAGTTGCACTAATCACTAGGATGGTTGAATTGTTGAATTCAACAAAATCGTCTCTTGTGGTTACGACTCATAGTCCTTATATACTTTCAGTCTTTGACAATTTGATATACGCTAAAGATGTATATGACAGGGCAGATAATGCACATAAGGAAAAAGTTGCCGCACTTGTCAAGACCGATTCTATGATTGCCTATGAAGACGTTGCTGCCTACAGCTTCAACGATAACGGCATTATCACTTACATCAACGATGAAGAGACGCGCAGCACAGGAGCCTATGCCCTTGATGCGGCATCTACAGAGACCGCCAACGTGTTCAACGAACTGCTTGCCATCGATAATGAGCTGTAAATGTTTCGACCATAAGCCATCATGCCGACCCACAGACGATTTTTTTATCCGTCTGGAGGCATCGAAGTGCTCTTGCGCCTCACGTTTTAAGGTACAAGAACGCAAGAGCAGTTTTGTGATGGTCAGTCGTGACGTGACAGCCATCAACAAATTCAAAATAGACGGTCATTTTGACACGGATACCACACATGATAAGTGTGACTATCTTTTCCACCATCATCCGTCAGGCACAAAGAAGGACACTTGTATCTTCGTGGAATTGAAGGGTGTTGACATAGAACACGCTGTCAAGCAAATCGGTGATACCATAAATCGCTTCTCGCGTGACGGATATTTCCACAACAAGCCAAACCTTAACATCATCGGTGCCATCATCTCCACAGGCTATCCTGCTAACGATGCCACCTACCGTCGGCGTGTCATGGAAATAACTAAACGTTTCTCTCAGTACCGTTTGCGCATAGAAAACAAGAAGTACGAAATGCGCTATATCCCAGAGACAGACAGATGCCTGGGAAAAGGCGAAAAGTAAATATGATAGATAGTATTACAACCAAGTTTAATCAAAAACAGACAAGCCAATGGACAGATAAAACAACATAAGGACATAAGACTGAACGTCCACTTTTGATTCTTGTTGTTCGATAATTGGGGAATTAGAAGAAGCATTCAAGAACTGAAGTAGATAGTTCACGCCGTTTGGCGTGGGCATTTACTCGTTTAAGGCATAAAAGTTATCCCCAATACCTCGGAAAACGTAAGCGAAGTAGATTGCTCACGTTTTTTTATTTCCCAACTATAAACGAGAAACTTGTTCCATTATTGTTTACGGGTTTCATTTGGGTCTATTGTCAATGGCTCGGCATTGGAGTTGTAATAAAGTTCTGGATCATAAGAAACAATGAAGAGATGCTCCATATGTCCGGCAGACATATCCATTGACACACCAAGTTTTTGTTTGTATCTCGCTGCCAAATGGTCATATACCTTGCGGTACAACTTCTGCATCTTTGCAGCACTCATCTTTGTTCTCTGTGGAGGTGCTTCCATGTCCTTCAATTGATAGCGTATCAAGATGTGCAGCCCATCGTCAGAAAGCGACCTTGAAGCCATCACCACATGCTTGTCACCCTGTAGCACGCTCATGGCTTCTCTAAGTTTCTTTATATCATCTATATGGTCAATATCCAAGAAACACAAGTCCGTCAATCCCATAACGTCCTGCCTGGCTTTTCCGCCATACAAGATGGCGCAGGGACAAAAAGCAGGGAAGCGAGTAATCTTCATCTTCTTTGCCTTATCCCTTTTATCCCATCCCAGATAATCTCTGTATATCCGGGTTCTTTGGGAAAGTTCTTGACTGAAACTCATCATATAGGCAATCTTGTCAAGTTCCGTTTCCTGAGGCTTGGTTGCTACAGCATTATAGAAAATACTCACTCTCATAGTCTGTCATTCTTGTTTAGTCAGATGCCATTTGTGGCAGAAAGGACAACGATATAACCGTCGCTCTTGACGTGCTCCTCTACGGGCACGCCGACAAGAAGCCATTGCAAGCATGGCTGCAATCCTATCACGATATGGTATTTTGCCTGTTGCTTTACAAAGAGATGCGGTTGTTTGTTTCATTTTATTCCTGTACTTAAAGGCTGTTGTCTAAATAATACTAATAAAATCAGACAATTATTGAGGTTACAATAGGTTAAAAAGAAGATTTAGGTGTCTTGATTACTGTTATACAGTTGACATGTAGGTCGGATTAAAACAGGATCCCACAATACATTTTGGAGATGGTAACTTCGAGCTTTATCCAAGACCTTTACAAAAGATAGCTCTGTCTTAACAACCTTCTGTGGTATATATGCAAAGACAGACTCTGTCTCTGACATCTTTACTGGTTCATACTTCTTTCTCTCAATATTCCTCAATTTGCTAACTCGTTCGATAAGATTAGAAAAACAGAAATGCTGTTGATTTTGCGGATTAAACAATAGTTCATCATACGCATTTAGACATGCCAATAAGTTAAGGGAGTCGACATCTGATTTCTGACTTATTTTGGTAACATTGCTTTTCCTTGTTCCAATCTTATATATTTGACTATCATACAATAGAATTCCTTTTACAGGAGAAATTGGCATAAACACAAGAGAGCCAACTAAGGCTGGCCCCTGATTGTAAATTTTGTTTTTGTAAAGAAAAGGATTGAACTGGCTAACAGGATTATCTGAAGTCAAGAAAAAAGAATCGGGAATAGATATTTCTAAAACCTTATACCGTAAATCCAACAATGACAAGGTTATAGGTGCTGCGTATTTTAGACTCGCCACCTGCGGCTTTTCATATTCGCACACCAAATGAGAATCTATGTATTTACTCCCGCAATGTTGATATAAAAGCATCTTAAAAAACTTGTCCACATCCTCGTTTATCTTTTTGGCATATGCTTTCGTCCGCAACACTTGTAATCCTATGAACGTATATAAAAATTGGTGCTCTTTGGGAGATAATAGTATCTCACCATCTTGAACGAGCTTTTTTATTGCTATCGCTGCACCTGATTCTATTACACCCATGGAACTTTCAACAGTCTGTCCTCCGGAGCGAATAGATTCCTTATCGTCGTAAAAGTAATTTTCGCTAGCAGTTTTCTTTATTGAGCAAGGAACATCAATTTCTTTTGTTCTAATAACGTACTTCCCTATTGTTTCACCATCATAAGAGAACTGCCTCTGATAAAATTGTGGTACGATATGCTGATTTTTATTTTTAGGCATAACAAAATATTTCGTATTGTTTTTTTGATTTCGTTCCTTTCCATCAACGGCAATTGCATACGTGTTGAGAACAAATGCCTATATTTTAACACAGTTGTCTAATTGGGAACATATTCCTTGAAAGTCTTGGCACAAATCAAGTGTCCGCACAATTATTCTATTACCATCAGGGGTTTTCTTCGTTATGTTAGGCGATATGTCTTCTTCTGTTTTAGCATATAAGAGCATTCCATCTACTTTTCCTGTATGGGTGTAATCATAGTTACCTACATACGTAAAAAGTTGCATGAAATTCTGACTATGAAATATCTGTTTATTATAATGAGATTGCAGAATATGTGAATAGTACTTGGTATCAATTATTAGTGTCCGTTCGTCCAATGATAGCATGATATCCGTCTGCATATTGGGTAGCAAATCATCATAGTTGTTGTCATTATCTTCTTCAAAACTCCATGATATTTGTTCTGAACGAGCATTTGTTTCAGGGTGATGTCTTTGGAAGTACGCAAGCACAAACCTCTGGAATAGAAGATTCACTTGTTTTTCAGATAACGGCTTCATTCTGTATGTGCCATCTTCTGTTGTCATTATCATGTCTTTCTGAAGAAACTCACAGATATATAGAAGCATTTGATAGTTCTTATTCCTTCTGTCAAAACTAAGAGTGTTCCATCTTATAGTTTGAAGGCTGACAGTGTCAATATCGTGGAGAAACATCAACTGACTTCTAATAGAATCTTTACGCGTGGAATTCACATTGGTACATTGTAACAAATTCTGAAAAGTAGTCTTCAATATCTGATTATAAATGTTGTTATCTGTAAGCTCATCATAAATACAATATGCTTGATATGGATTTTTCTGTTCTATCTGATTAGTTTTATATATATGCATCTTCCCTCGAATGGTTGATGATGCACCTTCGTTTTTCTTATATGTTTTGAATAGTCCCTGCTTAAGAAGATAAAACACTCCACGAATCAGAATCTCTGCGAATAATTCATGAGTTTCTTCAAATTGTTCACCAGCAATATCCTCATCCATGCTATACCTGAAATCTCTGAAGGCATAGGCTAACATATAATAAATATTGCGAATAAGTATGTTCTTATCTTTTGTCATTCTGATTCCAGTATATCTCTCAGTTTCTTTGCCTCTTCTTTATACTTTCCTTCATTATCAAACCAATATTCTTGAAGCATTGGGATGATTTCATACTCAACGATTCTTCTCAAACAATCATTGTTCTTGTTTTTTTCAATGTTACAGAAATAACTATGTCCAATGCAGAAGCCTTCACCGAGTGAATGGTCTTCTTTAATGACTTGATTGAGTTTCACGATAGCATCTATAATTTTGTCGAAAATTGCATTGTTGACTTTCTTCTTGATTCTTTTATCAAACGTTTCTGACTCAAAAGCAGGTTTTAGTGTAATAAACCTGAAACGACGCCGTAATGCAAAATCTATCATTGCAAGACTCCTGTCAGCTGTGTTCATCAGACCAATGATATTAACATTTTTAGGAATGATAAACTTCTTTTGGGAATAAGCTAATGTGATTGCCTGATCTCTATATTCTTTCTCTATTAGAGAAAATGCTTCGCCAAAAATCTTACTTATATTTCCCCTATTGATTTCGTCAATGATGAAATAATAATCGTTATCAGGATCAATGCTTGCCTTGTGACAAAATGCTTTAAAAATACCATCTTTTAGAATAAATCCTCCTTTGTCCTTCTTTTTCCCTTCACCTTCTCGTGGCTTATATCCGATAATGAAGTCCTCGTATGTGTAATTCTGATGGAATTGAACAAACCCTATTCTATAGTCATTTTTCTCTTTCATTATTGCGTATGCAATCCGTTTTGCGAGGTAAGTCTTTCCAACTCCTGGTGCTCCTTGCAAAATCAAACATTTCTTTTCTACTAGTGTTTGCTTGATATCTTCTAACAGACTTGTATCAATAAAGCACTCCTCAAGTAAACGTTCTTCTGAATATTTTTTAGAGTAATTATTACGATACTTGGGATTATTTGAAATAATTTCCTTCCTGATATCTTTATAGTCTGATAATGATAGTTTAAAGGGTATAAAAATACCTTGCAGAAAAATTTTGTCTTTTATCCTCTCTATGAATATTGGATTATCATATACTTCCTCTATTTGTACAGTAATCCTTTCTTTTTCTATTTTTACAATTTTTAAAAGTCCCGTAATTCGCTTAGTTGTGGCTTCATATACAACAATTTCATCCTCTATATGAAAATCAGGAAATGGTGATATGTTTTTAATATCATATCCAATCTCTGGATCTTCTTGCAGAGCTGCCTTTACATAGCCTTCCTCGTATTCCTTGCCCTTGGTGTAGGGGCCTGTCGGGACGCAGCCAGGACGGTTGCGGTAGAAGTAATGAACGAAAGTGTGCTGGGCTGATAGTTCGCGGGGCAGACGCTCGCCGTTGCTGACCTCGTGGCGGTACTTGTTCTTCACCATCTTCTCCAAGGGACGACCGAGGCCGTCGAGTTGGGTCATCCATGCTCGCATCTGTCTGCCGCCATGACGACGGTAAGAGATGGTGTCGAGCACCACGTCGGGGTCCATGACGATGCCCATGCGATTGAGGCAGGGCTTCAGCACCTTGGAGATGCGTTTCTTGGCTTTCTCGATGGTCTCGTTGTTGATGGTTTCGTTCTCGCTGTCAAGCAGGGAGATTGCCATTTCCTGCGGTGCGATGGGCTGGCCGAAGTGGGGATTGTGGGGAATGTCCTTGAAATAGCATATTAGCCAATTCAATACACTTTCGTCCTTTTTTTCATCTTTAGACAAGGATTGAAAATCCAAGAAAGGAATTGTTTGGGGTTCTCCAATCTCTCCTTCTTCTATGTCCCATGTTTCTGTACTAATATTCATCCACCAGTATTGTGCCTGTTGGTTTTCTGGATTATCTTCTATTTCAGGAACCACAGGATTGTTTTCAATTAAGTGTGTTGAACTTTCTTGATTAATTTGCTGCTGCATAATATATTGATTAAACTTGTTTGTGTACAAAAATAGGCAAAAATCTTCAAAGTATCGCGGTCTAAAACCAACAATTATAGTAAAAAGAGGTTCTTTTCGGGCCTTTTTTCTCAAAAACGATTCTATTTGTATGGTTCTCTCTGTTTTTATGTGTAATTTTGCCTCAGAAAACCGAGAACAACATGAAGGGTATTACATTCGGGCCAGCGGGAGGCCGTGCATTGTCTCGCGTACAGAGAACCAAGGTGACGTTGGCTGGGCGGACGGCATTTCTGCCTAATGACGATGTACGACTACTTTATGAAATGAAAGGGCTACCCGAATATCTCGCAGAGGTGTGAGTTTTTCGGGTATTTGTAATCTTTAAGGATTCATTCTCATTTTATGCAACTTTGGACAATACAGACAAAGGAACTATATGACACGCTGATGCGGCAGGGATATGTTTATTGTGACCGCATCGGCTATTTCAATGAGGAACATCCCAGTGCCTATCAGTGGATGTGCGAACAGATGCGCCAGCGGATAGGCGAGCCGCCATTACCGGAAATCAAGTATCCGCTGTGGGCGTACTACCAATTCAACTGCCGTAAGGACAGAAAACCGAAATATGAATTGGGGTCGGAAGATAATGAGGCCGTATATATGGAAATCAACTTGCCAGAAAGCGATGTGTTGCTCTCTGACCTTAGTTCATGGACTTTTGCAGCACTGAATGGGTGGTACTGGGGCACGAACAAGAAACTGGAGAGACGGATGGATGCCCTTCGGGAAGAGGCTGGCGGGTATATGGCTTTCGAAGATTATCCGGCAGACATTCAGGAAGAAATCAAAAGTTCGTGGACTGCATTTTTCGACCCAATGCCTCGTGTCGAAGGGTATATGCAAACAGCACGGCGTAACCGTTCTATTCAAGCCACATTCTGGATGCTGCGGAAGGAGCAGGTGGTGAGTGCGGAACTTATGGTAAGGCATAAGGGAAATAATGTGAAGATAACAAGACTACTATAGATACTGCATCCGTTATGTTAATGCTAAACATAGGAGACGAGACAAGAGCCAAACATACTCGATACTTTTCAGAAAGAACGCTCCTTCGCCTGAAGCCACAACAGGGATTGTCAGAACGTTACCAACGTCGTTCGCTTGATGCAACGCTGGCCTGTAAGTTGACGTTGACGTATGGCAAGTATCATTTGGCAATGCTTCACAGAGAGTTGGCCATGAGTGCAGAACAGACGACCTATCAACAGGCAGAGCGGACGGCAAACATTATGAATCAGATAACCATCTTTCATTCCTCGCCATCAGACTTCTTGTATACCCATAATAAAAGCATAGACGAATGTATTGATACCTACAAGGAGTTCAAGCAACTTGTGGAAAAATATGCTGATGATTATTTCGTGCCAAGCGTCGTGGAGATGAACAATTATTCTTGTGGGGAAATGCGGTAAGAGGGGAAAAAGTTGTGAGGTTGCAGATTTTCCGTAACGTTGGCTTCGCAGAAGTTACTTGCACTCGGAAAAGCCCAAATAAATTTGGTTCTTCACTCGTTTTTCCGTAACGTTGGATAAGTTACTCCATCTCAGCATAAAAAAAGAACGAGTTCTTTTTGTTCTGCGCTCGATTTTCCGTAACTTTGCAGCGAGAAAATTGAAAGAGTATATGGTAAAAGTAGGAATATTAGGTGCGGCAGGTTATACGGGCGGTGAGTTGATTCGCCTGTTGCTGAACCATCCCGAGGTGGAGATTGTGTTTGCCAACTCGGAGTCGAACGCAGGGAATCTTATCAGCGATGTGCATGAGGGTCTGCTTGGGGAGACCGAGCAACGCTTCACGGCTGAGATGCCGTTCGACCAAGTGGATGTGGTGTTCTTCTGCTTCGGACACGGCAAGAGCGAGGCTTTCCTGAAGGAGCACACGATTCCTGAGAACGTGAAAATCATCGACTTGGCACAGGACTTCCGCATCAAGGGTAACCACGATTATGTGTATGGTTTGCCTGAGATTCACAAGGAGGAGATTGCGAAGTGTCAGCACTTGGCTAATCCCGGGTGTTTCGCCACCTGCATTCAGTTGGGGCTGTTGCCATTGGCTAAGGCTGGACTGCTGACAAAGGACATCGCCGTGAACGCCATCACTGGTTCGACGGGTGCAGGTCAGAAGCCGGGTGCCACCACGCATTTCTCTTGGAGAAACAACAACTTCTCGGTGTATAAGTTGTTCACGCATCAGCACCTGCACGAGATTTGCCAGACGCTGAACGAGTTGAAGCCTGAAGGGGTTCCTCATGTGGTGGATACGCTGAATGAGGGCTTTGAGGCTGAGGGAATTACGGTTGACTTTATCCCCTATCGTGGCGATTTTGCAAGAGGCATCTTCTGTACGACGGTGGTGACACTTGACCACTGCCCTGTGGAGAGCGACATCGTCGCTCTATACAAGACCTTCTATGAAGGAGCCGCTTTCACCCATTACTCTGAGAAATCGCCTGACCTCAAGCAAGTGGTCAACACCAACAAGGGGATTGTCCATGTGGAGGTATTCGGCAAGAAGGTCGTTGTTATCAGCATGATTGACAACCTCTTGAAGGGCGCCGTCGGTCAGGCAGTACAAAATATGAACATCATGTTCGGCTTGGACGAGCGAGCCGGACTTAACCTTAAAGCATCCGCTTTTTAATTATGAGACTATTCGACGTTTATCCACTTTTTGACATAGCCATCGACCACGGCAAGGGTTGCCACGTGTGGGACGAGGAGGGGCAGGAATACCTTGACCTGTATGGTGGCCATGCTGTTATCAGCATCGGGCACTGCCACCCTCACTATGTTGAGACAATGGCCCAACAGTTGAACAAATTGGGCTTCTACAGCAACTCCGTGCAGAACCCTCTCCAGCAGGAACTTGCCGCACGACTGGGCAAGGCTTCGGGGTATGACGACTATCAGTTGTTCCTCATCAACTCGGGTGCCGAGGCAAACGAGAACGCCCTGAAACTGGCATCGTTCTACAACGGAAGAACCCGTGTGCTGTCGGCAGAAAAGGCTTTCCACGGACGTACCTCGCTGGCTGTGGAAGTGACGAACAACCCCAAGATTATCGCTCCCATCAACGATAACGGACACGTTACTTACCTGCCTCTCAACGACTTGCAGGCATGGAAAGAGGAGATTGAGAAGGACGATGTGTGTGCCGTCATCATCGAATGCATCCAAGGAGTGGGTGGCATTCGCATGGTCACGAAGGAGCTTCTGCAAGGGCTGCGTACCCTCTGCGACCAGCACGACACGGTGCTGATTTGCGACGAAATTCAGTGTGGCTACGGCAGAAGCGGCAAGTTCTTCGCCCATCAGCACCTCGGCGTTCGTCCCGACATCATCACGGTTGCCAAAGGCATCTGCAACGGCTTCCCCATGGGTGGTGTGCTGATTTCGCCAAAGTTCAAACCTGTGTATGGTCAGTTGGGCACCACGTTTGGAGGCAACCACCTCGGCTGTGCCGGTGCCATTGCGGTGTTGGACGTGATTGAGAAGGAGAACCTGGTGGAGAATGCTGCCAAGGTGGGCACGTATCTGATAGATACGCTTACAGCAGAGATGAAGGCGGGCAACCTGCCGCATGTAGTGGATGTACGTGGCGAGGGCCTGATGATTGGCATCGAACTGGACATCCCTTATAAGGAGCCACGCACACGCCTCATCAAAGAGCAGCACTGCTTCACGGGCTGTTCGGGCACCAACGTGATTCGTCTGCTGCCACCGCTCTGCCTATCGATGGACGAGGCGAAAACATTTATTGCGAAGTTCAAGAAAGTTCTCGGGGCATAGTTCCCGAGGGCTTTCTCTTTTATCACCCTAACCATCATCACCTATATGAAAAAATTCCTTTTCCTTGCTATGGCGATGACTGCATCGCTTGGCATCAACGCACAGAAAACCAACAAAGTGCCTACCGAGGCAGAGATGGGTGCCTACGTGATGGTGTATCACAAAGATGCCGACCACAGCCTTCACATGGCACTCAGTTATGACTCCTACACATGGACATCGCTAAATGATGACAAGCCCGTCATTGCAGGTGACACGATTGCCATGCAATACGGCATCCGCGACCCACATATCTTCCGAGGACCCGATGGCGGTTTCTACCTCGCCATGACCGACCTCCACATTTTCGGTTCGAATGCAGCAGCAGCGAGCGAAGGGCACCAAAACACCAAGGTGTATCGCACCACCCAATGGGAGCGTGATGGTGCTGCTTACGGATGGGGCAACAATCGAGGACTGGTGATGATGAAGTCATTCGACCTCATCCACTGGACACGCACCAACCTCGATTTCTCCAAACTCACCTGTTCTACGGGTGTGACCGACATGCACGGCACCCCCATCCCTTGGAGCGAAGTCGGCTGTGTATGGGCACCAGAGACGGTGTATGACTACGAGGCTAGGCATCTGCTCGTCCACTTCACCACCCGCATGAAGAACGGTACGGAGATGATTTACTACATCTACATGAACGATGACTTCACGCAAATGCTCTCCGAGCCCAAACTGCTGTTCGAGGCACCTCTGGGCAAGAACGGTGTGCCTGCCTATACGGTCATTGACTCTGACATTATCAAGGTGGGCGACACCTACCATCTCTTCTATGTTTCCCACGAGCACACCGCCACCGTAAAGCATGCCACATCCAAGAACATCACAGGCCCATACGTGATGGATGACAAGTATGACGATGGCGAGAAGCAAGGACATGAGGCTCCCAACTGTTGGAAACGTCTTTCCATCCACACCGATGGCAAGGACACCTATGTAGTCATGTTCGACAACTACAGCCGCCGTCCTCACAACTTCGGTTTCGTCGAGACCCAAGACTTCCAGACCTTCAAGATGATTGGTTACTTCGACCAGGAAGGCAGCCCCATGAAGCGCACCAACTTCTCAGAGCAGAAGCACGCCGCCGTTGCCCCTCTGACGGTGAAAGAGGCAAAGGCATTGGAGAAGTACTGGGCTAAAAAGAAAAAGAATTAAGTATTATTGCTGTCGCTATACTTTTTATGACCGATTTGGGATAGAAGACTTTGGGGTGAGTTCGTACTCACCCCAATTCTCTATATGTCACCTCAAGATTGGGAAAGGCTTGGCGCAAGGCATGGAGAAACGGTTCCGTTGTCTCTGCCTCCACGTGCAGCACAAGGCTGTTACGAGCCTCTTCTTCCATGCTTATCAGGTTGCCATGATAGTGAGGTGAACCTACCAGCAACTGCATCAGCACCTCCAGTGGGATATACATACCCAACTCGTTATCGGGCGTACCATAACGGTGTGCCAAGTCATCCACCATCGTCTTGATGCCATCGAGCGTGACGGGCGCCCCCTGCAGATAGTAGTCGGCTTTCATCACCTCCCATTTCGTCGAAGTGTCTTCTTCGCAGTCCATGTCGTCCCATCCCGCCTTGTCGAAGTACTCCTTCGCCTTCTTGCGGTCTATGAAGATGCCGTTCTCCTCGTCACCCTCCAGATATTGATAGGCCTTTTCTATCAGTTCCTCTTTGCTTCCCATGATGATAATATAGTCATTGTTGCCAAAAAATTCAAGAAAGAACCACCGATTGTGGGGATTAGAAGGCTCGTTTTTGATTTGATACAATTCTCATAAAAGATGTTCACTCCTTCTTATCGAAGGGGGAATCTTCCAGAAGATAATCATTCCCCATTCTCTTTACCAAAGAAACCCAAAAGGTCTTGTTTTCATCAACCTTTTCTTCCTTGGAAACTAGGTAATAACCTATTTTCATCAAATGATCGTTTTCAAAAGGAGTGTGCGTATATTGGTTGGCAAGTTGCTTGACAAAAGCCTCATCATCATCTTCTATAGCCAAATCAACAAGCATGGATACACACTCGTCACAATAACTCTCACTTTCCCTTTTTATTTCTTTCAACAAATATATGATTCGTTTCTTGGCAGTCTCATTTCCTTGGCTCATCAAGAAAAGTAGTTCATGCTCGTATACATATACCTCTGCTTTCCATTTCGCTCCCACGTCTTTAAACATATCGTTGTTTTGCATTTTGTCCAGAAAGTCGTGTGCTGCCTGAAAGTCTTCTGCTGTGCATGCCTCTTGATAACTTTCATACACGGTGCCATCCGCACCCTTCACCTTGATTTTTCCGTCATCACATGCTGTACACAGACATACTGCTGCACAGCAAATCAAAAAATAAATCTTTTTCATTGGTAGTTTTGTAATCATTTTTGTTTTGCAAGACTGTATTCATCTGCAACTTTGACATAAGTAGTTACGTCTTTGTCGGTAGAACTCATCTGAAAGACCCCGACAAAACGGTAGAGCGACACGCCAAAAGCATTCTCCTGCTTGAAGAACGTGATGCGTTTCCTTTGCTCCAGAAGTGGTTCTGGAGTAGAAACCGTTGGAGCAGTATTTTTGCGTTCTGTGATGGTTTCTCCATCTTCGCTTAGTTCGTTGCTCCATGTTTTGTGCCCGTATTTAGGCCACCATAGAAGGTACCCATTGTTGAGAGACTTTCCTCCTCTTCGGTTGGACTTCACATCCATGCCAAAAGTCTTGCAGATGTCGAGCGTTGTTCGGAACGAATCGTTGTCTTTAACTCGTAGCACACCTTTCGCCCTGTGAAAGTCGGGTTTTAGTTTGTCCTCGTTTGTCCAAGGCTGGAAACGGCTCTGCTTTTCTTCCTCCTCAATCCGTTGCCGAATCTCCGAAACCACTTTGTCCACCTGTTGGTGGATGTCCTCCAGAGCACAATAGAACGTTTCATTTTCCGTGCTTTTGTTCTTGTCGTAGCAAATGATGCGTTCCAATTTGATTTCGGTGTTTCTGATGATTTCGTAAGTGCGCAGTTCGTCTCTTCTTTTTTGCTCAGGATTAGCATGGTAGGCTTCGTCTATCTCTACCCCATAGTTGATTTGAGGGAAGAAAAGGTCAACAAGCGCATACGCCTCCCCTCGTCGTACATATTGTTGACATACCATCTCAACATTAGTTCTGTCAAGTCTGTGCCATATTCTTTGAGCAATGTACGATTCTATGGGCTTGAACTTCACCTTCTTGAACATCTGTGTCAGATAGTTCAAGTTGTAGTCGATGTGCTCTAACATTCTCTCTTCCATGATGTTTTTAGAGTATCTGTTATTGGAAAACGCCGTCGTTCTTTGCACGTTGATATTTTTGTTGAATCTTTTGATGGAGTGGGGTTCCCGAGAATAAACTAATTAACTTTTTGAGTAAGTCTTCATTCTTTGCAATGATACATAAATCACTAATTCGGTCCACATGCTCTGTGAAGGAATTTTTCTCGTCCAATCTATCACTATAACTCGACTTAGACTTGGCAAAATGTTGAAGTATGAGGTTTGTACATGCATCATCGTTGGCGGATATTAGATATTCAATATCAGAATCATAATTCCACCCATTTGTTTCAAGAATCTGTAGCAATAACGTTTTTGCTTCTTCGCTGTCTTTTTTCTTGAGGTAATTCTTTATTTTTTCCAATTCTCTGCCCCAAACATCATATTTTTCTGTAGGGATTTTATTTATAATGGAAGAGATAAATGCTTCGTCGTCGTCTCCGATTGCCGTATCAATCAAAATGTCCACATTCTTGTAGTCATGTTCCTTCAGAAGATATATGAGACGCTCTTGTGCTTCTGAGGTTTTCATGCTTAGCAGGTATAGGCATTCTTTGTCATAAACGTAGTCACGAACCTTTGTCAATTCCTCTTCCGCAGCGATTCGTTTTGCTTTTGGTGTAATTGCGCTTTGGCGCATTTCTTCCACCTTTTTCTCTAATTTGTTTATTTCCTTGTAGGCATACTCAAAATCTCCTGCCTCGCATGCTTCACGGTAACTGGCATAATTGTTCCCTTTTTTGCCACCGCCGAAAAGTTCCGTAATGCCCTTTTCTGTTTTGTCGCCACTAAAAAGTCCTGTATCGGATTTTTCGGTTTTGTCACCATCTTCTTCGGATAGATATAGGGGGATTGCTACGGCCAATGCTAAAATGAACGCTCCTGCAATGGGAATAATGCTTTTGTTTTTCTCAAAAAAAGACTTGAGGGCACTGGATGTATCAGAGTCTCGGCTTTCTTTCTTGGGTACTGTTTTCTTTGCCATTTGTCTATATTTTTTGTTAGTTCTACACTTTTATTCCTCGTCTCCTATCCCCAGTTTCTCTGACAGGAAACTTCCTGCGGTATCCGCCACCTTGAAGATGCGGTCGAAGGTGCCGCTGATGGCATAGCCGAGGGAGCCGAAGAGACCTGTAGGACGGCTGTTGGCTTTTGCCTGTGCTTCTGCGGCTTTGGCTGATGCCATACTGGTGTATTTCGTCTTGATTTTGTCGGCTTCGATGTTGGCGAGTTCTTCCTCGTGAGCGTAGAGCATCTTCAACTTCTCCAGTTCGCGGGCAGCCTGTTCGTCACGCTCGGCTTTGGCTTCGAGGGCAGCACGGCGGGCTTGGCACTTCTGCTCATATTCGGCATAGAGTTTCTGTGCTGTGGCGTGCTCGGGGCTGTCGGTTGGGATAAGGCTGAAGTAAGCACCAACGGCAGGGTTGAACTCATCGCCAGAGGAAGCGAGCAGGGCTTCCATCTCGCCCAGCATGTCAGCAGCCTGCTTGTGGAGCATCCCCTTGAGGAGGGCGTCTTGCTTCTCGCCGACATACTTGTATGCCGTGGTTGCCTGTTCGGGTATGCTGTTGAGGAGGGCAAGCGCCAAGGCATAGTTGCCTTCGCCTTCGGCTTTCTCCACCTGATTCTTGATGACTTGCACGTTCTCGTCATACCAACTGATGATACGCTGGCTGGCGGTTTGCAGCATCTTCTGCATTGCTGGGGTGTTCTTGATTTCCTTCACGGCGTTTTGGTTCGCCTCCACAAACGAGTTGCCCACGCCCATGACTTCCTGCACGGCGGTGGCATAGACATCGCCCGTCAGCGTGTTCAGCACCTTGAACGTCAGTTCGTACTTGACGGTCATCTTCTGTGGTGCGGTGCCCGTTGTGGCACGTCCTGTCTGTGCGACCTCGGTGCCGAGAACGAAGTTGTAACTGCCCACACCACTGATGCCGTTTTGCGAAGCGATTTGCAGCATCTTCATGCTGATGCGGTCGGCGATGTCCTGTGTGATGTCGCCGTCAATCTTAGGTTCCACGATGGCGAAACGGATGCCATGACTGTACAAGAGCGTGTCGAGGTTGACCTCCAGTTCGGCACGTTTGGCAGCCAAAGCAGCGTCGCGAGCCTCACTACTCATCTCGTTGGTGGTGCGGTCTTTGGGTTGAAACTTCTTTTCGTTGCTGTCGTTGTTGTTGCCTCCACCTCCGCAGGCGGCGAGCAGCAGGGCTGCTCCTATTATATATAATAATGTGTGTTTCATAAAAGTGAAAAAGTAAAAGTGAAAAGTGAAAAATTTGCTGCCGCAACTGCCAATTATTTGAGTCCTTGAATGGTGATGAGCACCTCGCCCAAGCCTTGTGCCTTGTTGCTTGCCTTGACTCCGAGGTTCTGACGCATAGACTTGGTGAAGTCGCGTGCCCAATCATACACGCCGTATTGTGTGCCGTCCTCGTTCACGAGGGCGATACGGCAGTTGACGAAATAGAGTTCGTTGTCGGTGTTGCGCTGCATCTTGTAGGCACCCTTGATGGTGTGGGTCTTCACATAATCTACTGCCCAGTCGGCATAGGTGTCACCCGTGATGCTCTCGTCCTGCAAGTTCACATTGCAGCCTTGTTCCACCGCCACACGCACCGTGATTTCACGTCCGCGAGTGAGGATGTCGCTGAAGTACTTTTCGATGTCTGCCTGCAGTTTGGGCATGTTCTTGTGGATGTCTTCCTGAATGGTCTCAGTGGTCGATTCTCCTTTGATGTTACTTGCCGTGATGGTGGAGATGACCTTATTGGTGTAGGCATCGATGGCACTGAGCGTGTAACTGATGTTCTTCTCGCCCGTTTGATTGTAGTTGTGGCTGGTCAGGCTGATTTTGTCGCGACTGGTGTCGTAGTTCAGTTCCAGAATGATGTCGGGTTGTGCCACGGTGAGGAGCATCGTCTTGGCATCTTTCTCCATGCCGTCTGCCATGTCGGTCGCCTCCTGTGTGTCCAGTTGTTTGAGGGTCTGCTCGAAGTCGTTGAGCGGATAGTTTTGTGCGTTAAAGTCATCTTGAATGGCGGAGATGATGCGCTTGGCACGGTCATCCTTGAGCAGATACCCCTTGTAGTCGCGGATGGTGTAGTCGCGGCCGTTGGCTCTTTCAGTCCTCAGCATTCGGAAGTTCTGCAACGTCTGGTCGCCGGGAATGACCATGATTTGTGGACGAGCCTGCTCCACGGCATTCACGTCACTGTTCTCGTAAGCCGTCAGGTCGTCCGAGGCACCTTCGGCAAGACTTTTACCGTTGTTGTTGCCACATGAAGAGAGGGCAACAGCCATACCGCACAAGGTGGCGGCACAAAGGATTTTGGTTAGTTTCATGATAAATATGGTTTTGTGATTAGTTGTATGATTGATTCCTGTCTGGGTCAGAAGCCGTTGCCATTCTCCTTCCATTCCTTCTTCTCCTCGAAAGGCTTCTGGGGTTCGAGGTTCCGATGGATGATTTCAGCCATCTTGCGCTGGATGGCGGTGCAGCGGTCGTCCCATACGGTGACGCTGAAGGCGATGCGCAGGGCGAAGGCATCTGTCGTCTCGCCAGCACCGATGCGTACACCCACGTTTTTCTTGCCCACGGGCTTGTGGTACTGGTCTTGGTCGGCTTGCAGGGAGAAATCGTCCGAGAGCATGGTTCCCAGTTCTTGATAGAGTGTCTGGAACGTCTCCTCATGCAGGGTGGTGGTGGGCTGCTTGCCCAATTTCTCCTGCACCTTGTGAACGAAGTGGAACTGGGTGGGATAGACCGGTTCTTCGGCTCCGCTGGCAGAGAGGAGGAAGATGGTCCACTTGCCCTTGCCGCTCAAGCGTCGCAGGTCAGCCATGAAGTCGGCGAGTTGAGGCTCAGCCCCCTCGTCCTGCACCACATAGTAACTGGTGGGCGAGTCGGGGTTCTGCTCAAACTCCTTGCTGATGTAGTTGAAACCGCCAAACTGTGCCAGATAGTAGGCAAAGTTGCCGATGCCCGCTTCTGATGGGCTGGAAGTGGATGCAATCGTCACGTTGGAGCCTCGGTCAATGCAGCAGCCGTAGGACGTGGGGCTTTCCAGCGAGAAGTGCTCCACCACCAAGCGGTCTTGTGGGTGTTCGACGATGTTTTGGCTAGTGGCGAGGTTGCGGAGACGGAAGTCCTTGGCGTATGCCACCGTGTCGAGAATGTCTTTGGTGTCCATGCCTTGCTTGGCTTGAACATCGACGATGGACACAAAGCGTGGCACCACCTTGTAGAGCGTATGGCGGCATTGCTTGCGGCAGAACGCCTTGTGCATGCGATCGGTAAAGGTCTCCAACTGGATGCGCCGCTTCTCGTCATCCATCGCCTTCTTGAAACCGTTGGCAACCAAACCGGCAGGAACGGCGAAGATGAGAATCTTGATGATGCCAATGAGGGTGTCGATGTAGCGACCTGTCAGTGTGACGGGGCCTGCCCCTGCAAATTTGCCAGGGTCGCCGATGTAGCGGGTAATCGCCCAGACGAACGCTTGCCACGGATTGGAATACTCCCCGGGCTGAGCCGTGTGCTCCACGATGTAGAACAGGATGGCGAGCACCACGGTGGCGACCAGCAACACCTGGACGGATACCCAAAAGTCTTTGCGTGCATTCTTCAGGGCACGACCAAACAGAACAAAAGAGTTACTTCGTTTAATCGAATTTGAAGTGTTCATGACTCAAACACGTTTACGGTTAATAATTGGATGAAGCACGATGAGGCTCCATTGTTGGAGAAAGATTCCCTGTTGAGAGGGGTAAAATACAAGACAAAGTTACGAAAAAGAGCAGATTTTACCCCCCAGAAACGTTAAAGAAGGTTAAACATGCGAAAAAAGTGTGTTTCTTATGGTGTACGCATTCCCTTTCTTTCACCGATGCAGAGAAATGGGAGAAGAATAGGACATTCGTAGGGTGTGGAAAGAGGACGCATCCTTGCCCGATGCGTCCTCTTTGTGTATGTTCGTAACCTCAAAACCGACCACGTCGTGGTCGGCAAACCGATTACGTCGTGGTCGGTCAATCGACCACGACGTGGTCGATTTTCACCTCACCACGTTCTTCCCTCTCTCCAACTTCACCACCTTCGTTGCCCCGTTCACCTTGAGGGCAACCTTGCAAGCCTGCTGAGCCGTGAGGGTGAGGGACGTAACTTTGCCGTTCTCCCAAACCATATCCACGGTGATGCCACCACGGGCACGGATGCCTGAGACGGAGCCATCCTTCCAATTGTCGGGCAGGGCTGGCAACAGTTCGATTTCAACGGGAGTCTTGACATTGCCCACGAGATAGTTACTCTGCATGAGCATCTCAATCACACCTGCACAACCACCAAAATTGCCGTCAATCTGGAAAGGCGAATGGGCATCAAGCAGGTTGGGATAGGTGCCGCCGCCACGACGAGCATCGGCTCCTTTGTACTTGTCAGGACTAATGTAGTTGAGGAGTTTGCGATAGATGTGGTAGGCATTCTTCGCATCGTGCAGACGGGCGTAGAGGTTCACACGCCACCCTGTGCTCCAACCGGTCGTTTGGTCGCCTTTCAGTTCGAGGGTCTTGGAGGCGGCACGTTCGATTTCGGCTCTCTTATGCACCCCATCCTCCACATTGTGGCCAGGATAGATGCCGAACAGGTGGCTCTGGTGGCGATGGTGCGGGTCTTCATCCTCCCAGTCGTAGAACCATTCCTGCAGGTTGCCCTTCTTGCCAATCTTGTAGGGCTGAAGTTTGGCGAGGGTGGCTTCTGCCTCCGCAATGAAATCCTTGTCAACGCCCAGTTCCCAAGCCGCATTTCTGGCATCGGTCAGGCACTCGCGAATCATGGCGATGTCGGCAAAACCGCCATAGCAAGAACGTCCGTGATAGCCTTCTGGCGTGACGTAGATGTTCTCTGGCGAGGTGGAAGGAGCCGTGATGAGATACTCCTTGCCGTCCACACCCATGCTGGTGGTAGTGACCATCCAGTTCATGCAGAACTCGGCAGCCCCTTTCAGCACGGGGTAATACTCGCGGAGGAAGTCCTTGTCGAGCGAGAAAGTGTAGTGTTCCCAGATGTGGGTGCTCACCCACGCACCACCCATGTTCCAGTTTGCCCACGAAGGGTCACCCGTGTGGAGCCCCACAGGACAGGTCATCGCCCAGATGTCGGTGTTGTGAGCCAGACACCAGCCCTTGTTCACACCATAGTATGCCTTTGCCGTCTGCTCACCAGAGCCTTGCAATTCCTTCAGGAACGTCAACAAAGACAGGTGCATCTCGGGCATTGCTGCTGTCTCGGCAGCCCAATAGTTCTCCTCCACATTGATGTTGCTCGTATAGTTGCACGACCACGGCGGCAACATCTTCTCGTTCCACAAACCCTGCAAATTCGCGGGCACATTGGGAGTGCGAGAACAAGAGATGAGCAAGTAACGTCCATACTGGAAATAGAGGGCTTCGAGGTCGGGATTGAAAATGCTTTCATTCACATATTCCTTCAACACCTCATCGGTAGGTCGAACATCTTCCCTCCCCTTCCCCAATGAGAGTTTCACGCGGTTGTAGATGCTCTGGTAATCCTTGATGTGACGAGTCGTCAATATTGGATAAGGCTTCGCACTGAGGCGATTCATCCTATTGTTCGCTATCTGCTGATAAGGCTTTCCCTCCTTCACGGGGTCTTTGTCGAAGCCGTTGAAGGAAGTGGCATTGACGATGTAGAGCGTCACTTCCTTGCTGCCATTGACGAGCACACTACCCTGCTCTGCCCTGATGTGGTCGGCATCGACCTTCACCAACGTGCGGAAGTGGATGCCACGCCCGGGGTCGTAGGCAAACTTTTCCTTGGCATCGTAGTAACTCGGCAGGGAGCCATAGCCGGCATAACCATCGTTGATGATGATGCCCTGCTCCACACGGATGTCGGCTCGCAGTTGACAAGAGAGGGAGATGCGGGCATGGATGCCTTTAGGATTGTCGGTCGTGATACGCACCACCATGCCCGAGTCGGGATGAGTGGCAAAATACTCTGTCGCATACTGATACTTTCCTCGGTGGTACACCGTGTGAGCGGTGGCATTGCCGATGTCAAGCCATCGGCGATAATTGCTCACCTCACCCTCTGTGTCGAGATACTGAATCTGCAACTCGCCCAGCGGCTGATAGTTCTGCGAGAAGTGTCCCTGCACATCCCTTTGCAAACGGTCAGCCTCCTTGTAGTCACCCTTCCGCAACGCCTCCCTGATGGCAGGAATCGTCTTGTGCGCCTCTGGCGAATATATGTTCATGTTGCACGGTTCACCTGTCCACAGCGTGATGTCGTTGAGCGAAATCTTGTCCGTGTCCGTACCGCCATACACGATGCCGCCCATCGTGCCGTTGCCAATCACCAATGCCTCCTCAAAGAAGTCGGCAGGACGGTCGTAGTGTAAGGTCTGAGCCCACGACATCGTTACCGATGCCAAACACACCGCCCCAATCATAAAGAGAGTCTTTTTCATCATGCTGTTTTTATTAGTTAGTCTTTCGCGCCCCAAAGGTAAGACAAAAAAACGACATAGACAACCTTTAGCGTGATGAAGTCAATCACATGCTGCACTTTTCAACTTCTTGCCTCTGCAATCAGTTGCAAGAAGTGCTGATGCAGACGAAGGTCGGGGTCGAGTTCGGGATGGAAAGCGGTGGCGAGTTGGTTGCCTTGCTGGGCAGCGACGATGTGTCCGTCCACTTCGGCAAGGGCACGGCAATCGGAGGAGAGGATTTCGTCGATGTAGGGTGCACGGATGAAGGTCATGGGAAGGCGGTCGCCAATGCCGGTGACAGCACCTTCGGTGTGGAAACTGCCGAGTTGACGACCGTAGGCATTGCGGCGCACACGGATATGCATGGTGCCGAGATAGCCGTCGGACAGGAGTATCATCCCTGCACAGGTGCCAAAGACGGGAAGCCCCTGAAGGATGGCTTCGCGGATGGGTTCGTAGAGCCCGAGCCCCCGCAGGAGGCGCATCTGCACGGTGCTTTCGCCGCCGGGCAGGATGAGTCCGTCCTTGGGCTGCTGCCAATCAGAGAGTTGGCGCACTTCAAAAGTGTCGGCACCAAGTTGCTGCAACCGCTGCTCGTGCTCGATGAATGCCCCTTGCAGGGCAAGAACTGCAATCTTCATGTTCTGTTCTTTTTGTCTCACAGAATTACAGAAATCACTTCCCTCTTTCAGCCATCAGGAGTTCGATTTCCTGCTCGTTGATGCCCACCATCGCCTCGCCAAGGTCTTCGGAGAGTGCTGCCAAGAGTTTGGCATCCTGATAGTTGGTGACTGCCTGCACGATGGCTGCCGCACGTTTGCGGGGATTGCCGCTCTTGAAGATGCCGCTACCCACGAAGACACCCTCGGCTCCCAGTTGCATCATCAGGGCGGCATCGGCTGGGGTGGCAACTCCACCTGCCGCGAAGTTGACCACGGGCAGTTTACCGTTCTCGTGCACAAAACGCACGAGTTCGTAGGGGGCTTGCAACTGCTTGGCTGCTTCGAAAAGTTCATCTTCGCTCATCGAAACAAGCCGCCGTATCTCGCTTTGCATCAGGCGCATGTGGCTCACCGCCTGCACCACGTCGCCCGTGCCAGGTTCGCCTTTGGTGCGAATCATCGTGGCTCCTTCAGCAATGCGACGCAAGGCTTCGCCCAGGTTCTTGGCACCACAGACGAAGGGCACGTCGAACTTCGTCTTGTCGATGTGGTAGATGTTGTCGGCAGGAGAGAGGACTTCGCTTTCGTCAATGTAGTCAATCTCAATGGCTTGCAGGATTTGTGCCTCTGCAATGTGTCCGATGCGGCACTTTGCCATGACGGGAATGCTGACTGCCTCTTGGATGCCACGAATCATCTTCGGGTCGCTCATGCGGCTCACACCACCAGCAGCGCGGATGTCGGCTGGAATGCGTTCAAGTGCCATTACTGCACATGCGCCTGCCTCTTCGGCGATGCGAGCCTGTTCAGGAGTGGTGACGTCCATGATCACTCCGCCTTTCAGCATCTGAGCCAATTGGCGGTTTAAGTTTTGTCTTTCGTTGTTCATTGTCGTGTTTTATTTTATATGGAAATAATAGGAATATCAAGAATTATAAGAAAAGAGGGAAGCAAAGAGGAAATCAAGGGAAGTCGCGGAACTGGGAGGGCGAGATGCCTTTCTGCTTCTTGAAGAAGCGTGAAAGATGGGCTTGCGAGGAGAAGCCCAAGCGAAGGGCGATTTCCTTGAGGGGATAGTTGGTCGTGGTGAGCAGCGAGGCAATCTCGGCGGTAATGCGCTCGTCGATGATGGTCTTCGGGGAACGCCCTGCGATACGGCGCGTGACCTGACCGAGGTATGGCGAACTGACGTTGAGTTGTTCGGCATAGAATGCCACATCGGCATAGCGATGGAAGAACCGCTCGACGGCATCGAGGAACTGATTGTACAACTCTCCGCTCCGCCCCATCGACTCAACGTAACCTGCAGGCAAGTTGGCAAGCAACTCATGCGCATGGCGGATGGCTTCGTCGGGTTGCTCACCACGGTTGAGCAGTACTGCCACTGCGGAGGAGAGTTGATTCGCTGTGCCGTGCGGCGCCTCGTGGCTCGCCTCCAGCACCACGGTGCAGAGGGGCAGGATGAGCCGCTCTATCGCCTCATACACCTGAGGAGAAAGCAACCGTTCGCCATGTGCCGATTCCTGCACAGGGGCATAGATGACATGGCGAGGATGGTAACGTCTCAGCACATCAGCCACCGCCTCGACCACATTGATGCGACGGAGCAGC
Organism: Bacteroidaceae bacterium; assembly: GCA_017470525.1. Lineage (GTDB taxonomy): Bacteria > Bacteroidota > Bacteroidia > Bacteroidales > Bacteroidaceae > Minthosoma. The sequence goes on from JAFUYM010000020.1 coordinate 24,421, forward strand.
CCGACCTTCACCACCTGCGGCTGCAGGTCGTTAATGATTGCCTCCACCTGCTGCCGCACAGCCGAAGCGGGCAAGTCGTAGAACTCCTGAATGCCGAGCGTGTTCTGCACCGTGATGGACGTGATGGCAGATGCAGCCACACCGCCCAACTGGTGGATGAGACGGATGTCCGCCTGCACTCCCGAACCGCCCGTGCCGTCGCTGCCGGTGATGGTCAATATCGCTCTCGTTGGATTCATTTGTCGTGCCTCGTTATAAATTCTGTGCAAAGGAACACAAAATTGCAGAACTGACAAAAAAAGACTCTATTTATGATAAAAGAAAATACAATTTGGGCAAAAAACGATACCGTTTTTTACGGAATCGCCTCATCCTCTGCATTGACAAGGTTGAAACTTACTGCACACACCAACAAGCCCACGATGTACACACAAGAAAACTCATGGCGCACACACAAGAAAGTCCACGACGTGTGGGGTAACAAGTCCACGACGTGCAGTCTTTCATATTCACGACGTGCAGTCATTGCAGTCCACGACGTGCAGTCTCTTCTGCGTGTTTAGTTTTAAACACAATATGCATAATGTTGTTTATTATAAACAGAAAAAGGCATTTCTGTTTACAGCATTCCATTGTTACCTTTTCACACAAAAACAAAAAAGATATTGCCCAAAGTGACATGATTCTAAAATAAAATGCTTAACTTTGCAGCCAAAGAATCATAAGGCATAAAATATGACAAGAGAAGAAAAAGTACAATACTGGCTCGACATCGCGGCTGAAGACCTTGACTTGGGCGAGTTTCTTTTCCATAGTGGACGTTGGCTTTACTCAGCCTTCATGTGCCATCAGGTCATAGAAAAAATGTTCAAGGCTTATTGGACGGCTACCCGCGATGACGTTCCACCCTACATCCACGAGCATAAACGATTGGCTGAACTATGCGGACTATACGGACAGATGAGCGACGAGCAGCGTGACTTCCTGCAAGAGATTCGCCCCATGAACATCGAAGCACGATACCCCGACTACAAGCGTAGCATCGCCAACACACTCAATGAAGAAAAGACCCACCTGATTGTTGAACAAACAAAACAAATGCAGCAATGGATTCTCCAAAAGTGCTCACCCGAGACGAAGCCATCGACCTCGTCCGCCAATACAAACAAGTGATTTCGCCCCGTTTCAATGGACAGGCAAAAGTCATGATGTTCGGTTCCTACTCTAAGGGTTACCCAAACCCGTGGAGTGATATTGATGTGGCTGTCATCGTTCCCACTGTAGCCGAAGATAAATGGCTTGAGACCTCTATCGCCCTTGGCAAGGATAGTGACAAAGTGAGTCTGCTCATCGAGCCCGTCCTCTTGGCAGAAGATCATTGGTCCCCTCTCTACGACGACGTGATGCAAACAGGAGTGGCTGTATAATATATATAAAATCAAACCAGCCTATTCAAACCAGCCTATCCCCTGTTTAATTACTTCAACAGACTTTCCATGACCTCCAATAACACAATTCTCTTCCATAATACTTCTTGTGATAGTGGAATTTGCAGAAACCACATCGTTATCAGGAATTGTCACTCCTTTCAGAATAGTGTTACGGCATCCAATCCAAACATGATTGCCTACCTTTATGGGTTGGGGAGAATTTGTTGTCACTCCACTTTCATTGGTAATATGATGAAAGTCTGTGTCCATCATTAAAATATCCCACGACAGTAAACAACCATCCCCAAATGCAATTTCTTTCTGACATATGATTTCAGTGTTTCCTGTTATCTTAAAATCCCTCCCCAATGTCAATCTGGCATCTTTCCCAATACTAATCTTGGTTCCACGACCAATGTAGACTTTACCTTTAACAACTAAGGTTCCCGCCACTGCCCACATTGTTCTTGAAAACAAAAGGTCTTGTGTTCCTAATCCATGTGGACCAAATCTTACCATTCCCGTCCTAATAGGTGCATCAATAACTATTTGCCCTTTCATCTTATAAAGTTCCGATTGCCAATAGATAAATACTGGCACACGAATCGCTGTTTTAAACGGGAAATAGTGAAAATTGAAATATAAAGTCTTCCATAAATCCACTTTCCAAAATAATTTCATTGCGGACTTGATTGTCATAAATAAAACACAATTGTCCGCCAAACACCCTGAATCGGACAGGCTAAATAATTACTCGAATGGCCACAAAAGAAAAGCGGGGTATCTGGCTTCTGCTTGTTCGCAATTCGAGGCTTTCCACGACCTATGACCAGAAAACAAGCAGATTGATACCCACGCCGTTGGTATATATAATGCGCCCGAAAAGCGTGCGTGAGGCTACACGAGCCTCTGCACGCCAACGGGATGGTTATATACCTACCCGCAGCATCCACCTCTGCAATGTCTTTGACTGGTCAGTTGTTTTGTGGAAATTTCGAACTGCCAAAAACAAAGCGTCAGCGACGCGTTCCAAATGTAGTGCTCCCTCCCTGTAGCCGCTCCGACATCTTACAAAGTCGGCTCGGCGTGAGTAAGCAGTGCAAAGGTACTCATTTTCTTCCTTTCTCTACATACAAAAAACTAAAAAAGTCAACTTTTCATTGATTTATTGCCCAAAACACTTTCATATACCTCATTTCTGAAGAACATGATGTCATCAAACCTGAAAAGCAATAGACAGAACTTTGAAATCGAACGAATAGAAGCCTTAACGACTCCTGCAAGAAATCTCAAAAAGGTGCGAGAACCTAAAAGAGTAAATGCCACGGAACACGGGGTCAGTGCAGCAGACACTTGTGCTTACCTGCTGTGAGACGTACGGTTTTCTCGCCGCCGTAGAGTGTGGCAGTCGTGCCTTTCGGCAAATTCACTTGGTAGAGGATTTTGCCATTTTTTTGTTGGTGCCATTCCACGTCGATTCGTCCGTAGGGGGTCATCGTGCCACCTTTTGCCCATGTGAGTCCACCGCCGAACTCGGGCTTCAGGATGAAGTGACGGAAGCCCGGTTGTGTCTCGTCGGGACGGATGCCGAGGATGCCACTATAGAACCACTCCACCACCACACCATAAGCATAGTGATTGAACGAATTCATGTTCCACGGATGCTTGTGGAAGCCCGTCTCTTCCGTGTAAGAGTCCCAACGCTCCCACACGGTGGTGGCTCCTTGGTCGATGCTGTAGAGCCACGAGGGGTTCTGGCGTTGCAGGAGCAAGCGATAGGCGAGGTCGGTCATGCCGCATTCGGTCAGCGTGGGCATCAGGATGCCTGTGCCGACAAAGCCCGTGGAGAGTCGGTAGTCATTATCGATGATGTTCTTTCGCAAGGCGGCAATGGCGGCAGGTCGTTGCTGAGGAGTGAGCAGGTCGAAGTGCAGTGCCAAGAGATAAGCCGTCTGTGTGTCCTTGCCTGTGTTGATTTCGCCATCGGTGATGTAGCGACGCTGGAACTCTGCCACGATGTCCCTGCGCAACGCTGCATATTGGGCTGCATCTTGCTCTTTGCCCAACACACTTGCCACTTTCTGCATCAACTGAGCCACATGCGCATAATAAGCATACGACACGTAGCGTTTCTCCACCTCACGATAGGCAAGCCAATCGCCGAAGTCGGTCTCTGCCCCCACATGCGCCCACCCCTCCTCGTGCTGGTCGGCACAATGGCGCATCCATGCCTGCATGCTCTCGTAGTTCTCGTGCAGAATCTGGTCGTCGCCTGTCATCACATACACATTCCACGGCACAATCACACCTGCATCGCCCCATGCCGCACCGCCATAGCCCCACATGGTGCAGTAGGGAGCGGTGCAGGGATAGGCACCATCTTCACGCTGGCTGTTGCGCATGTCGCGCATCCACTTGCGGTAGAAGTCCTTCACGTCGGCATTGTAGAGTGCCGTGACCGAAAAAATCTGCGTATCGCCCGTCCAGCCCAAGCGTTCGTCGCGCTGAGGGCAGTCGGTGGGGATGGAAAGAAAGTTGCCACGTTGTCCCCACCACACGTTGCTGTAGAGTTGGTTCACATCGGGATTGGAACAGGCAAAGTGTCCCCATTCCTTCAAGTCGCTGCCCACGACTTGCCCTGTCACCTGATTAAGAATGACATCCTCCGTCGCAGTCAGTTCCACATAACGGAAGCCAAAGAATGTGCTTGTGGGGTGGTAATGCTCGCCTTTCTCTTCGCCTTTCATCGTGTAGGTCAGCGTCGCCTTAGCCGAACGTAGGTTGTAGGTCCACACGCTGCCTGCTGGACCTTGGTCGAGTCTTGCCTCGTCGCCGTTGTAGTTCAACATCTCGCCAAAGCGCCATGTCAGCACCGTGCCAGCACTACCCTTTGCCACGAAATCAATCCAACCGACCATGTTCTGCCCGAAATCTATCACGACCGTCTGCCCCTTCTTCAGCAACAGCGGCTTCCGTAAATCGGGTTGCTGATGGACGATGTTGATGCGTCCATAGCGTGTATCGGTCGGCACGGTTCCTTCATAAACGGTCACGCTCTGGGGCACACGCCACAGTTTCGGGTCGCGAATCGTCACGAGTGGTCCTTCAAAGGGAATCAACATGCCCTTCTTATCGGTGTTTTGTACCGCATATTGCCAAGCCGAATCATCAAAGCCGACTCCTCTCCATGCCACCGAACAACGGGCATCATACGTCTCGCCATCATAGATGTCCCCCATCCGCAAAGGTCCTTCGTCGCTCGCCTTCCACGTCGTGTCAGTGCACACCGTCTGCACCTCACCGTCTGCATAGGTAACCACGAGTTTTGCCGCAAGCGCATTCTTCACCGCCTTTCCATACACGCCACGTGCAATGCCACCCGACCACCAGCCGTTGCTCACCTCGGCAGCCACCACATGCGTCTCTCCTTTCTTCATCAATCGTGTCACGTCCATCTCCACGTATGGAATCTCCTTCCGATAGTCAGTCCATCCTGGTTTTAACTGATGCTCACCCATCCGTTCCCCATCCACAAACACATCATACACACCCAATGCCGAACTATACAACACCGCTTTCACCACCCTCTTTGGGCTCAGCACCACCTCCTTACGGAACACAGGCACTCCACCCGTCTTGGCTTCCCCTAAGGATACCCATATTGCACCTTCCATTGCCGAATTATCAGCCATAGCCGCACACACGGACATCACGCATAGCAGCATGAACATTCCTAATCGCTTCAACATATTGTTTATCATATACATTCATAGAATTAATCAGACAAAGAACAAAGTAACACCAGCCACACTGATGATGGCACCGAGAATCTCGAGCGGTGTGACCTTCTGATGGAAGAAATACCACGAAGGAAGGAGGATGAAGATGGGGGTCATTGCCATAATGGTTTGGGCGATGCCTGTGGTGGTGTAGAGGGTTGCCATGAGAGAGAGGCTGACACCAAGGAAGGGACCAAGCAACGTGGCAAGGAGGACAAAGAGCATGGCACGACTGTCACGTGTGGCACGTGCAATGGTGCGGGTCTTGCCCCTGAAAATCATGACAAAAGAGAAGCAGACAAGCCCTGTCACCGCACGCATAAAGGTGCTGGCAAAGGGCATGATGTCTAAGGCTTCGGGAGATTGGATGAGCGTCTCATAATGGGTCATGCCCACCTTGCTGAGCACAAGACCGACACCTTGACCAATGCCTGCACCAATGCCGAAAAGCACACCTTTGAGGGGAAGTTTGAGATTGAGTTTGTGGTGTTCACCACCTTTCGACAGCACACTCAATCCGATGCCGAACATGGTGATGAGCATGCCCATGATGGCAAGTCCCGACATCTTTTCGCCCAACAGAACGAAACCAAAAATGGCGGCTGCGGCAGGAGCCAACGTCATGAAAAGTTGACCAAAGCGACTGCCAATGAGCAGATAGGAATTGAACAGGCAGTAATCACCCAACACATAACCCACAAAGCCCGACAGGGATAACCACAGCCACGTTTCAGCATCAGCATCGACTGGCAGAGGATGTCCACACACCACCCACATCAGGATGGCAAGAAAGACCAACGAAAGCAGCATCCGCAGGACATTCAACCCCAGCGGTGTAATGCGCCGGCTTGCCCCCTCGGCAGCAAGTGCAGTGACAGTCCAAGAGATAGCCACAACCAAGGAAATCAGTTCGCCTTTGTAGAGCATGGTGTTTGTGCTTTTCCTGAAAAGTTACTCAATGGTACAAGGAATCAACTTCACTTCACTGTTCAAGCCTGATGGGACAGTTGTCCAATGGCTGTAGAGGTCACGCTTGTAGTTGAGGTCAACCACATTGATTTCCTTGAACTTGCGCCACTGCACACCATCGCGGTCCATCTGTGCGATGCGGTTGGCTGGCAGGTTGGCGACTTCTACTTCAAGGGTATTGGCACCCTCATGCAGATAAGGAGTCACATCCACACGGAACGGAACGGCAAACAACGTTCCGACTTCTTTTCCATTCACCAACACATGGGCGGTCTCTCGCACATCGCCAAGGTCGAGGAGATAAGCGGTATTGGGCTGCATCTTGGGCAGAGTGAAAGAGGTCTTATAGACACCCGTTGCCATCGTGGTGTTGAGCAGCGAGTCGCCCAAAGTAGTCCATGCCTGAGGTGTACCTTCCATCGTGTATTTCTTCGTTATCTGAACAGGAGCGGACTCCTTGAAAGAAAGTGTCCAATTGGTCAGGTTTTTCGCACGATTGGCTTGCTCCTTATAATAAACATGGGACTTGAACGTGTCGGATGTCCCCTCCGTAAAGGTACGAAGGATGATGCTCTCTCCGCTCTTCAGTTGCACTCTGACACGTCCCTGTGCATCCATCTTTGCGAGGTCAATCTTACCGTCCATCGGATTGTAGAAAACTGCCTTTTTCGCTTTGACGCCCAGTGTTATGAAGGTGTCAACGTCCTTGCCCTGCAAGTTGGAGATGAAATAATGATAGCCCTCCGAATTAGAACGGCGAATGCAACTCAGTCCTTGCTGCAAACGCATGGGTTCCCTGCGGGCAGAACTGAACTGAAGCCCATCGCTGTAGGTAGGTGACGTGACGATGCTGCCTTTGCCCCAAACAATCCGCATCGCCTGCTCGGGATGGAAGGTGACGGTGTGCTGCAACTGTCCCATCAATGTAGCAAACTCCTGTTGTTCAGCAGTTTTTCCATAACCTGGGACAGAGGTCGGGAAGGAACGGACGAACATCACTTGCCCACCCTGTTCAGCAATCTGCATGAGCCGTTTCAGCGTAGAAGTCGGCATGAAACGCACATCGGGAATAATGATGGTGGCATAACGCTTGGTAATGTCATCCCGCATCAGATAGCGGTCGGAGATGTAATCGACATCATAACCACTCTTGATGATGGTCTGAACGGTCTCGATGAACTTCGGAGCGCGCTTTTCCATCGAATGAATATCGAAAAGGGCCACCGTTCCTGACTGGTCGTAAAGCATGTCATAATAAGGCAGATAGACCAACACGTCATTGTCGGGTTCTCCCCACTGGAGGAAGGACTGGCAACGCTGGATGTATTGGGAAAATGCCGGCATCGCAGCCCACCAATTGTTGTTAGGGCTCATATCGACACTGGCATAGAAACGCCAACCAGGCCACTCGGCACCTTTGGGGGAGTAGCAGGAACCGTGGAAAAAGATGTGGTTGACACCCGACAGAAACATGAGGTCGAGGTCGGGCTTGCACTGAGAAAGCGAGGTGCGGAAATGCTCAGTCAGCCATGTGAACGTCTCGCTGGAAGTGTATTTCTTGCCTGAAATATGGGCTGCAGAAGATGCATATTTCAGCATGGAAATATCTGAATCGTTCTTCTTCGTGAAACCTTTATCGGTGCGCAAACCGATGATGCCAAAGTCACTCAAGCCAAAGCCTTCACATTCAGGAATATCGACTGCTGCATAGACATCGAGCAAGTTGGCTGGGCTGCCATGCGCCTGATTACGTGTGAGACTGCCATGACGATGTGCCCAATCAGTCCATTGGGTGGTGAAGTTTTCCAACAGGAGTTCACCTAAAGTTTCGCGGTAATCGCTGACGATGCGTTTGTCGGCATCGGTACGAAGAGAGTCTTTCTTGTTCAATATATAGGTGAATGGCATGAGGTCATAGCCGCGACGCTTCTGAAATTCATCAAAAAGCATTGGCGTCCAGTCTGCTCCATACACTTCGTAGGAATCATTGAACATCACACGTGGGAAAGGCACATTCTGATGGGCAAAAGCGGTGTCGAAGCGTTCAAAATAGTGCGCCACGGCATCATGGTCGAAATGATCTATCACAAAGCCTTCGCCACCAGGAGCAGCACGTTTCACCTTCTGCCCCGTGCGACCCAAAGTAGCATCTTGGTCAGCATCAAAAACAATTTTGTGGGCAGCATCTTCTTCTGTCACCAACGGACCGCCAAACGGCCAACCCGTCCCCGTTGCCATGTTGGTCTCAATGCCCAACTCCGTCCCACGAATCTCCACATACTTCAACATTCGCATCCATCGGGGGGAGAGGTAACTGATGTCGTTGGCATCATTGCCCTGCACACCATAAATAGGCGTGATTTCCACACCACCGATGCCAGCCTTGGCGAGTTCAGAAAGATTATAGTCAAGTCCAACTGAATCGACGGCACTGCCCAACCACCACCAACGGGTGTAGGGCTTTGCCTCCTGAGGGATGGGAAGCCACTGCTGGGCACGGATGCCCATATTCAACACGATGAAAAAGCAAAGTGACAAAAAAGCCTTTGTCAGCACGGGATAGTTAGTTAATTTCTTCATCTTGACGCTCTATGTTTCTATTTACGATGCGAAAATACGACAATTTTGTGGGTTGAACAAATTTTTATGGCATCCTTTGGGTTGGCATATCCTTTTTTTACCTAACTTTGCAACGTTTTTACATCACAATCGGTTGTTAAACACCCGCATGGAAGACTCAACTACAACAAAAATAGTTTCTAAAAAACAGAAAGACGAGCCACAATGGTTCGCCTTAAAAGTCAGCCGAAAGGAGGCACAAGCAACCTCTGTGTTGGAGAAGGCTGGTGTACGTGTCTATTGTCCGATGGCTGCGACCGACACCACTATTCAAGGAAAAAAGGCCATCGTGGAACGCCCCCTCATCCCCAACACCATTTTTGCCTTCGCCCCTTTCCGCGAAGTCAATTCGCTGAAGAATGCGCACCCTTTCATCACTTACTGTTACAAGAAAGAAGACGGCAAATACAAAATTCTGCAAGTGCCCACACGCGAGATGGAACGCTTCATCGACTCATCCACCAAGATGAAAAATGACATCACCTATTTCCAACCCGAAGAGGTGGAACTGAAACAGGGAGACAAGGTGCGCATCGTCGGTGGGCTGTTCGACGGCTATGAAGGCACTCTGCTCAAAGCAAAAGGCCGTGCCAAACGTATGTTTCTCATCAACTTTGAGATGTTGGGCGCCATCGGTACACATATTGAACCACAATACATCAGAGTCATCAAATAACACCCACACAAAGGGGAAGGAATCCCTCACACAAAGAGGGAAAGAACGCCCCTAAAAACGGTGCACTCAGCACCTCTGTTTCGGACTGCTCCACTCCGATGAAGCGGACTGCTCCAGTCTGACGTACCGCACTGCTCCAGTCCGATTTGAACGGTCAAAAAGAAAGCGGGGACGTTCCTACAAAAGGAACATCCCCGCTTCCATTCTCTTTACAAAAATATTGTTGCTTACGGCAGTTTCACCGTCCAATAACTATGGGTTGGAGTGATACGCCCGAACTTACCCCACTTCGGGTGCTTCTTGAAGTTCTGCAATCCTGCAGCAGGAACATTCAGACGGGTGACATGAATCTCGCTGAAGACATCCTCTCCCAACTCAAAAGGTTGAGTCACACGCAGATTCACCTCAACGAGGCTTGTGTTGACAAATGCCTCATCATCAATAAATTCCATTGTGGTCGGCATATTCATTTTCTGGATGATCGTTCCATCAAATGCATGCTTACCAATCCGCTTCAACCCTTGTGGAAGATTGATTTTCTCCAATCCCCAACACCCCATGAAGGCACCGTCAGGAATTTCCGTAATACCCTCAGGAAGCACAACCGATGTCAGTTTCTTGCAGGAACGGAATGCGTAGGGGGCAAGAATCGTTGCCTGTGCTGGAACAACAAACTCACCAGTCTTTCCAGGAGGGCAAAGAATGAGCGTTTTGCCATCTTTTGAATAAACAACACCTCCAACAGACTTGAAATTGGGGTTGTCTGCATCCACCGCAATGTAAACAAGTTTGAAGCAATGGTCAACGACATTCTTACCGATAGTCTCCACTGATGCGGGGATGGTAAGAGAGGTCATCTCCAAGTTCTTGTAGTACGCCGAATCAGGAATGGATGTCTGACCTGCAGGAATCACTACATCTCCTTCATTCTGTGCTTTCATGCATGAAAACGCGATAAAAGCAAATGCTAAAAAAATGTATCTCATCGTCATATTCACTTATTCTTCATTAGATTCAGATTCAAGAATTTGGCTATTTCCACCATTCTTATCAAGGAAGAAGATAACCGCACGGTTCCATTCGTTCACCGATGCGTATGGCTGCACGGTATCACCCTTATAATCAATGCGGAGACGATTTGCCGGAACATGAAAATCATTCACCAGCATATCATACACAGCCTGAGCACGCTTTTGGGACAGACGGAGGTTATAGGCTGGATATGCCGTCTCAATGTCAGCATAACCCGTGACAATCAGATTGATATCGGGATGGGTCGCCAAGAAGGTTGCCACACTCTTCAAGTTCTTTTTCTGAGCATCCGTAATGTAATAGCGGTCCACATAGAACGAAATAGTGGTCTGCAAAGCCTCGCTGAACTTAATCTTTTCAAAGATTTCAGGGATAGCCATGTTCGCCTCGTTAAGTTTTTCATTCTCATCATCCTTCATCTTGGCAAGACGCTCCAACACTGCTGAGTTCAAATACTTGACATAATGGAAACGCCGACGACCGTGACAATCCTTGAAATGGAACTGAGCACCTACAAGAACATCAAAATAGGTATCATACACACGGTCATACTCATGTCCATTATATTTATCGTCCGTACCATTGAATGTGATTTCACCAATAATATCCCATGCCGGACTCACTTTCCAGCGACCTTGGAAACCTACGTGAGCAGCAAAATAGTTGCCAGGATTGGTGTCCACATCATAGTGCATGAGTCCTCCATCCTCAGATGTTATTCCTTGACGCATTTGTTCACATTTAGCCTTATCAAAACCAAATGTGTGGTTATAACCAAAACCAATGATACCTACAAGATTGAAAACACGGTCCTCACGGTATTTAAGTATGATGTTGGTAAGATTGACCAAACCATCCAGATAACCAGAAAACATATTGTAGGTGTAATTACCAAAAACGTCTGGATACCATTGACTAAGTTCCCATTCCGCACGTCCAACCTGTGGATGCAGACCTGCTGTAAAACGCACACCAAATGAAGGATAAATCCACTTTCCCACGCCCACATTGAAACTCAGTTTCTCATTCGCAAAGAAATTTCCGAAACGGGTGTTCTCTGACATAGAGTGGCTGATACCCAACTGGCCAAGGACAAATATATTATCTAAAAAATGATAGTCATCCAAATATGCCATTTCATCATAATACAGGCTGTCTTTGTCCATCTTTGAGCGACTATAAGTGGAATCAACAAGTTGATACCCTTGCCCAAAGCCCGCTATGCTAAACAGCAGTGAGACAACAATTATATAGATTCTTTCCTTCATCATATCCTATTAAACATTTTACATTACCCTGTTATTACTTTTTGTATAAATTGCTATTTTGTGTATGTATTTTTATCAATCATTTACAATCAGTTCAATATAATCTCCTATTGGTTTTATATCTTTTTCGCTGGCTATTATCCAAATCTTTGATGCTGGTATCTCATAGCGTTCAAGCAGGACATCGCGAATGGCCTCTGCACGTTTACGGAACAACTTATCATCCACGGCTGTGCTGTTCGTTATGTATATGAGACTATTGGGATTCTTAGCCCAAGCATAGGCTGTTGTATAGATATTCGTTTGTTGCAGACGGTCTATGGCAGTGTCATTCTCATCAAATGCAATCAACGTGTACATCACCTGAGCATCCACATCAATCGTATCCGTCATCTCTTCAAGTTCCTGCCTTCTTCTCCTCGTTTTATCACGCAAATCATTAATAGCACTCATCCTCTTAATATATTCTGACATATCGTGACGTGGGTAATAGAAACCAGGAGCCTGACCGCCCTTGTTGTTGAAACGATAACTGATACCTACCAGATAATCAACGTGACCATCCCATGTATTGTTTGTTGTCGGGTTACTATCGTATGAGTTGTCAAGGAGGCTACCTATTGCCTCAATATGCACATTCCAATTTCTTGCCACCATAAAGGTACCCGCAACTCCTGCACGAAGGTTAATCAATGAATGCTGACGGTTGTCATATTTGTCACGGTTATGCAACTGATTAGAATGACTATTATAATCAGGGTCGCCACTGATATCTCCTATTGCATTCACAAACTTATCTGTCGTATATCCCCTTGAAACAGTACCACCAATACCGACAATTCCTTGAAGATGAAACTTACGATTCTCACGAAAACCACAAATCAAGTTCGTAAAATTAAGAAGGTAGTCAATGTGAATGCCCGCCGAATTCCATTTATAGCGATTGTGTATCAAATCACTATAACTATTACCAGAGATTTGCCCGTCCACGAACTGGTCATCCGTCACACCCGTATTGCGTACATAATTTATCTGCATACGCACCGCACTCATCGGCGTGATTTCTTTTCCTCCAGCAAGTGCAAAGGCTGGTCCCATTGTTCGCCAGAAACTGGCATGAGAGACATCGCTACCCCAGTTTGCTGCGACACCACCATATAAAGTAATGAACCAGTTATCTTGAAAGTTGGTGTTTGCGACAAACTTCCTTTCCACCAATGGAATTTTCATGTCATCGAACATGGCAGAAATAGAGTCTTGAGCACCCTCATTCTGTGCAAACGTTATCATACAAACGAATGCCAACACACTTGTTGTTGCTATCCTCTTAAGCATACCCTAATAATCTTCAAATCAATGAATGAATCATTATTTCGACCTCAAGCCTTCCAACTCACGGTCGATTACTTCATATTTTGAATTATTGCTCTTAAATTCTGGAACAATCATTTTCATCTTACGGACAACATCTGCGTCATCACTCGTCTTTGCCAGTGCCTCCAATTCATCAAATTGCTTGCACACATCCTCATACTCATATTTCTTCACCTTTGCCACACGAATCTTCGGATGGACGGTTGGCATCTCCTCCTCTCCCTTGATAAGCACCTCCTCATACAATTTCTCTCCGTCACGAAGTCCTGTATATTTAATCTTCACATCTCTCCGACCACTATTTTGTATCATCTTTTTTGCCAAATCAGCAATTTTGACTGGCTTGCCCATATCAAACACAAACACTTCTCCACCATTTCCCATCGTTCCTGCTTCAAGCACTAATGCACAGGCTTCTGGTATCAACATAAAATACCGAATTATGTCTGGGTGAGTCACCGTGACGGGACCTCCAGCCTCGATCTGCTTCTTGAACAAAGGTATAACAGAGCCATTTGATCCCAACACATTGCCAAATCGTGTGGTCACAAATTGAGTGGAACGTACACCTGAATTCTTTCGTACCAAATAAGCATTAAGGCTTTGTACATAGATTTCACAAAGTCTTTTTGAACATCCCATCACATTTGTCGGATTAACAGCCTTATCTGTGGAAATCATCACAAACTTCTTCACCTGATTCTTCACCGCCAAATCAGCCAATATACGAGTACCGACCACATTGTTCTGTATGCTTACACCTGGAATGTCCTCCATCATTGGCACATGTTTATATGCTGCTGCATGAAACACATAATCAGGTTTATAAGTGCTGAAGATAGAAGCCATACGCTCCTTATTGGTAATGGTGGACACAATAAAAAGAGCATCCAAATAGGGCCATGTCTTTCCGAACTCAAGCATCAAATCATGCATAGGCGTTTCAGCCTGGTCAATCAAGATGAGTTTTGCAGGATTATAGGTCGCTATCTGACGAGCCATCTCACCACCGATACTACCCGCTGCTCCCGTAACAACCACGATTCTATCACGAAGAAGATTACCAATCCTTTCCATATTGATTTCAATCTCCTGACGTGGCAAAAGTTCCACTTCTTCACGTATATTGCCACGAACCACGTCTGCAAAATTTTTTGCCACGATTCGCCACAACCAAAGTGCAGCGGTAGAGCCGAAGAATGTCAATACAAAAACTCGGTAAGGTATCTGAGTTGTGAACGGAAGCAAGTCAATTGCCCAGCGCAAAGTCATACATAATACAGAGCCCAACAATGTGGCCAACGCCGTACGAATCAAATCTCTAAATCCAAGAATTTTTGAAACGTCGGCATAAGTATGAAAAATACGCATGCTGATGCCATAGAACACCATGTCTATCATCAGCGTATAGAGCACAAGAGAACCGTTGCTCACCAACTTGGCAGGACCATACACCAATGAATACATCAGTAGAATGGACATAAATATAAGCATCATATCAATGACGCTAATAGCCCAAAATGGCAAAGCCTCTCTTGAGAAGTACCAACTCGAAAACCTCTGTATTATACCTTTTTTACGTCGACTCATCCTTTTCCTCTAAAAAACGGTTGCAAAGTTACAAAAAAACATCTGATGGTAAAAAAAAAAGAAGAATTTCTTCTATTTTTACACAAAATTCATCCAAAAGTCATTTATCAAGAGTAACTTTAGCCCTAAAAACAATACAAACTCACTTTTCCACCATCTGGAAAACAACACCATCAATCCACTCTCCTTTCATCGGGAAAGGAGGCTCTGCATCCTCATCAAACCATGTCTCAAACCTGGCAGGATCCACATTGTAATATTTGAGAAGTGCTTTCTTCACAGATGCGACTCTCTTTTCCGCTAAATGCATGCTTCGCGATTCACTTTTTGCCGAAGCACCACTGTATCCCTTCACAATCAGATTCACATCAGGGTGCTTTTTCAGAAAATCTGCAACAATACGCAGATTCTCCATCTGGTTGTCATTCACGAATGTGCGGTCCACATAAAAGGACACATGAGTTTTCATCAGTTCACCGAATGCCACGACTTCGCTCGATTCCCGCTCTTGATATTCCTTTAGTTTCTCATTGTCCAATAAATTAGCCACCTTACCCTCCGTTCCTCTCAGCGATGTTGCTTCCCATCTGCGAACCTTATAAAAACGGCTATTGCCATAGTGGTCCATCAAATGAACTCTGACACCCAAGGAAATATCCAGATAAGATTCAGGCACAAAACTTTCAGAATGCTGAACGCCATTATAATTATCACCGACCAAATTATACGCTCCTTGAAGAGACAAATCAGCCGTTTCACCCAACTTAAACAAACATGAGAGACCTGCCCGAACCGCAAAATTGATGTGGTCAGTTCCATCTACAGGATAACCATAACGCGTCCATCTATCCACCTTATCATCAAAACCAAATGAATAATTCATTCCCATACCAGCAAAAACCTGAATGTCAAGCCTTCGAAGTTCATTGTATGGACAAAATATATTGGTCAGACTCATCATCTCATCAACATACAAGGATGCCATCTGAAAAGTGTAATCTCCGTCGCCCAACAACGAACTGGCGGCTATCGCCTCCTTACTTGCCCAGCCTTTCTGCTTCTTATATCCAAAAGTGAGTCTTGTTGTCCACACGTTCGAGAACTGCTTTCCGAAGCCAAAGTCAAACATGGGTTGCCAAATCTCTCCGAAATTATGCCCCTTCATGTTTTCGGCCATTGACAAACTGACACCTGCGCCAAAATCCAGGAACCAGTTGTCCGAAATATTATAGGGCCTCCAAACATCTATCACTTCTGGTGCCCTTTGCTTCGGAGCCTCCCACTTTGGACGTTTAGGGCGTTTCGGAGCCTTCCATTTCTGCTGCTGTTGGGCATTTCCTACAACAGCAAACGCCAACAACATCAACATGAGAAAAACACGTTTCATATCAACAATCTCTCACTTAAATATTTTCGATGATTTTCTTGACAATATACTCAATCTCTGGATCTCCCACATAAGGACCACTCGGCAAGCACAAGCCGCATGTGAAAAGGCGTTCGCTCACACCGCTCGTATATGCTGGTGCATCTTTATAAACAGGTTGCAGATGCATCGGTTTCCACAGAGGACGAGTTTCAATGTTTGCCTCACTCAATTTTTCAATTAATGGCAGTAACTCGCCATCAATTGTGTGTTTGCCATCTTCAAACCTGATAGTGGAAAGCCAATAGTTAGGTTTCATGCAACCCTCAGGAGCACCATGAACCGTAACACCTTCTATTTCGGCAAATCGCCTTTCATATTGCTCATGTACCCACTGATGGTGTCTAACATGCTCATCCACCACAGTCATTTGTCCCCGACCAATGCCAGCACAGATATTGGACATCCTATAATTATAGCCTATCTTCTCATGCTGATAATACGGGAAAGCCTCACGCGCTTGAGTGGCATAAAACATCACACGCTTCTTCGTTTCGACATCAGGACAAATCAATGCACCTCCTCCACTTGTAGTAATCATCTTGTTCCCGTTGAAAGACATGACGCCATAATCACCAAATGTTCCACATACTTGACCTTTATATTTTGAGCCAAAACCTTCAGCCGCATCTTCCAGCACGGGAATCTCATAGCGACGTGCCACCTCCATGATGTCATCAATCCGTGCCGGCATGCCATACAGATACACCGGGATGATGGCTTTCGGCTTCTTGCCCGTCTTGGCAATGCGGTCTTTAATCGCCTCTTCCAGCAATTGGGGGTCCATGTTGTAAGTGTCTTGTTCGCTATCCACAAACACAGGGGTGGCTCCCTGATACACCACAGGATTGGCACTCGCCGCAAACGTGAACGACTGGCAAATCACCTCATCACCTTTCTCCACGCCCAACATAATCAAACCCAAATGGATGGCAGCAGTACCTGCACTCAACGCCACCACCTCTTTCTGCAGGGGTTCCGCATCCTCACGCTGATTGGCAAACGCTGCCAAATCCGCTTCAAAAGCATTCACATTCGGTCCGAGAGGCACCACCCAATTGGTGTCGAAAGCCTCCTGAATGTACTGCTGTTCCTTGCCGCTCATGTGGGCAAGACACAAATAGATTCTATCCATAAAGTTGAATAATTTTATTGAAATTCCGCACGCTGTCTTGTTTTCAACAACGAATTTGACGAATATGACGAATTATTTATTGCAATGCCGAAGCGGCGACAAATAAAAACGAATAGAAGCCTCGGCGGCTCTTTGCCATGCGGCTTGCAAGGCGATAACCACGCCATCCAACGGCGACATCAGTTCCCATTCGTTCCATCAATCGAGTGACGTAACCACATCGGTACCTCTTCGGAGGTACTCATCAGGGGCTTCCATTGCCCCGAAGGACGCATCGGTGTCATTTCTCTTACGATTGCAACGCATCATTTCCCCCTCCTTCAAGAGTTCTTTGTAATAGTCCTTGAGGCATTGTCTCACGAAGCCCTGTTCGTAGCGGTCCGCCACCATCTTTCGTGCCTTTTGCCCCATGCGTAGGCGTTCTTCGGGATGGGTGAGCATCCGTTCCATGGCTTCATACAAAGCAGCCTCATTGCGAGGTGGCACAATCACCCCATTCTCTTGATGGACAATGATTTCCCGAGAGCCATTGATGTCCGTCACGATGCTGGGCAGATCCATGGCACCTGCCTCGATGACCACATTGGGGAAGCCCTCTCGATAACTGGGAAACACCAGCACATGGCTCTCCTCATAGAACGGTCGCACGTCTTTCTGACTGCCCACAGCCTCAATCGCCTCACACTCGTCTATCAGCCGCTTTGTCTCAGGCAGCACAGGGTCAAGCCGTTCTTCGTAAGGACCGACCAGCAACAATCTCGTGTTGACATATTGTCCGTTCAGCCGCACGAATGCCGACACCAATTCATTGATGCCTTTTTCACGCACCAGCCTCCCCACAAACACGAACGTGAGTTGTCCCGATTCGTCCATCGCACGGCTCCGTTTCCAATATTCCAAGTCCACCCCTTTCACATTGCCGTAACCCAGCACTTTCAGGGGCTTTCGTGTGATGCAACGCTCCAAATCCTGCTTCACGCCTTCTCCTTCGGGCACCACATGCGTGGCACATGCACAAGTCATCTTGTCGGTCATCATCAGAACGGTTCGCATGAGCCCTGTTGCCGTGGGCCACACAAGCCCTGTGAACGTGTGCACACGGATGGGCACATTTGTCATCTTGGCAGCCATCATGCAGAGCAAGCCAGCCTTGGGGGTCATCGAATGCACCATGTCGGGCTTCTCTCTCCTGAACACACGTATCAATCGGATGAGGGAAACCAAGTCTTTCAGCGGACTCATACGACGTTCCATCGCCACACCGACGGTTTTCACGCCTTCCCGTTCGCCGAGTTCCTTCAGGTCGCTGTCAGGGCTTGACACAGCCACCACATCATAACCCTCATCGGTCAGTTCCCGAAGCAGCCCCTTGCAAAAAATATTCAATGACATGCCGATGGTGGCGGCACGAATGATTTTCTTACCCACAAACAGTTTCGATAATGAGTTTAATATCGCCGAGCAGCGAATGATGATAGTAATAATCCAGATTGATTTTCACTTTGTCGGGATAGATGACCTCGTCGTTATACTTCTGAGGGTCATCTACTTGCGCCAAGATTTCTTCCTCATTGCGATACTTCAACGAGGCAGGTCCTGTGATGCCCGGTCGCAACTTCAGAATCAGTCGGTCTTCACCTTCCAGCAGGTCGGCATACCCTGGCACATCGGGACGAGGTCCCACAAAACTCATGTCGCCAATCAGCACATTCCACAACTCAGGCAACTCGTCCAGTTTATATTTCCTTAATTTAGCACCAAGAGGCGTTATTCGACTCTCGCCAGCCACTGACACGGAACTGCCACCATGCCCCACCGTCATGCTACGGAACTTGTACATCGTAAATAACTTTCCATTTTTTCCCACACGTTTCTGAGAGAAAATGGCAGGTCCTCCTGGCATTTGTACCCGAATCAGCACCCACACCACCAACAATACAGGCCACAAAAAGCACAAGCCCACGAAAGCCACCGCTTTGTCAAATAACCACTTTGCCATAGAGAGTTCAGAGATTAAAAATGGTCAGGATTATGGTTAGGGTCTTGAACTTCCTTTTGGTCTATCCTCTATCAACACGTCCCCATTTTCCAGTTCTTCCACCACAATCACATCACACGCTTTTTGGCTCGCCTTCATCGACCCGATGTTTGCCTTGTTGATGCTCTCAAACATCCGAAGCCCTAATGCTGTCGCCATGTCCATCCCCACCTTGCAGAGTTTCGTGCACACACCCTTCCCTTGGTGGTTCATGTCCACCATTTTGCCAAGGAAGCACTTGCCATTGACAAAACAACGCAAGAAGGCGTAGCCAATGATTTCGCCCTGTTCTTCCATCACATAGATGACATACGAACCACGTTTCAGCAAACGCCTCAAGGTCGCCTCGTCGAAGCCATGGGGACGGAACCACCGATAAGCATCTTCTGGCTGACGTGTAAAGAATGCCGCCAAGGCAACAGCATCCTCAACTGTCGCCAGACGGATGCCATTCTCCCACGACTGCTGCAAACGGCGTTTCCCACCATAACGCAGGACGAAAGTCCCTGCATTCAGCAGTTCCACGCCTTCCCACATCCATGGGCAATGCTTCTGCACCCAATGTGCTACTTCATACAACATCTGTTCACATCCCTTTTCTTTATCTTACATTGAGTACAGAATTAAACATTTCCATCAGCCCATACTGCGGTTTCCACCCTAATTGTTCGATTTTTTCTGTCGATAACGGGAGATACATTTCTGGCAAATAGTAGTGAGTTTCCGTTTTCTGTACAACAACGTTGATAGAAGGACAAAAATGCTCTCTAACAAATTCTGCCATTTCTCTGATGGAACAATACGTGTCCTTATTCGCCACATTATATGCTTCACCAGCCACTCCATGAGTCAACAATAGAAGAATGGCTCTGACGGCATCCAACGTGTGAAGGTACATGCGTTTCGTCCTGCCTTCAGTATGGAGCACAATGTCCTGATGGTCACGGGCACATCTTGCAAATTGAGCATACACACGCATATCATGAGCAATATCAACCCCAGGACCAAAGGTCTGCGTCAATCTAGCGATAGAGACTGGGACAGAATACTCTTTTGCATAACTGTGGCACAATGTCTCTGCCATACGCTTTGCCATCGGGTAAGAACTCCTTGTATTCAAAGGGTTCACATAGCCCTGTACAGATTCATCAACATGAACACTCTCATCGTGGATGGCTCCATAGACCTCGATGGAAGACAAAAAGACCATGCCTTTGACCTGATATTGTTTAGCCATCTGCAACATCGTGCGTGTCCCGTTAACAATAATGTCAATCGTTTCAACTGGGCACTCATCCATGTATTTAGATGCAGTCGGGCATGCCGCATGAACTATATAATCCGCATTCCCAGTGACATTCAATTGCTGATTTGACGAGAAATCGTGCTTCACATAAGTGATTTGGGCACACTGCCCAAATCTTTTCTCGGCTTTGGATACATCACGCACAGGAAGTATCAACTTATTTTCACCATCTCTCAGTAGATAGTCAACTAACGCCCCACCTATCAAACCCGTGGAACCCGTTACAAGAAATGTACTCATATCGTATTGATGTCAAATTCCAAATATTTGTTGATTTTCACGCACTTCCACCATTGCCCGGAACAAAAAGAAGTCGGTTGGGGTCGTGATTTTAATGTTCTCCATCGGCCCCATGATGGTGTGGATGGTGTGTCCATAATGACTCATAAGCGAGCAGGAGTCGATAAAATCAGGCAAGCCTTCTTCTTTTGAACGCCGATGAGCAGCGAGAATGTCTTTCAGCATGAAGCATTGGGGTGCACGTGCAATCAGCGAGTTGTCGCGCGTCGGGATTTCAAATTTGCCATCCGACTGTCTCACAATAAAGGTCTCTGTGGCAGGGATGCACGTGATGCAATTTCCCTTCTCCAGAGTCGTATGGATACAATCCGTGATGGTCTCTTCCTTAATCAGCGGACGGACACCATCATGAATCAGCACAATGGGATTTTCACCTTCCCCGTTTTCATGAGCATATACCTCAGCAGCACACAAGCCTCGATAGATGGACGACTGTCCTGACTCACCGCCTGGCACGATGCGCACCACCTTGTTGATTTCAAATTTGCGGAGCATCTTTTCCAAGAACGGAATCCACGAACTGAGGCATGCCACCACAATGGCATCAATCTCAGGATGGACATCGAAAAGTTCCAAGGTATAGATGATAATCGGCTTCCCCGCCAATTCGAGGAACTGCTTGGGACGGGAGACGGTGTGCATTCTTGCACCGACTCCTCCTGCGAAAATAACAGCAATATTCATTTAATCAAACCCTTTCCAATGCTTGATTTCATCCCAAATGACAGGTAACGACATGGGCTTCTTCTCCAACACCTCATGTTTTTCTCTCAGAATCTCATCAACACTCACTTTCCGTTCAAGATTCATGTAATAAGCCGTATGGTGACCAGAGCGGAAATGTGTAGGTGGTGGAGTCATATAGTCCTTGTAAAGATATGTCAAAATTTCATGAGACCCATTGGGTACAAATATTTCCGTATCTTCAAAAGGAACGGTGACAGCCTTGGCAAACCATTCTTTGGGGTATTGTATGTGCTTCACATCCCAATAAGGCTTATAGTAAGCCCCTCTCACGGAGCAGATTTTCTGATAGAGTTTGTCCACCTGACGATAGAACCTCCCCCTTTGTGGTGCATAAAACAGTTTCTTCACCAATTTGACAGGTCCCTCGAAGCCGTTGAAGGAAATGAAATCTTTGAAAATCTCACCCCATGTCTGCTGCGATATGGATTTCCGATACACCCAGAAGGCAGCATGAATGTCATCGTTCAACTTTTCATGCTCCGCATTATGGTCATCGGACTCATCCAAAGGGAACAAGTCGATGAAGGGTCCCATGATGAAAGGAAACTGCTTGTACTCCCAAAAGGTTTTTGTGCAGTCGTAGAATTTGGCAAAGGGGTATGGATAGCCTGTATCGTGATAATCAGCCACCATGTAGTTGGTTCCCTTCAGGCTTTCACGCAACGAAAGCAGTTTCTCATAATCCTTGCGCAACAAGAACACGTCAATGTCATCATCCCAAGGAATGAATCCTTTGTGTCGAATGGCACCCAACAAGGTGCCAGATGCGGCAAAATATTGAATATCATGCTCTTGGCAAATAGCCGAGAAGGCTTTGAATGTATCCAACAAGACTTTCTGGATTGGACTTAGTTCTGTATTCATGGCGTGTTAGAAGTAGATAGAAATATCTATAAATTTAGAGAATATACAAATTGTAATATTTCGATGCCATCACTTGGATGTCGAATAACTTGACACGTTCACGACACTTGGCTGTCACGCTGTCAGAATAAGCCTGGTCTTCGCAAACATGCTCAATTTCATGTGCCAAAGCCTTGTCATCACCCTGGGAGAACAGGATGCCATAGCCTCCCACAATGTCATGAAGCCCCTCTACATCGCTGGCAATGAAAGGTTTGCCGCTTGCCATGCCTTCGAGCGAGGAAAGGGAGAGTCCTTCATAATGAGACGAAAGCACCACCACGTCTGCCTCTTGCAAGAGTGTTGGCACATCAGTTCTGACACCTAAAAACTCAACACGGCTCTCCACGCCGTGCTCTATTGCCAACTGCTTGCAAGCACTGATGAGCCGCTCATCGCCACCACCCGCCAGTTTCAGCACATACGTCTGTGGTAAATGCTGCATCGCCCGTATGAGCGTCGGCTGGTCCTTCTGTTCACGAAAGGCTGAGACCATCAGAACAATTTTTTTTGTGTTGTCTTTCGGTGAGATGGTGGCGTGTGCTGAAAAACGTTCCAAATCGATTCCGTTGTAAATGACTTCACACTTGGAGGCGATGCCCTCGCCCACATGGGCAATCAGATTTTTCTGTGTCAGTTCACTGATACACACGACTTTGTCGTATCGCCCATACATCCATCTATCCAACCAACGCCATGCCGCATTGCGTCGTCGATTGGTCGTGTTATGTTCTGTCGTGAAGGTCTTACATGATGCAAACATACTCGCCATCGCCACCGCATATTGACATGCCGTATTGTGCGTGTGCACCACATCGTAGTGCTTCATCAAACGCATCAGTTTGAAGACATGAATTGGGGAATAAACGGAGTGTCCCAGGGCTATCACCTTGATGCCTCGGCTTTCCAATTCATCGTAGAAAGGTGTCCGCACGCCATCAAACACACATAGGTCAACTTCGTGCCCAGCCTGTTTCATGCGAGGCAGCAAATCCACCATCAGTTTCTCTGCCCCACCTGTTCGGAGGGATGTGATGACGTGCAGTATTTTCATTGGCGATTCTTCCACAAAACCATCAAATAGAGGGCAAAACCTACAGGGAACAGCATGAGGGTCATTCCCTTCAACGGGCTCTTATTCAGCCAATCCTTGTCTTTGCTCAACAAACACGAGGAAATGTAGTGCACACAGACACGCATCTTGTTTTTCAGCGTGTTATGCTGCAGTGTCATCTCCAACAGACGCAGTTTGGCAAAACTTCTGGCACTATTGACATATTGCCGCCAAATGCCCTGACTCATGCTGTCGGCACCAATCTGATACTCCACATTGCACAGGTTCTCATTCAACAGCAAGATGGGGTATTTGTCACACACTTGCAGCATCATGTAGACAGGATTAAAGTTTTTCTCCCCTGGAAAACCAATCTGCGGTGCCACTTCTCTCATCAACTCCGTCCGCATGACAGGCTTTGTGTCGCCACCATGCAGCCCCTTGAGGTGCAAATCATAGAAATAAACCTCTTCCAATCCCTCTGGGAATCTGCCACCAATCAGTTCTTTCGTGGCAATATTGTAGTCGAGTCCTAAGAATCCAGCATATTTAGATGAGCCTTTTTGCTGCCAAAAGGTGACAATCTTTTCCACCGCATCGTCGGGCATGTAGTCGTCGCTGTCGATGCACACACACAACTCTGTTTGAATGTTGGCATACGCCGTGTTATACCCAGTGTACAAGCCTCCGTTTTCTTTATAAATATAATGTATCGGGAAGCCTGTCTCCTGATAACTCTCCACCAATGCCCGTGTGCCATCAGTGGAACCGTCATCAATGACCATCCACTCAAAATCCTTACACGACTGGCGGCAAAGTGAGTCGTACACACGTCCCAACGTGTGTGCCCGATTATAAGTAGGGGTAAAAACCGTTAGCGTTTTCATGTCCATCTATTTTCTAATGATATAGGGAGGAAGTGCACGAAACTCTTCCGAATGCACATATTTCCATCCATCGGAAAACCCTTTTACATAATTATAAGGAATCTTCAAATTCAGTTTCACAAGCCCTAAACACAGATGCACAAACAGTTGCCACATAGATTTGTTGACATATAGCCAAGCAGACAGCCATCGCTTGTCACGACTCTGGTAAATCATGCGCCACCAGGTGGCAAACATGCCAAAAGACCTTGTATAAAACATCCTATCGCTCTTGTGATAGGTTCCACTACTTGTTTTTGCATCCAAGTTCTTCACACCGCTGTCGTAAAGAACCCCACAGCGATAGCCATTCAGGAAAAATTTGTAGGATTCAACAGCATCTTCCCCATACGGGAAGCCCATTCTGTCCAACCACAATTCATCGTCCAACCGCACTGTTTTCAGCACAGATTTTTTTGTCATCCAACATGGTCCTGAAAAAGTTTCCGTCCAACAAAAAGGTTTCTTTGGGGTTCCATTGTATGAAAAAGAGCCATTTCTGTCCAGTTTGAAAGCCCAGCCATCATCCTTTCGGGCATAAACGGCATTTGTCAGGAAAGCCATCATCTTCTGCCTGGGCGACATGTCCTGATTTTTGAACGTGTCTGCGGCTACTACATCTGCCTGATACTCAACCATGGCACCAAGCAGTTTCTCTGCACTATTATCAGCCAGTTCCACATCATCATCCAACATCAGAATCACATCTGAGTCAATCTCATGATACTCCAACACACGCTGCGCCACCATTCCTTTCTTCACCCAGACATACTGCTCCGTCCCCACACAGAAATCGGGTCTATCATATCCCTCTGCAATATAAACAATTACCTTCTGAGGCTGAACAGTCTGGCGCATGATGCTTTCCAATTCCTGTTTCAGCACATCTGGATTTTTTCCTAAAGTCCTGATAGCAATCGAGTAAGTCAATTCACCTTCCGTCATTTTTATTACGCTTTGCCTAAAACGTACATAATAATAGTAAACAACGCATGGAGTGCGAGAATCATACCAGCCTTCCGGTCTTGGTCTTCCCAAATATGCAAGCGAATCACAGCGTATGCAAGCACTATTGGATAAAGGAACCAACTCAAATAAGCGAATCGGTTACTAAACGCCGCCTTAATCACCATCACCCAAAAAGAATTTGCCAAAATATATGTCGTTGCCAAGATATTGAATACACGCATGCTATGTGCATCGGCTATACGTCCTGCGCCAGTGATATTAGTTTCCGCCTCTTCTATCGTGTCACCAAATTCTGCGCGCTCCTTTTCAGCCTTTTTTGTCACATACCATGTTAACCATATTGGCATAGCACTGTACGCCAAGAAGTCCCAGCGGAATCCTGTTGATGAAAAAGAATCCGCATATTGGTCCATAGAGTTACCATAAGCCGCCATTCGGTCATCAAAACCTAATCCTGAAAAGAAATTAATCATAGTTCCACCTGCCACGAGGGATACACCGATGCTGAGCAACCAAAAATATATCGCCCACTTGGGAGATTTTATCACATATGTCGCCGCCAAAAATGCAGCAATAGGAAGAGAGAGAGAGCGATGAACACCAAAAGCCAATAACAACACGACACCTGCAGTCAATAGCCCTTTAAATCCATTGTCTGCCGCTATAGCAAAAGCCCAAATTGCCATGGAACATGCCATGCCATTCCGCATACCATTTACACCAAACTGATAGGTAGAAAAAGCAGATAAAAAGAAAAGCATTGCCATCCAACAATTCTCTCCGACCAATTTTTGAGCACCTAAGAACGCACAGCCTATATATAGAATTGCTATGATAAAGAACCATATATGTATAGACAGTCCCGAAACTCTACACATATCACGTATTAGACGCCAGAGCCACTCTTTGTTCAAATCGATAGCAAAGGTCGTATTTATTGGATCGTATCGGTATCCATGTGCATAATTAATCATATCTCCAAAGGTATAATGCTCAGGTCGCAATCCTATGAAAACCATAAGGAGTAAAGACAAAAGAAGTGCTGGAGCCATCGAATTCTGTTGTAATAACTTATTGCAATTATCCGAACCCGAATAATTGAAGTACAATAATACACTCACAATGAACACACCCCAATAATATATTTGGGGTACTATGCGTGGATCTATTGGCAATCCTTCCATCATATCTACGACCTCCTATTATGCGAAACCGCCCCCCAGATCCTATGCAGAGGGCGTGTAAACTTTATTTTCCATGCCGCCATCTTCCCATGAGGTGATTTGCTGAACCAATGGATAGAAACGGTTTGAGCCGTTTGAGTCAATACACCCGTTGCATCGTTAAATGGACACAAGTACTCAATTGGCAATATCATGGCATCACACACATTTTGCTGAGTGCCATTACGTTGCAAGCCAAATGGCACAAGAGCCTGAGTATTCAGTTGCGGGCAACCCTGCATCTTCTCACACACATACTTGCCATCCACCACCAAACCATCATACATCGCCAACATCGCCACCACCGCAGGGTGATGTGCCTCAGCAGCAAATCCCAAACCCGTGTTCAAATATTCAGGCGTTTCCCATCCAAAGTAGGCATGACATGCCTCCAACAACTCCTGCGGAAAACGCACAACCTCCACATCCGTGTCGAAATACAATCCGCCTTCTCTCTCCACCACAGCCAAACGCACATAATCGCTCAGATACGCCCACATCTTTTGTTCATAACAATATTTGGCATAGGCATTTTGTTCCACATCGAAGTTCTGCTCATTCCATTCCTTGATTTCATAATCAGGGAAGTATTTCTTCCAACTATCGAGACATTTCTGTGCCAGTTTCGGCAGAGGATTTCCACCAAACCAACAATAATGTATTATCTTAGGAATCATCTTATCATCAATTCTTGTTTATTCGTCACCACACTCCCATCAGGCACCTCACCACGCACGATACATCCCGCTCCAATCACACAGTTTTTGCCGATTTGAGCACCTTTCAATATGATTGCATCGGAGCACACCCATGTGTGGTCTCCTATCGAAATCGGAGCCGTGTTTAGTTGTGAACTGACACCTGTTTCGGAAGTGTATCGGTGATTATTATCAAAAATCTTCACACTGGGACCAAACATACAATGTTTTCCGACCGTGACGTGCTCATGTGCGCTAATCATACAATAGCGATTGAAATAAGTGCCCTCACCAATGTCCAACACCCCTTCGCCATGCGCTTCAAAGTCACAATAAGCAGCAAACTCACAATTTCTGCCCACCCGAATCGTGCCATTCCGAAAGACCTTCAAGGCGCATAACGGGCTTATTCGCTGCATCCAATGCACATCAAAGCGTTGCCAATGAACCAGTTTGTTTAAAGCAATTCTCCACACATTATAGATAATCAGCAGAATCGACTTTATCATATCACGCACCAACCAATCGATAAATGTTCTCTATTTCAGCCTCGTTCCCGTAGTCATGCCCCTGCAAATACGCCACAACCGACCTTTGCTTCTCTCCATCAAGAACAAACTCCGCCAAGCCTTTTGCACACCCGTCTATATCCATCGGTACAATCACACCGTCCACACCATCCACAATTTGCGATGCCGCCGTCGGATAGTTCGACACAACCACAGGTTTGCACAAAATCTGCGCTTCCCGAACCGTAATGGATTTTCCCTCATAACGACTGGGCTGCACATACACGTCGCATGCCTTAATATAAGGATAGGGATTGGACCGCTTGCCCAAAATCGTCACATAGTCCTGCATCCCTTCTTGCTCAATATTCTCCACAATCTCCGTTTCATGCCCAAATCCGATGATGTACCAATGCACCTTCTTGACCGATTCTGAATCAGACAAAGCAGCCAATGTCTGACGGCAGATAGTTCCAACCTGGTCAAAACGCTTGGGGTAACTGAAACGTCCAATAGACAGAATGTTCACACATGCATCCTCCTTCGGCATGTCCGTTGGCACAAACTCATCCGCTCTTCTCCGAATGAAAGAAGAACAAAGAATATTTTCAATCGGGATAATTTTATCGCTCAACGTTGGAAATGTCCCCACGAATTTGTTTCCGACCTCCTCACTGATACTGGCGATATAATCCAGCCTTTCCCACACAGGCAATTCACGTTTCACATCCACATGCACCGTCGAGTAGTCCGTATGAATCCACCCCACCTTCTTCTTGGCTCTCACCTTGCTGAGTATATAATTATGTGGCATCAAAAATGAAATCGCCAAATCATACTCCACATCTGGCTGAATTTTCGGCATGAAGGGTTCCACACAATCTGCAATCCTCGTAAAAATACGGATGTCCTCCTTTCCCTGTGGCACAGGACTTCTGTCCACCGTCTTCTTAGCCAACCAACGCCCAATCGCCACACCTAAAATTCCTGATTTCAAACACTCCTTCACGGGTCGCTCAATCATCTTATAGGCAGCCACTTCTGGCAGCAAGTGGACCTTCTCCGTTGGAACGTACTGCATCAGTTCACCCCGATGGTCATAGATAAACACATCCACATCAACCCGAACAGGGTCTACACTCTGCAAAAGTCCAAGCAAAGCACTTTCCGCCCCACCCAACTCCATGTAGTGCATCGTGATAAGAATGCGTGGTTTCATAACAATTCAGACATTTGCCGAAAACCTATTGGCAAACAACCTGCCAGTCATCTATCTGCTTTGTCTTCGTTGAGAAGTTAAGACCAATCTTGAAGAGTTTACGAGAATCTCCTTCAAAAGGCTTGGCATAGCCTTTCTCCTCTATCTGTCGGAGGGCGACTTCTGCGTTCTGGTCAAGTTTCAGTTCCAAAATGTAAAGATATTGGGGAGTCTGCATCAAGATGTCCATGCGTCCATGAGTTGTGTGACGCTCCACTTCCACATATAAACCGAGCATGCGGAATATCACGTAGATGGTATTCTGGAAATAAATCTCCAAATCACCCATCACCTGATAGTCGCCATTAGCAAAAAAGCCCTGAAGACGGCGCACAAAGCCTTCTGCATCGCCTTTCTCAATGTCCTTCACGAAACTATTTACGGCATACGCCCTCTTGTCCTGCACCTTCGGGGTGTAGAAAGGAAGCAGGTAGCGAACGAACCCCTGCTCAACCTCACGGTTGGGAAACCCCAAAACATACGAATCAAAACGGCGTTCATAACTTTTCAATGTCAGATACCCACTCTGATAAAGCAATGGCAGCGGATTCTCGTCCATGATATCGATGCTGTTCAGCGTATCTGTCGTTAGTTCCTCTTCTGTCATCGCATCCAACGAGTAACCCGTCTTCTGCAATTGATAGACAAGGAAAGAGGGGGTGCCCGTTTCAAACCAGTAGTCACGGAAAGCCATGTTCTTGAGCGTGTTGAACAAACTGAAGGGATTATACATGCCAGGACTTCCCCAACAAAAGTGATAGCCGTCAAAATCACGCTTCAAACGTGCATAGCATTCCTCTTTCGAAAGATTGTTTGATTCCGCCAATCGCTGTACTCCACTGTCAAAATTATAACGCAGTTCTTCTTCACTGATGCCACAGATTGTACTATACTGAGGTAACAGTGACATGTCTTCCAAATTGTTCAAGTCACTAAACACACTCACCTTGCCAAATTTTGTTACGCCAGTGAGGAATGCGAAGCGGATATAACGGTCACACGACTTCAAGGCACCATAGAAGGCTTTCAGCATGTTGCGATAGGTTGTTTGCAACTCATCATTGCCAATAGCCTGCAACATCGGCTTGTCATACTCATCGACAAGAATTACTACCTGACACCCCGTCTTTTCAAACACCCTGCGGATAATTCCCTCAAAACGAGTACCCAACGTGCGTTCATTAGGATTTCTCCCATACACATCTTCCAAATTTGCCAAGAAAAGATTCAGTTTCCCGTCCAATGCCTCCTTGCTATCATATAGTTCCGTATTCAAATCCAAGTGCAGAATGGGATATCGCTTCCATTCCTGCTCCAACTCGCTGACAGCCAACCCTTCAAACAGTTCCTTTTCACCGCTGAAATAACTTTCCAGCGTGGAGAGCAAAAGCGACTTGCCAAAACGCCGAGGACGAGAAAGGAAGTAATAATTTCCCTCCGACACCATCTTATACATCAATGCCGTCTTGTCCACATAGACAAACCCATCACGCCTCAGTTTCTCAAAATTCTGTATTCCAATCGGATATTTCATGGTCAACAATCTTTCAAAATTTCACGAATCTGATACACTCGATTCACATACTCAGGCATCACCTCCGCATAATGCTCCTTGATGTCCGCTTCATGAGCCATCAGCCAACGAAAACCCTTCACCAATTCATCATCCGTCTTCAACGACTGCACGGGTATCACATAATTTTCTTCCGTTCCGAAAATGTCCTTCGCAATACCCCGAGCCTTCACCGAATAGCCCACCACCAAGGTTGGCACCTGCGTGGAATATGCAGCGATGCTTGCATGAGTTCTCGCCACCACCATGAAACGGCATCTGGCAATATAACCCTTCAGTTCTTCCGCATTATGGTCTTCAATCATCACCACCCTACCTGTATCCTTAAACATTTCATACAGTTGTGCCAGAGGCTTTCGGTCGTCATTATGACTCCACACCACATGTGGAATCAATGCCACTTGCATATCCGTTGTATCAATAATACTTCTCACCAGATTCACATAATTCTGCAATGCCATCCCTTGGCTCTTCTCATACCCAATAATCATCGGACTGACATTGATGCCCACCGTATTTCCCTCTACAAATCCATTTGGCAACGGCAAATCTTTCCTGTCAAGCGTAAAAGCAGGGTCGGGCAACAAAAATGTTTGTGTCAAACCTTTTGCAATCAGTGCGTCGTAGGTCAAACTCTCCCTTGCCCAAATCTTGTCAAAGCCCTTTAAGTCAGACATCATTCGTTCGTCTATAGATTCCGGCTCTATCGATGCACCCCACAAAATTCTTTTCACCCCAGCCTTATCAGCCATTTTATGAACAAAATAGACAAATTCTGGTGCGCCATAGCAATAATTGTCCCCCCCAATACTCAAAAGATAATCAGATTGTTTTGCAGCCTTCACTATGTGCCGAAAAACTAATTCATCATACGCACCTTTCTGACCCCAAAATTTGCTCTTCATCATGGCTTTCACATACAACAAACTTTTCGTCTGAACAGGCTTTTCCGCCACATCAAGGCGACATAATGCCTGAAGCCCCACAGCCATATCTTCCTCCACTCTACTTGAAAACAATGTCAAATCATTCCCCAATAATTTTGCCGTACTTCTGACAATCGCTTCACATCCATGGTTGCCCGAACCACCATGAGGATACAATGACCATTTCATAATACCTTGCCTATAATTTGGTTTTGATATTCATTCTCTGACAAGATTTTCTCCTCCTTGATTTTCAAATCCTCCAAATACTCTTTATATTCATTATTAAGATGCCCTATATCAATGGCCCGTTTTCCCATTTTATATATATCATACGCCAATACCGTCGCTGTCGGACCTAAAGAAATAAGCAACAATTCATCATGATATAGAATCTTTATCTTTTCTAGGATTTCTTCATACTTATCATACGCATTTTTACTGGGACAGATGATGCGTTTAACAGATTTCGCATTCATAAACAACCCATTGTTGACCCCTAATTTTGAGGCTTCTCCTTCAACAATCAAGACATCTTTTCCATCCCATAAAGAAATTACTTTCAGGAAACTCTGCAAAGCCTTCTCTTTATCGTCATAGTCAACATAACACCAAGTGAAACTCGAATTGATATATATTTTTTTCCAATTACAAAAACGCACCCAATGCATTTTGCCCGTTTTCAAGTTTTCCTGCCAAAAATCGGCAGCTTGCTTTTTCAATTCTTCTGTTGAATTGATAGCCATCGGAATTCCAACTTTAAGCCCCTTGCACTCAGGCATTCCCAAAATCTCAGCAAGTCGCTCCTTCAATGACACATCAAACCTTTGGAAATGGATGTCATGCCCTAACATCAATGCCATCTCACCATCTCCGTAACGAACAATCGAATCATTTGTTGTCAATATGTGCGTTATCGTTTCATCTGTCCCCATAATATGAAAACGAAATGATTGAAGCACTTTATTTACAGAATGAATGAAAAATGTTGTGATTTTCATTTTTTTGCCATAAAATATAAATAGAAAATCCATGTACACCGATGAATAATTGCAAATTTTATCCATTTAGCACAATGATATTCATTGGGGTGTTCCTTCAAATAAGTAATTTCGGGAATCGACAAAATGTTTTCAAGATAATGATAAGAATTTTCCTTTCGCTTGGGAAATTCAAAAATACCATCATAGACAAAAGCCCACAAAAGATGGCTCACATATCTTTTTGAAATGCCGTTCCACATATCACGAGTCACATAAAAATTCTTGATCGCCTGCCATTGTTCATACGACAAATCAAACAAGTTGTCCCTATATTTATTTGACAGAGAGGCCTCCCCCACTTCACGATAAAAATAATTTGCCTTAGGAACCGCCGTTATTTGATTCACATACTTCAAGTAATCATAATTAAAGTGTAAATCCTCTCCCAATGACAACTGCGGGTTGAATTTTAGTCCATTCTCATGAACAATTGATGTTCGGTACAGTTTTGCAACAGGACCATAGAGCAAAGACTGTTCATTCAACTGAATAAACTGCTGAATATGAACGTTATCTACCACAAAAGTACATTGTTCTGTTGGAATCGAAGGACGATACCCTGGCTTTATCGGATAAAGGATAAAACCACTCACAAACAACTCTGAGTTTTCGTTTATCACACTCACCATATCAGATAGATAGGTGGGTGCAACAAGGTCATCGCTATCAATGAAAGTGAGGTAGTCGCCTGTCGCCCTTTCTATGCCAACATTCCGAGCATTCGACACACCACCATTTTGTTTATGGATGACCTGTATTCGTGAATCTCGCTCCGCCCATTGGTCACATATTGCCCCACTTCTATCAATGGAGCCATCATCAACCAAAATACATTCAAACTCTGTATAGCATTGTTGAACGATTGAGTCTATACACTCATCTAAAAAAGACTCTGCGTTATATACTGGTACAATAATAGAAATCATCCTAATACACAAAAGTTTTTGGCGTTCTTTCCAATTCTTCAGACATTTTCTTTCGGTTTTCCTTTGTAACCTCAACAAATAAGGAATAGGACATGTCAAAAACAACAGATTGTTCCATCAACTTTCGTTGCTCTACAATAAAGTCATCATAATTTTTGATTTTCCGCATCGGATTCCCCACCACAATAGAATTATCAGGAACAGAATGTGACACAACTGTGCCAGCCCCAACAATCACGTTACTCCCGATAGAAACTCCTGGAAGAATTGTAGTATTGGCACCAATAAAAACATCATCACCAATTTTCACTTTGCCTACTCTCGAATATCCCAAAGAATTTTTAGTACTTGCATCGTGCACTAACACACATACACGTGGAGCGAATGTCACTCGATTCCCTATCTCTATTAGCCATGGATACCCTAAATCAAAAAAGCATTCGCCCATAACATGTACATCATTACCAGCCTTTAATCCCTTTAACAATGCTCTTTCATACATACTTCGGGTATCAATCCCTAATATACATCTTCTTATCCAACTAACGATTCCTAACATAAATTGCATTCAATCGACTTTTGACAAAATTCCCTATATATCTATATATTAGAAACGATAATGCCGTATACATACAACAAAGAACTATTCCATAAAACCGATTCCGCTCTTCTTAATTCCATCAAGCATCTCTTCTTTCTGTTCCAACGTAATGCGCCCTATCACATAAGAGCCATCGTAATAGGGAGCATTCTCCTTCTGGTGCTTACGCTTTACCATATAATCATCAAAAGAAGCAATGACTTTGGCTGGGTTGCCCACAGCCACTGATTTTGCTGGAATGCTTTTACTGACCACACTACCTGCACCTACAACCACCTTATCACCGATTTCCACGCCCGGCAAAATAATTGTTCCGGCTCCAATAAAGACATCGCTTCCAATCTTCACTCTCCCCAACACTGTGTAACCAAGAAAGCGTTTTGTACTTGCATCATGCGCCAAAATATGGACACGAGGAGCAAGTGTAACTCTGTCACCTATCTCTATTAGCCAGCAAAGCCCTGGGTCAATAATACATTCTCCCATGACTGCACAATCATTTCCGATTTTCAGTCCATTCGCCACCGCTATTTCCAACTGGCTTCGGTCATCTATGCGCAAAATCTGATGACGGATAAAAGAGCGTATCGCTAACCTTAATTCCGCAACACTATAATTTAACTTTATTTATAAGTTCCTGAGCAACAAAAAGTTGCCCAGGATTTTGCCATGTCAGAATTTTCACTTATCTTAGTGTTGCAAAAAGAAAACAAGCAAAACTCTAATATGAC
>JAFUYM010000021.1 GCA_017470525.1 Bacteroidaceae bacterium
CTCAAGTCGCATCGTGGGGTAAGGGGATGGTGGCTACATATTGATGTTGTGCTGTTGCTTTTTACTGAAAGCTGCTACTAACGACTCATAAATCTACCCTTAATCGTGTATTGGATGATAGTTGCGGATTTTAGGTTAACACTGATGACAAGGAAACCTTTGTTATGAATCGAGCACAAAAGACAGACACAGGCACAGCCATTCAAACTCCTGAAAACAATTCAATTCTCGGACTTTATTTAAGAAAAAGACTTGGTGTGACTGAAGGTTTGGAAATTACCAAGAACGACATACTCAATTATGGCAGGATAGACTTCACTTTCAAGAAAATTGATAATAGACATTATTATTTGGATTTTTCAAAGAACTGGAAAAGTTGTGACATTCTTCATTTATTCAAGACTTTTCTATTGACTGTAAAAAGAGAAATCCCATACAACGTTGTTGAAAATTATATCACAAAAGCCGAAAGTGGAAAAGTTGCAGGTTTTCAAACTCTCTATGATGAATTCGTGAACTCAGATTTCTTTCATAAACATTATTCTATCAATTCAGATATGGCGAAAAATCTTGACACCTCTTCATTTAGTTCTTATCTCACCGCCATCCGCACAAAACCCTTTATCTTGCTTGCTGGTATATCAGGTACAGGCAAATCGCGTATTGTAAGGAAGTTAGCACAGGCAACGGATGATATAGACCAGTTCGAGAATGAGGATGACAGATGGAGACTACAAAGACCTGCAAACTTTGAACTGATTCAGGTGAAACCAAACTGGCACAACTCAATGGATGTGGTGGGATTCAAGTCAAACATCAATGGGGAACACTATGAGTTTACTCCTTTCGTGGACTTTATCGTGAAGGCTTGGTGCTATCAAGATACACCGTTCTTCCTGTGCCTTGACGAAATGAACTTGGCTCCTGTAGAAGAATACTTTGCAGAGTTTCTGAGTGCGATAGAGAGTCGAGGTATTGGTGATGACGGTGAGTTTGAGACGGACCCGATTGTCAAGCCATTTGACAGTTTTGGAGCAGAATTTTCAGGAATGATGATGCACCATTTTGTGGAAATGGGTTATGATATTCCAAATGATGTGGAGAACAGATTGAGGAAGAAAGGACTGACGCTGCCCAAGAACCTGATTGTGATGGGAACGGTAAATATGGATGAGACAACATTCTCGTTCTCTCGGAAAGTGCTCGACAGAGCGATGTCAATAGAAATGAACGAGGTGGACTATGACGGATTCATCGAAGGAAGGACGGAGTATAACATTCCACGGCTGGTAGAGCACAACGACTTATTGGTGAATCGCCCCATTTCAGCACAAGAGGTAAAAGATGGCATTGAGGCACAATCGGTGATGGACTTCTTGAAAGGTGTGAATGAACTGTTGGATGGGACACCGTTCAAGTTAGGCTATCGTGCTGCCAACGAGGCTATCTTGTATGTGGCTGCAGACAAGGCAATAGGTGCAGACAACATTCAGGCGGCACTCGATAACTTTACGCTGATGAAGATACTGAGCCGTATAGAAGGTGATGATTCGAAACTCGTCACCAAAGATGGTGACAAGTTGCTGGACAAACTGTATGACTTGCTTAGCAGCGATGATGTCTTTGGGAAATTGACAAACAGCAAGTCGCTGGCTAAACTTGAAAACATGAAGAATACGCAGAAACGCGACCACTTCGTGTCGTTCTGGGGATGATGCGGGCTTTCCAAGTGAAAAAGTGAAGAGTGAAAATTTGCTACCGCTATAGGTTATGACAGGATTCAGTTCGTTTGAAGTGAGAAACGGGGATGTGAGTCTGCGCATCTCATGCCTGAACTATGGCAAGCATCTTCGTGCAGCCATACAGAACCTAATGGTTGATGGCAGTGGCGAAGATTGTCCTTTGTATGCTGTGTATGCCACAGAGCAAGAGGACACCACGTTCTATTTCGACAACGAGGCGACAGAGGAGAAGGATTTTCAGCGGTTAGCGATTCTCTTTGAAAACACAGAATACCCTATCCGAGTGAAACCGCTGCATGATGGTGTCACGATTGAGGGACTGTACATAGCAGGCCATTCGTCGGATGCAGCATCGGATGCCAGCGATGAGGACTCGTTGCTGTTTGGAACATTAAACTTCAAGAACCAGGTGGGTCGCACGGATTTTAAGGTGGTTTATCGGACAAACAGCGAACAACGGAGCATGGACTTCCGCACGGAGGTGCTGAGTTACAAATTGGACTATCGCGCCGACATGCAACAGATCATCAACGACATCGAACAGGAGTACTCGATGCTGAGTTATTCATTCTTGAAACAGACCTACCTGAGTTTCAAGGCTAACGACAGCGAGAGCACAGACCTGATATGGTGGCAGATATTTTGCCAGTGCTTCGACGAGATCATTAAAGCCACAAAGACCATTATCAACAACCCCAAGCGTAGACTGAAAGCAGAGGTGCACCATGAAAGAGCGGAACGTCTAAGAAATCTTTCTGCTGATGTAGAGAATGAACACGCACTCTTCAAGAATGACCCACACCATTTATACAGGACGGAAGAAATGTTCTTGTCAAAAGATACCGTTGAGAACCGCTTTCTGAAATATGCCATCAAGGAGATGTACAGACGTTTCTCCATCGTGAGGGAGCACATCAAGAACAGCCTGAAGGTGGGTGATGAACGGATTTCTCATCGCATCAGCGAGATGGACGATACATTGTTGAGACTGAGTAACCACGTTTTCTTCCGACAGATTGGGCAGTTCAAGGGCTTTACGCAGGACTCGTTAGTGATGAAGCGTGCTCGTGGGTATAGCGACATCTACAAGAATTGGCTCCTGCTGCAATGCGGCTATGAGTTGGAGGACAGCATCAACCACTTGGAAGTGAAGGACATCTCAGAACTGTACGAGATTTGGTGTTTTATCAAGGTGAAGAACATGGTGCAGCAGATACTGGGTAAAGAGACTACGGCAAACTCGTCAGGAAGAGAACTGACATCGGGATTTATCCGTCAGTTAGTATATGGCTCAAAGTCGGAAGTCATCTTCAAGAAAGGCGACGTGGAACTGGCTACAGTCACTTACAATGCACAAGTAGAAAAGGAAGATGCAAGAATAGAGTCTGCTATTGACGATACCCGAACTTTCACCACGATTCAACGGCCTGATATTGTGTTGAGGCTTTCGAAGAAGAGCGAACAGGACATCGTCTATACTTATCTGTTTGATGCCAAGTATCGTCTGAATGACAGACGTATCGAGGGTAAGGATGTGCCGCCAGAGGATGCCATCAATCAAATGCACCGTTATAGGGACGCCATCTACTATACAGAAGGACAGAGTGACGAGCGACTGAAAAAGGAAATTATTGGTGGCTATGTACTCTACCCGGGCAATATGGGGAAGAAAGAATATGAAGATTCATATTATCATCGCTCGATAGAGAAGGTAGGGATAGGTGCGTTCCCTTTGAGACCTGGTACCACGAAGATAGACGAAGACGGGAACCTGTATGTTGACCCATTGAGCAGCGAGTCGGTGCTGTATGAACAGATTAAAACTTGGATGGAAGAAGGTGACCGACGTTCAAAATTATTAGAGAAAGTCATTCCTCAGAAAGGACTTTCGTATGAGCGGGACGCCTCAGCCAACAATTGGAAAACACGATACTATCTGGAGCGTTACCCTGATGCAGATATACTGATTGGCTGTTATCACGACCAAGCACATCTAAAGTGGATACTTTCGAAAGACCACAAAGAAGAGGCGATGTATAACATTCGTCTTGGCAGCGAGAGGGATGGAGCGTTTCCCAGAGAGTTCTTCAACAAGAAGAATGTCAAGTTCGTGGTGCTCTACGAAGAAGGGCTTGAGCATGAGAACAGATACCTTGCCTATCGAGTCAATGGGACAAAAGAAATGCGACCCTCGGACATGATAAAAGCAGGCTATCCTCGTCACCCCCAATACAGTTATGAATGCTTCATCTTAGATGAGGAAGTTGAGATTGGCTCATACGATATCTTCCGTATTGTGTCACGGGCCAGAACTGATAAAGACTACAAGGAATATACTCCGATTTTCCATCGCTGTGCAGAAATGTTAGAGTATCGGCAATGAATTTCACTCGCTCATCCTCATGAATACAGTTCGTGAAGGACCTCCAAGGACTTCAGTTCGGGGAAGTTGGGGATGTGAAGCCGATAGTATTCATTGAGCACATGGAGAATGCGCTGACGGTCTTGGCGAGAGAAACGGAAGATGTGCAGGGTGGGATAATCCATGCGGAAAAGCGTGGGGAGTGCCTGTGCTTCGGCATAACGGAGGTAATGGGTATGGGAAGGCTGACGGTCGCAGTAGCAGCCAGCCAAGAGGTCGAAGTAAAGGTCGGGATACTCCAGATTGGGATAGATGCCCAGAAAGCGGCTGAGGTGCATAAGGAAAGCAAGATGGAAATTCGCCATAGCCACTGGATGCTCCACCATATCAAGCCACTGGAGCGAAGACTCCACATATTGATAAAGAGAAGGATTCTCTTTCTCTTCACGCAAGGCAGCAGCGAGAAACTCGGCAAGGAAAAGTGCAAGGGAAGTCTTGACGGGTGAAAAGGGAAGGTCTATATAATTATAATAGGTACGCACGTCAGAAGGTCGGGGCAG
This sequence comes from Bacteroidaceae bacterium, assembly GCA_017470525.1. Lineage (GTDB taxonomy): Bacteria > Bacteroidota > Bacteroidia > Bacteroidales > Bacteroidaceae > Minthosoma. Next base: position 4,665 of record JAFUYM010000021.1, read on the forward strand.
TTTGCCACTATTGGGACGAAGGTCGGCACTGAACTCCACCATCGACAGGGGCTGCCAGAAAGACATGCTGCGGACAGAATGTTTGGCACGAGTGATGGTTGCCATGAACGACTGGCGTCCATGACTCTCGGTGAATAGGTCGATGATGAGCGACGTGTCGCCATATTTCACCGTTCGGAGCACTATGCCACGAAGAGTTTCTTGCATAATTCGGGTACAAAAATAATGAAAAGTTAGGAGTTAGGAGTTAAGAGTTAGGAGTTTTTTGCAGATGAAGGCAAAAAAAGTGGCAAAAAGTTTTGGCAGTCTAAGAAAAGTTCGTACCTTTGCACTCGCAAATTCAAAATTTGCTATTCAGGTTGGCCCATTCGTCTATCGGTTAGGACGAGAGATTTTCATTCTCTAAAGAGCAGTTCGACTCTGCTATGGGCTACCAGCCCACACGCTGGGCGTTTTTTATATAAAGAGCATAACTGCTCAAAAAAACAAATATGGAGAGGGGTGCGAGGTCTCTTGAGCCATACCACATCGAACTCCAGAAAACTTATAAACTCAAAAACTAAAAAAACTCAAAACAAATGGCACACCACAAATCATGTCTGAAGCGCATCCGCCAGAACGAGAAGCGCAGACTCCACAACCGCTACTACGCAAAGACTATGCGTAACTACCTCCGCGACATCCGCGAAACGAAAGACAAGGCTACCGCAGAGGAGATGTTCCCAAAACTCCAGAAGATGCTCGACAAACTTGCCAAGCAGAACATCATCCACTGGAAGAAGGCTGCAAACCTCAAGTCTGGTACAGCAAAGATGATTGCAAAACTCGCCTAAAGAACGGCATAGCAAGGCTATATCCGTCAGAGAATACGAAAAGGTCAGGACTCATTCAAGTCTTGACCTTTTTCTTTTTGACCTAAACGTACCCCTCGGGTGCGGCAAAGCGTACCCCTCGGGTACGGCAAGGTGCACCCCTCGGGTACGGAGGGGCACACTCCTTGGGGTGCAGAAGAGCAGATTTCGCACTTTTTTCCCTGTAAGGGAAAGTTTTCCCCATTTTGTTTCGTCATGTCAAGAAAAATGCGTAACTTTGTAACGTTTAAGAAGAGAATATAAAAGAGAAGAAAAACAATGGATGAAACACAACTGAACGGGGCGGATTATTCCGCCAGCAACATCCAAGTGCTTGAGGGCTTGGAGGCAGTGAGAAAACGCCCCGCTATGTACATCGGCGACATCAGCGAGAAGGGTTTGCACCATCTCGTGTATGAGACCGTCGATAACTCTATCGATGAGGCGCTGGCAGGTTTCTGTACGCACATCGAAGTGACAATCAATGAAGACAATTCTATCACAGTACAGGACAACGGACGCGGTATTCCAGTCGATATGCACGAAAAGGAGCACCGTAGCGCGTTGGAAGTGGTCATGACCGTACTGCATGCCGGTGGCAAGTTCGACAAGGGCTCTTACAAGGTCTCTGGCGGTCTGCACGGTGTGGGCGTAAGTTGTGTGAATGCGCTCTCGTCACACATGACTTCGCAGGTGTATCGCGACGGCAAGGTGTATCAGCAGGAGTATGAGAAGGGCAAGCCGCTCTACGACGTGAAGGTGGTGGGCGAGACGGAACTGAGAGGCACACGCCAGCAGTTCTGGCCAGACAAGAGCATCTTCATCACAACGACCTACAAGTATGACATCCTGGCGAACCGCATGAGGGAACTGGCATACTTGAACGCTGGCATCCGCATCACGCTGACAGACATGCGTCTGGACAAGAACGCAGAGGTGGGCATCGAAGGAGTGCGCAAGGAGGTGTTCTACAGCGAAGGCGGTCTGAAGGATTTTGTGCGCTACATCGACTCGACACGCACCTGCCTGTTTGATGATGTCATCTATCTGAACACGGAGAAGCAGAACACGCCCATTGAGGTGGCAATCATGTATAACACGTCGTACAGCGAAAACATCCACTCTTACGTGAACAACATCAACACGATTGAGGGTGGTACGCACTTGCAGGGTTTCCGCACGGCGTTGACCCGTGTGCTGAAGAAGTATGCGGACGACAACAAGATTACGGAGAAACTGGAGAAGCAGAAGATTGAGATTAGCGGTGAGGACTTCCGTGAGGGCTTGACGGCTGTGATTAGCGTGAAGGTGGCTGAGCCTCAGTTTGAGGGTCAGACGAAGACGAAACTGGGTAACAGCGAAGTGGCTGGTGCCGTGCAGCAGGCGGTGGGCGAAGCACTCACCTACTATCTGGAGGAGCACCCGAAGGAGGCAAAGATGGTCATCGACAAGGTGGTGCTGGCTGCCGAGGCTCGTGTGGCTGCAAGGGCAGCCCGCGAGAAGGTGCAGCGCAAGAACCCGATGACGGGTGGCGGTCTGCCTGGCAAGTTGGCTGACTGCTCTGACAAGGATGCGGCAAATTGCGAGATGTTCATCGTGGAGGGTGATTCTGCAGGCGGTTCAGCCAAGCAGGGACGTGACCGCCACTTCCAAGCCATCCTGCCTATCAGAGGTAAGATTTTCAATGTGGAGCGCGTGAAATGGCATCAGGCATTTGAGCATGAAGAGGTGAACAACATCTTTCAGGCACTGGGTGTGAAGTTCGGATTGAACCCCGAGGACCAGAAGGAAGCAAATTATGACAAGTTGCGCTACTATAAGACCATCATCATGACCGATGCCGATGTCGATGGTTCGCACATCGACACGCTCTTGATGACGCTGTTCTTCCGCTTCCTGCCGCAACTGATTCGCGACGGCCGCCTCTACATTGCCACTCCCCCACTCTACAAGTGTACGAAGGGAAAAATCAGCGAGTACTGCTACGACGAGGCTGCCTTGCAGCGTTTCATCGACACGTATGGCGAGGGACAGGAGGACAAGATTAAGGTGCAGCGCTACAAAGGTCTGGGTGAGATGAACCCTGAACAGTTGTGGGAAACCACCATGAACCCCGAAACGCGCCTCCTGAAGCAGGTGACGATTGACGATGCAGCCGAGGCTGACTACACGTTCTCCATGCTGATGGGCGAGGATGTGGGTCCACGTCGTGAGTTCATCGAAAAGAATGCGACATACGCAACCATCGATGCTTAGACAATGCATAATTTATAATGTATAATAGGGCTGACGCGATGCCAACAAGCCGAACAGTTATTATATATTATATCTTGTACATTAAAAGAAATTTCATTCAATTCTTACATATATTCTCGTGCCGACCATCCAGAAGTGATTCTAACCGAGTCGGCACATCTTTTTCTCTCCAAGAGAAGTGTGAGATGAAACAAGAAAGATGGGTTGTGCCAATATTGACACAACCCATCTTTTATCTGTTCATTCGGTCAGACCGATGAAAGGCGACTAAAACACGATGGTGGCACCTGGCTCTATGACATTGGAACGGCTGGAGCCAATGTCAGTGAGTTGACGCAAGGTCTCTTTTGAACGCTTGTAAGTAGGCGAAGTCTCCACCATGCTGATGACATCCTCATTGTCGAGGTCTTCCTCCTTGAAGATGTAACTGTAGAGCGGACGGCGAATGGTGCTGTGGTTCTTGTCGGGACCGTAGATGGTCTCACGACGATGGGCGCGTTCTGCCTCCTGCTCTGCCTTCTCTGCGTCACGCTGCTGTTGCTCCTTGTCGCGGGCGAGAAGACGGTTGTTCATATCTTCCGAGTCAATGTCTTCCACACCGAAACCTGTAGCCAAGATGGTAATTTTCACTTGGTCGGTGAGGGCAGGGTCAACAGAGAGACCCCACTTGGTCTCCACGTCATCACGCTTAATCTTTGCCATGAACTCATGCACTTCGTTCATCTCGTCCATCATCAAGGCATTGTTACCCTCACCAGATTCGTCTGGTACAGAGATGCGGAGGAGTATCTTGTTGGCACGGTAGATGTCCCTATCATTAAGAAGCGGCGAGTTCAAAGCATCGCTAATACCTTTGGTCACACGGTTCTCCCCTGAACCATAGCCCGTACTCATGATGGCGACACCACCATCCTTGAGGACTGTGCTGACATCGTTAAAGTCGAGGTTGATGATGCCATGCATGGTGATGATTTCAGCGATGGAACGGGCTGCATTGCACAAGGTATCATCTGCTTTGGCAAATGCCTTGATGACGGTGAAATCCTGATAAATCTCACGCAAACGCTCGTTGTTAATCACCAACAGCGCATCCACGTTCTTGCTCATCTCTTCCACACCGTCCAGTGCCTGGTCAATCTTCTTGTTACCTTCCCAACGGAACGGGATGGTCACGATGCCCACCGTGAGGATGCCCATGTCCTTAGCAGTCTTGGCAATGAGCGGGGCAGCACCAGTACCTGTGCCACCACCCATACCAGCCGTGATGAATGCCATCTTGGTGCCATCGGAAAGCATGCTCTTGATTTCCTCAATGGACTCCTCGGTAGCCTTACGAGCACGGTCAGGACGGTTACCTGCACCAAGTCCTTCGCTGCCTAATTGTATCTTTTCTGGCACAGGAGAATCCTGCAACGCCTTATTGTCTGTGTTACATACAACAAACGTAACATCGTGAATACCCTCATTATACATGTGGTTGACAGCATTACTACCACCGCCGCCAACGCCTATCACCTTGATGATGCTTGTGGCACCTTTCGCAAAGTTGAATACTCCAATATCTTCGTTCTCTGCCATATTCATTGTTGTTTTATGCTTCGTTACTATCTTCGTTTACAATATCGGAAATCGCCTTTGTAAAGCGTCCCAGCAAACTGTTCTCTTTCTTTACCTTGTTCACCAAATCAGTCAGTTCATCCACTGCCTTCTTCAGCATTTCTGCCAGTTCTGCGCCTTCCTTGAGGCTCTGCTTGAACTTATCCTTCCCCTCCAAAGCCTTGGCTGCCTTTTCGTACTTCTCACCAATAGTCTCGTCGAGGATGGAGAGAGAAAGGTCTTTGGCTCTTTGGCGAACCTTCTTGTCACGACCATATCTTGACAGTTCATCACGCTGCTTCTTCACCTTATCGATGGCAGAGCGAATCTCCGACTTGATGGCATCAAATGCCGTAGCATCCTGTTCTTCAGCCTTGGCTGCTGCTTCGGCTTCCTCCTGACGCTTACGGCGCTCTTCCTCCTTCAACTGTTGGTCAAACATGTTCGGTGCCCCATCAAAAGCCTCACCTCCACAAGGAACCGTACCTGCAAGGAGCAACGAGATAATCGTGGTTGTCTGAGCGCTGTCAAGCGTGATTCCAGCCGCATTGGAAGTCTTCACCACCATCTGATTCACCTTGTTGGCAATACGAACCTTGTCAATTTTCGTGTTCTTCACGAAAGCCTTCACAATATTCTTCATATTGCTGCCGCCACCCGTGATGACAAGACCTGCAAGGAGTTTGCCGCTATAATCAGAATTGACAATCTGGTTGCTGATGTTGGCAATAATTTCACCCATTCGGGCTTCAATCACATTTTTGATGGTGGAAATCTCTATCTGGCGACCATCCGTCGTTGTGTAATACGGTGTCTCCGCATCCTCCGAAATCTCCATCTCTTGACAAGCATCACCATACTTCAACTTCAGGTCTTCGGTCTCAGCCTCATCAATCGGCAATGTCGATAAGTCTTTGTTAATGTTGTTGCATCCCAGAGGAATCGTAACAAGATAGCGGACGATGTTGTTCTTATACACCACCAATGTAGTCGTGTCCGCCCCTAAATCCACCAAAGCACACCCCGAACGCTTTTCAGCATCGGTCAGCACATTGTTGGCAAGTTGAAGGGGGGCAATCAGTTCCTCCACGATAGCGACACCTGCATTGGCAAACACGGTCTCGATATTGGAACGGAGATTGTTCTTGGCAATCACATCCAAGAATTCCCCTTCAATATTTGTTCCCATCACACCCACAGGGTCAGCAATCACGTTAGAATCTACCACAAACTCCTGTGGATAATTCTCCAGCACTTCATAATCATTGAACGGAATCTCGTAACTCTCCTGACGAATCGCATCAATTGCCTCGTTCGTGATGTAACTCTGTGTCAGCAGATTGCGCTTAATGATGCACTTATATGAGCGCACCGACTGTCCTCCCATGCCTACATAAGCACGTGAAATCTTTGTCTTCAGAACTGCCTCCAACTTCGAAATGATGCTGTTGACACTCTGATAGGTCTTTTCTATATTGTAAACAACGCCACGCTTCACACATCCTGCGGTCTTCTCCTCGGCGTATGCAAGAATGTGCATCGTGCCATCTTTCTTTTTACCTGCGATACCACAAATCTTGGACGAGCCAAGTTCTATCGCAACGATGAAATCTTTATCGGAATTTGCCATATTTATGTAATGTACTTTGAATTATCATTTATAAATCATCTTTCTGAACCAGCCCCTCTTCCTCAACGCTTTGTGCAAATGATCTGGTCATCGTATTCAAGATTCACCTGCGCATATTTCTTCCATCCCACAGTACCGATTGCCTTGTCATAGAAAGTCTTCAACTTGTGAAGTTTTCGCTGATAATCATCGATAGGACCCAAATAGACAATCTGGTCACCCACCCGGGGCACAAGTTCCACCACACGCTCACCTTTTCGGTTCTTCGTCACATAGAGTTGTTCTATCTGGTTGTTCCAGAACTCATCGGTCTGCAAGAACTGCCCAAACTCAGCCAGTTTCTTGCTGGCATATTGAGCATCGATGTCACCCGAAGCCACCACCAAATTGGACACATTGTTCTTATTTGGAATGCACTTTCCCGTTGCATCAACGAAATAGCCATCTTTTCCATCTGGAATCACAAAGATAACCGGCACACGCTGCTCAACATTGATGCACATCTTACCATTGGCAGACTTGTAACATTCCACCCTTGATATAAACTCATTGCCCCGAATCGTCTCTTCTATCTTCTCCGTATCCACATCCTTCATCAGCATCCCCTTCGGATAAACATGGGCATTCTTCAGCATATTCTCAATGTCTTGTTCATCAATGAACATGGACTTTGGGTTCTCTTTCACAATCAGTTCAACCGCAGTGCATTTCTCTTCATCATCAGGTCCAGACAAGAACACCATGGCATAAACCACGTATGCCACTAATCCACAAGATAGCAGCGACACCAAAGTCACTTTCATGATTTTTTTCATTTTCATCGTCTTTCTCCTGTCCTTTTTCTATCTCATCACATCATCCCCACCATCTTTACCTATTCTATTTTGAGAGAATCTCTGTAATCTGAGGAACAAAATTTTCAATATCGCCTGCACCCAAAGACATCAGCACATCGAAGTTTTTCTGTCTCGCCACATCAAGAATATCCTCTTTATGAATGAGATACTTCTCGATGCCTGGACGCAAATTGTCATAAATGAGTTGGCTGGTCACGCCCTCAATCGGCTGTTCACGTGCAGGATAGATGTCACACAGATAAACCGTATCCAACAATGAAAGCGCGGAAGCAAATTCCTTGTAGAAGTCACGAGTACGGGTGTAAAGATGCGGCTGGAAAATCGCAGCAATCTTCTTGTCCTGATAAAGTTCCCGCACCGACTTCACGCTCTGTTCTATCTCGCTCGGATGGTGTGCATAATCGCTAAGGAACACCATCTTATCGGTCTTTACCTTGAAGTCGAAACGGCGGTCAACCCCTGCAAAACTTTTCATCCCCGCACGTAATTCCTCATCCGTTACACCATTCAGAATGGCAAGCGCCATCGCAGCAATTCCATTCTCGATGTTGATGCTGACAGGCACACCCAACTGAATGTCCTTCACCACGCCATTGGGATGCACGAAGTCAAACACGATTTCGCCTCCTCCGATGCGGATGTTCTCAGCATGGAAATCGCCTTCTGTACGAGCGTATTCATACACCTTCACTCCTTCCTGCACATCGGCTTTCATTTCCAATCCTTTGTGAATAATCAAGGCACCACCTGGCTGAATGAGCGTCGTATATTTACGGAAACTCTCCAGATAAGCCTCTTTCGTGCCGTAGATATCCAGATGGTCTGGGTCGGTCGCCGTAATGACTGTCATGTAGGGGCGAAGCCAATGGAACGAACGGTCAAACTCATCTGCCTCAATCACCACATAGTCACTGTCGGAAAGGATGTAATTGGTTCCATAGTTCTTTGAAATACCTCCCAAGAATGCATTGCAATCCACATGGCTCTGGTGCAGCAGATGTGCCGCCATCGTCGATGTGGTCGTCTTTCCATGGGTTCCAGCCACACAAAGTCCACGATGCGATTGTGTCAGAAATCCCAACACTTGAGCACGTTTCTGAATCTCAAAACCATTCTCACGGAAATACACCATCTCTTGATGATCTGCAGGAATGGCTGGTGTATAAACCACCAAAGTGCTGTCCTTCTGCTTAAAGCATTCATCAATCGCCGCCACATTCTCCTCATAGTGAATCTTGGCACCCTCCTCTATCAACTTTTCCGTCAGTTCGCTTGGGGTCTTGTCATAACCACCCACATGATAACCTTCCGTGAGGAAATAACGAACCAAGGCGCTCATGCCAATTCCACCTGCGCCCACAAAATAAACCGACTTTATCTCTTTCGTCTGCATCAGTTCTTCTTATTTTTGTATTCAACAGCCAACTTATACACCTCCTCAGCAATCACATCTGCTGAATTGTGAAAAGCCAACTTCTTTACGTTCTCACTTAATGAAGCCAATTTGGCATCATCTTTCACAGTCTCGAGGGCAATCCCTATCAGTTTTTCTTTCGCCTCCTTATCAGCAATAAAGATAGCGGCATCTCTGGTGGAAAGTGCCTGCGCATTCTTCGTTTGATGGTCTTCTGCCACATTGGGAGAAGGCACAAGAATGCAAGGCTTGCCCAACAAACACAACTCGGAAATGGAACTTGCGCCCGCACGGCTCACCACGATATCGGCTGCTGCATAGGCATTGTCCATGCTGCTGATGAAATCCATCACCTTCATATTGGGCACCGTTTCGGTTTTACTCAGTTCCTCTGAGATGCTCTGGCTGTAATACTTGCCTGTTTGCCAGATGATTTGGACATCACTCTTCCGAATCTCGTCCAGATGCGCCAACACACTCTCGTTCATGGTTCTTGCACCCAGACTTCCACCAATAATCAGCACCGTCTTCTTGTCAGGAGCCAACCCAAAACTCTTGCGGGCATCTTCTTTCGTGATGTTATTGTCCAACAGATTCTGACGGACAGGATTTCCCGTCATGATAATCTTGTCGGCAGGGAAAAATCGCTCCATCCCATTATAAGCCACACAAACCTTTCGAGCCTTTTTTGCCAAAGACTTGTTGGTGACACCAGCATACGAGTTCTGTTCCTGAATCAGGCATGGAATTCCCATCGAATAGGCTGCATTCAGTGTGGGGGCTGAAGCATAACCGCCCACGCCAACTGCCACTTGCGGTTTGAAATCACGGATAATCTGCTTCACCATCTTCTTGCTCTTCATGAAATCCATCATCACGCCAATGTTCTTGGGACTCCATAAAGGACGAACCAAACCACGCACGGGAAGACCCTCTATCTTATAACCAGCAGCAGGAACACGCTGCATCTCCATACGCCCCAACGCACCCACAAACAGGATTTCTGCCTCTGGATGTTGCTTCTTAATGGCGTTGGCAATAGATACGGCTGGAAAGATGTGACCACCCGTTCCGCCACCACTGACAATCACTCGTAAAGGTCTGTTCTGTTCCATTTTCTGCTGAACTGTTTTGTCTGGGAATATTTTAATGGACAAAGGTACGAATAATTGACGGATTATCAACTATAAATGCCCACAAAACATACTATCAAATCGCTAAAAAATTCACCTAAACCTCTTTTTGACTTCAAGACATCGCACCGTCAGTATAATACTCGCTTGTCTCGCCATTTGGAACGGCTTCCACCAAGGGGGCTTTCTGTTCCTTTTTCTCGGCATAACGGCTCACACTGAGAATGACACCGATATAGAAACTTGTGATGAGGATAGAGGTTCCGCCCTTACTGATGAGGGGAAGAGTCTGTCCCGTCACAGGAACCAATCCTACAGCAACACTCATGTTGACAAATGCCTGCAATACCATCATGATGCCAAAACCCAGCACCAGATAGGCGGGGAAGAAACTCGGACATCGTTGTGCAATCCTGCCCACACGAATGAGCAGCACCAGATAGAGGAACGCAACAAAGAATGCCCCTGCTATGCCCATTTCCTCAATGATAATCGCATAGATGAAGTCCGATTCGGCATGCTGCAAAAAGTCGCGTTGAATAGAATTACCCGGACCCAAACCTATCACATCGGAATTGGCGATAGCGATGGAAGCGTAGGTTGTTTGAGAGTTTTCGTCATCAAGCAAGATTTGGGTGTCTGTCTTATTCGTTTTCTGCTGTGCCTCTTCTCTCGACTTGCCAAGTTTACGTTCCAGACGGTGCTTGACAGTCACGACACGTTTACATCCCGGTATCTCTTTCCACGTGTCTTCAGGCACCGCCATCACTGTCACGACAAAGAAAGCACCGATTCCTGCAATCACCGCCAGCCCCTTAAACATCAAGTCCTTAGGCACCTGACCAATAAACATCATGACAATCACGACAAAGAAAAGCATCAAGGCTGTAGAGACATTATCAAGAAAGATGAGTCCGCAAATCAGTAGAGCCGCACCACCCACAATGGCAAATGCCAAATAACGTTTTCCTTTGATGGCACCGACAATCTTTCTTTTCTTGCCCCTCACATATTCTTCTTTTTCCGTCTGTGTTTTGGCAAGCACCACTGCCGTCGTCATCAGCAAGGCGGCTTTTGCTATCTCCGACGGTTGGAAACTGATGGAGCCAAACCGCACCCAACGATGGGTGTCGTTGATGTCTGAGCCACCACCCAACACTGCCGTATAAAGCAACAAGAGAATCGCCACTGGCAGCAAGATGAACGGGAACAGCATGAACCATTTGCAAGGAATGCGATGCACCAGCAGAATGATAATCATACCGACCAACAGGAAACCTGCCTGACTCACCATCGGTCCCCAATGATGTCCACCCTCAAAAGTCAATCGGCTTGATGCGCTATACACCTCCACCAACGAAATCATACAAAGGAAGAAGTATATCATCCACACTCCCTTATCTCCCTTGAACAATTTTCCTCCAAAAAAATCTTTCACAAATGTTCCCATATCTTTCTTTTTACAGATTCTTCACACACTCTTTGAACTGCTCGCCCCTGTCTTCCATATTCTTGAACAAATCAAAACTTGCGCAACAAGGGCTCAACAGTACAGTGCTGCCAGGTTTTGCCATCTTAAAGCATTCATCCACACAGTCTTTCATGCTCTTCACGTCCGCAATGGGGATGCCAAAATTGTCGAATGCTGCATGGAGTTTTGAGTTGTCAACACCGAGGAACACAAGACCGATGCACTTCTCCCTCACAAGGTCAAAAATCTCCGAATAATCGTTTCCCTTATCCTTGCCGCCCAAAATGAGGACGACAGGGGTGCGCATGCTGTCAAGTGCATACCAGCAGGCATTGACATTGGTGGCTTTCGAGTCGTTGACAAACTCCACGCCACGCACTCTACCCGCCTTTTCCAGACGATGCTCCACTCCCTCAAAACTCTTCAGTCCTTCCCGAATCTGCTCATTGCTCACACCAGCCAAATCGGCAGTGATACCAGCAGCGAGCGAATTGTAGAGGTTATGTTTTCCGCGCAATGCCAACTCTTCCTGTTCCATATTGAAAGGCGTGGGACCTTCAATCACATACTCATCCTCATCCACGTAGGCAATCACGCTGTCACTCTTGAACTCACTGAACGGACAGAGCCTTGCCTTGATGTTATATTTCTTCAGTTCTTCTGCCACAATCGGGTCATCATTCCAGAAGACGAAGGCATCTTCAGGTGTCTGATTCTGAATAATTCGCATCTTGGAATCGACATAGTTCTGCATCTTGAAATCATAGCGGTCCAAATGGTCAGGGGTGATGTTCATCAGCACAGCGATGTCTGCCTTGAAGTCGTACATGTTGTCCAACTGGAAACTGCTCAACTCAATGACATAATAATCGTGATTTTCCTCTGCCACTTGCAGCGCGAGACTGCTGCCGATGTTGCCTGCCAAACCGACATTGTAGCCCGCATTCTTCAAGATGTGATAAATCAGCGAGGTCGTGGTGGTCTTGCCGTTACTACCTGTAATGCAAATCATCTTGGCATGAGTGTATCTGCCAGCAAACTCAATCTCCGAAATGATAGGGATATTCTTCTCCTTCAGTTTCAGTATCATCGGCGCATTCTCAGGAATGCCCGGGCTTTTGATCACCTCATCGGCATTGAGAATCAGTTCAGGCGTATGCTGCCCTTCCTCCCACACAATCTCATGTTTGTTCAGGAGTTCCTTATACTTATCCTTGATTTTCGACATGTCGCTGACGAACACATCAAAACCTTTTTTCTTTGCCAGCACCGCAGCACCTGCACCGCTTTCTGCCGCTCCTAACACAACGATTCTTTTCATCTGTTATCTGTTGAAATTATAAATGTCAAAACTCCGCCCAGCGCGTAGGCTGATTTTATCTAATCTTCAATGTTATAATCGTGATGGCAGCAAGCAGGATTGTGACAATCCAGAATCTTGTTGTAATCATCGACTCAAAAAGCAAACCCTTGGGGCGTTTAATAAGATACTTCACCCCATCTTCCATTTTGTGACGGTAATGGTCATGGAACGGTGCCCGTTTGAACACGCGCCACTTCTCGCCTCTTGCGTTGCCCTTCTTGGCGTATGCGATTTGCAGCATCACCGACAGGCTCTCCATCAAGAAGATGCCACACATGATGGGCAACAACAACTCTTTGTGAATAATCACAGCCGTCACTGCAATCACACCACCAATGGCAAGGCTACCCGTATCACCCATGAACACCTTGGCAGGATAGGCATTATACCACAGGAAACCCACCAACGCGCCCACAAAAGCGCACAAGAACACCAGCACCTCTTCGGTTCCTGGTATATACATCACATTCAGATAACTGGCAAACTGGATATGACCGCTCACGTATGCCAAAATACCCAACGTCACGCCAATGATGGCGGAGTTGCCTGCACACATGCCATCCATACCATCGTTCAAGTTGGCGCCATTGCTCACGGCTGCAATCACAAAAGTGGTGACCAGCACAAAGAGAATCCAGCCACAAGCACGTTTGGTCTTGCCGTCATGAATGAAACTGAACACCTCATAATAATCTATGTTATTGCTCTTCACAAAAGGCACCGTTGTCACCGTACTTTTACGCGATTCACTCATGTGATACACTTCCACCTTATCGCCAATCTCACGTTCCACATTCTCACGCACCACAGCATCAGGACTGAGCCAAAGCGTCAAACCCACCACAATGCCGAACACCAACTGTGCCAGCAACTTCAACTTCGGCGGCATGCCATCCTTGTTACCTCCCAACTTGATTTTATCATCCATAAAACCAATGACACCGAAGAAGGAGATGGTGGCTATCAGCAGAATCATATAGACATTGCTCAACTTTCCGAACAGCAAGGCAGGGGTGAGCACTGCCGCCAATATCACGACACCACCCATCGAGGGCACTCCTTTCTTCTGAACACCATACGGGTCAATCGAAGCGTCTCGAGCCTCTTCTATGTGCTTCTTCCTGCGCATATATTTGATGAAATACTCGCCTGCCACCATCGAAACTATCAACGACAGAATCAACGATGACAACGCTCTGAAAGACACATAACTGAACATTCCGGCTCCAGGAATGTCAAGTCCATCCAAATATTTGAATAAATCGTATAACACGGTCTTATGGTTGTTTGGTCATTTAATCATTAAAAACAGGCTCTCACCTCTTCCTTGTCATCAAAGTGATGCTTCACGCCCTTCACGTCCTGATAGTCCTCATGCCCCTTGCCAGCAATAAGGATAACATCACCCGCTTTCGCCATCATGCAAGCGGTCTTGATGGCTTGCCTTCTATCCACAATGGCAATCACCTTCTTCATCTGTTCCTCATCCAAACCTGCCAACATATCATTGATGATGTCCTGCGGTTCCTCAAAACGCGGGTTATCGCTGGTGATAATCACGCGGTCGCTCTGCTTCACCGCCTCACGAGCCATCAACGGGCGTTTGCCTTTGTCGCGGTTGCCACCTGCCCCACAAACGGTGATGACTTCGCCCTTCCCTTCCAACACACCATGAATGGCATTCAGCACATTCTCCAACGCATCAGGCGTGTGGGCATAATCGACAATCGCCGTGTATCCCGACGGGGAACGCAATGCTTCAAAGCGTCCATTCACGGGTTTCATGGCACTCAATGCCACCAGCACTTCATGCTCATCCTTCCCTAACATCACAGCCGCTCCATACACAGCCAACAAGTTGCTCACATTGAACTTGCCGATGAACTGTACACCCACTTCCTTCCCGTTGATGTTCAGATACATGCCTTCGAAGTGGCACTCGATAATTTTCGCCTTGAAATCGGCAGGACTTTGCACCGAGTAGGTCTTCACGGCCGCTTTCGTGTTCTGCACCATCACCATTCCATTCTTATCATCGGCATTCGTAATGGCAAAAGCATCGGCTGGCAATTGGTCGAAAAACTGTTTCTTTGCTTTGATATAGTTCTCGAATGTCTTGTGATAATCAAGATGGTCACGGGTGATGTTGGTGAACAAGCCACCTGCAAACTTCAACCCACCGATGCGGTTCTGCACAATGCTGTGGCTGCTGACTTCCATGAAGGCATATTCGCAACCAGCCTCCACCATACGAGCCAACAACGCATTCAGCGTGATGGGGTCGGGCGTGGTGTGCTCCGTTGGGATTGCCTCACCATCAATATAGTTACACACTGTGGAGAGCAAACCCGCCTTATGCCCCATGTAGCGGAACATCTCGTAAAGTACAGTCGCAATGGTGGTCTTGCCGTTCGTACCCGTCACGCCCACCAGTTTCATCTTGCTCGTGGGGTCGCCATAGAAAGTGGTAGCCACCTGACCCACTACCTGTTCCGTATTCTCCACTCTGACAAAAGTGACACCAGCACTGGCATCGGCTGGAATCTCTTCACACAACACTGCCACAGCACCTTGTTCCACCGCTTTTGCAATGTAATTGTGTCCATCTGCCACCGTTCCCCTCACAGCCATGAAAAGACTTCCCTCACCAATCTGGCGAGAGTCTATCTGCACACCACAAATGTCACGCTCCAAATCGCCCTTCACTTCAAGGACATTGAGCCTGCTGACGAGTTCTTTCAGTTTCATTTCTATCGCTTGATTTTATTTGAGTTCCAAAGTCACCGTTTGTCCTTTCACCACCTTACGGCCACTTGCCACACTCTGGCTCGTCACCTTTCCCTTGCCTCTCATCCGCACATTCATGCCACGCGAACTGAGTGCATACACCGCATCTCTCGCCCCCATTCCCAACACACTTGGCACCACATTTTCATTCATCTTGACCGACTGAAATTCAACATAATGCTCACCTTCCGCAGCGGTTCCCCATTCATAACCTTGTCCGCCCTTCGACTTCATTCCCAACTTGTCCAACACATAGCGCGCAGCCATCACATTGCCGTTCTTCACATTCGGCACCAAAACGGCGGTCGAATCCTTCGCCAAATTGATGTCTGTGGTCACATTCTTAGAGTAAATGCGCTGAGCAATCTTCGAGAACACAGGACCTGCCTGACCGCCACCGCTCGCCACATAATAAGCATGACGAATCGCCACGATGCAGGTATATTTCGGGTCTTCTGACGGGTAATAACCACAGAAACTCACCAAGTGCTCATTGTGACCAGCCTTATAGCCACCACCTGTTGCCACCTGTGCCGTACCGGTCTTTCCGCTCACATGGAAATAAGGGTTCCCGGCTCTCTTTCCAAGTCCATCCTTATCATTCACCACACGATAGAGAATGCCTTGTATATCCTTCAAAGAAGAATCCTTGCAAATGTGCGGACGAATGACCTCAACAGGAAATTCTTCCACCATTTCCCCGTTCTTCGAGATTCCTTTCACAAAGCGCGGACGCACCATCTTGCCGCCATTGGCAATGGCATTGTAGAAACTGACCGTGCTGATAGGAGGAATCTGGGTCTCATAACCAATGGACATCCATGCCAAAGCCGTAGCCGACCAGTTGTCCGACATTCTGTAACCACCCTTATGGTCTTTGTGAGGCATTCGAATCACAGGATTTGCCGCACCGTCAAAAGGAAGTCCCAGCGGAGTGCCGATGCCCACACGGCGCAGTCCCTCCACAAACTTATCTGGCTGATTGTGATAGTACTTATCAATCAGTTTGCTCACACCCACGTTGCTGGACACCATCAACACATGCGGCACATCAATAGTTCCGTAGCCACCCCTGTGCCAGTTGTGGTCTTTCATCATCGCCCCATACATGTTGCAGATACCGCTACCCGTATCGACATAATCGGTTGTCTTGATATAGCCATCGTCCAGAGCCACCAGAATCGAGGCGGTCTTAAACGTCGAACCAGGCTCCATCAAAGCAGCCAAAGCATAATTTCTGGCTTCATAATACTCGCCATCATCATAACGCATCAGGTTCACAATCGCCTTCACGTCGCCCGTCTTCACTTCCATCAGCACGACCACACCCATCGAAGCATCCAACTCATGCAATTTCTCACGCAAAGCGCTCTCGCAGATGTCCTGCATGCTCACATCAATCGTGCTCACCAAGTCATAGCCATCCACAGGCTCCTTATCCACAATGGAGAGATATTTCGACAGCACCTTCTTATTGTGCTTCCGTCCCGGTTCGCCGCGCAAGAGGGAATCGTAAGCCAGTTCCAAACCCGAACGGGCAGAATCTTTCGCACCAAACATTTCCCCGAGTGTGCGTCGAGCCAACGAACCAAAGGGCTTGTTGCGGTTGTTGCGGGGGTCGATTGTCAAACCGCTCGCATAGCGGTTTTTCAGATTGAAAATGGGCAGCCGCATCAATTCATTGAACTGAATGAAGTTCAGCACAACACGCGGCGACACATCCCAATAACGCTTGTGCCCATCCAGCCCCTTCTTCAAGTGTGCATAATGCTCTTCGTAAGTGTAATTGGGGCAAATCTCCGCCAAGCCTCGGCAAATCGTGTCCAAATTAGCCTTCCACATGGAATCCTTGTCAGCCACTTGCTTCGGGTCGAACACCTTCACCTTCGAGCCATCGGGTGCAATGGAATCTTTCAAGCGTTCCACACCCGACAGGAAATCAATATAGACCTTATAGTCAGGCAAACTGCTCGCCATCAACTGCCCGTCGGCACTCAGGATGTTTCCGCGGGCAGCAGGCAAAGGCAGCGTGTCGCTGACACTCACCGCCCCAACCTTCTTCCACTTCTCATTCTGCACCGTTGCAGTGACCACCGCACGGGCAATAATCGCTATCATCAAGAGAGCGGCAAACACCACAATCACCGTGATGCGAGTGTTGATATATTTCTTGTCAAACTTCATTGCTCCGTTGTTTTTTCGGGTTCTGCTTTCTGTTCATTCTCCACAGGTTTCTGCTCCTCTCCTGCCTGCTCAGGCTTCTTTTCCTCAGGCTTCGGCTGTTCCTCTTTGGCACTGGATTCCGTAGCCGACAACTCTGCCGAATCCACCAGCACCTCCTCAATCTCCTCTTCGTCCGAAGCCTCCGACCTGCCTCCTGCCTTAATCAGAAAAGGTGGAGTGATGGAATTGCGCAGCAAACTGTCTGGGGTGCCGCGAAGTCGTTTCTCCACATTCGATTGCCGTGTCAGGTTCATCAGTTCGCTCGATTGTGTCAGCACATTGTACTTCACCTCCTGCAATCGCCCTCGCAGGCTGTCAATGAGGATGGCATCCTGCTGGCTGTCATAGCGGTTGCCCGTATAAATCAGCATCAGGATAACACAAAAAATCACAAACATAACCTGCTTAATCATGAACCGGCTCATCAGAAAGTCACCACCCAGGATGGACTTGACCGATATTTCTCCCATGTCGTCATCATCCTCATCGGTAAACTTTCGGATGGCCTCCATCGCCTCTTGTTCCTCTGTTTTCAGTTCTTGCTCTGCCCCAAAGTCATCTGGAAGAATCATCTCCGACTCTTCCTGCTTCCATTTTCCTTTTTCCTCTTTCTTTGACATAAGGCTCACGCTCTGGCTTCTTCTTCAAGCCTTCTTCTTTAAATATAATAATGTATATTCTCACTTTACCACCCTTTCAAAGGCGTGGATATCAATTTTTCTCTGCTATTCTCAATTTTGCGCTCCTGCTTCGCGGATTCTTCACCATCTCCTCCTCGCTCGGCATAATCACCTGACGGTTCACCAACCTGAACGGCGCATTCACCTTCCCGAAAAAGTCCTTCTCTTCCTTTCCTTCCACATTGCCCGTCTTCATCAGGTTCTTCACCATCCGGTCTTCCAGCGAATGATAAGTAATCACCACCAACCGACCTCCAGGCTTCAGCATCTCTGTCGCACCTCTCAACATATCCCGCAAGGCATCCATCTCATGATTCACCTCTATCCGCAACGCCTGAAACACCTTCGCCAATTCTTTCTTTTCCCTTTCATTGCGGAAAAACGGCTTCACCACCTCCAGGAAATCACCGATGGTTGCGACGGGTTTCGCCCTGCGCGCCTTCACCACTGCCGCTGCAATCTGGCGGCTCTGCCTCAATTCACCATACAGATAGAACACATCCGCCAACTGCTTTTCCTCATACGTGTTCACCACATCAGCCGCCGTCCGTCCCGCCCGCTGATTCATCCGCATGTCCAGCATCCCGTCGAAACGGAACGAGAAGCCACGCTCGCTATCATCAAAATGGTGGGAACTCACGCCCAAATCTGCCAACAGCCCATCTATCTGCTCCACACCGTGGTATTTCAGAAAGTTCTTCAAGAAACGGAAATTGCCTCTCACAAACGTGAACCTCTCCGCATCAAATCCTTCCGCATTCTTCTCAGCATCAGCATCTTGGTCGAAACTGTACAGATGCCCTTCCGCATCCAGCCTTGACAGGATTTCCCGGCTGTGTCCGCCACCGCCGAATGTCACATCCACATAGCAACCGCCCTGCCCGATGTTCAATCCGTCAACGCTCTCTTTCAGGAGCACCGGCACGTGATACACAAATTCTTGCTCAGCCATCCGTCACCTCCTTTCCCATCAGGGTTGCATCCCATCTGGCTGTCCAAACATAGCCTCCATTTCGCTGCCCAAATCGACGCTGCTGTTCATCACCTCTTCAAGAGCCGCCTTGCTCCAAATCTCGATTCTATCGACCATCGCCAAGAACCGCACATCGCCCTCAATGCCTGCATATTGCAGTTTTCTTTTCGAGATGAGCAATCTGCCGTTCTTGTCCAACTCTATCGGCTCCGCATCCGCCTCAAAACGGCGCAATGCCATTTGCTGACGGCTGTTCCACTGGTTCACCTGGCTACGCAAACTGTCCAACTGTGCGTTCCACACCGATTCGGGGTACAGCACAAGGCACTTCTGGAACACGTCGTTGCGCAACACGAGGTTCTTCTCCTCTTCCGCATCGAGCACCTTCCGAAACGCCACAGGCAGGAAAACCCGCCCCTTCGCGTCTGTCTTTGCTGGATAATCACCGATGAATCGCATGAAACTCTTTTTTACTGTTAATCGTTGTTGATTTTCAGCCCTTTCGGAGCCGTTTCTATTAAATAATGTGCAAATATACTGAAATTCCCCACAATTCCCCACTTTTTACGAAAAAATTTTCAAAAAAGTTATCAACAAAGGTGTTGATAAGTATATAATCTTCTGATTTTCATTAAAATAAAAATTTCCCAATTTTGGTGGGGGAACATTGATTTGCAAAGCCCGAGTTTACAATTGCGTTTCTTTTTCATTTTCAGCCGTTCACCCGCTTTCCTCATCGCCACTTCCCGTTCCCCTCCCAACCCCCTGTTCCTGCGCCATTGCCACCACACAACCACACCCGCCATCATCCCCCTTTCAGCACCTCCAGAGGGGAGAGAGTCTTACCCTTCCAAGGGTGAGAGTCTCTCCCCTAATAGGGTAAGACTCTCTCCCCTTTTGGGGTACAAACAGCCTCCTCCAACCGCCACAATAAGCGTCCATTTCATTCCGCACCCACCGTCCTGCCCCAGAATCAAATTTCCCTCCTTCTTTTCATTTTTTTCTCTGAAAAATTTCCATATTCAAGAAAAAAGTATTTACTTTGCAACAGATTACATTTTCTATTCACTACAAATAACCTAAAAGCACATGAAAAAGAGTATTTTGAGCCTCGCTGTCCTCGTTGCAGCATTCACTTTCACATTGCCATCACAGGCACAGGTTAAGTTCGGTATCAAGGCAGGTCTTAATGTAAACTCTGTCAGCCTCAAAGACCTTCAGAGCAACATCAAAGCAGATAACAAAACAGGCTTCTTTGCTGGTGTGACAGCAGATGTGACCATCCCACTCGCAGGTCTCGGTGCAGACGCATCTCTGCTCTACGACAACAAGGTGATTGGCGTTACTGAGAACGGTGCCGAAGCCAATAAGACCCTCCACTACGTGGATCTCCCCATCAACCTGAAATATACCATTGGACTCAGCAGCCTTGCCAGCGTTTATATCGCAACTGGCCCTCAGTTCTCATGGAACGTAGGAGACCGCAACTGGAAACTTTCCAACTACCAAGGCTTCACTGAAGACTGGGAACTCAAGAAGTCTGAATTCTCTTGGAATGTAGGTGCAGGTGTCACTGTCCTCAGCCACCTTCGTGTAGGCTACAACTACAACATCGGCATTGGCAACACAGCAGAAACCACTGTTCTCGGCGTTGGCAATCAAGCCATCAAGGGCAAACTCAAGAACAACACCCATCAGATTTCTCTGACCTACCTGTTCTAAACACATAAGAAGGTTCCGAATGATGCGATGCGGTCGCATCCCGAAAGCATCATGTTTGCAGACATCATCCTTCCTATCCCTTTCGACAGCTTCACTTATCTCGTCCCACCCACCCTCCAACCCACACGAGATTTGCGAGGCTGTCGAGTTGTTGTACCCTTCGGAAAGAACAAAATCTACACAGGGGTCGTGCTTCGTGTGCACAACAACAAGCCCGAAGGCGTGGAAATGAAAGAAATCATGGAAGTGCTTGATGAACAACCCGTTGTAAACGAAAAGCAATTCGCCTTTTGGCAATGGATTGCCAACTACTACATCTGTCCCCTCGGCGACGTGATGAAAAGCGGACTTCCCGGAGCCATGAAGCCCAAAGACGAAGCGGCACTCAAAGAATCGTCTCGCAAACGGAAAGGCGGCAAAAACAATCTCTTCCATGAAGACGCCACGGCTACGCTACAGCCCCTTACCCCTGCACAGCAAACGGCGATGGGCGAAATCGAAGCCTCCTTCAAAACAAAAAACGCGACCCTCCTCCACGGCGTCACCTCCTCCGGCAAGACAGAAATCTACATCCACCTCATCAACAACTACTTAGAGAGGGGAAAACAAGTCCTCTACCTCCTACCCGAAATAGCCCTCACCACCCAAATCACCGAACGCCTACGCCGCGTCTTCGGCGACCGCATGGGCGTTTACCATTCCAAGTTCACTGACGTGCAGCGGCTGGAAGTCTACAAACGGCAAGCCTCCCCCACCCCCTACCAACTCATCCTCGGCGTTCGTTCCAGCATCTTCCTCCCCTTTCAAGACCTCGGCCTCGTCATCATAGACGAAGAACACGAACAAAGTTACAAACAGCAAGAGCCTTCGCCACGCTATCATGCCCGCAACGCCGCTATCATGCTTGCCCACATGTTCGGTGCCAAAACCCTCCTCGGCACCGCCACCCCCTCCTTCGAGGTCTATCACCTGGCACGGAAGGAACGCTACGGCTACGTACAACTCACCCAACGATACAAGAACAAGCAACTCCCTACCATCGAAATCGTCGATACCAAAGAGGCAAAACGGAAAAAACTCATGCGAGGACTTTTCTCCCCACGGCTCATCGAAGCCATGCAGGGAGCACTCGACCGCCACGAACAAATCATCCTCTTCCAAAATCGCCGCGGATTCTCCTCCTTCATCGAATGTCGGCAGTGCGGCTGGACACCTCGCTGCCCTCACTGCGACGTCACCTTGACACTCCACAAGAAGACCTCCACCCTCACCTGTCACTACTGCGGCTACACCACCCGCATCCCCGAGCGATGCCCCGCCTGCGAAGAAGAAAAGTTTAACCACGTCGGTGCAGGCACCGAAAAGATTGAGGATCAGATTCCACAATTGTTCGAGAATGCCACCACCCTCCGCATGGATCTCGACACCGCCAAGACCCGCCTACAGTTCGAGCGTATCATCTCCGACTTCGCCCAACACAAAGCCGACATCCTCATCGGCACCCAAATGGTCACCAAAGGCCTTGACTTCGACAACGTCTCCGTCGTCGGCATCCTCGATGCCGACACCATGCTCAACCTACCCGACTTCCGCAGTTACGAACGCACCTTCCAAACCCTCAGCCAAGTGGCGGGGCGCGCTGGCCGCAACAACACCCCAGGGCACGTCATCCTCCAAACCCGCTCTGCCGACAGCGACATCATCCGACAAATCATTCAAGGTGACTACTGGCAGATGTTCTACAACCAAATGACTGAACGCCAGCAATTTCACTATCCTCCTTTCCGTCGCCTCATCTACATCTACCTGCGCCACAAGGACGACCACCTGCTTGACCATCTTGCCACCGAAATGGGCAACCGCCTCCGCACCATCTTCGGCGACCGCATCCTCGGTCCCGACCGCCCACCCATTGCCCGCATCCAATCCCTCTACATCCGCAAACTCATGCTCAAACTCGAACTCAACGCACCCACCGACCAAGTGCGCCAAGCCCTCCTCACCCTCCAACAACAAATCCTTGCCCTCCCCGCCGCCAAAAACCTCAACATCTACTACGATGTGGACCCTCTCTAACCTCTTTTCACGCGCGTACAATATAATATTATCAACAAATATTATTATCTTCAATTATTCTTAATGACCGATTCGGGTTCAATAAAAAAATTGAATCGTTCTCTGCAATGACACCGCTGCGCAACCACAAAAACCACCCCCACTCTTTCGTTTTTGAACTTTTTTCACACTCTTTTCCATTTTTTTTCAAAAAAGTTTCTCTCATATCACTTTTTTTTCGTTTATTTGCACTTTGAAATACTATCCAATGACTAACAACCAAAATTTTATAATTAACTTTTTTATTAACTCTAAATTATTAACCTTATGAAGAAAAGTGTACAATTTCTTTTCTCGCTGGTGGCTTTGATGTGCATAGCACTCACTGCCAACGCTCAAATTGCTGACGGTAAGTATTACCTTCAGAATGTTGAGTCCGGCAAGTATTGGGGTGCGGGTAACGACTGGGGCACACGTGCCTCTCTCGTAAAGAACCCTGAGTATGTGACCCTCATTTCTAATGAGGACGGCACATACAACCTCGAGTCACAGGTTTCCAACGGTGGTACGAACTACTACTTTGGCGGTGACTATATGGACGGAGCACCTGTTGCAGGTGGTCTGACTATCACTGCATCTGGTGACTACTACACTATCGCCAATGGCGATAACTATTATGGCTATGACGGCTCTTCAACCGTCCTTGGCAAAAACCTTGCGGCAGACTCCAAGAATGCTCTCTGGAATATTATTTCAGAAGCAGACATGGTTGCTTCGCTTGCTAAGGCTACTGCTGATGCTCCAGTAGATGCTACATTCCTCATCCTTGCACAAGGTTTTGGCCGCAACAATCGTAATGGTGGTGGTGCCAACAACGACCTTGGTTCAAAATGGATCGTTTCTGAAGACTGTACAAACAAGAACCTCTCTGGTGGTAACAACACCAATAACTGTGCGGAATCTTATCACTCAGTTTTCACAATTAGCCAAACAATTGCAAACGCTCCAAAAGGTGTTTACAAACTGACGGCTCAAGGTTTCTACCGCCAAGACGGCGAGGATAATGATAACCTCCCATACATCTTTATCAACGATGAAAAGGGTGGTACATTCCCATTGAAGACTGGTTCCGAGAACAACATGAGTGCTGCTTCTGCATCATTCAGCAACGGACTCTATCCAATCGATGCCGCGTTCATCGAATTAGCAGAAGATGGTGAACTTGTTGTAGGTACAAAACTTGAAACAAATACAACACTCTGGTGCATCTGGGACAACTTCGAATTGACTTATTATGGTGCTGATGCAAATCTTTCTGAGATCATGTTTGCTGACCTCATCGCACAGGTTGAGGCTCTCCGCACTCAAGCAGAAGAACTGCAGGGCAAAAGCATCAGCCCTGTTACCAAGACTGCCATCGAAGACGCTCTTGCCGCATCTACAGATATTGAAGCAACCAAGGAGGCTTACAATGCTGTTATTGCTGCCCTCTCTGCTGCCAACAACAAGGCTGAAGCAGACATCAAGAACTGGGCTGCCATCGAAGCACTCAGCACTCTTACTGATAACACCAATGTGTACACTGCAGAAGCATTCGAAGCATACGAGAAGATTCGCGGTGACTACAAGACTGCTTGGGAAGAGGGAACTCTCACTGAGACTGTCGTGAATCCAGAAGTGGTTGCAGGTTGGCACTCTGCCAACACATTCGACGACCTGCTCCTCTCCGCTTGGAGCATCGGCGTAGATAAGTGTCAGGACTTCAACACCGCACTCTACATCAACACATGGTCTGTGGAAGGTGAGAACGACGGCACTCAGTTCAAGGTTCCATTCTTCGAGTACTGGACAGGTGATGCTAACTCACTGAATGCAAACAACCTCACTGCTATTGTTGAGGGTGTGACTCCAGGTGACTATGTAGTAAAGGCATGGGTACGCGTTCGTGCAAAGAACGGTGTTGACGCTGCTGAGGCTACAGGTATCACACTGGAAGCAGGTGGTGACCCTGTTGACGTAACAGAAGGCGAAAAGGTCGGTACAAGCCAGTTCAACATTGGCGAATACAAGGCTAACGCTACTGTAGGCGAGGACGGCAAACTTATCATCAGTTTCATCATAGCAGATGACAACAACATCAGTTGGCTCTCATTCAAGAATGTGAAGTACATCACTCCAGAAGAGTCTGCCGCTGAAGAACTCCAGAAGAACTATGAGAAGGCTCTTCCAACTATCACAGCCGGAAACTACTATGAGATTTTCGCTGAGGTGGGTGAAGATACTTACTACCTCACTTCTGAAGGTAAACTGACTGCAGACGAGGCTGAAGCAAAGGCGTTCGAGTTCAAGGCTGAAAATGCTTCCGGCACACAATATGCTACAGGCTGGAACATTAACAAGTTCACAAACCCATCTTTGAGCAATGGCTCAACAGGTGACATCACGAACGACGGTGCGCTCCACATGAACAATGCTGACCGCAACTCTTGGGAGCGTCAGGTATTCTTCCTCGAAGGTGACAAGTATGCTGTTCGTTCTACAAACGCAACAGGTACAAACTGGGGTGCAAACACTTACTGGACCGTTGTTACTGACAATGAACTTCCAGAGGCAGGCTACTCACTCACTCCTATCTACACATGGCAGTTGAAGGACGTGACCGCTCAGGCTGCTCTCGCTGCTGCCAAGGCTGTCATCGAGGCTAAGGAAGGTGTTGGTACTGACCTCTTCCAGATTCCAGAGGATGCTTACAACACTTACGCTGCTGCTGTTGAGGCTGCTGACGCTGCTATCAATGCAGAAGACGCTACAGCAGAATCTATTGCTGCCGCTGTTGCTGCACTGAAGGCTGCAGGTGAGGCTTACGCTACTGCTCCACGCGTGGCTCCAAAGGCTGGCAAGCCATACGCATTCGCACTCACTACTTCTGACGGCACATACGCACTCAGCATCTCTTCTGAAGGCATCAAGATTGCTGACGAAGAGACTGAAACTTACATCGTGGCTCAGGAAGACGGCACATTTGCTATCGCAAACAGCGACGGTGAGTATGTAAACTACGCCGGTGGCAACAACTGGACAATGGCTGCTTCTGCCGACGCTTACGGTTGGATTATCTCTGCTGCTGAAGGTGGCTACACCATCCAAGGCAAGAATGGTCTCCTCGGTACCAATACTTCTGACGGTGCTGCTGCAGGTTCTCCATGCTACGGCGACAAGAAGACCACCAATGGTTATGTTGTTTGGGCTATCACAGAGATTAAGCCTGTATTCGACGAGACTCCTCTTACAAAGGATATGTTCAAGGGTTGGGATGGCTTCGATGCTTCTGCAAGCGTGAACAACGAGACTCCATACTGGGATGCTGTTGAACTTGGCACAAGTGGTGGTGGTGGCACTACTATCTTTGGTAGCGGCAATGTAACCAACACTGATTATGCAGATGTTACTGGTGCTGATGTTCTCCGTTTCGAAGGTGACCCAGGTCTCCCACTCCGTCTGCTCATCAACCGTCAGGCTGACAACACTCTCGTTGAAATCAATCCTGTCATTGGCGCAGAAGGCTATGTTGATGTTGACCTCACTCCTTATGAGTATGTACACATCAACGCCGTTAAGATAAACTGGGGTGCAGAAGGTGCTGTTACAGCAATGACTTTGAACCCAGGCTTCTTCAAGTATGAGTGGAGTTACGACTTCGAGGCTGACAAGGAAGGCGTTGCTATCGTCGGTGCAGGTACTATTGTTGACGACGAGAACGCTAAGTTCGGCAAGGTATTCGAGAACGTAGGTGGTGCAGTCCGCACAAACTACTTCACATTGCCAGAAGATGTTCTTGCACACAGCACAGAAAGCAAGCAACTCACTATCGGCTTCTGGGTAAATGCAGAAGGCACTACAATGGCTAATCCTTACGCTCCATTCTTCACTGCTTACGCAAGCAACACCAACGGTGCAGACAATGGCATGCCAATGCTCGCTCTCCAGAGCCGTGGTTTGGCACAGGTGAACTGCAACGGTTGGACTGACTTTACTGGTGCAGACAACGTGGACGGTAAGGACAACGTTTACAACAAGAACGCTTGGGAAGCAAACGACGCAGCATTCAACTTCGTTGAGAACTGGCTTGACGACTCTGACTGGCACTACTACACAGCAGTCTTCACAGAGGAAGGTCTGACTATCTACTTCGACGGTGAAGTGAAGAACCAGTGGACTTGCGACGGCACAGAAGGCCACACACTTGCAGGTCTCTTCAGCAACGGTGCTGACCTGAAGCACATCTGCCTTGGTGGTAACCAGGCTTGGAACTGGGGCGACGGTGATGCTCCATTCCGCTTCGACGATGTATTCGTTACCAACTATGCACTTGACCAGGACGACATCACAGACATCATGGCTGCTAAGTTGTATGGTGTTTCCAGCATGTACACTTACAACGTAGAGCGCATTGCAGGTCTGGGCTACACGGCTGAAAACGTTGCGTACGACGAGGCTGACATCCTTGCTGATCTCGGTGTTGAATCTTGGGATGCTATCGAAATGTATCCAATCGTGATGACCACTGGCGAGGCTGGTGAAGACCATGACGGATGGCGCGACATCAATGGTGACCCAGCAGAATGGAATGGTGATGGTACTGACCTCGGTCTCTGCCTCAAGTATCCACATGACGGTGGCATGGCACTCTGCACTCACCCAGGAAATGATCCTAAGGCAGGTGAAGTTCTCTCTGCAGGCTGGTTGCTCAGCGCAGGTGACAAGAAGACTGCTATCATCACTAACGTAACATTCGTTGAGCCAGAACCAATCGAGATCGTTATCTCTGAAAACGTGATCAAGGCTTCTATCGAATATGCTTCAACTGAAGCAAGTTATGTTGAGAAAGTTGTGACTCTGACTGACGAGGATGTACAGGCTATTCTGACTGAACTGGGCATCGCTTCTCTTGACGAGGCAGACATTTACGGTTACAACCCAACAACGAAGGAACTCCTCAGTTCTTATGCAGGCTATGATGGCTGGCGCAATGCTGACGGCGACTTCGCTAATTGGAGTGGCAACTCAACAGTTCCTGCTTGTGTGAAATACACAGACGGCAAGAACTACTACTGCTACAACATCTCAGGTTGCGACGCTCAGGACATCAAGACTTACTGGGCTATCGCTACAGAAGAGAAGGCTGTGCTGGTTGAAATCACATTCACTTACACTGTTCCTGTGGGCATCGCTAACATCGAGAACGCTGCTGCCAAAGCTAACGGTAAGTATCTTGAGAATGGCAAGGTTGTCATCATCAAGAATGGTGTGAAGTACAACGTGGCTGGTCAGGTTACCAAGTAAACAACGAACAAACAATCTATATCAAGAGTGTGGGGCTATCCAGTCCCACACTTTTTTGTGCCTCTATTTCATGCTGACGGTGCGCTTTTGACAATCAAAACGTTGCGTTTTCAGGTTCTTTCCCGACCTATGAGCATTAAAAATCCTTTATTTCATTGTGGGTCAGAAAAAATGTCGTAAATTTGCAACCGATTATATTTTGCCTTATTATGGGCAAGACTGACCAGTATTGAACTATACATACCAAAAACAACCAATACATTAATTATGAGTTTGAAAATTATTGTACTCGCCAAACAGGTGCCGGACACTCGCAATGTCGGTCCTGATGCGATGACTCCAGAGGGTACAGTGAACCGTGCGGCTCTGCCTGCTGTGTTCAACCCCGAGGACTTGAACGCCCTTGAACAGGCGCTGCGCCTGAAGGACGCGAACCCTGGTTCCACCATCACCATGCTCACCATGGGTCTGCCCAAGGCTGCCGAGGTGTTAAAGGAAGGTATCTACCGTGGTGCCGACGAAGGCATCCTGATTTCTGACCGTCCACTGGGCGGTGCCGACACCCTCGCCACTTCTTACACACTGGCTCAAGCCATCAAGAAGATTGGTGACTACGACATCATCCTCTGTGGCCGTCAGGCTATTGACGGTGACACCGCACAGGTGGGTCCACAGGTGGCTGAGAAACTGGGCTTGACTCAGATTACTTACACCGAGGAAATCATCTCCCTCGACAAAGAGGCGAAGAAGATTGTGGCAAAGCGTCACATCGACGGTGGCGTGGAGACCGTGGAAGGTCCGCTGCCGATTGTGGTGACCGTGAACGGCTCCGCTGCTCCTTGCCGTGTGCGCAACGTGAAGCGTGTGTGGGCGAACAAGAACCGCCAGTTCACCACTTGGGGGGCTGCCGACATTGAGGCTGACCCTGCACAGATTGGTAAGGCTGGTTCGCCAACCAACGTGAAAGCCGTGAAGAGCATCGTCTTCAAGGCAAAGGAAAACAAGACTCTCACGTCTTCAGATGCTGACGTGGAGAGCCTGATTGTTGAACTCATGGAATCTAACACTATCGGATAATGAACAACGTATTTGTATATTGTGAGCTTGAAGGCAACAAGGTTGCTGATGTAAGTTTGGAGCTTTGCACCAAGGGTCGCAAACTCGCCAACCAACTGGGTGTACAGTTGGAAGCCGTGCTCATCGGCGCAGGTCTCGATGGTGTTGAGAAACAAGTGATTCCTTACGGTGTAGATAAGGTGCACATCTTCGACGACGAGAAATTGTTCCCCTACACTTCTCTCCCCCACACTTCTGCCGTAGTGAACCTCTTCAAGGAGGAGAAGCCTCAGATTTGTCTCCTCGGCGCAACCGTAATTGGTCGTGACCTCGGTCCACGTGTCTCTTCGGCACTCCACTCAGGTCTGACAGCCGACTGCACCCAGTTGGAAATTGGTTCTTTCGATATGAAGGTGAAGGATGCCGAGGGCAACTTCGTGGAGAAGCACTACGACGACCAACTCTATCAGATTCGTCCTGCCTTTGGCGGTTCCATCATCGCCACCATCGTCAACCCCGAGCATCGCCCACAGATGGCAACCGTTCGTGACGGTGTGATGAAGAAGGAAATCCTCGACGAGAACTACAAGGCAGAGGTGGTGAAGCACGATGTGGCTAAGTACATCCCTCTGACTGACTATGTGGTGAAGGTGCTCGACCGTCACGTGGAGAAGGCAAAGCACAACCTCAAAGGTGCTCCCATCATCGTGGCAGGTGGTTACGGTGTAGGTGGTCCCGAAGGTTTCAACCTCCTCTTCGACCTCGCCAAAGAACTTCATGCCGAAGTGGGTGCCAGCCGTGCAGCAGTCGATGCCGGTTGGATTGACCACGACCGTCAGATTGGTCAGACGGGTACCACCGTCCGTCCAAAGGTGTATATCGCTTGCGGTATCTCTGGTGCCATCCAGCATGTGGCTGGTATGAAGGAGTCTGGTATCATCATCTCCATCAACTCCGACCCACAGGCACCTATCAACCAGATTGCCGACTACATCATCAACGGCACCATCGAAGAGGTCGTTCCAAAACTCATCAAGTATTACAAGAAGAATAGTAAGTAAATGAATAATATCTTTTTGCATATTGCTACTATCGTATTGATTCTTGTCATTATGTTCTCCATTGTGGCACTTCTGAGAGGAATCGTTAATCCTGCTATCGCTTATGCCTTTGGTGCTGGCATTGGCTATGTAATAGGCGTTAGTCTTACAAACGCAATAAGAAAAAGAAAAAAGAAATAATCATGGCAAATTCCTATACAGACGTTCCTGAGATTAAATTCCACATGGAACACCCTTTGATGAAACGCATCGTTGAGTTGAAGGAGAGAAACTATGCTGACTACGGTCAGTACGACTATGCACCCAAGGACTACGAGGATGCACAGGAGAACTATGACAGCCTGCTCGAAATCACGGGCGACATCAACGCCAACATCATCGGTCCGAACTCCGAGGATGTGGATGCCGAAGGCCCTCACTGCGAGAATGGTCGCGTTCGCTATGCCAGCAAGACCTACGAAAACCTTGATGCCACCATCAAGGCAGGTCTCTGCGGCATGACGATGCCACGTCGTTACGGCGGTCTCAACCTGCCCAACGTGGTTTATACCGCTGCCAACGAAATCATTGCCGAGGGTGATGCAGGTTTTGAAAACATCTGGTCATTGCAGGACTGTATCGAAACGCTCTATGAGTTTGGTGACGAAGACCAGCGCAAGCGTTACATCCCACGTGTTTGTGCCGGTGAAACCATGTCAATGGACCTCACTGAGCCTGATGCAGGTTCCGACCTTCAGTCAGTGATGCTCAAGGCAACCTTCGACGAGAAGGAGAACTGCTGGCGACTGAACGGCGTGAAGCGTTTCATCACCAATGGCGACGCTGACATCCACCTCGTGCTGGCTCGTTCAGTGGAAGGCACTCGCGACGGCCGCGGTCTCTCCATGTTCATCTACGACAAGCGCAACGGCGGCGTGAACGTGCGTCGCATTGAGAACAAACTCGGTATCCACGGCAGCCCCACTTGCGAACTCGTTTACAAGAACGCCAAGGCTGAACTCTGTGGTTCTGAGAAACTCGGTCTGATTAAGTACGTGATGGGTCTGATGAACGGTGCTCGTCTCGGCATCGCTTCTCAGTCTGTCGGTGCAGAACAGGCTGCTTACGAGGAAGCCATCAACTATGCCCGTGACCGCAAGCAATTCGGCAAGGAAATCATCCACTTCCCTGCTGTTTACGACATGATTGCTCGCATCAAGGCTAAACTCGATGCCGGTCGTTCACTCCTCTACATGACGGCTCGCTACGTAGATATCTACAAGGCGCTCGACGACATCAGCAAGGAACGCAAACTCACTCCCGAAGAGCGTGACGAGTTCAAGAAGTACAGCAAACTCGCCGATGCCTTCACGCCACTGGCAAAGGGTATGAACTCCGAGTTTGCCAACGAAAGTGCTTACGACTCCATTCAGGTGCACGGCGGTTCAGGCTTCATGCTCGAATACAAGTGCCAGCGTGTTTATCGTGATGCCCGCATCATGTCTATCTACGAGGGTACCACTCAGTTGCAGACCGTTGCAGCCATCCGCTACATCACTTCGGGCTTCTATGCCAACGTCATCAAGGACTTCGAGGCAGAACCCGTTGCAGCCGAGTATGCAGCCTACGCAGAGCGCATCAAGGCAATGAACGAGAAACTCACCGCTGCCATCGAAAAGGCAAAGGCTCCTGGCAATCAGGACTTCCTCGACCTCTGTGCTCGCAAACTCTACGAGATGACCGCCTATGTCATCATGTCGCACCTGCTCCTTCAGGACACCCAGCGTGCTCCCGAACTCTTCGGCAAGTCTCTCGTGGTCTTCATGAACTACGCCGAGAGCGAAGTTGCCAAGCACAGCAACTACATCAACCGCCTCGATGTCGAGCAGTTGGCAAGTTACGTGCAGGAGTAAACATTACACATATTATTATATATAACGTGAGTTCGACGAAAATCACGTTAATATAAACAAAAAAGAGAGGGAAGACCCCGTTGTGGAAGGTCTTCCCTCTCTTTTTTGCTTTAATTCAACTAAACACATAGTTAAAAAGTGTTTTTTATTTGGTTGGAACAGAATAAATGCATACATTTGCAGTATTGAACTAAATTATTCGTTGAATAATGAAGGGAAAGCAATAGAGAAACTAATTGGAAAAGAAGGAAAACAATGGAAAAACTAACAGGAAAAGAAGAAGAGGTGATGGAGAAAATCTGGGAGATTGGTCCCTGTGCTCCTAAAGACGTTGTGGCAGAGTATGAAGACCTGAAGCCGCATGTCAACACCATCGCAACCATGTTTCAATCGTTGGAACGGAAAGGCTACCTCACGCATGAGCCCAAAGGACGCGGGTACATCTATTCCGCCATCATTCCGCAAGAGCATTACGGACGAGGGAAGTTCTCAAGTTTTGTCAATCGGTATTTCGGCAATTCGTACATGAATGTGGTCTCAGCACTGGTGCAAGATCAGAAAATCAGCAAAGAAGAACTGATGGAGTTTCTTGAAGAACTCAAGAACAGGAAGTAATCAGGAGTTAAGGACTTAAAAAGAAACAAAGACTATGGCGGCATTCGTCATCTATATCCTCAAATGGGCTATCAGCCTCACGCTGTTGTATTCGCTCTACGGGCTTTTTCTGCGGAAAGAGACCTTCCACCACTTCAACCGCATGGTGCTGATGGGCATCCTGCTCACCAGCATGGTGTTGCCTTTCTGCACCATCCACACAAAGGAGGAAACCATTGTATCGAAAGGGATGAGTGGAATTGAAGAAAGCATCTCCAACGAAATTGTCATCAGATACCAACCTACGGAGGAAGCGGATTTCAGTCATCAATACACACGAATCGAAGAAAATCCCAAGGCAAACACTCCGACGATGAGTCTTGTCCAATGGCTTGTCCTTCTCGGGCTGTTAGGAACTGCCTATTTCTGGGGGAGTTACCTCATTTCGATTGTGAAACTATGCTTCGTGATGAAGAACAGCCGTCCGATAGATGGAAACGGAAAACTCCCACAAGGCATACGTCTCTTGGCCAATCCCACCATCCACTCCCCTTTCAGTTGGTTTCGCACGATTGTGATTCGCAGCGAAGACACACCCCAACCCACAGACATCATCCTGACCCACGAACTTGCCCACGTACAACACCATCACTCGTGGGACAACCTGCTGTGCGACATCACGGTCAACACCCTCTGGTGGCTTCCCTTCGCATGGATGCTGAGACGAGACCTGCGCGATGTGCACGAATACCAAGCCGACCAAGCCGTAATGGAGCAGGGTTTCGATGTGGAAGCCTATCAAATGCTGCTGATTGACAAAGCCACAGGAGAAAGAAACGAAGAAATCGTGAACAATTTTGAACAGAACCCATTAAAAAGACGATTCATCATGATGTTTAGAGACAAATCCAATAAGTATGCAGGGCTGAAAGTCCTCTACATCCTGCCTCTTGCCACCATCGCACTGGCTGTCTTTGCCAAGCCTGACATGATGAAAGCGGTGGAGAATGAAGTGACCGCAGAAATGGAACCCTTCTCATCCGTTCTCAGTGGCAAAAAGAGTGCGGAAGTGAACCATGAAGACGACACTCCAACCCAAGAAGGCGAAGAAAAATGGAACATCGACCCGCGAGGCATCTACAAAATGACCCAAATGACAGGGCGGGACGGCATCGAAATAGAGGCTCCAAACGACCAGTACAAGATTTGCAGAGACGATGTGACCATCACCTTCAGGGTGACTACCAACAAAGCCAATCCCAAGAAATACGCCTTTTATTTCTGCATCAACGATGCCATCATCTACAACTATACAGGCAAAGTGCCCCAAGGAGAGGACATGCATGGCACTCAGATTTACGACAGCAACGGAAAGGAGTTCACCATGAGATGGTGGAGTCAGTACAAAGACCACCCGCTTTTCTCCGAGAACAATTGGGTGGTGGAGAAATATGAACGGGACAAGTTCTCCAAGCATGCCCAAGAGATACTGGAACTGCTCAAGAGTGGCGATTTCTCCAACAGCAGGAATCCATTTGAGGGAAGATGGATATTTTGGGGAGAGACTGACAGTGAGGAAGAATGCTTTGCCATGGCAAATAGAGACATAGAAAAAGAAAGTATTCGTGCCAAAGAAATTATGGTCATGATGATACGTGGCGACAAGGAACTCTCACTCAACATAGCGGAGACACACAATCCGACAAACTACCTTCCCATCGGAAGCGTCAATCCCTGCTCCCACAAAGGAGACAAACAACTCAACATTGACAACCGCACCTACGAAATCCATTGGGCAGGCAACAACCGTTTCTTCTACAAGGGGATGAACGGGAAATTCTGGCTTTGGGTTCGTGACAGTTATTCGCCCAACTACTACGATTACATCATCGACCTTCTCCGAATCAGCAGCAAAGAAGACCTTTCCGTTCCCACCAACCTGTCGAAAGTGACTACGGAAGAGATTGAGCACCCTGCCTCCGAAAGCGACAGCATCTACATCGGTCCCAATGTCAGCATCGCGGAGTTTCCCGGAGGGGATGGTGAACTCCTGAATTACATGAGAACGCATGTCCGTTATCCCGATGCCACCTACAGGCAGTATGGCATGGCAGGCAGGGTGATGATTAGTTTCGTGGTGGAGAAAGACGGCAGTTTGCAGCACTTCACGGTGGCTCGCAACGACATCCAGGTCAACACGACCGCTGCCGAGCAGAATATGTCGGAAACGGAATTCGGGAACATCGTCAGCAAAGGAAAACACGCCTTCGAGCAGGTGGTGATACAGACCCTGCAATCCATGCCACGCTGGAAACCTGCCATACACGAAACAGATGGGAAAATGGAGCGCGTGCGCATGAAATACACCATCCCCGTCACCTTCTGGCTTTAATCAACCAACCTCTACCAACCATACCTATATGAACAGGAAAACATTATCATCCATCGTGCTGTCTCTTCTTCTATGGCTGGCAGCCACCGCCAACGCCTCCGCCACAGGGCAGGACGGGGAGATACTCTACTGGAACGGAAAAGAGTATGAGATGCTGTCATTGCCCCTGAAGTACAACGACGAACTGGACCGTTTGGTTGCCCAAGTAGCCGACTTCACCGTCACCAGCAATTGGCGCGGCTATCAGGGGCATTGGAGCATTCAAGACAATCAGTTGTATCTTGACAGCATCGTCATTTCCTATCAAAAAGTGCTGATTCCACAAAAGGATTCCATTTTCAGCAAATACCTCAAAGATGGGAAAGTGCCAGCCACATGGGTGAGCGACACCCTGCGGGTTGTGTCTGGGAAATGCATCAAATACGAGCACATGGGCTTTGCCCGCTATTATGAGCATGAGGACTTTATCGCCTTCAAGGATGGCGTGGTGCAATCTGTCAGAAGAGAAGAGCAGAAGTGTCTCATCAAATGGGATGAACGGACGGCAGTCCCCAAAATCCATCAGTTCATTGATGAACTGACCGCTCAACTGCATGCTCGCTATCCTAAAACTCATGGCTACATTGGTGTCAGCATCCTATACAGCGACTTCGACAACAATATGATGCCCACCAACGTGGAAGCCACCATTAGCAAGAACACCCTCACCCATCCCAACCCAAAACTGGAACGGGAACTCTGTGAGAAGGTCAGCAACTTCGTACTCATCAACCGCATCTTCCCCCTCTACTACATCAAAGGCAAGATCACCCAAGATGGACGGTGTTTCCCCTTCCAGATTCCTTAACCCCCAACCCGTTCATTAGAACTTTTTTACATAATGACCGATTCGAATTAGAAACACCAACAAAGCCATCATTGGGGGTCGTTTTCCTTTCACCAACATCCGAGAGATGGTTTCTCTTTGTAACGGAAAACAGCAAGGCTCACAACCTCTTTAGGGGAGTGAGTCTTACCCTTTTAGGGGAGAGAGTCTCACCCTTCCAAGGGTAAGACTCTCTCCCCTAAAGAGGTTATTCAGCATGGGAAGAAGTTCTTCAGAATTGGAAATAAATGAAGGGCTGTACGTCGCTCGATTTGATTTGGATGACCACCCAAATGAGGAGGACGATGAGAAGGGCTTTGACGAGGAGAGGGCTCTTGGTGACGAGCGTCTTTGCCTTGTCGGAGAGGGATTCGGGCATGAAGTGGAGCACGTAGCCAAGCAGCATGAGGGCACCGACGGCTTTGTAGGAGGTGCACCACTGGAAGAAAATCTGAGGCTCGAACTTATGGAAAATCTGCATGAAGACCTGCTCGGCAATGCCAAAGGAGGGAGCACGGAAAAGCACCCAACAAGCGGCTACGAGGTGGAAGGTGATGATGCCGCCCACCAGCCCACGCGCTGGGCGTTTTTCTCCCTGCGGATTGTACTTGCTGGGAAGGCCAGAAAGCGGGCTGAGTTTGGGACAGAGAGAGTGCCAGATTTTGTCGAGGCAAAGGAGGATGCCGTGGATGCCTCCCCAAAGGATGAAGTTGAGGGATGCCCCATGCCAAAGACCACCCAGGAGCATGGTCATGAGGAGGTTGAAGTATTGGCGGAACTTGCCGTGACGGTTGCCGCCAAGGGAGATGTAGAGGTAGTCCTTGAGCCACGAGGAGAGGCTGATGTGCCAACGGCGCCAAAACTCGGTGATGGAGGCGGACTTGTAGGGGCTGTCGAAGTTCTTGGGGAACTCGAATCCGAGCAGGAGGGCAATGCCGATTGCCATGTCGGAGTAACCCGAAAAGTCGCAATAGATTTGGAGCGTGTAGCCATAGACGGCAAGGAGGTTTTCGAGTCCGCTGTAGAGGTCGGGCTGGTCGAAGATGCGCTCTACGAAGTTGATGCTGATGTAGTCGCTGATGACGGCTTTCTTGAAAAGTCCAGCGATGATGTAGAAAACACCCGTGCCGAACATGGCATCTGTGACCATGAGCGGACGACGAATCTGTGGGATGAAGTCACGTGCCCGGACAATAGGACCCGCCACAAGTTGCGGGAAGAAACTGACGTAGAAAGCATAGTCGAGCAAGCGATTGAGCGGTTTGATGTTGCCCCGATAGACATCGATGGTGTAACTCAGCGACTGGAACGTGAAGAAAGAGATGCCCACGGGCAGGAAGATGTCGCGCGGTTGCCACGCCACACCTTGCAAGTAACTGCCGCTAATGGAAGATGGCACATGAATGCCATTGTCCTCAAGCAGGGTGCAGATGGTGTCGCCGAGGAAGTTGGTGTACTTGAAGAATACAAGCAAGCCGAGGTCGAGAATGAGGGAAAGAACGACGAGGGTTTTGGCAAGCCCTCCTTTCTCTTTCACCGTACCTATCGCCTTGGCAATGAAGTAGTCGGAGGTGGTGACGAGTGCCAGCAGCCAGAAGAAGAGTCCGCTGGACTTATAGTAAAAATAGTAGGAAAAGAGGGTGACGAAGAGGATGCGGAGGGTATCTGCCTTGCCAAGGCAATTGTATATGAGTGTGAAGCCCAAAAAGAGGAACAGAAAGATGCCCGACGAGAAAATCATCGGAGAATCAGGCTGATAGAGCAACTGTTCTATGAGGCGTGAAAAATCAATATCAAACATTATTTTCAAATTCATAATTCATAATTCATAAATAACGCTTTGCATGCCGTATGGCAATGATGAATCATCAATTATGAATTGTTAATTATTAAAATCCTTTTACCGACTTGTAGGGTTGTTGTTCTTTGGGGGTGGAGCCATGCATCATGCGTGTCTGGGTGCCCGAAATGGCTGTACCCGTATAGGCTTTGTAGATGGCTTCGCCGAGGAGTTTGCCTTGCAGAATGTAGCCATTGGCAAGGTAATGGACGCAATCGGTGTTCATCATGCCCGAATTGCGCCAGTTGGTAAATGCCGATGGAGAACCACCAGCAATGGTGAAGATGTCCCATGCCGCCATGCGATGGGATTGACAGAAATTGACGATGCTACGTGCCACATTGACGGTGTTCTGATTGGGCACCTTCGTGGTGTTGTAGTGGG
This sequence comes from Bacteroidaceae bacterium, assembly GCA_017470525.1. Lineage (GTDB taxonomy): Bacteria > Bacteroidota > Bacteroidia > Bacteroidales > Bacteroidaceae > Minthosoma. Next base: position 43,103 of record JAFUYM010000021.1, read on the forward strand.
TGCGGCGACGGCGTCCCGTGCCCGTGGTGTAAGAACTGGTGCGCTGAGTGATAAAACTGCCTGGAGGGGTGGTGAAGAGGAAGCAGACACCAGGACAGCGTTCGCTGATGCGGCTGGTCAGTGTTTCCATCGTCTGGGCATGTGTCCGTTCATCGAGGGTGGCGCCATGCGCCTCGTTGGTCCCGAAAGAGATGATGACGAGGTCGGGGTGTGATGCCACCACACGGTTAATCATGTCGTTCTCATAGAAGCGACGCGCCCACGCACCATTGATGCCGTAATAATCGAACTCGATGCGAGGGAAATAACTTTGCAGCGTAGTGCCCACCGTGCGCGGCAGGATATTGCCTTTCACGTGGGAGTCGCCAATGTGCATCACCTTCACCGTCTTGTTCTGCTTGAGTTTCTTGAACACGGGCGCGAGTGCCGCCCCATTGACCAGTTCGTTCGTATGCGTGTTGCGGAAACTGGCTGGGAATGGGGTGCTTAGAGACTGGGCAAGGGCACCGCTTCCCATCGAGAGGAAAACGATGAGACACCACGTCGCTCGGATGATATGCCTAAGTCTATCGTACACGATTGTCGTAATTCTCTTTACCATTCATGAGCACATTAAACAGCAGTTCCGCCAAACGGCGACCACCGGCAAAGTTGATGTGCGTATAATCGAGGTTCGCTTGTTTCTTTTCTGTCATCTTGGCAAGACTTCCATCGCCCCCCATCGCCTCGTAGAGGTTCCAGAATGCCACCCGATGGTCGCTCGCCATCTTTCGCTCATAGGAAATCATCTCTTTCACGCCTCCCATCGTGTGCATCTGCCCATCGGAACCGCGTGTGTCGCGGTCGCCCATCGACACCACCAGAATGCTGGCATGAGGGAATGCGGCTTTCATCTGGTCAATCACCTTCCCAATCTGAGCGGTATAGCCGCTGTAGTCTTTCTGCTTGGCATTGGCTACATTGAGTCCATATTGCAGAATGATCAGATCATAAGGACGCACGGAAGCAAAACTGCGAAGCGTCTCTGGAGGGATATTGCCCAAATGCTGACCGCCACTGCCACGCATGCTGAAGTTATCGACCGACACGCCATGATGCCCATCGAGGGCAACCCCATAAAAACGTGAACCATGTCCACCAGAAACGGTCATGGCGAACTTGCCGATACGACCATTCACGGCTTTTGCCACCACATTACCAGCCCCTTGTTGTGCAGGGTCGATGGTGCGCGTCACGGTCTTATATTGCACGACAGAATCGGAATCAAGCGTTTCCACCACCTCGTCGTAGGTTTCGGGAGCCTGTGCCACCCCATTGGAAAAGAGCAACTGACTGGAACCTCCATTGAGGGCATAATCAATGTTCAAACCATCGCCAGGCGTAAAAAACACCGTTGCCACTTCGGCGGTGTCGAGCAGATGGGCATAGACATTCTTCTGTCCACGCAGTTCGTATGTCGCCGTACCTCCTGGAATGAAGTAACTACCCGCCAACCCTTGCAGGGAGGCTTTGAATCCACGACCTTTCTCGTTGGCATGATAACGATTCCACCCATTGCGCTTGCTGGTCACAGAACGGCGGAAATCAGAAGAAACGCAGGCAATCTCCACAAATCCGACACCCTTTCCGCCAAACTTCTGCTGGAGCAGACCCCGCAAGTCCATCGTGAGGATGTCTCCTTCGATGTAGGAATCACCAAAATAAGCAACACGCACAGGACGATTGCGAACCTCATCCAAGGCTGCATAAAAATCGTCCATTTCACGATGCACACCATTCACATCTGCAAAATCCTCAATCGCCACCATCCCTTTCGGAATAGAATCAACGTATGCCATCTTTCTCACCTCAATGGCAGCAGAATCCATCTCCTTCTCCACAAATCCGTCCCTCGTGTCTGCCTCAACTTCCGCTACAATGTTACCATCCTTATCTCGCTGCTGCACATCACTCAGGATGTTGACACGGCGTAAATCAACGTCACCCACACTCGTGCGTGGCAAATAAAAAAGTCCCATCAGCGCCACTACAACGAGCAGCACCAACAGGAATGTTTGCCAAACTCTATTCTTCATTATTTAACTCTGGATAAGAAATACGCGTATGATAAATAGTCTTCAACTTGTCTTTCAAGACACTCTTTGCCACAGCAATATCCTTGAAGGTGATGGAACACTCGCTGAAGAAGCCTTCTGCCACCTGCCCATCAATGATTCTATCAACAAGTTGATTGATACTTTCCTCTGTATATTCAGGCAAGGAACGCGATGCCGCTTCCACCGCATCACACATCATCAGGATAGCCTCTTCCTTGGTGCTCGGATTGGGACCCGGATAGGTGAAAGCAGCCTCATCTATCTCTTCATCAGGATGCTCATTCTTATAGGTGATATAGAAGTATTTAGCCTTGCCACATCCATGATGGGTGGAGATAAAACGCTTGATGGCTTCTGGCAAATGATTCTTATCTGCCATGGAAAGCCCTTTCTTCACATGGGCAATGATGACCTCCGCACTCTTCAATGGGGTCAGATGCTTATGAGGAGAAAGACCATTCTGGTTCTCCGTGAAAAAGACTGGACGTTCCGTCTTTCCAATGTCGTGATAGAGTGCGCCTGTTCGCACCAACTGTGCTTTGGCACCAATCTTATTTGCCACCTCCGCACTTAAGTTCGCCACCTGCATGGAATGTTGGAAGGTGCCTGGAGCCACTTCTGTCATGTGTTGCAAAAGCGGGTTATGCACATTGCTCAACTCCACCAATGTCACATCGCTGATAAATCCAAAGACTTTCTCCAGCATCCACAAGAGCGGATAAGTGAACAACAGCAAGACACAATTGACAGTGAAGCAGATGTACATCCAAGAATCCATCTTGATATCATTCTCATGATGCAACGAATATCCCGTGTAGAAAACAACGTAAACGAGGAAGATGATAAATGCCGTTCTGACAATCTGCGAACGCTGAGAGAGTTCCCTCATGGTCTGAATTGCCACCATACCTGCCACCAACTGCAAGATGAGGAACTCATAATTGTTGGTCAGCATCATGGAAATGATGAGCACCATCGCACAATGAAACATGAATGCGGTACGGGAATCCATGAACACACGAATCACAATAGGCACCAAACAACATGGCAGCATAAAGACATTCAGAATCTTATGCGACACCATAATGGAAGCAACAATACACATGAACACGGGCAGGACAAAAAGTAAAGTCACGTTCCGAACATTCTCAAAATAATCTGCACGGAAAAGCGATAGATAAGTGGTCAACGACAAGAATATCACCAAAACAAAGATGGTCTGCCCGATAGACTTATAAGGAATATTTGTATCGCTGATATTACGCCGTTCGTAGTCCTTTTCGTAAGAGCGCAAGACATCATAGACTTCATCGGTCACCGTCTCTCCACGGTCAACAATCTTCTGTCCTGCCTGCACAAAACCATTATAATTCGAGATACCTTGCAACAATTCGTCCAGTTCCTCTTCAGATTTCATCTGGTCGTAAAAAAGGTTCTGCTGTATCAATTCGTTGATGTTATACTGCTGCAGCACCAATCGGGAGAACTTTGTGGTGTCCTCTCCCATGATGTATTTATAAGCCGAACTCAATGAGAACACACGGTTCAACGACACTGATGTTGCTACATTGTCATCTACAATACGGATATTCTTGTGGTGCTCCACATCTTTCACCTGTGAGTAATCATCCGTGGAAAGCACACCACGCTTATAGATGGTGTCCAGCAACGCTGCGATGTGATGCACATACATGGCGGAGTTTTGTCCTTGCCATTCCTTTGCCGATTCCCTGTACAAACGATTCACCATGCTGTCCCTCACAGCCCTCTCACATCTGTAGTAGGGCTGGAACTGCCGCATCGTTGCCTCTCGCTCCTTGTGGATGGTGGAATCATTCTTGAGAACGGGGAATTTGGTGTTGGCAATCAACAATCCATAGTTCCACGGTCTATCCAGTTCGTACTGATAGCCAAATTCATCGCCTGTTGGCATGAAATAGACAATCAGTGCCGTAGAAACAGTCACCAATATCACCTTCATCAAGAAGCGTGTCAGTTTCGTCCGCTTTTGTTGCTTTGTGGGTTTCATTTTTTATTGATTCATCAAGTACTGCTTGAAGTCGGCAAAGTCCTTGCTCATCGGCACACTCTGCTTCGTTCCCTGCATGAATGCCTGCAATTTGGCAGGAATCTCGATGCTCTCGCCAAGGATGCCGTCCACCGTATCTTTGAACTTGGCAGGGTGAGCCGTTTCGAGGAACACGCCCACTTCGCCCTCCTTCAATCCTTCTTTCAAGGCACGATAGCTACACGCACCATGAGGGTCACACACGTAACCCGTCTCTGCCTTCACCTCCTTGATGGTTTCGGCAATCTGCTCATTCGTGTAAGTGGCACCACTGATGTCTGCTGTAATCGCCGCATGACTCTTGCCATACAGGTCGTAGATACGGGCAAAGTTGCTCGGGTCGCCCACGTCCATCGCATTAGCAATGGTCTGGACAGATGGTTTCGGCTCATACTTGCCTGTTTGCAGATACTTGAAGAAGATGTCGTTAGCATTGTTGGCGGCAATGAAACGCTTGATGGGCAGCCCCATCTTCTTGCCAAACAAAGCCGAACAGATATTGCCGAAGTTGCCCGATGGCACACACACCACCAGTTGGTCAGCCAAACCACGTTTCTTCATCTGGGCGTATGCATAGAAGTAGTAGAACGCTTGTGGGAGGAAACGTGCCACGTTGATAGAGTTGGCTGACGTCAGTCTCATGTGAGCATTGAGGTCGGCATCCATAAAGGCGTTCTTCACCAGTGCCTGGCAATCGTCAAACACACCATCCACCTCCACAGCCGTGATGTTCTTGCCCAACGTTGTGAATTGGCACTCCTGAATCGGACTTACCTTACCCTTCGGATAGAGCACATATACATGAATGCCATCCACACCCAAGAAGCCATTTGCCACCGCACTGCCCGTATCGCCCGAAGTAGCCACCAGCACATTCACCTGTCCCTTACCCTCTTTCTTCAAGAAATACTGCAACAGGCGAGCCATAAATCTGGCACCTACATCCTTGAAAGCCAACGTAGGACCATGGAACAACTCCAACGAATAGATGCTGTCTGTCACCTTCACACAAGGGCAGTCAAATGCCAGCGTGTCATACACAATCTTCTTCAAGTCCTCGGCTGGCACATCCTCGCCGAAGAAGGCATCTGCCACGGTGTAAGCAATCTCTTGGAATGAAAGGTTCTCTATATGGTCAAAAAACTCCTGAGGAAGAGCCTTGATGCGTTCTGGCATATAAAGTCCCTTATCCTCTGCCAACCCCTTCACCACCGCCTTTTCCAGCGTAGCAATAGGAGCCTGTCCGTTCGTACTGTAAAATTTCATATCTTCTTATTTTATATCCATAAACGCTCTGATAAACCCATCCTTCTCCAACAGCCCGTAAGCACCTGCCTTGCAAGCATCCTCGTCAAACACCTCCACATCGTCCGCTTCGATGCCAGGAGCATAAATGAGGAACGGAATCGGTTCGTTCGTATGTGTCCGATGGGCGATGGGTGTCGGGTGGTCAGGCAAGACGGCAATCGCAACGGGTTCCAAGTCAGCCGTCGGAGTGCCAGCCACTCCCCAGTTCTTCACCTCTTCGTAGATTGGTTTGATGGCACGGCTGTCCAGATTCTCAATCGTCTGGAGTTTCAGTTCCAAGTCGCCGTCATGTCCAGCCTCATCAGATGCCTCGATGTGCAGATAGACAAAATCGTCCGTCTTCAACGCCTCAATCGCCGCCTGTGCCTTCCCTTCATAGTTGGTGTCGTAAAGCCCCGTAGCACCTTCCACATTGATGACCCGCAAGCCTGCCAGCGAACCGATGCCCCTGATGAGGTCAACAGCCGTGATGACCGCACCCCGTTTAATCTGGGGGAAAGTTGTTGTCAGCGGCACCATGTGCGGACGATAGCCTCCTGCCCAGGGCCAGATGGAGTTAGCAGGGTCTTTCCCCTCAGCAATGCGTTGAGCATTGAACGGGTGTTCACCCAACAGTTTCTGACTCTTCACAATCAGCAGATTCAGCAATTCCGCCGTCTCCGCCGCCGAGAGTTTCGACCTGTGAGGGTCTTTCTGCTCTGCCTCCAAATCAGGCTTCACCAGCAATGGCTTCCACGGTTTCAGCGGCACATCATGAGGCGGTGTACACACCAAGTGTTTGCTGCCGCCATTGATGACCAGCAGATGCCTGTACTGCACACCCGTATAGAAATGCACCACGTTGCCATACTTCTCCACCACTTCGGGGTCATTCGCCAACTTCTCCTGCAAATACCGAATCAGCACATCGCCCTCTTCCGTCTCCAGTCTTCCACACGAATGGTTCTTGATGTGGTCACCCTCGATGCAGATGATGTTGCAGCGAATCGCCATATCGTCAGGAGCCAACTCCACGCCGATGCTGGCAGCCTCCAGAGGACCACGACCCTCATACACCTCGTTCTGGTCATAGCCAAGGATGCTCGAGTTCGCCACCTCCGACCCAGGGTGAAACCCATCCTGCACAGTCTTCAGCATACCCGTTCTGCCCACTTTCGCAAGCATGTCCATATAAGGAGTCTTGGCATACTGTAGCAGCGTCTTGTTTCCAAGCGACTCCACATGCCAATCTGCCATGCCGTCACCCAAGATAATAATATGCTTCATATCAGATATTGGCTATTGACATGATATCCGCAAACACGCCGGCAGCCGTCACCGAAGCGCCTGCACCGTAGCCCTGAATGAGCATGGGGTACTGGTTGTAACGCTCCGTCGTGATGAGGATGATATTGTTAGAGCCTTCGAGGTCGTAGAACGGATGGTGCTCGCCCACACGCTGCAAGGACACACTACCCTTCCCGTTCTCCAGTTTTGCCACAAACTTCCAGTGCTGATTGGCAGCCTCCACCTCCTGACGCTCCTTCTCAAAGTCAGTATCCAACGAGGGCAGGTTCTTCCAGAAGTCCTCCAGCGAACCGTCGAAGAACGACTGAGGGATGAACAACTTCTTCTCCACGTCCTCCTGATTCATCTGATAACCTGCCTCGCGAGACAGAATCACCAACTTTCTCACCACATCCTTGCCGCTCAGGTCGATGCGTGGGTCGGGTTCGCTGTATCCTTCTTCCTTCGCCAGACGTACCGTCTCGCTGAAAGGCACCTCGGCACTGATTTTGTTGAAGATGAAATTCAACGTGCCACTCAGCACCGCCTCCAACTTCAGAATCTTGTCGCCCGAGTTGATAAGGTCGTTGATGGTATTGATAATGGGCAATCCGGCACCCACATTCGTCTCAAACAGATACTTCACGCCCCTCTTCCGTGCCGTCGCCTTCAGTTTCGCATAGTTTGCATAGTCGCTCGATGCCGCCACCTTGTTGGCAGCCACCACCGAGATGTTGTTGCTCAAGAAGTCTTCGTACAGGCTTGCCACCTCCGTGCTTGCCGTACAATCCACAAACACGCTGTTGAAGATGTTCATGCCAATGACCTCGTTCTTCAGCCGCTTGATGTTGCTCGGTTCGGCAGCCTTCAACGCCGCCCGCAGTTTCTTGATGGAGAAAGCATTGTCTTCCGTGAATTGCAGCAAGTCGATGCCATCCCGATTGAACACCGCATTGTGTCCACTCGCAATGCCCACGATGTTGATTTTCAGGTTCCGTTCCCTCATCAGTTTCTTCTGCTGGCTGGCAATCTGCTCCAGCAGGCTGCCGCCCACCGTGCCGACACCACACAGAAAGACATTGAGCACCTGAAACTCGGACAGGAAGAAACTGTCGTGGATGACATTCAGCGATTTGCGCAGCGACTTACGTTCCACCACAAACGAGATGTTCGTCTCGCTCGCACCCTGAGCACAAGCAATCACGCTGATGCCGTTTCGTCCCAAAGTGCCAAACAACTTGCCCGCAATGCCCGGCGTGTGCTTCATGTTCTCACCCACAATCGCCACCGTTGCCAAGTCGCGCTCCAGTTTCATCCTGTACATCGCACCCATCTCTATCTCTTTCGAGAACTCGGCATTGAGCACCTCACACGCACGGTCAGCATCCTCATCCCTTACACCGATAGAGGTACTGTTTTCCGAACTTGCCTGACTCACCATGAAGACACTTACCCCATTGGCAGCCAAAGCCGTGAAGATGCGCTGGTTCACACCAATCACACCCACCATCGAAAGACCACTCACCGTGATGAGCGAAGTGTTGTTGATGGAGGAAATGCCCTTGATGGCACGTCCGTTCTCATCCACACCGCTATCATTCGTGATGATGGTGCCCTTATCCTCAGGACGGAACGTGTTCTTAATCAGAATCGGGATATTCTTGATGCACACAGGATAAATCGTGGGTGGATAGACCACCTTCGCTCCGAAGTTGCACAACTCCGTTGCCTCCACGTAGGAGAGTTTGTCAATCGGGTAAGCCGTGTTAATCACCCTCGGGTCGGCTGTCATAAAGCCCGACACGTCTGTCCAAATCTCCAGCACCTCAGCATCCAAAGCCGCAGCCAGAATAGCAGCCGTATAGTCACTGCCGCCACGACCCAGATTCGTGATTTCGCTCGTTTGGCTATCCGTCGAGATGAAACCAGGAGCCAAACAAACCCTGTGGTCAGCAGTGCCGTTCTTGAAATCCTTAAAGGTCTCCAGAATCAGCGGAGTGCTGATGGAATTGCTGAACAGGTTGCGCCCATGCTTCTTCTTCGTCTTGATAAATTCGAGGGAGTTATACCACTTGGCACCCTCAATCAAGGTTGCCACAATATTGCTCGAAATGCGCTCGCCGTATGAAACGATGGCATTGCTCGTCTTTTCGCTCAAGTCGCCAATCAGATACACACCCTGATAAATGCTCTTCAACTGACCGAGCATCTCATCAACAATTGTCAGAAGAGTTGTTTTCTTTGTTGTGTCTGTGATAATTGCGTCAATCATCTGATGGTGACGTTCCACCATCTCGTCGTATGATGTCAGGTATGTGGAATCGCCTGTAACAGCCAACTTTGATGTGTTGATCAACTTGTCGGTGATACCGCCAAGCGCTGAAACCACCACGATAGCAGGCTCTTCCTGCGCCTCTACAATCTTTTTCAGGTTGAGAATACTCTCCACGGAACCTACGGATGTTCCGCCAAACTTCAATACTTTCATGCAGTGAATCTTTGTATATTCTTTTCGAAATCAACTGCAAAATTACGACATTTCCATGGAATGGCAAAAAGAAAAAGGCTGAAAGTCTATTGACCCTCAGCCTTTTCATCACATAACACCCCCTTTTTTCTTTTTCCTCACATCTTTTTAGAGGTGACAAAGAATGGCTTCAAGGAAGGGGGATGCCACATGCCTTCATTGGCTATGCCGAGTTGAAGGTTCTTTATTCCAAGCCTCGATGACTTGAAGAGCCTCTTTTTTGTCTGTGGTGGAAAGTATGGTTGCGCCGTCAGGACTGTGCAACTCATAATATATGCCAGAGGCTGGATATTGTGTCTTATAGAACATGCTGCCATAGCCATACCTTTGTCGTCTGCCACCATAGTGCTCCCCATGCCATCGTAGCGCAGACTGGAGCCATCCCCTCACACCCATAAAGTTTATGTCGATGTGGATGAACACCGTCTTCTGGCTGTCGGTCTCGGCGATGATTGGGTCAAGTTCCTGCAAGTCTTGGACGTTCTCCTCTGTCTCCCTTGCATAGACGAGGAAAACCACATTCTTCCCCCTATATTCTCGCAACACCTCTTCCTTCAACTGCTCACTGGTGAGTGTCCGTTCGTGTTGGTCGAAGTGCAGATGGGGGATCCGGTTGATGCTGTCCACAAACGCCTGCCATCTTTGGGCTGCAACAGGATAGAATGCTTTGAGTTCAGGGTCTGCAATCTTTTCCGCTTTTTTTAGTCCTTCTTTATATGATTCCTGCTCGTTATAGGTTAGTGCTCGCGAAAGTGTCCATATATCTTTGATGTAAGGATGAACATTGCATCTTGCACCGTCTAATCCGTATTGGAAGAATCTCATGGCATCCATATATTCAACGAGATACGTTATTTTGTTCCTGTGGAAAAAGCGGTAATGAAGGGTATTGAGAGGTACACTCAGACCCTGCCGCACGTTATTCCAAAGGTCGCTGTTGTCAAGGATGCTGCTGTGTGCGTCTTTCAGTTCCTTCTCCACCTTTCTTGCGATATACTGGTTATAATCATCAACCCACTGTATGTACAGGTAGTCAGCCGTCATCTCCAGCCATTCCTTAGTGGCATAGCAGTATTGGCTCTTGAAGATTCGGTCCGATTCATTGGTTAACTCCTTTTCAAGCAGAGTCTTCATTTTTTTATTCATGGCAAGAAGCGAGTCAAAATGGGCTTCACTGAAGTCAAAAGAGATAAAGTCTTTTGCGCCCAACACGTTCAACTCGTAGTTGACCTTTGCCAAATCGCCTTTGAATGCCAGGGGCGTTCCACCTCTTTCCATATCCAGAAGGATCTCGCACTCATCACCAGGCATCACTAACAAAGGGAAGAACTCTCCCTTGCCCACTCTCACATACATAGTTATGGGAAAACAGGGATGCAACTTGAAGGCAGCAGTCCCATTAGCGGAAATAGGGAACGAGCTAATGTAATTACGTTGGTCGAAGTCGAAGGGAAATTCATATACATCAAGTTTCACTCCTGCCTCAGGCACATAATTGAGAATCTTGACCCGTATGGTGGTGGAGTCATCGCACAGTTTTGATTCGGGCAGTTCCTTCAGATCGGCATATTCCACATTCCGCCATTCTTTAGGAAGCGCTGTAGCGAAGTTCCTCTTGCCGTCCCTGATGTTGCACAGATGCCATCCCTCGTCACCATCGCGTTCCACGAAGTGCATCACCTTGGTGTTTGAGGGTAAGGGGGCGAACTGCATGGTGAAATGCACCTCCCCACTTTTCGGCACAGTGTTTTTCTTGTCCGTTCCCACTTCTGGCACTTCAAGCAAGGCATATTTCTTGCCGTTCGCCTTCAAGCAGGACGTGGATTCAATCCAGAAAGCCTCTCCTTCACGCCCCGAGACAGTCACGTGCATCACGGTCTTGTGAGGGGTGAACTCCACCTTGTCAACACTCAGCATGCTGGTGTTGGAGTAGCCCACATGGGGCGATGTCCACTCCTTTTTCTGCGCCCATAAAGATTGCATCAGGGCAAACAACATAATGATTAAAGCAGTTCTTTTCATAATTGAGTTGTTATGGATATGTTTTCTTATTCGGTTGCAAAGTTACTCTCTTTTTGAGGGTTATGGAAGAATCTCCTCATCCAAATTGGAGGAAAGGATGTCGTAGGCATCCCACCCATTGGGTGCGTAAACTCCCTCCTTGCCTTCAGGGTGAAGAATTCGGAAGAGACTTCTGGTGCGGAGATAGGGCTCAACAATATAGTCAGGTTCTTCATGCCACTCAATGGAATCGACAAGCGTTTCGTCAAGGCTGTTGTTGACAGCGTACTCATCGGAGGCAAAGAGTATGCTGTCTTTCTGGTAATAATTGGCAGTATATCGTGCGATGACCTCCTCAATTTCCCGTTCGATATTCCGTATGCTTCTCTCTTGTTTCGGGGATGGTTTCTGCTTGATTTCGGCAATCGGGTATTTCGGCGCCTCATATTGAATATGTTTATAATCCTTGATGATGCTGGTGGCGTCCTTTTTTTCTTCAGCACGTTTGAGAGTGTCCTCTGTCGCAGTGTCCTGCTTTACGAGCCTGCCGGAGGGTGTCGGGTCTTGCTGAGGCATGCTGTTATCTTGGGGGCGATTGAGATGAAGGGCAACCGCGACGAGCAGGGCGATGGAGGCGGCAATGCCCATGCCGAGCCACCAGCGACGGTGTTTGGCAGCCTTTCGCATGGTTTCCTCACGATGGATGCGCCGCATGAGCAGGTCGGTGAAATGCTCTGAAAGCACCATCCGCTCGGCATCTTCTGCCTTTTGGCGCATGACCGCTTGCAGGTCGGAGTCCTTCAATATCTCGTTAGTCTTCATATTTTTCAAGTTCTATGATGGTTTGTTGGATTTTCTTTCTAAGCCATTGCAGACGGGAGCGCAGATAACTGTCGGTATGGTCAACGATGTAGGCAACTTCCCGTAGCGGTCGCCCATCATAGTAGTGGAGGGAGAGGAGCATCTGGTCCTCTGGAGCAAGCCTGTCAACAGCCTGCCACAGCAGTTGAAGGCGGTCAGGAGGGTTTTCTTTCGGCAGGATGTTAGCGGGATGGTCTGGCAGGGCTTCGATTCTGGTCTGTTCCACCTCGACCAAGGGCAAGCGTGCATTCTTTCGCAGATGCTGCATGGCGATATGGTAGGCGATGTGCAGGAGCCAAGTCTTGAAACTTGCCCGTCGGCAGTCAAAACGTGGCAGGCTTTCGTAGGCAGCAGCCAGTATGTCTTGAGTCACATCTTCAGCATCCTCTGGCTGTGAAATCATACGCCCCACCAGCCGCTGCACACTCTGTCCATACCGTTCAGCCAGCAGACGGAACTGCTCCGTATGCCCATCGAGGATGTTGCGGATGAGTTGTGCCTCTTCAACCTCAGGTGACTGTATGCTGTCTGCTTGCTTTCTCATATCTTCTCTTATCTCTATATTCCACTTTTCCTCAAAATGTATAACGTCACAAGGGATTTTTTCTTCATTCGTCATTTTCCTTCCGCCTCCGAATATGAAAGTCACCTGAAAGAAATGCATACGGTAATTTGTACATTTCTTTCAGGTGACGATGGTGTGTTGATGGCAGGGAAGGGGGTGTCTGCATCAGTGGCGTTGCCTTCTGACTGACACGCGGGGGGCTCCGTTGCCTCCACCTGAATTGCCGCTGGACTTGCCGCTCTTGCCTGATGGGGAGGCGGAGGAACTGCGGCGGCTTGTGCGGGCGGCTGATGAGGAAGCAGAATCGGCACTCTTCACTTTCCTGCCTTTTGACGATGAGGCAGCGATGGAGTCAAGTCTTGCCTGTTCCACGGAGTCGACAGGTTCTTTCCAGATATGTTCTTCAAAGTCAGTTATTTCCTTTTCGATACGCTTCTGCTCTTTCTTCAGGAGTGAGTCGGTGGCGCAATACTGCTGCAGGGACTTGTTCTGCATGTTGGTGGTCATGTAGATTTCACCCTTATAGTGGTTGGTGGAGAAGAAGTCGTCCATCGACATACGGGCAGCGTTGTTAAGGTTGCTTGTCATCACGTCCTGACCACTAAGATAGGTCTTGATGTCGTCGTACTTCACCCAGAAAAGAGGGAACTTCTGTACGTTCTGGTTCCGTGCCTCATCTTCTCCGTCTTCACTCACCGTCTCTCGAACGGCAAACTCATCGGCTGCACGATGCAGCACTGGGCAAAGTGCCACGATGCGGCTATGATAAGTTGCCGTGTTTTGGTCATAGTAACTGCTTTCCTTCACGTAGTAACTAAGCACGTCGGCAGAGGGGATGTCGGCCTGCTCCACCTTGATGCCATTGCCCTCCACCTCGTAGAAAATGCCCTGACGTTCCAGCATATCCTTAAAGTGCATGCGGTTGCTCTGCTGGAAGTTCTCGACACCATCCAACTGATAATCGTAGGCAGGAATCTTGCCCGTATTGAGCAGTTTGAACAGGAGGGTGAAAAGGTTCATGCTATTCCCTTGTGGCTCCACTGGATAGTAGAGTGCTGCGTTCTCGTCCTTGGTCAGGTCGATGGAACGGTAGATGTCACGACGCCAGCTGGGGTCTTCTGGCACATCTACAGCCGTTGGAAACATGAGGCTGGCGCGCCCCTGTCCTGCAGCCGTTGAGGTGTTCTTGGCTGTAGTGGTGCGGGCATTCTGCACACGACTCTTCTGTGGCTGAGCATTGAGCACACCCACCATACAGAGTGATAACAATATGAATAATACCTTTTTCATAATTTAAAAATAGACCCTCTCTGTCCTTCGGACATCTCCCCCGTAATGGGGAGAGCCATCCGGCAAGGTTCTAACGAGGTTTTTTTGTTATATATTCTTTTTCTTATTGATACATTTCCCAACACCCCGCATGGTCTCCCTCCCCATTATGGGGGAGGGTCGGGGAGAGGGTCTTCTTCTTTAATTGATGATAACTTCCACTGGAGTTTTCAAAGTTCGTTCGATGCCATCAGGACCTATAACGCGGATTTCACTGATGTTGAAAAGTTTGCCTCTCGTGAGGGAACGGATACGGGCTAACTGATTCGGCGTGAAGGTAGCAGAGTTGCTGACCTCTGGCACCACATTACCCATATTATCAACGAAGCGCGTCTGGAAGCCAAGCACTCGGAAAGAGATATTCAGCAGTCCGTCGTCAATGGCGGCTCCGATACCTCCCGCTGCCACAATGGCTTGCTTGGAAATGCGTCCGCCCTTGAATCGGGTAACATTACCTTTGGAGTCTGCGTATTCGAGATAGCCCGTCGGGTCAGGCAGTTTACGCACATTGAACGTGAACTTGCCCATCTCCTGCTGGCGGCCTTCGTTCTGGGCTGTGACCGTGAAGGTGACAGCATTCTCACCGATATTCGTCGGCACAGCAATATAGTTGCCGCCATCCTTCTTGGTAAGGGTTCCATTCGTCATGGAGAGGCTAATCTTATTGCTGGGCACTCCTGGCACACTGACACTGATGGGGTTCTGATAACCTGCATACAGCATATTCATCATCGTCGCACTCACTGTTGCCGATGGTTCCACGACGGTATAAGGTTGTGCAAATTCACGCCGGATGGTCTCACCATTACCATTCTTCATCACCAGATAACCCTTCAGTGTGAAGTCACCTGTTGAATTACAGATAGTCTCATAGCGCCCATTCTCCGACTTCAAAAGTGTATTGCCCACATAAATCTCTGGACGCTGAGTGGAATCGACCGCCGCCATGATGATTTGAGCGGAGAACTTACCGCCTCGCACCACCGTTTGTGCGGTAGGAATGACATAGGCATTGATTTGGTTCACACGCACATCTTTCACGTCGATGTTTGCCACCAACTGGTGCAACATCTCGCCTTCTGCATGGCGCACATCCGTCTGGAGTTTCGTGAGCAACGTGATTGCAGCAGCCACAGGCGTGTTCTCAAACATATACTCCTGCCAATTCTTGCCTTGCAACTTCGCCTTCTGAGGCACTTCGGTCGTCAAGTTCGACTTGATGATGTCCTTTTGCTTCTCATCGTTAATCATCGAAGTGATGCCATCACGATAAGTTTCAATGGCTTTCTTGAGTTTTCCACCTTTCCCTATGCCTGGAGCCAGCATCACATGAGTAGCCGCCTCCAGATTGTCACGCCCTTTAATATCGTTCAGGTCAGCATCCTTACCATCAGCCTCGCGCACAATCTCCCACTTCAGGTTCTCGGCAAGGGTATAGAGTGAGTCAGACATTTTACGAACCTGCTGTGCCTTCTCATACCACTGGCGAGTCTTCTCCGGATTCTGCTTCATGGCAGCCTCCATCTCCTTGTAGATTGCCTCGTTCTGAGTGGTCGAGTTGACCTTCGTGCGGTTCAGTCCTTCGTCCACGAGCGAGAAGCCTTCGAGCACATCCGATGACACGTTGAGTGCCAACATTGCCATCAGCACAACGTACATCAGATTAATCATCTTCTGTCGTGGAGAGAGTTTTTTTCTAATCATCTTTGTTATATTTTTTCAACAACGAATGTTTCTAATTTGGCTAATGGAGTTAAATGGGCAAGCCCGACGAATAAAAACCTTGCGGTTTTCACGAATGCAATTCGTTTCTATTCGGTGCCGCTTGCGGCATTGTCATTGTCAATTCGTCCCATTCGCTCAATTCGTTGTTTTTATATCTACAAAGTTTTACGCTATCTTCATTTTGAGTGCTTCAACCATCTTGGCATAAACCTCATTCAGTTCTTGCAACTGAACAGCGAGTTTCTTCGTCTGCTCGTTCACCTCATCGATGGTAGCCGACTGGGTGCCGACGCTCTTCAGTTGCATCTCGTAGAAGCGGTTGATGCCTGTGAGGGTGCGGTTCATGTTCTACATTTCCTCGGAGTCGCGGGTGAGACGGGCACTCTGCTCTGCCACCTTCTTGAGGGTGTCGGTCAGTTCTGCCAACTGCTCCACATAAGCCTTCGTTGCTTCCTGCATTTCAGGAGCCATACCCTTGAACTGAGCGGAATTGAAGACTGGTGCAGAAGAAATGTTGGCTGCCAACTCTGCGGCATCCACAGGTTCGCCCTCTGCCACAGCAGGGCCTGACCCACCACCATTGATGACAATCGTACCACCGCCAGGCACTCCGCCACCGCCAACAATAACAGCGCCACCACCGCCACCAGCAGGTGCATGTGCCGCTGCGTTGGCTGCACTTGCCAATGCTGCAGCCGTCTCTTCCGAGATGGAAGCATTCACCTGTGCAACGATATTTGCGTTCTCAACAGCCTCTTCTGCCAATTCCCTTGCATCCATACTCTCCTGTGGCTCGAAACCTGCCAAGAAGAACACGATGACTTCAGTACCCATACCCAAGAAGAGCATGATGTCGGCACCTGCGATGTGGGTGAGTTTGAAGAGCGCACCTGCAATCACGACGGATGCACCCCAACTGTATGCATAGTTCAAGAAAGTCTGCCCCTTCTTGGTGCGGAGAAATCTCTGAATTGCATTATATTGTGTTGCCATAAATAAAGACCCTCTCTGTCCTTTGGACATCTCCCCCATAATGGGGAGAGCCGTTCGGCCAGTTTCTTATTGAGGGATGATTTTTAGAGTTATTTATTATTTGTATTTTTTTTGTCCCAAACACCCCGCATGGTCTCCCTCCTCATTACGGGGGAGGGTTGGGGAGAGGGTCTCCTTCTTTTTACTTCTTTGCCTTTGAAGATGTTCCCACCTGCGACCTCACACATCGGAAGCCGATGAAAGAACGTCCTACATTCTGATACTCATACGAACGCCATGCACTCTTGATGAAACTTTCGGGGTCTTTCCACGAGCCACCTCTCACGCTCTTCTTCTTCAGTGCGTATGGGTCTTCCTTGGCTGCGTTATAATTGAGTGTCGGGTTCATGTCGCTCATAGAAAGCACACCCGCCTCGGTATAGACTGTGTTGGTCCACTCCGCCACATTACCCGCCATGTCGTAGAGACCATTGGAATTGGCACTGTAAATACCCGTCTTCGACGTGATGAGGTTGCCATCCTTCGTGTAGTTTCCTCTGTCAGGCTTGAAGTTCGCATAGAAGCATCCCTTGTCGCTCGCCACGCCCTCTTGCTCCCAAGGCAGTTCGTTGCCATCCTTACCACGAGCGGCAAACTCCCACTCAGCCTCAGTCGGCAGACGATACCGTTGCACAAACTTCGCCTGTGGTCCTAAACCTTTGATAAGGTAGTCGGTACGCCAGTTACAGAACGCATTGGCTTGTTCCCAATTGACACCCACCACTGGATATTCATTAAAGTTGGAATGGGTGAAGTAGAGACGCATATACACCTCGTTCTCCGCATTCTGGAAATCGTTAATCCAACAGGTCGTATCGGGATAAACATTCACAATATAGGTGTTCACGAAGTCCCACATGCTGCTTAGCGGACGCGTGATGGTTTTGCGATGAATCACACCATCATCATCCACATACGCCGTGTCCTTCGAAATCATCACCACCTCATTAGGGTCGTTCTCAAAGTCCGTGTTCAGATTGCGTTCCTCCAAAGGAGAAGCACCGAAACCACGGTCGCCACCATTCTTCAGACGATACTTACGCTGGGCAGCCATCACATAGTCGAACACCTCATAGCGGTAATTCAACTGGCTCACATCCAGCATCTTCTCGCCCGTCACAGGATGAGTCGTATAGACACTCTCCATTGCACGTTCCTGGTCTTCATCAGGATTGCGAGGCAAAGCCTTGTTCCAGTTCAGATGGGGAGTGACAGGCTCGCCATACTTGTCCTCCTCAATCTTGTACGTCTCGTCACCGCCCCATGCAGGGTCAGCCAGACGCTCACGAATGATGGAATCACGCACCCAATACACAAACTGACGATACATAGAGTTCGTCA
Source organism: Bacteroidaceae bacterium (assembly GCA_017470525.1). Lineage (GTDB taxonomy): Bacteria > Bacteroidota > Bacteroidia > Bacteroidales > Bacteroidaceae > Minthosoma. The sequence goes on from JAFUYM010000021.1 coordinate 61,222, forward strand.
CCTCCTTCTCGTCCATCCAGAACGCATCCACACTGATGTCCCTTGTCGGCACATCTTTGCCCCACAGACTGTCCGTCTTCTCCGTACCCATCTTGAGGCTGCCACGCTTCACCAATACCATGCCATAGGGTGCAGGCTCCGACATCGACGTGCCGCTGACACCCGTCACCTCTCCACCCGAGGCATTCGCTCCTCCCTTACTCGAGAAGCAGGAAGCAACCGCCAAGGCGAAGACTGCCGTACATATAGCAAACAATATTTTTTTCATTCTTTTATATATTAATACATGTAAATTCTCTCTCAACTCACTTCTCCCCTAAACAGGAGAACCAGAGGGGTCTTCACCTCACAGCCATCTCACACTCTTATGTTTATTCCGCCCCTTCTTGAAGAGGTCAAGGTCTGTCTGATACCCCAACACCACCTCATGACTGCCGTTAATCAACCCCACCCCAGAAGTGTATAACTGGTAACTGTAACCGAGGCAAATGCCGTGGAACACACCACCCGCAAGGACTGTCACCGACGTGTTGGGGCTATACCCCACACCACCATAGAACTTCTTCTCGTCACGTTCATACACCACTTTGCACTGCACATCCTCTCTCCACACATCCAAATCTGACTGCACCAAGAAAGAGGGTTGCAAAGATATTAACGAATTTTTGAACTTAATATTGTATCCACCCATCAAATAATACACACGTGGAATCGACACTTCGTTCGTTTCGCCCATCACGAGCGTGGGTGCCAAAAGATGTTGAGCCGACACACCCAACCATGCCTTCGGATGGTAATAATACAATCCCGCACCCATGTCCACCTTACTGCCATCCAACTGTGCCGAAGGGAAAGCCGGGTCGCTGTTATCCTCCAGTTCCACACCGCTCTTATCCACCTTCTCACTCATCAGCGAGCCCAAGAAGCCCACAGCCAACTTGCCCCTTTTCCCCACCTTCAGGTTATAGGCATACTGAACACTGACACGCGTTGTCTTGAAAATGCTGTTGTCATCCGTCAAGAAACTGACACCCGCACCATGACGGGGACTCAGGAAATATACAGGCAAATCCGCCCCCACATACATCGTCTGCGGCGCATCCTCATACCCCCCCATCTGCACCGAATACGTCGCCGCCACATTCAGTCTCCCATCCGTACCCGACACAGCAGGGTTATAAAACGACTTCAGGGCTGTGAAGTCCGAAAACTGCACATCCCACTGTGCTCTCACTGCCGATACACCCACCGTCAGGAGAGCCGCCAACGCTATCACACGCCTGTTCATCACTAATAATAACTCCATTTCCCGGCTTTTATTGTGCAACAGGAGGATTATTTTCTCAGAAAAAGGCTCTTCGTTCTTTTTCTGCTTTTGTTGGCTCTTTCATTTCTTTTCATGCCTGTCTATGGCAAAAAGAAACGGTGAAAGGAGCATTTTTTATATTTGACAAGTTCCTTCGGAACGATTGAACGGATGAAGCGGATTTTTCGGATAATCTGTTTTCGTCCGCCGAAGGCGATAACCACACATGAATAGGACAAAATTATCTTTTCTCAAAAAGGGATGGAACAAGAAGAGATGAAAAGGTCGATTCCTTGAGTTTTTCTCAAAAAGAGTGTAATTGTTTTAATGATAAGTGATTGCAGAAAACCGGGCACTCAGCGCGAAATGACAGGCGCTGGGTGCTCGTAATTTTACACGCTGGGTGTGGCAAATGACATGCGCTGAGTGCGCGTATAGGAAGATATTGACATCGGGCCCTTCATGATGGCAGGTTGTTCGTTTGAACTCAAACCTTACGAATGGGCACAAAAAAAGAGAGCCTTAGATTCACATCTCAGACCCTCAACTAAAAAACAGAGTTAGTTAATATATAATAATAGGTACTTATGTGTTGCAAAGTTAAAAAAATAGATTCACATAATCACTACGCATCTTCGAGAAATACGTCTTCAGCGTTTCGTCAGCCATATTGACCTTCTGCGTCAGTTCATGCAGTTTCTCGATGTTCTCGTATTGTTCCGTTAGGTCGTGACACATCGCAATCATCTCCACCATGTTCCCCTCTGCATCGTTGTAGGTTTTTAGTTCGATGTTGCAAACCATCTTCTCCATCCGTCGGCATGCCAGCACCTTTCGGCTCCTCTGCGACATGTTGGCAAAGTCGAACGTTTTCGTGCAGGTGTAACCGTTCGCTTTCTCCAGTTCCACATCCTGCATGTCCAGCAAGTCCTTGTACGATACCTTCTCTGCCAGAATGATGTCGTGGTTGCAGCCAAACATCTCACACGCCTTCGGGTTGATGTCGGCAATGATGCCATCGGGTGTGAACAGGATGTTGCCCTGCATCGGCATGTTGAAGATGGTGGCGTATCGCTGCACAGCCTCATCTGCCTCGCGTTCACGCTTGCGCAGTTCGGTCACGTCTCGCTTGGTGCCCAAGATGACGCTGGCTTTTCCGCTCTTGTCGCGCCGCAGTACGGAGAGTGCGATGATGAAGTCTTTCTCCTCGGCATCGCCGTCCTCCACATCGCGCGCCTTCAGGTTCAGTGTGATTTCCTCTTCCTTGTCGTTCTCAAGGGTGGGCTTTTCGGTGTTTGCCAGTTTCTGGATGGCTTCTGTCAGAGTCTGGAAATCTTCGGAGCGGTAGCGGTGGGCAAACTCGTCGGTGGTGTAGGTGTATGCCACCTGCCCATTCTCGTTGCGCCACTCGAACAGTTGTGTCGCCACCTGATAGGTCCACACCCTCACGCGGCTGGTTTCCAGAATGAGTGCCAGTCGTTTGTTTCTCTTGTTGTTGTATTCGGTGAGCCGTTTTGCCTGAATGTTATAAGCAATGGCATAGATTGCCATGATGAGTGCCAGCAGTGCTGCACAGGCAGCCAGCCACCACACCCACGACGGTATGCCTGTCTCCTGGTGGTCGGGATAGAACCACTTGTTGCGCAGGTCGGTCAGTTTGTCCGACGAGTCAAGCGCGCTATATACGCTATCCAGCCGCTGGAGCAGCACAGGGTCGTTCGACATGAACCGGTACTCCCCGTGAGGCATGTTGATGGGGGTGAGTTGTAGGTTCTCAATGTGGTATTTGTTGATGAGCCATTTGAGCGAAAGCGTGTTCCAGACGACGGCTCCTTCTCCTTCGGTGCTCACCTTCAGCAAGGCAAGTTTCACGGCGCTATACGGGATGGCGTTTTCACCCCATCCGTAGTCAATCATCAGGTGGTGGCAGAGGCTGCTATCGTTCACGAACACCTTGTGGTTGCTCAGGTCCTTGAAGGTCGTGATTTCCACGGGTTTGTCCTTGGGCGAAGCCACACTCTGGGTGAACAGCGTGACGGGATTCTCACTGTAATGTCCGTAAGCGTCATGGTAGCCAGCCGAGAGTCCAAGGATGAGGTCGGACTTCCCATCGCGCAGGTCCTCAAACGCATACTGCTTCTCTTTCAGTTTGATGACGTAGGGGATGTCGAGTTCGTCCATTATCATCCGAATCAGTTCCACGTTGAAACCGTCAGGGTCACCGTTTTCGTTCAGGAACGAGTAGGGCCATAAGTCCCACATATCCTCATACACCAACGGATGTTCCTCGGTGTATGCTCGTCGGGTGGGTTGGGGGCGTTGGGGATGCGCTTTCGTTTCGCTGGTGCTGTCGCCTCCCATGGTGTCGGCATATTGGGCATCTGCGGGATGCCCCATCCATGCAGCCAACACCACTGCGGCGAGTATGTATAGTTTCTGCCTCATATCGTTTTGGGGTTTTCATGGGAACGCATTTTGCGCTCTAATTGGGCAAATGTAGCGTTTTCTCTCCAAACAGACAAGCCATCGTAAGAAAAACCGCATTTTGTGGTTACAAAAAATGCCCATTCGATGGATATTCACCTCAATCAGGGTCGCTTTTTGTCAAAAAGGATATTAAAAAGGCAAACTGTACTTACACAAGAAAAGCCCCCACGCGATTCTCACGAATCACATGGGGGCTTGTGTACACTTAACTCTTTAACTAATCTTTAATTACAACGCGTTTGGGTTACTGGAGGCGGAAGGTAAGTGGGAGGGTGAAACGGACATTCACGGGCTTGCCTTTTTCCGTACCTGAAGTCCACTTTTCCATCAGTTTGACCACTCGGAGAGCCTCCTCTTCCATCGCTTTTTTGCCTTCCTCGAACTGTTCTGACGAGATGGTGCCTGTGGGCTGTGTTCCATCAGGCAGAGATGCCGCCACTGCGATGCCTGCATTGTCTTTTTCGATGCTCTTGGCAATCTTTAAACTGTCGTAAGTGCCATCTTTCCGCACGATGAACTGCACCATGATTTTCCCCTGCATGCCATACTTGAAGGCTTTCTCGGGGTATTTGAGGTTTTTGACGAAAAGGTCCATGAGTGCTCCATGCCCTCCTGGATAGGCAGGCAACACTTCACAGATATCAAGCACCTCGTCATCGTCTGGCATCAGAGGGAGTTCCTCCATTGGATTTTCGACAGCCTCGTCCGCAGCCACCACCTCCTTAGCAGGGGCGTCTTCTGTTGTCTCGACAAGGCTTTCCGTTGGAACAATGGCATTTTCTGCCACAGAAACTTGCTGGTTTGCGGATTTCTCCGTAACTTTGCCCACGTTCAAGGCATCTGTAGCCTCGTTGGCGTCGGCATGCTGGGTTAACACTGGGGTGGCGAAGGCACTGAGTGCTACAACCGCCACGGGGATGAGGTACAAAGCCTTTGTACGCATCCACGGATTGGATTTCTTTTGCAACATCATAGTGATACGTTTTTTTAGTAAACTGTGATTGAAGCCGTTAGCAAAGGCGTAGGAACTGGAGCCAACGGCTTTTTTTATCAATAGATTTTGGTATTGCGTAGCATTGACACCGCAGCGGAGCACGTGGTCATCTGCTTCATATTCATGCACATCGCTCAAAGAACTTGCCAATACCCACACGAGCGGGTTTGCCCACTGCACCACTTGGCAGAGATTCAGCAATAGGAGGTCGAAGGAGTGGTGGTGAAGGATGTGTCCCATCTCGTGGCGAAGGATGGTTTGCGCATTGTGCTCGTAGTCCTCTTCGCTGATGACGATGGTGTGCATCCAACTGAAAGGTGCCACGTTTCCTGTGTGGCAGTAGATGGTGATGCCGCCTTGTTGCTCGGTCCACAACACGCCGTGATGGATGTGGCGGTAGAGGCGTGTCATCTGTATTCCCTTAGTGAGCAGGGTGATGGCGATGCCTGCCAGATAGAGGAGGGTGGCGATGCTCCAGATGTCGATGGGTGCGCCTTCAACCGCAGGACTGGGATTGCTGACGGTCTTTTGCCCAACGCCCACTATCATCGGTTGCCCCACTTCGATGATGCCTTGTAGGTGGTTCTGTACAGGGTTCTGTTTCCATGCCCATTCGTGGATGTCGAACAACGGGAGCACCAACGACAGCACCATGATGCTGAGCAGCACAAGGCGGTTGAATCGGAAGAAGGACTCTCGCCTGAGCAGCAGCATGTAGGGTAGGTAGAGGATGGAGAGCGTGATGATGGATTTTATGATATAGGGTAACATGATGATGGTCGATTCTAAAAAGTGATGAAAAGCCTCGTTTTATGCCTCGAAATCGGACTGCTCCAGTCCGACGTGCCGATGTGGAGCAGTCCGACGTGTCGATGTGCTCCAGTCCGACGAAGAGGTGCTGTAAGCGCGTGTGCCGGCCTTCTGGCAGCGAAACCGAAAGGATGGACTATCTTACTCTGTCGGCACCTTGGCTGACCATCTCCAGCAGTTCTTTCAGTTCGGTCTCCGAGAGTTTTTCTTCTTGCACGAAGAAACTGACGAGCGACTTCACCGAACCGCCAAAGAAACTGTCTTTCACGTCTTCCACTACGCGTTTGCGGTACTCGTCGCGGCTGATGAGGGGGCGGAACAGGTACGTCTTTCCCTCGCCTTTCCGTTTCTCTGTTGCCACAAAGCCTTTTTGTGTCAGAATCTTCAGAAACGTGGCTGTGGTGGTGTAGGCTGGTGGGGGTGCCGGGTATCGCTCCAACACGTCGCGCACGGTGCCACCTTCTCCGCCGATGTCCCAAAGGTAGTTCATGATTTCCATCTCTGCCTTGGTCAGTGTTTTGTTCTCTTTCATCTTCGTCATGGGTGTTTACTAAAGTTTTCGTTATTGATGCCGCAAAGGTACTACTAAAGTTTTAATAAACGAAACTTTTAGTAGATAAAAATTGCCTGTGAAACAAAGATTTAACATTCATTTTTAGTAATGCTTTTTTCTTTATTAGTAATTAACGGAAGGTCGTCTGGAATGAGGTTTCAAACGGAGAAAAAACGCAACAGTCGGGTGGAGTGATGCGATTTGCCGCAAGAAAAATTTGTCTAATAGAAAAATTCGTTGTATCTTTGCCCCATCATTATTTAATATGGAAAAGATGAAAAGCGTTAAATTTCTCATGCTGGTGGTGGTCACGGCGATTTTGGCAAGTTGTGGCACCACCTCGAAAGTGCCCATCACAGGGCGTAAACAGAATCTGATTGTGAGCGACGAGCAGGTCATGAGCCTCAGCAATCAGCAGTATCAGGAGTACATGAAGACAGCGAAGGCTTCGACCAACGCCGCCAACACCGCGATGGTGAAAAGAGTGGGGCAGCGGTTGGCAAATGCTGTGGTCACCTACTTGAATGCCAACGGATTGGGCAACGAGGTGACGAACTATCAGTGGGAGTTCAATCTGGTGCAGAACACGCAGGTGAACGCTTTCTGCATGCCTGGCGGCAAGATTGTGGTGTATGAGGGCATTCTGCCTGTCACACAGGATGAGGCTTCCTTGGCGATTGTACTGGGACATGAAATTGCTCATGCGGTGGCGAAACATTCGGCTGAACGCATCAGCAACGAATACAAGCAGCAGTATGGTTTGCAGATTCTCGGTGGTGTGGCTTCGGCTGCTGGTATGGGACCGAACACGGCGAATGTGGTTTCGCAAATCATCGGCGTGGGCACTCAGGCGTGGACCTCGGGCTTCTCGCGCAGTCAGGAGAGCGAGGCTGACCACATCGGACTCATCTTTGCGGCAATGGCAGGTTATGACCCTGAGGTTGCCGTGACTTTCTGGCAACGCATGGCTGCGGCTGGCAACAGTTCCAACTCCATCTTCAGCGACCACCCGTCGGATGCGAAGCGCATCAAGCAGATTCAAGGTTGGCTGCCCGAAGCGAAGAAGTATTACAAGAAGTAAGGAGTGTTCTATAAGAAATAGTAGGTGTCCTCTCTTTCCCTGATTGTCCAGAGTGCAGGAAATCTTCCTGCCTCAAGCATCGTCGGCTCCGTCAATCAAGCATTGGCGGAGCACGATTGTGTGGTGGTCACTGCGCCTCCGGGGGCGGGTAAATCGACGTTGCTGCCGCTGACCATCATGGCGGGACTTCCCAATGCCGAGAGGGTGCTGATGCTGGAGCCTCGTCGCTTGGCTGCCCGACAGATTGCTGAGCGCATGGCTGACATCGTGGGCGAACCTGTGGGCAGGACTGTGGGCTATCGGGTGCGATTTGAGAGGAAGGTGTCGGCTGCCACACGTGTGGAGGTGCTCACCGAGGGCATCCTGACCCGGATGCTGGTGGAGGACGCCACGCTGGACGGGGTGGGGGTGGTCATCTTTGATGAGTTTCACGAACGGAACATCCACTCGGACTTGGCGTTGGCGCTCACTCGGCAGGTGCAGCGCATCTTGCGGCCCGACCTGAAGGTGGTCATCATGTCTGCCACCATCGATGCGCATGACATTTGCCAGCAACTGAATGCTCCTTTGATAGCGTGTGAGGGAAGGAGGTTCCCTGTGGAGGTTTTTCATGCGGCGGAGGACATTGACCGCTTCGACCTGCCTGGGGGCACCGCTGCTGCCATCGTGAAGGCGCACCGAATACATGAGGGCGATATTCTGGCGTTCCTCCCTGGGCAAGGTGAGATTCTGAAGTGTGCCGATTTGTTGGGGCAGTCGTTGGGCGGCACTATTGTCTGTCCTCTGTATGGTACACTTCCTCCCGAACAGCAGCGTCGTGCCATTGCACCCTCGAAGCAGGGGGAACGGAAGGTGGTGCTTGCCACGCCTATCGCCGAAACTTCTCTCACCATCGAGGGGGTGCGCATCGTCATCGACACGGGCTTTTGCCGCACCTTGGTCTTCGACGGGCGCACGGGACTGAGCCATCTTGAGACGGTCCGCATCAGCCTCGACATGGCAACCCAACGCACGGGTCGTGCAGGTCGTGTGGCGGAGGGGGTGTGTTATCGGTTGTGGACTTTGGCATCGGAACACCGCATGGCAGCACAGCGGACGCCTGAACTACTGGAAGCGGACTTGGCGCCGATGCTGCTTGATATGGCTGCCTTTGGCGAATGCGATGCTTCTGCCTTGCCGTGGCTCACGCCTCTTCCGACGGGGCATCTCCATCAGGCAAGGCAACTGCTGCAAGCACTGGGTGCTATTGACGAGCAGGGGCGATTGACCTCTGTCGGCAAACAAATGGTCGCTCTCCCTTGTCACCCTCGTATTTCCCGCATGATACTCAGGGCGAAGACTCCAGCGATGAAAGCGCTGGCTTGCGACATCGCTGCCCTCTTCGAAGAAAAAGACCCTCTGGCAATGGCTGACCGCTCTCGTGGCAGGGAGGCTGACTGCGACATGCCGCTCCGCATCTCAATGTTACGGAGAAGTCGACGGGAGAAATCTCTCGGCAGATGGGCGCGGATGGAACAGATTGCCTATGAATACAGACGGATGGTACGGGTGGCGGAGGACAATGCGGATGTGGTTCCTGAAGATGTTGGTTCTCTCGTGGCGTATGCTTATCCAGAACGGATTGCGATGGCGCAGGACGGGATTGGCTTTTTCAAACTGTCGAGCGGCGACTCTGTGCAACTCAACGACTCGGATTCTTTGCTTGCCGAGCGGTGGCTGGCTGTGGCTTCCCTTCATTCGTCGGGGAATACAGGACATGTCTTTCTGGCTGCTCCTGTCCGTGTGGCTGACCTCGAAGACTTCATCACGGTGCGTGACCACCTTTCGTGGGACTGCAAGCAAGGAGGTGTACTCATGCAGACCGAACGCCGCATCGGTGCGCTTCTCGTTGACAGCAGACCTTCTCGCCATGCCGACAAGCAGCAGGTCATCAGCCTCATTTGTGAAGCCGTCAAGAAGGACGGGCTCAGCATGTTTGACTGGAACGACCGTGTGGCTCAACTCCAACAGCGCGTGGCGCAAGTCTCGGCATGGCATCCCGAACTGCCCGTTCCCGACCTCTCCACTCCTCACCTCATGATGACTGCCAACGAGTGGCTGCCTTTCTATCTTGAAGCGGATGGAAAGGTCAAGACCTCCCTTGCCGAACTCAAACGCATCGACCTGCATGGGGCTCTTTGGTCGCTTATCCCCTACGACCTTCAGCAAACCATCGACCGCTTGGCACCCACCCATATCCAGGTGCCTACGGGCAGTCGCATCCGAATCGACTACCGCCTCGGTACACAAGCCCCTGTCCTCAGTGTCCGTCTTCAGGAGTGTTTCGGACTCTCCGACACTCCTCGCCTCAACGATGGCAAGCAGCCCCTCCTCATGGAACTCCTCTCCCCAGGTTTCAAACCCGTCCAACTCACCCAAGACCTCCACAGTTTCTGGCAAACCACCTATTTCGAGGTGCGCAAAGAACTCAAACGCCGCTACCCCAAGCACTACTGGCCAGAGAACCCTCTCGAAGCCCAACCTGTCCGAGGGGTGAGACGAACTTAAACCTACATGCGGCGGGGTGGCAGCAAGAA
>JAFUYM010000022.1 GCA_017470525.1 Bacteroidaceae bacterium
ATGTCATTCAGAGTTTTATTTGTTTTTTATTTGCAACACTAAGATAAGTGAAATTTCTGACATGGCAAAATCCTGAGCAACTTTTTGTTGCTCAGGTGCTTATAAAAAATATTAAATTATAGTGTTGCGGAAATTAGAATAAATTATTTTCCTATGAAGACATTACCGTTAGTTGTTTTTATGTTCTTGGTTGCCAGTGCGGTGCTGACCTCTCTGGGTAGTGCCCAACTCAAGGCAATGAGCATAGAGGACGATGTGGAGACGGCTCTTTCGCAGACATTGGCGGAGCGTCAGAGCAACGTGGTGGATGCCGATACCATTCGTGTCTATCGCAGTTACATCTCCATTCCCGAAGTGCGTGACACCGCATCTATCTCTGTCAAAACCGTCTATCGCAACCATCAAGACGTGGCGGTGCTCGAAGCCAAGGCGGGGTGCTCTTTCCTCACCGTCTTTGCTTTGTCCGACCAACGTCCTGCTGGGGCTTTGGTGGTGTTGGCAATCCTTTGGGCAATAGGTTGTTGTTGGTACAAAAAGCGTCATCCAGAGGTGAATTTTGTGGCGGCAAAGAGCGACGATCACATTGCTTTCGGAGGACTTTCTTTCATTCCCGAAAACAAAACGTTCCTCACAGACGAGGGTACCGAAGTGCGTCTCACCCCCATGCAGCAGCAACTCATGGAGATGTTCTTCCGTTCTCCTTCCCACTCCCTCTCCAAGCAGGATATCTGCAACACGCTTTGGCCTAAGAAACCTGATGCCTCCGACACACTCTACACCCTCATTCGTCGCATCAAACCCATCCTTGAGGGGCATAGCCATCTCAAAATCGAATCAGATAGGGGTAGGGCGTATGTGCTGACAGACAGATAGTTAGGTTTTTGTCGGCGAAATGTCAGACAAATGTCAGGAAGTTTTTTCTTCCTGAGAGTGGACTTCTTCATACCTTTGTAGCGTAAAATTCTTAACGCTAAAAAAGTATGAAGAAGTTTGTTTTTATTTGTATTCAAATGTGGGTGGCTTCCTCGATGCTGTGGGCACAGGAAACCGCAGGTTCGGTGGCAACGGATTCGGTTGCCACGAAAGAAGTAAAATTGGAAGGTGTGACGGTGAAGGCCGCACGAGTGATGAAAACGGTGGATGGCATGAAGGTGTTTCCGTCGCAAGCGCAGTTGGAGGCATCGGCGGATGGCTATTCGCTGTTGCAGAAATTGTCGTTGCCGGGCATTCGTGTGGATGAGGTGATGCGGACGATAACAGCACCTGAAATGATTGGCTCGGTGCAGGTGAGAATCAACGACGTGCCTGCCTCCACCCAGGATTTGTTGTCGCTGGAAATGGGGACGGTACAATCCATCGACTTCATCACCTCGCCTGGATTGCGGTATGGCGATGGAGTGGCATATGTGATTGACATCCATGTGCTTCGTCCGACCAGCGGCTATGTCGTGGGTGGGGAAGTGTTACAGGCGGTCAATCGTCGCCATAACAGCGACAATGTGTATCTCCGTATGAACCGAGGCAAGAGCGAGTTTTCGTTCAATTATGATTTCGGTTGGACGGATTTCCGAGGCTCCCGTTTCAACAGCACGACCGATTACGCACTGGCAGATGGCACGACGGCATCGGTCATCAACCGCACCTTCTCCTACAAGAACCCTTTCATCAGCAATGGGCTTTCTGCCAAGTACAGCCTTGCCGAAGATGAAAAGTACCTCTTTCTCGCCACACTTTCGCAAAGTTTCGGCAACTCCCCCTCCTTTCATGCGGAGAAGGAGGTGATTCAGCCCCTTTCCACCGATACCGTGACCACCCAAAGCAAAGACCGCACGGGCACGACCCAACTCGACCTTTACTTCAATCTTCACCTGCCACACGCACAGACGCTGACCGCCAACGCTGTGGGCACGTATGTGGGCAGTCGCTACGGTTATTCCTATGATGCCGTATCCCCTTATATATATAATGTACGCGGGCGAACCAATTCCCTCACCTCCGAGTGGCTCTATGAGAACCGTTTCAAGCCCTTCACGTTCTCTGTGGGCTTCAAACAACATCAGCAATACCTTGGCAATGAATACACAGGTGACTTGCTGAAAGACAATCCCTTGCACAACTCCGGTCAGTACCTCTACGCACAACTGCGGGGCAAACTCTTCGGGGTGGGATATAAGGCAGGTATGGGTGTGAGCCATGTGTATTACAGTCAGCAAGGCGGCTCGTTCAACTATTGGTTGCCACGTCCGAAAGTGACGCTCAATTATCCGCTCAGTTCCTCGCTTTCATTGAGTTACGACTTCGAGATGCGAAGTTCAGCCCCTCGCATCGCCCAACTCACCGATGTCACGCAGATGAACGAACGTGTGTTGCTGCCCTTTGCTTTGATTGAGGAACTGAGCATCGGCAATCCCACCCTCAAGACCAATCCTGACTATGAGCATCAACTTCGCCTTGACTACGACAGCCGTCATGTCACCAACAGTTTTCTTGCCCTCTATCGCAACTGCCACCGCACTCGAATGCAGGACATCGCTCGTCAAACGCTCTCCGACGGCACCACCCAATACATCTTCTCTCGCACCAATCAGGGCAGTGTGCAGATGATTTATCTCTACGACTATCTCACCCTCCACCTGATTCCCGAGAAGTTCGACCTCACGCTCTATGGCACCTTCCTCCGTTGCTTCAATTTTGGCGATCACTACACTCATCTTCGCAACACCCTGATGGGCGGTTTCGACCTCAATGCCTATCTCGGAAAGTTCACGCTTTCAGCCAGTTACGACAGCGGTTGGCACTTCCTCGAAGGCGAAGGAAAAGGTGATGGTGGCTATGCTTCCTATCTTTCCGTCTCCTACCGAATCGGCAAACTCGGCTCCCTTTCCCTCTTCTGGCAGCACCCCTTCGACAGCAATGTGCGTGAGAACAAATCTGAACTCCTCAATCGCTATCTCCACAAAACCATTTCCTCCTACAGCACCGACCTCGGCAACATGGTCTCCCTACGCCTCACCCTCCATCTGTCGCATGGCAGACGCTACGCAACGCAGCAGCAGACGCTGAAGAACACCAATGTGGATAGTGGAGTGGTGAAACATGAATGAGGGGTGTTGTACCATATCCTCTTGGTTCGTTTGTTCGGCACAGGATAATGTTCAATGACGGTAAAAACAACTCCTATTGCTTTTGCTGAAAAGGGTGCTTTTCCCATAAAACCATACTTTCTTTTGGTCAGGTTAAATATAAGTTGTAATTTTGTACTCGAATTGAAAAAGTAAAACTTGCTGACAGAAAGTTTTAATGTTTTATGTTGATAGTGATTCTCTTCTTTTTCCAAAGTCTTGTTGGGTGTTTGACGCAGCAAGCGTCCGTTGTGGCTGGCGAGATGGCTGTAGTTCCTTTGGCAAGATGGACGTGGGAGGAGGATAGTGTACACAAAGTCTTTATGGAAGAGTATAAGTATCATTACAAGTATCCACATCCAAGTGTGACGACGGATTGTGTGATTTTCGGCTATGATGGAAAGGGGCTGAACGTATTGTTGATAGAGAGAGGCTTTGAACCTTACAAGGGATGTTGGGCGTTTCCTGGCGGTTTTCTGGAGATGGACGAATCGGCAGATGAGGGCGCAAAGCGCGAACTGATGGAGGAAACAGGTCTCGATACAGCATACGTGAAGCAGTTTCAAACCTTTTCCGCTCCCGACAGAGACCCACGGGAACGTGTGATAACAATTGCTTATTATGCCATCGTGCGCATGAGCGAGGTGAAAGGGATGGATGATGCTGCCCAAGCCAAATGGTTCCCCTTGGATGCCGTGCCCCAGTTGGCTTTCGACCATGAGGAAATGTTGCGTGTGGCAAAAGAAACATTGCGTAGAGACTTTCTGTGTGGAGGCAAGGATTGGGAAGCGATGACTGTCGGATTTACGGACGAGGAATTGCAGAAGATAAAAGCGGCAATTCAGTAAGGATAAAAAAGGTAAAAAGATGAATCAGAAGCAGATAGAGATTGCCATTGAGCATTATCTGGAAAATTGGGGATGGAAAAGGATGGATTTGAAGGCAGCCATGTTTGACATGGACGGTGTGCTGTTCGACTCGATGAAAAACCATGCCAAGTGCTGGCATGAGACGATGGCACATTTCGGCATGGATTTGCCTGAATGGGAGGCTTATATGCACGAAGGGCGCACGGGTGCTGGCACCATTAATCTGGTGTCGATGCGTGAGCGTGGGCATGAAGCATCAGAAGAGGAGATTGAACGCATTTATCGTTATAAGAGCGATCTATTCAATCTGTGCCCCAAAGCGGAGCGGATGCCTGGTGCGTGTGAACTCTTGGTGAAAGTGAAAGAGAGTGGTGTGGTGCCTATGGTGGTGACAGGCAGCGGACAGGTGACGCTGTTGGAACGCTTGAACAGAAATTTCCCCGAGATTTTCAGAGAAGAGTTGATGGTGACAGCGTTTGATGTGAAGTATGGAAAACCAAATCCTGAGCCTTATTTGATGGGTATGGAGAAGTTTCGTAAATGGGAGGGAAGCCATGATGGGAATGGTGAAAAATGGGCAGCCAACAACTTTATAGTAGTGGAGAATGCGCCCTTGGGGGTGCAGGCAGGTGTGGCAGCAGGTGTGTTCACGATTGCCGTCAACACAGGTCCTCTGCCCGATGATGCTCTGTTGAGTCAAGGGGCAAACTTATTGTTCCACTCTATGCAGGAATTGTGTGATGAGTGGGAAAACTTTTACCAAATGTTCCCTTATTTCTTGAAATAAGCGCGGAAGTGACTGAAAATCTTGTCTTTGATGCTGGTCGATGGCTGTACGTTTTCACCATGTGAGAGTGTCTCAATGGCTTGGCGTTCCTCTTTTGTGAGTGTCTCTGGCATATAGACGGAGATGTTGACGATTTCGTCACCACGCTGATGCCCGTAGGCATTGATGTCGGGAATACCCTTGTTTTTCAGTCGGAGTACAGTGCCTGGTTGTGTACCTGCAGGAATGGTGATTTTAGCCTTTCCGTCGTGAGTCGGCACTTCGAGTGAGGTGCCAAGCACTGCTTGTGGAATAGTGAGCAGGAGATTATAGACGAGGTCGCATCCGTCACGCACCAATTCGGGATGGGGTTTCTCATGCACGAGAATCTGGAGGTCTCCGTTTACGCCGCCACGACGCCCTGCACCGCCTTTGCCTTGGAAGTTGTAAGCATAGCCTTCCACCAATCCTGCTGGCAGTTCCACTTCCACTTGCTTTTCACCTTTCACGATGCCTTCACCTTGACAGTGCTTGCACTTGTTCTTGATGACCGTTCCTTCACCGCCACAAGTGTCGCAGACGGTTTGCGTCTGCATGATGCCGAGCATGGTTTGTCGGGTTTTATACACCACGCCTTGGCCGTTGCAAGTGCCGCAAGTGGCTTCTTGCCCATCTTCCGAACCTGTTCCGTTGCAATGAGGACAGGTGATGTCGGTGCGGACATTGAATTTCTTGGTCACACCGTTCACGATGTCGTTCAAATCCAGTTCGATGCGCATTCGAAGGTCTTGACCTTTATAAACAGGTTTACGGCGCTGACCTCCGCCACCGCCGAATCCTCCGAACCCGCTGAAGCCTCCACCGAAGCCTCCTCCACCGAAAATGTCACCGAACATGCTAAAGATGTCGTCCATTGACATACCTTGCCCGCCAAAACCTCCTGCACCAGGACCGAATGCATCAGGTCCGAACTGGTCATAGCGCTGACGTTTTTGTGGGTCACGCAGCACATCGTAAGCCTCCGCTGCTTCCTTGAATTTCTCTTCTGCCTCTTTGTCACCGGGATTGCGGTCGGGGTGATACTTGATGGCCATCTTTTTGTAGGCGCGCTTGATTTCATCGTCGGAAGCAGTCTTCGACACGCCCAGCACCTCGTAGTAGTCTCTTTTTGCCATAGATTATTCTGCTACTGCCACCTTTGCGTAGCGGATTACTTTATCATTCAGTGTGTAACCTGCGGTCATGCAATCCATGACCTTTCCTTTCTGGTCGTCAGGTTGTCCTGGCACCATTGCAATGGCTTCATGGTAGTCAGCGTCAAACGGTTTACCTACAACGTCCATCTTTTTCAGCCCTTCTTGTGCCAACAGTTTGAAGAACTTGTCAATGATGAGATTCAACCCTTCTTTCACGGCGTTTACATCTTCATACTTGTCCATGTTCTGCTGGGCACGTTCCAAATCATCCACAATAGGCAGAAGGGTGGTGATAACTTTGGAACCGCCATTCTTAATGAGTTCAGCCTTTTCCTGCATCACACGTTTGCGGAAATTATCGAACTCAGCCACCTTGTAGAGTTGTTGATTCTTCAGGTCTTCAATCTGCTTCTTCAGTTCTGCAATCTTCTCTTCGGGTGTCAATTCCTTTGTCTCTTCTGTGGTTGCAGCATTTTCTTTTTTTTCAGCAGATTCTTTTTCTTCATCGGCAGCAGTTTCCTGCTCTCCGATGTTTTCGTTGGCGATTTCCTCGTCAACTTCTTGATTCTTTATATTTTTTTCCATAATTCAGTTGTTTTGTTGCCTTTTGGTAACTGACAAAAAAGATGCCAGTGCATACGTTTTTGGCAATTATATGACATTGTGTCACTTTTGCTGCTCATGGCGTTCTTTCGTTTCGTATTGTCAGCATTATCTTTGGTAGCAGAAGTAATATTTGCGGACTTTCTTGGCGGCAAGGGTGGTGTTGAGCATGTCGCTCGCTTCGGTCAGGTTGCGGGTGGAACCATCGTTGAAGCGGATTTCTATTTGGTCGTCATCGAGGCTGTACATGTCTTTGCCCACTTCGATGTTGGCAATGAGGTAGTTGGCATCGTCGGGAGAGATGTTGTAACGCTTGGCAAGTTCTTCCAACTTCTGCTGTTGATGCTCTCCGCTGACGGGCTCGTCGAGGGTTTCGACCTTGAAGATGTTGCGGTTGATGAAGTCGCGGCTCAGGAGGGAGAGGATGGGGTCGGGATGGTTGCACCACACTTTCATGGCTGACCAGATGTCATTGTCGTCGAGGGCAAGATAGTGCTGAAGGCAGTCGGGACGTGAGAAGAAGGCGTCGTGGTCGATGTCGTTATATAGGAAAAACTGCAGGGCAGGGGAGGCAAAGAGGTCGTTGCCTTCGTGTGCTAGTTGCTTGGCTCGTTTCAGTGCGTTTATCATCACATGTTCGGCTGCCACGGATGTCTTGTGCAGATAAACTTGCCAATACATCAGGCGACGGCTGACAAGGTAGTTCTCAATGGAATAGATGCCCTTCTTGTCAACCACCAGTTGGTCGTCTACCATGTCGAGCATGTCGATGATGCGGGATGAGCCGATGTTGGCTTCATTCACGCCCGTGAAGAAGGCATCGCGCTTGAGGTAGTCGAGGCGGTCCATGTCGAGTTGCGACGAGATGAGTTGGTGGAGGAACCGCTTGGGGTGCTCGTCCTTGAAAATCTTGATGGCAAGCCCTAACTGTCCACGAAACTCTTCGTTCATCCTTTCCATCACCATCAATGAGATTTCCTCATGGTCAACACCGCTGATGAGCGTGTGTTCCAGCACATGACTGAAAGGACCATGCCCGATGTCGTGCAGCAGGATGGCTGCCTGCACCGCTTCCGCCTCGCTGTCGAAGATGAAGTGCCCTTTCATCTGGAGCGACTGGATGGCTTTGCCCATTAAGTGGAACGCGCCGAGAGAGTGTTGGAAACGGGTGTGCTGTGCGCCTGGATAGACGATGTTGGCACCTCCCAACTGCTTGATGCGGCTGAGGCGATAGAAGGCTGGATGGCGCACGATGTCGAGCAGCAAACCGCGCGGCACACGGATGAAACCGAACACAGGGTCGTTGATGATTTTTGCGTCTTGCATATGGAGAAGGGTTACAGTGAAGTTTTTTTAACAACGAATTTTACGAATGAAACGAATTTTTTGAAGGGGCAATGCACCTTAGGTGCGACGAATGAAAATGAATGGCATTCGTGATATTCAATGTCGCTTGCGACATGAGACCGTTCCGTATGGCAAATTCGTTTAATTTGTGAAATTCATTGTTAAAAAAATTCGTTGTTAAAAAAGTGTCAATTAAGTAGTTTTGCCATTTGTTGTGCCACTTTCCGTGCTTCCTCACCTGCCACTTCCGCAAACCGCTCTGTCTTGTCGGCATAGATGATGGCACGGGAGGAGTTGACGATGAGTCCGCAGTCTTTGGTCATGCCGTACTTGCACACCTCTTCGAGGCTTCCGCCCTGTGCGCCGATGCCAGGGACGAGCAGGAAGTGATCGGGAGCGACCTTGCGGATGTCCTCAAACATCTTGCCTTGTGTGGCACCAACGACGTACATCATGTTGTCTTTGTTGCCCCATTCCTGGCTCTTTCTCAATACCTTCTCGAAGAGACGCTCCCCCTCGCTGTCGGTGGTCAACTGGAAGTCGTGGCTGCCTTTGTTCGACGTGAGTGCCAAGAGAATGACCCACTTGCCGTCATATTGCAGGAAGGGGGTGACGCTGTCTTCGCCCATGTAGGGAGCCACAGTGAGGGCATCGAGGTTCATTTCCTCGAAGAATGTGCGGGCATACATGGTGCTGGTGTTGCCAATGTCACCACGTTTTGCATCGGCAATGATGAAGTGCTGTGGGTAGTTTTCGTTCAGATACGCAATGGTCTTCTCAAACGAAATCCAGCCCTTCACGCCCATGCTCTCATAGAAAGCGAGGTTGGGCTTATACGCCACACAATAAGGAGCCGTGGCATCGATAATCGCCTTGTTGAATGCAAAAATCGGGTCTTCCTCCTTCAAGA
This sequence comes from Bacteroidaceae bacterium, assembly GCA_017470525.1. Taxonomy (GTDB): domain Bacteria; phylum Bacteroidota; class Bacteroidia; order Bacteroidales; family Bacteroidaceae; genus Minthosoma. The sequence goes on from JAFUYM010000022.1 coordinate 8,814, forward strand.
GGTGCTCAGGAATCTTCTTGATGTCAGTATCGAGACCCACACAGAGGAAGGTCTTCTTGTTGAAAATCTGATTGATAAGTTCTTGACGTGTCATATTATGAATATTTTGAGTTATTTCTTTTGTAGGATAAAGCCTGTGATGTCCACCATGATGCCTTCGAGTTCATTCGTGCGGGAGTCGTGGAATGGGCTGATGCTGAACCTCGTGGTCAGATAGAGGTTTTTATCTGATGAACAAGGCATTGGGATTGGGGCTTGCATGGAGTTTTCGTGAGCACGGAGCGTGTCGAGATTGACAAAGATGGTGTCGATGGCTTCGCCGTTATATTCAGGGACAAACTTAACGATGTTCTGGTGGGGAGGAACTGTGAGAGTCGGTGTGTAAACTCTGACTATCCTTCCGTATCCTTCTGGTATGTCGATGGCGTAATTCTCACAGCCGTTGCCGATGTAATAATCGCCTGTGACTACTGTTGAATGAGAGTGTGTCTCGAGGAAATCGTAATAGAAAGAGATGTACGTGGTGGTGTCCTTCACGTATGCCTCCGTATAGTCGCTTCCGTAATGGTTTCTGATATACCTCATCTTGTCGTTCAATTGGATTGCCTCTTCCTTGGTCAGTACGTGGAGGAGGTGTTTGTATTGCTTTTCGTTGAGGGGCAGTTTCTTGTATTGCATCATGTCAGTGCTATACAAAGTTTGCTTGATTTGGCTCTCCATCGCTTTGCGTGTGATGCTGAAATAGTTGAGGGGGAATGCCGATGTGAGCAGGAAAACCAGTGCAAAGGAGATGGTAATCCAGTTGATGCGCCGTGCTTTGGTGATGAACAGTGTGATGCAGACGAAATAGAACCATGCATTGAGGGTGATGAGGTAGAGGCGGCTGATGGTGATGCCGTAGTCGCTGAAACGGCGGCAGATGCCAACCGTCATGAGTAGGAGTAGAGGCAGAATCACCACAGGCAGGTATCGTGCAATGAGGTTGTCCGTGCGCTTGTTCTTCAACCTACGGACAGGATAGAGTCCAAATTCGATGAGAATAAGCCCTGCCATGGATGCCACCACCAACCATGACACCCATCCATTGGGCAGTTCCCATCGGATGAGTATTTGTAAGGCATATACATATAGGACGATGATGTATATCCCTACTAAAGGCAAAAACAGAAAGCGTATGACGGTATTGAGGAAATTGGAGTCAACTGGCTTTCTGTCGAACTTTTGGTATCCTTGGGGGATGCGTCCTAGGAAAAGGAGTGTTGGCAGAAGTAGCCCGATGAGGGTGGTGATGACAAGGTGCCATTTGTAGCCAAACTCGATGTTGAACAGGAACTTGAATGATGCAATCAGCACCATGAAACCTCCTGACAGCACATTTCCAATCACATAGCAAATGATGCAGTTGAGCAGGAGTGTGAAGGCGAAGTTCCACGAAGCGATGTTGTCTTTTTCTTTGAAGAACGAGAGGAAGAACAGCGAGAGCCAGAGAGAGAGGATGGCTGCGGCATGAGCCACATAAAGTTCCCAATTGGTCTTGCCGCCATCACCGATTGTATGGTAGATGTAAAACGCATCTGCCAACAACAAGAGATGTGCCACTATGCTGACAATCAGAACGATGCGTTGTTTTTTTTCTTCTTCTGCCCATAACTGGAGTGTGAGGGATAGCAGGTAGCCCACCGACAGGTAGTAGATGGTCGTGCCAATCGTGTTTTCACTGAGCGACTTTCCATCGTTCAGAATGTTGAAAATTAAGAAAGCCGTCAGTGCCGTTACAAAAGCAACTGCAACGGGAAAACGCCTCACGCAATTCTGCAAGGCATTGATGATGTTCTTGGGGGCTGCTGAAAGTCTCATGAGAATTGACAGTTGATAGTTGAGAGTTACAACTCGGCTTCTTTCTGCCTCTCAGCATTTTCAGCCACAATCAGGTGGTCAATGCAGTCTTGGATGTTGCTGTTCATGAAATCGGAGAGGTTGTATATAATAGTTATTTGCTCCAGTCGAATGTCTGCCCGTTCCACTTCAGTTTCAGTTCGTCGATGATGAGAGGCTCTTCGTCCTCGTCGTTGACTCCGCCATTGAATCCCTTCACTTCGATGTCCTTGCCTTCCTTGGGCAATTTTACATCGTAGCACTTGTAACTCTTCATGCGCTGCTCAATCATGTCGGTTAGAGCAGGTTCGGGTGTCATGGTGTCGGTGGCGGGGTCGTAGTCGTAGAACACCGCAAGGCATTGGTCCCAAGATGCGCTCTCCCAGCATTCATCGATGAAGACGGCAATGAGTTTGTGGCCGTCTTTGCGGTTCCAGTAGCACACGTCGGTTTGACGGAAAGTCTCCACCGCCATCTCGCAACTGATGTAGCCGTTGCGCGGCTTGTTGTCGATGTGGTAGTTGAGCGTGTATTCGCCGTCGTTGGAGGGCAGTTCAATGCGTCCCTCTTCCTTCTGTGCATTCTCTGGAGAGGCAAGGAACTCCTTCAGTGCCCTGTTGGTTTCGCACTGCGGATAGGTCTTGCAGAAAGCCTTGGCATATTGCAGAACGTCGGGGATGGTGTTGCTCAGGTTCACCTTGATGGGCTTGCTTTTCCACACCTCCCTGATGGTGTCGATGCCTCGGCGGGCTATCTCGTATTCCTCCTCATCTGCCACATCCGCTTCTGCCTGAGTGTCTGTTGCAAAATTTGTTGTGCTGTCATTTCCGGCGACTGTGTCGTCGTTCTTCTGGCTGCCTCCACATGCCGACATCATCATGCCGGCTGCCAGCAGCGCAATAGATAAAATCTTGCTATTCATATTTTTTTCTTTACAACTCCGCTTCTTTCAGCCTCTCTGCATTCTCTGCCACGATGAGGTGGTCGATGCAGTCTTGGATGTCGCCGTCCATGAAGGCGGAGAGGTTGTATATGGTGTAGTTGATGCGGTGGTCGGTGATACGGCCTTGGGGATAGTTGTAGGTGCGGATTTTGGCGGAGCGGTCGCCGGTGGAGACGAGGGTCTTGCGGCGCGAGGCGATGTCGTCGATGTACTTCTGGTGCTCGCGGTCGTAGATATAGGTGCGCAGACGTGCCAAGGCACGCTCCTTGTTCTTCGGCTGGTCGCGGGTTTCGGTACATTCCACAAGGATTTCCTCCTTCTCGCCCGTGTTCGGGTTCGTCCACATGTAGCGGGCACGTACACCCGATTCCACCTTGTTCACGTTCTGTCCGCCAGCACCCGACGAGCGGAAGGTGTCCCACTTGATTTCGCCTTCATTGATTTGAACATCAAAGGGCTCTGCTTCTGGCAGCACAGCCACGGTGGCGGCTGAGGTGTGCACACGACCCTGAGTCTCGGTGACTGGCACTCGCTGCACACGGTGCACGCCTGACTCGTACTTCATCGTGCCATAGACGTTTTCGCCTGTCACGCTCACGATGATTTCCTTGTAGCCACCAGCGGCACCCTCCGAGAATGACGACACCGCCATGTGCCAACCCTTCGTTTCGCAATATTTGGAGTACATGCGGAACAAGTCACCCGCGAAAAGGGCTGCCTCGTCGCCGCCCGTGCCGCCACGGATTTCGAGCGTCACGTTCTTGCTGTCCTCGGGGTCGGCAGGGATGAGCAGCAGTTTGATTTCCTCCTCCAGTTCGGGGATGCGCTTCTCGTTTGCTGCGATTTCCTCACGTGCCATCTCTTTCATCTCGGGGTCTTCTTCTATCGACAGCAGTTCCTTCGCCTCATCCAGTCCTTTCAGGGCATTGATGTACTCCTTTCGGGCATGCATGATGTCTTCCAGATTTTTGTATTCTTTCGTCAGTTGCACGTACCGCTTCTGGTCGGCAATCACGTTGGGGTCGGTGATGAGGGTGCTGACCTCTTCAAATCGGGGCACCAACCCTTCGAGTTTGTCCAGTATGTTGTTTGTCGTCGCCATGCGTGAATCATTTGTTTTGCAAAGGTACGGAAAAAAACTGCGCTCCACGAATGATTGCCCTAAAAAACGGTGTCGCCGCATGTTTTCTTCCTCGTCCGTGCCCAGTTGCCATGCCCAGTTGCCATGCTGCATTCTGTGGCTTCTCGGAGAAGACGCTTTGTTGCTACACCGCTACAGCGCTACAGTTCTCCAACAGGTCATTTGTGACCCGAAAAAACAATTTATATTTATATATAAT
>JAFUYM010000075.1 GCA_017470525.1 Bacteroidaceae bacterium
TATGAATTATGAATTAAAATACGTATCTTTGCACCCTGTTGTACAACTCTTTAATTTTTTACCTCACTATGAATCCAGAGGTTGATATGATTAAGTGGTGGTCGGCACTGAGCATCGAGAATAAGGTGAAGGTGTCGGGCAAAACCTACCCTGAGTGCTCCGTGTGGTGGAACAGCCTCACGCTGGATGAGAAATTGGCTGCGAAGGAGGCTTCGGGCATTGAGCGGGGCAAGAGAAACAAAACAAAAGGATTTACTTAAAATTTAGATTAACTATATGGGAACTGCTATCGCTATGCGTGCGCCGCACAGCAAAATGAACTACGCCCTCAAATACCCAAAGAATGAGGGAGGCATGAATGAACGTGTGAAACGTCTGCACCAGCAGAGCATCGACACGCCGACAACGCTGACGATTGAACGTGCGTTGATTGAAACGGCATTCTACAAGGAGAACTATGGAAAGATGCCAAATTGTATCCTCCGTGCAAGGAACTTCTACGAGATTTGCAAGAAGAAGACCATCTATATTGGTGAGGATGAATTGATTGTGGGCGAACGCGGTCCTGTGCCCAAGGCGGTGCCGACATTCCCCGAACTGACGTGCCACACAGTGGAAGACCTCCACACGCTGGACACACGCGAGTTGCAGCCTTACCACATCAGTCAGGAGGACATTGACACGTATGCCCGTGAGGTCATCCCCTATTGGGAGGGCAGGACACAGCGTGAGCGCATCTTCAGCCATGTGAGCAAGGAGTGGGAAGAGGCTTACCACGCAGGTGTGTTCACGGAGTTCATGGAGCAACGTGCAGGTGGACACACGGCGATGGACGGCAAGATGTATCACCGTGGCTTGCTCGACTGCAAGGCACTGATTGCGGAGACACTGGCAGAACTGGACTTCATCAACGACCCCGAAGCCACCGATAAGCAGCAGGAACTGCAAGCGATGGACATCTCGTGCGACGCTGCCATCCTGTTTGCAGAGAGGCATGCAGAGTTGGCAGAGAAGATGGCGGCAGAGGAGACGAACCCACAACGGAAAGAAGAGTTGTTGAAGATAGCGGACGTGTGCCGCTGGGTTCCTGCTCATGCGCCAAGGGATATGCAGGAGGCGATTCAGATGTACTGGTTTGTGCATCTGGGCACGGTGACAGAGTTGAACGGATGGGACTGCATGAACCCGGGACACATCGACCAGCATCTCTATCCTTTCTACAAGAAGGGCTTGGAAGAGGGCACGATGACCCGTGAGAAGGCGAAGGAGCTGCTGTCTTGCTTCTGGATTAAGTTCAACAACCAACCAGCACCTCCGAAGGTGGGCATCACGGCATTGGAGAGCGGCACTTACAACGACTTCACCAACATCAACATTGGCGGCATCGACCGCGAAGGGAAGAACGCTGTGAACGAACTGTCGTACATCATTCTTGAGATTCAGGAGGAACTGCATGAGTTGCAGCCTGGTCTCTCCATCCATGTGAGCAAGGTGACACCCGACGAGTTTGTGTTGGCTGGCGCCAAGGTGATTCGTCAGGGACATGGCTACCCTTCTGTCTTCAACCCCGACACCTACACGAAGGAACTGATGCGTCAGGGCAAGACGCAGGAGGACGCCAACGAAGGCGGCTGTTCAGGTTGCATCGAGGTGGGTGCGTTCGGCAAGGAGGCATACATCTTGACGGGCTATCTGAACACACCGAAGATTTTGGAAATCACGCTGAACAACGGCATCGACCCGATGACGGGCAAGAAATTGGGACTGGAAACCGGCGACCCAAGAACGTTTACCTCCTACGAGCAACTCTACGATGCCTACCACCAGCAGATGCTGTACTTCGTGAACATGAAACTGGCGGTGAACAACTACATCGAGCGCATGTTCTCGCTCTATGCTCCCGCCACGTTCCTGTCGCTCTTCATCGACGACTGCATCACCCGTGGACGCGACTACTACAGCGGCGGCGCACGATACAACACCACGTATATACAATGTACAGGACTCGGCACCATCACCGACTGCCTCTCGACGCTGAAGAAGCATGTGTTTGAGGACAAGAAATTTACGATGGACGAACTGCTCGATGCCGTGAGCCACAACTTTGAAGGGAACGAGAAGATGAGGCAGTTCATCATGAACAGAACGCCGTTCTTCGGCAATGATGATGAGTATGCCGACACGATTGCCGTGAAGGTGTATGACGACCTTGTGGATGCCATCGAGGGACACCCCAACACCCGTGGCGGCAAGACACAACTGAACATGCTCTCCACCACTTGCCACAACTACTTCGGTTCGGTGTGTGGCGCATCGGTGAACGGACGTCTGGCTCACTTCGCCATCAGCGACGGCACCTCTCCTGCTCATGGAGCCGACACGAACGGTCCTACGGCAGTCATCAAGTCGCTGGGCAAACTCGACCAGACGAAGTCAGGCGGCACGCTGCTCAACGTGCGCTTTGTGCCATCCCTGCTGAAGCGTGACGAAGACCTGAAGAAACTCGTCTCCCTCATCCGTGCGTACTTCTCAATGGGCGGACACCACATCCAGTTCAACATCGTCGATACACAGACCCTGCTCGATGCACAGAAGCAACCCGACGACTACAAAGACCTCCTCGTCCGCGTGGCTGGCTACTCCGACTACTTCAACGACATGACCGAGCAGTTGCAGAACGAAATCATTGCACGAACGGAGAACGAAGAGTTTTAGATGAAGTGGTCTCGATTCCATCTCGTTGTGCTGGGTCTTTGGATGGCAGTCCCCACCTTGGCTGATGTAACAGACTCCTTGACGAGCACACTCAACGACAGCATCCGGCGGGGGAGTTGGGCTGTGGAAGTGGCTGGGAATGCGAGTTACATGCTGCACGGAGGACCGTACAACAAACGGATTCTGCACAGTTATGGAACAAGTTACTATGACGTGAGACTCAAATGGCAAGCAGCACCCGATACACGCAACGCCTACGACCAAGCATGGAACCGTCCCAAACTGGAGGCAGGCGTGGCATGTGGTGATTTCAGCCATGTACACATCTATGGAGAGAAGACACCCTACGAGTCTAAAATCGGACAGATGTGGACACTCTATGCAGGTGTGCAGGTGGATTTCTTGCGGAAGAACCGCTGGGACATCGGTGTGAGCGTTCAGAACGGAGTGGGCGTGTGTCTGCACCCTTACGATGAGAACAAGAACGTGGACCAAGAGGTGATTGGCTCAGCGTTGTACATCTACGTGGCTATGGGAATTTATGGCAGTTATCGTCTGTCACCCCGATGGAGTGTGTCGGCAAGTCTCGACTTCAGACACTACAGCAACGGCACTCTTGACCGTCCCAATCTGGGAGCGAACACGATTGGTCCCACACTGGCGGTGAGCCGCAGTTTCGACCCGCAACCTTTGAAACAGACGAACTTATATATAACTGATTCTGAGGATAATACGTCTATATGGGGGGGGGGGTAAAAAGTTCCAATCTTTCTATGTGGAAACTTTGGTCGGATTAGGCATGAAAGCGCTCATCGACGACTTCAATGTCTATCACTCCAAACACAACCCTGTTTACGGATTCTTCACGACCATGGTGGCTCCCATGTGGCGCTATCACCAGATACATGCCAGCGGAGTAGGAATTGACTACAGTTATGCCGATTATGTCTATAAAATCAGGCGACTGGACCAAATACGAAAGGTGGACAGCAAGTATTCACCACACATTCTGGGCATGAGTCTTCGTCATGAAGTCTTCTATCGGAATATGTCGGTGAATGTGGGAGTGGGAGCCTACCTCATCAAAAAGACAGGACATACGGCAGAGAAGGAGGATAACCCCATCTACCAACATGTCAGTCTTCGTTATTCGCTGCCCAGCACGAACAATTGCCTCTTCATGGGGTACAACGTCAAAGCACACCGCTTCTCCAAGGTCGATTGCGTACAACTGACGGTTGGCTGGCGATGGCAAACAAAGAAATAAAAAACAAATCATCGATATGACCAAAGATATATTCTTGGCTGGAGGCTGCTTTTGGGGCACCGAGCATTACTTCAAACAAATCGAAGGTGTGTTGAACACCGAAGTGGGTTTTGCCAACGGCAACACAGCCGACCCCACCTACAAAGAAGTTTATACCGACACGACAGGCTATGCCGAGACGGTGCGCATCCAGTATGACGACACCGTGGTGGACTTGGAGTTTCTGCTCCAGATGTTCTTCAAGGCGATTGACCCGACGAGCCTCAACAAGCAGGGGCATGATGAAGGCACTCGCTACCGCACTGGGGTGTACTACACCACAGAGGAAGACTTGCCCATCATCCAAAAAGTCTTTGCCGAGGAACAGAAGAAACTCGATGCGCCTATTGCCGTGGAAGTGGAGCCATTGCAAAACTTCTACCCTGCCGATGAGTCGCATCAAGACTATCTCGACAAGAATCCGAATGGTTATTGTCACCTTCCTTTTGAACTATTCGAATTTGCAAGAAAGGCTAAAAAGAAAGCATAAATTTGCTTTTTCCTTTACAGAGTCGTAACTTTGCAAAGAATTTCAGCAAGAAAGACGTCTATGGCACTAATTTTTGACATCAAGAGGTTTGCCATCAACGATGGTCCTGGCATCCGCACGACACTCTTCATGAAGGGGTGTCCACTCAGGTGTGTGTGGTGCCACAACCCCGAGGGATTTTCGGAGAAGCCCGTGAAACTCTACACAAAGAAGAAGTGCATCGGATGTCAGAGTTGCGTGGAGGTGTGCCCAGAAAAGAACTTGGTGCTGACTCCCGATGGCATCAAGGACTTGGGAAAATGCACGGCTTGTGGGAAATGCACTGATGAATGCCCTACCCTCGCTCTGGAAATGGCGGGCAAGGAGTGGACGATGGAAGCACTGATGCAGGTAGTGGAGAAGGAACGGCAGGTGATGGAAGAGAGCGGTGGCGGTGTGACGATGTGTGGAGGCGAACCGCTGATGCACGTGGATTATCTGTGTGAGGTGCTGGATGAATTGGGCAGGAGAAAGATACACAGAACGGTAGATACGACCCTGTTTGCATCGGCAGAGAACGTGAAGAGAGTGGCTGAACGATGTGAACTCTTTCTCGTGGACTTGAAGATGATGGACGGCGAACGCCACAAGCGATATACGAAAGTGCCGAACGAACAAATCTTGCGGAACATTCGATTGGTGAGTGAGATGGGACATCCTTTCTGGATTCGCATTCCGCTCATTGTGGGAGTGAACACAGATGAGGAGAACCTGACTGCCTCGGCGGAGTTTTTGGCTTCATTGCCCACGAAACCCGAAGTGGTGAACTTGCTGGTGTATCACGATGTGGGCAAAGGAAAGCATGCACGGCTGGGCACGACGTACAACCCCGAAGGCATCGAGATGGAAGCCCCATCGGAAGAGGTGCAGCAGAGAGCGCTCGGCATCATGCAAGAGCATGGATTGGAAGCAAAGATTGGCGGATAATTTTACGCTTCGCGCCTTTAGAAAAACAAGAAAAAACAAAAGAAAACAAAATAAAATATTTTTTCTTGTCTTTTCTTATCTTTTTTTGTTTTTCTAAAGGCGCGAAGCGTTATTTGATATTTATTATTAGACAGACAATGAGAATAACGATTAAGATTGGCAGCAATGTGCTGACAAGGCAAGATGGGTCGCTGGACGTGACAAGGATGTCGGCTCTGGTGGACCAAATAGCGGAACTGCGCAGTCAGGGGCACGAAATCATCCTCGTGTCGTCGGGTGCGGTGGCAAGCGGACGGAGCGAACTGAAACACATTCAACACGACCTCGACTCGGTGGACCAGCGACAACTTTTTTCGGCGGTGGGACAGGCAAAACTGATAAACCGATACTTCGAACTGTTTCGTGAGTATGGCATCCCTGTGGGACAGGTGTTGACCACCAAGGAGAACTTTTCGGACTCTGAGCACCGCAAGAACCAGGAGAACTGCATGCGAGTGATGCTGGAGAACAGCGTGCTGCCCATCGTGAACGAGAACGACACGGTGTCGGTGACGGAACTGATGTTCACCGACAACGACGAACTGTCTGGATTGATGGCTCAGATGACGCAGTCGCAGATGCTCATCATTCTGAGCAACATCGACGGCATCTACACAGGCGACCCATCTGACCCCGAATCGCGATTGGTGAGCATCGTGAAGCCCGGAAAGGACTTGAGCGATTACATCCAAACGAAGAAGTCGAGTGCCGGACGTGGCGGCATGCAGAGCAAATCGACGGTGGCAACCAGCACCGCAGCCGCTGGCATCAGCGTGATTATTGCCAACGGAAAGCGCGACGACATCCTGCTGAAGTTAATGAACGACAGGGACAACACGCCCTGCACGGAGTTTTTATGTTAATCATAACGCTTCGCGCCTTTAGAAAAACAAAAAAAGATATAAAAAGACAAGAAAAAATATTTTATTTTGTTTTCTTTTGTTTTTTCTTGTTTTTCTAAAGGTGCGAAGCGTAAAAAAACAATTTGTCATGAACGAGATTTTTCAACAAACGAAGGAGGCAAGCATCGAGGTTGCCCTTCTCAACAACGATACCATCAACCAAGTGCTGATGGCTGTGGCAGACAGAGCCATTGCCGAGACTGACACGATTCTGGCTGCCAATGCCAAAGACCTGAGCCGCATGGACGAGGCGAACCCCATGTATGATCGTCTGAAACTGACCCGAGAGCGCATCGAAGGCATTGCGAACGACACCCGAAATGTGGCGTCGCTCCCCTCTCCGCTCGGAAAGGTGCTGAAGCATACGGTGCTGCCGAACGGTTTGGACTTGAAGCGTGTGAGTGTACCTTTCGGTGTGATTGGCATTGTGTATGAGGCGCGTCCCAATGTCACATTCGATGTCTTTTCGCTCTGTCTGAAGGCTGGGAGTGCCTGCATTTTGAAGGGCGGAAAGGATGCCGACGACAGCAACCGCGCCATCGTCAGCCTCATCCGTTCGGTGCTTCGGGAGTTTCACATCAACGAGAACGCCATCACCCTCCTCCCTGCCACTCATGAGGCAACCGGGGCGTTGCTGCATGCCAACGGCTATGTGGATTTGGTGATTCCTCGTGGCAGCAAACGCCTCATCGACTTTGTGCGGCAGGAGGCTTCTGTACCTGTCATTGAGACGGGTGCTGGTGTCTGCCATGCTTACTTTGACAAGGAGGGTGACCTGGAGAAAGGGGCTCGCATCATCAACAACGCCAAGACTCGCCGTGTGAGTGTTTGCAATGCGTTGGACTGCACCTTGGTGCATGAAGACCGCTTGGCAGACCTCCCCACCCTCTGCGCACCATTGCAGGAGAGCAACGTGCTCATTTATGCCGATGAGCCAGCCTTAGCGGTGCTTCATGGCAACTACCCCGAAGACCTGCTCCGTTCGGCTACGGAGGAGAGTTACGGCACGGAATTTCAAGCCTACACGATGGCGATAAAGACCGTCGCCAATACAGATGAAGCCATCCGCCACATCCGCCGTTTCGGCTCTGGACATTCGGAGTGCATCGTCACGGAAAACCGTGCCACTGCCGACCAGTTCATCGCTCAGGTGGATGCCGCCTGTGTCTATCACAACGCCCCCACTTCCTTCACCGACGGCGCGCAGTTCGGGCTGGGTGCAGAAATCGGCATCTCTACCCAGAAACTCCATGCACGGGGTCCTATGGCACTCGAAGAAATCACCACCTACAAATGGGTGATTGAAGGGAACGGACAGGTGAGACCTAAATAAAAACAGCGGCACACTCATCTTCCCCCGCATATCCTCAAGAAACCGTACCCCTCGACTACGGCATGGCGTACCCCTCGGGTACGGCACATCGTAGCCGAGGGGTACGAATCTATCGGCATGAAAGAATGAGTCCATCCGAAAAGAATGAAGGCGAAGAGTCTGTCCGACTCTTCGCCTTCATTCTTTCACTTCTTCAAAATCCACATAGGTGCCTTCGCTGTCGTCAAACATCTTGCCCGATGCTTGACCTTGACTTTCTCCCTTTGTCTGGCTATTACTACGCGAGGAGTGTCCCGACGATGAGGACGAATGAGCAGTACGTTGCTCCGTAGTGCCTTGCCCCCCTCCTGAAAAGAAGCGGTAAAGGGATTTCAAGTTACCAAAACCACCCAACATCTTGCTTATCAGATAGAGTCCAATGGCAACAAGACCGGATATAATCATGAATATAACCAGAATGGCTGTAAGGAATGCTTCCATATCTATGCAGTCGTTTTAGGAAAGGAGACCGTTCTCCTTAGTCTTCATGCTTGGGCAAAATAGATGCCACAATGGACAACGCGACATAAAGTCCGATACAAGCAGCCGCTCCACGGAATAAACCCTGCCAAACTGTACCTTCGGCATCAAAATAACCTGTCAATGCGCCAGTCAGAAGCAGAACCACCGCACATCCCAAAAAGAGAAATTTAATCTTGTCTTTTTCCCACGAAAGACTCTTAAAGGCAAACATCGGCACTTCACAAACAAGCAGCCAACATGCCAATATCATGAAAAGGAAGAGGAAAAGGGCATTGAAACGTGGACTGGTGAGCCATGCCTCGCTACTGGAAATCAGCGCTCCCCAGAAAATCGCATTAGCAGGGGTCGGCATGCCAATGAAACCTGTGTGCTGGCGCTCATCGATGTTGAACTTGGCAAGGCGAAGTGCGGAGAATGCCGCCATGAGGAATGCCGTGAAAGGCATCACATGGAAAAAGAACTCACTCGCCATCATCTCAGGGTATGCCACATGATTAAACAACGTGAAGAGCATTGCTGAAGGTGCCACACCGAAAGTGACGCAATCCGCCAACGAATCTAACTCCACACCCAACTTGCCACTCACACCAAGGGCACGTGCCGTCATGCCATCGAAGAAATCGAAGAAGGCACCTAGCAAGATAAAGAGAAACGCAATCTGATATCCGTGATAGAAAGCACAATAAGTGGCAATGCACCCACAGATAAGATTGCAGCAAGTAATGATATTTGGTATATGCTTTTTCATTCCGTCACTTCTTTTTGAGCAGAAAAAACTCGCGCCTTACTTCAAACGGGCAATCAACGTCTCGTCACCCACGGTCGCCTGTCCCATCTTCACCAACACCTCCGTCCCGAGCGGTAAATAGACATCCACACGGCTACCGAACTTGATGAAGCCCATGTGGTCGTCGATGAAACACTCCTCACCCTCCTTGGGATAAGTCACAATGCGACGAGCCATCGCACCTGCAATCTGACGAGCCATCACCTCCACACCATGCGGTGTACGAATCACGACCATCGAACGTTCATTCTCCGTACTCGCCTTGGGCAAATAAGCCTTTAGGTAGTTGCCATCCTGATGCGCCACCTTCACCACCGTGCCATCGCAAGGAATCCAGTTGGCATGCACATTCGTCAGACTCATGAATATGGAAATCATCAACCGCCTATCATGGAAGTATTCCTCTTCATCCACCTCCTCAATCACCACGATATGCCCATCAGCCGGCGCAACAATTGATTTGTTGGTCGGACCATTGAACATACGAATCGGGCAACGGAAAAAATTCAGAAGAATGCCATAAACTATCAGCACCAATGCAATGACGACATAGGAACCCCATGCCAAAGTGCTTTGCGAAAACCACGCCAAAACAATGATGACAGCCGCCACAATACCCGTGTAGAGCAATGTATGCGTTCCCTCATGATGGAGGCGAATCTTGTTTCTGCGTTTATTATGTATCAGCGGTTTTTCTTTCGACATGATGATGTAAGTTAATACCTTTTCTGCTGTTTGCCGCACTGTCAGATTGCTGATTGCTACACAGCCCGTCTGCCACTTGCTACACAGTCAGATTGTTTGCAAAGGTACAGATATTTCCGAAGAAAGACAAACAAAACACAACTTTTTACTCATTTTTTCCCAAAAACCTTTTGAGAATCGAAAAAAAGCACTAACTTTGCAGCCGCATTCGCAACAAAAGATTGTCATGCTAATGCAGAGGGCAACTTTCATTGCAGAACGCTTTTAGAGGATTGTGCTATGGTGTAATGGTAACACTACAGGTTTTGGTTCTGTCATTCCAGGTTCGAATCCTGGTAGCACAACTCCAAGAGAAAGGCATCCAAGGTACCCTGCCCCAAAGGTTGATGAATCAAATCGTGCCGCCCACCAAGGCTCTCACGTTTCCCCTCCCTCCAAGGCATCCCGTTCCCAAGATGTCATTTTTTCTCTCCCTCGGACTTGTAGCTCAGTTGGTTAGAGCAACAGACTCATAATCTGGAGGTCCCAGGTTCAAGCCCTGGCTGGTCCACATTGAAAATCAAGCACTTACGAGTTTCTCGCAAGTGCTTTTTCTTTTATCGGTGACCTTCAAGTGACCTTTTTGAGACAAAAGTGACCTCGCGTGAGCTCCTGAAACGTAGAGAGATTTTTTGTGCGTTCAAGAAATGTTTTCGCAAAGATTACAGCGAAAACAAGGAGCATTATCTCAAAGCGGCAAGCAGGAGAAGTAAACCAGATACCAGATTTAGGTATGTGGTTTGGAGTTGCCCCCAGCTAATCATCAAGAAAATCACATTTGGTAGGTGTTTGAACAGCAAAAAACACATAAAAAAGCATAAAATAGGGGCACATAACCACGATTATTTAAAAGAGAGCAGTAGAAATTGAAAGTATTTCACTAACTTTGCAGGGTAAACATTACATTATATATATAATATGGAAGATATTAACCGAATAAAGATGGTTCTGTTCGAGAAGAAGAAAACAGCTCGATGGCTGGCAGGTGAAATGGGCGTCACCCCTTCTACCGTCAGCAAGTGGTGTACCAACTCTTCTCAACCCGACCTCGCCACA
>JAFUYM010000023.1 GCA_017470525.1 Bacteroidaceae bacterium
ATATATTATATTTTATTATATATATTATATATACGCGGGGCGCACGGGGCAAAAATGATAAAATGATAAAATGATAAAATGATAAATCCACGGGGTGAGGATGTCTGCCATGTCGGTTTTGCAATTGGCAAGTCCACTGGCTTGCGATGGTTCAATTCACAGGCTCTCGTCGCACATCGTTAGCCCGTCAATTCCAAGATAGTGAAAAAAGTTGGAAAATAATTGCTGTTTTGTTTTCATAATTCAGAAAAAAGCACTAACTTTGCAGCGATTCATAGAATAAACCACTTTGTTTAACCTTAAATCTTTTCAAGAACTATGGGACAGATTCAGTATCGAAGAGTAGCGACGAGACTCGGCTTCAGGGAGAATAAGCCTGTGGTGTACAAGATTCGCCAGTTGACCTATCCGCCCGTGAAGGAGAAGGACCTCGTGAAGTATGCAGCCAACGCGGCTGCCTTCTTTTCTTCATTTTTTCATTTTTTGTATGAAAAACCGCTTCGCTTGAAGTTAGAGACGTATGTAATGCTGTTGGCAATCGGTATCGTCTTTAACTTCGAGCGAAGCGATAACTCCCGAGAACTACTCCCACTCTATTGTTGCCGGTGGTTTGGAGGACAGGTCGTAGCAGACGCGGTTGATGCCACGGACGTTGCGGATGATTTGGTTGCTGACCTCAGCAAGAAACTCGTAGGGGAGTTTTGCCCAGTCGGCTGTCATGGCATCGGAGGAGGTAACGGCACGGAGTGCAACAGGGTGTTCGTAGGTGCGCTCGTCGCCCATCACACCCACGCTCTTCACGTCGGAGAGGAGGATGGCACCTGCTTGCCAAATCTGGTCGTAGAGAGAGACTTCGATGGTACCATCCTGCATGTCGGCTGGCACACCGGCGGCGAGCACTTTGCGGGCTTCTTCGCCTGAGAGTTTCACCTTCCAGTTGCGCAAGCCACGGATGAAAATGTCGTCGGCATCTTGCAGCATACGCACCTTCTCGGGGGTGATGTCGCCAAGGATGCGAACGGCGAGACCTGGACCAGGGAAGGGGTGGCGAGTGATGAGGTGTTCGGGCATCTGGAGTTGACGACCCACACGGCGCACTTCGTCCTTGAAGAGCCACTTGAGGGGTTCGCAGAGTTTCAAGCCCATCTTCTCGGGCAGACCGCCCACATTGTGGTGAGACTTGATGACCTTGCCTGTGATGTTGAGCGACTCGATGCGGTCGGGATAAATCGTTCCTTGTGCCAACCACTTGGCTCCTTCGATTTTCTTCGCCTCGGCTTCAAACACGTCGATGAAGCCAGCACCGATAATCTTGCGTTTGCGTTCAGGTTCTGCCACTCCTGCCAGTTCGGTGTAGAACTTCTGAGAAGCATCGACACCCACCACGTTCAGACCGAGGCACTCGTAATCGCGAAGCACATCGGTAAACTCGTTCTTGCGAAGGAGTCCGTTGTTGACGAAGATGCAGGTGAGGTTCTTTCCGATGGCGCGATGGAGCAACACGGCTGCCACCGAAGAATCGACACCACCTGAGAGACCGAGAATCACTTTGTCGTCGCCTACCTGCTGACGCAGTTCTGCCACCGTCTGGTCAACGAACGAAGCGGGCGACCAGTCTTGTTTGCCGCCGCAAATATCGACGACGAAATTCTTCAGCAACTGAGTGCCGTCGATGGAGTGGAACACTTCGGGATGGTACTGCACCCCCCAAATCTTCTCGTCGTTGGCTGCGTAGGCGGCGTACTTGACGGTGGCTGTGGAGGCGATGCAACGGAAGCCTTCGGGCAACTGGGTGATGGTGTCGCCATGCGACATCCACACTTGGCTGTTCGGGGCAAAATCCTTCAGAAGCGGGTTGCCTTCTTCCATGAACTCAAGGTTGGCACGTCCGTACTCACGGGTGCCTTCGGGCTCCACTTTGCCACCAAAGGTGTGTGCCATCAACTGCGCGCCGTAGCAGATGCCGAGGATGGGGTACTTGCCTCGAATCTGCGAGAAGTCAAGTTTGAAGGCGCGTTCCTCATAGACGCTGTAGGGCGAGCCCGACAGGATGACACCTATCACGTCGGGGTCATCCTGCGGAAACTTGTTGTAGGGCATGATTTCGCAAAAGGTGTTCAACTCGCGCACACGGCGTCCGATGAGTTGGGTGGTTTGCGAACCAAAGTCCAAAATGATGATTTTCTGCATATATTATATAATATGTGTAAGTGTCCTTAGAAAATGCAAATTTACGTAAAAATCTTGATTTATAAGCCCGCCACCATAAAAAACATCAATTATCGGAACAAATTATCGTTAATTATTGGTCATTATCGTTTATCTTGCGCCGCAGCGCAAGAGCCACCAAAAACTTTTTTTTGCTCCTTCACCGTCAAGACGGCTTGGAAAAACGAAAATTGCCGATAATTAACGATCATTTGTTCCGATAATTTTTTGTTTTATAGAGAAAAGGTACAAAAAATCTGACCACGGAATTTGCAACAAGAAAATTTGCTACAATCGCATGCCCAGACAAAGCCGGGCGCGCCACTTGCTGTAGTTGATGTCCACAACGTCGTCGCCCAACAGTGAATTGGTCACCACTAATGTGCTGGCAAGGAAGTACTTCTTGTTGATGGTATAGACAATGGCTGCCCGCTCGGTGAGAATCAGGTCGGGAAACTTCGTGTCCATGTCTTGACGCACACCATCCACTTTGATGTTGTTGTAGTTGCCTATCACCAATGTAGGAAGTGCTGAAAAATGCAGAAGCCATCGCTTACCAGGCACCCAGTTGTAGCCATAGCCACCACCGATGCCAAAATGACCAATGTATATACGCATTGTAGACGCATAATCTGGAACTTTTTCAGTGGTTTTCAAACTGCCGCCCATATAAGAGAAGCCCACCAGCCAGGAACCAGCACTTCGCCGCTGGATGTAAGACTGAGTGAAAGCAGCCGGATAGGAGAAGCGTTTCCCGTTGAAAGCATAGTAGCCATTGATGTTCAACATTTTTAGCCCCATCATTCCTTTCTCTAAAAAGGAACTCTGTTCGCCTATTGATGTGGGACCCGAGAGCGTTTTCGAGTTCTGATACACCACATCTATTCCATAGCGATTGGCATAGGCATTGAGGTTAATCTCAAAATCCTTATTTTTGCCGCTGAGTTTACCAGGATTGAGTGCCAACCCTGCTGTGATGCCTCGATAGTTCACACCGACACTCATCGTGGCTTTCATGTCTGTCTTCAAACGACCTCTCCAATACACACCATCGAGATGTCTATCTGCATGAAATCTCGACCCTGACACATTGTCACGCAATTTCAACAGCCATGTCTCTTGGGGGCGTTGAATGTAAGTTGTATCATACTTGCCGCTATAGTAACGGGCTGTGACAGCACTGTCAATCCGTTCCCTCATCATTTCCCTCTTCGTTTGGGCTATCATGGTGAGGGTGCTCATCACAAAGACAAAACATAACGAGGCTCTTATATTGAGATATTTTTTCATAGATTCAGAAACTCCTCTGCCTTGGCGATGGTGTCGAGTTTACCCACATCGAGCAGTTGAAGTCGCGGGTCGAAGTGGCAACGAATCTCGACTTTGTCGCAGATGGAGAGGTAGAAGTCGATGATGGAGAACTTGCCCTGCCACGAATCCATGAGTGGAAGGAGGGAGGGATGGAAGACTTGGATGCCTGAGAAAGCCAGCCCACGCGCTGGGCGTTCCTTGATGTCGGGATAGGGCGACTTGAACTCTCCAGTGGCAATATTTGTCCAACCGACGAGGCGGTCGGTATCGTCGAAGAGGAGGTAGCGTTGGGTCTTGCGGTCGGAAACAAGGAGGGTTGTGGCGGTGGCGTTGTTGTAGAGAGAAAGGAGGTCGGCATTGCTGAGGATATCGACGTTGTGGACGAGGATGGGCTGGTCGTCAGAGAAGAGCCGAGCCGCTTTCTTGAGTCCCCCACCCGTTTCGAGCAGCATGTCGATCTCATCGCTGAACTGGATGTTGATGCCAAAGGAGTTGTTGGCACGGACGAAGTCGATGATTTGTTGGGCAAAGTGGTGGACGTTGATGACGATGTCGGTCACGCCGATGCCTTTCAGCCGCTCGATGAGAATCTGCACGAGTGGCTTACCACCTACAGGCACCATCGCTTTGGGCATGGTGTCGGTGAGGGGTTTGAGACGAGTGCCGAGTCCGGCGGCGAAAATTAAAGCATTCATTAAAATTCGTTTAATTCGTTCAATTCGTAGTCAAAGAATATTCGATGTTTTGTTCGCGATGACAGATGTGGACTTCCACACCAAACTTCTGGTGGATATGTTCGGCAACATGTTGTGCTGAATAGACGGAGCGGTGGCGACCTCCTGTGCAGCCGAAGGAGATTTGGAGGTTGGTGAAGCCACGTTCGATGAAGCGAGCCACATGGAAATCGACAATTTTATAGACGCTGTCGAGGAAGGTGAGGATTTCGCCATCTGCTTCGAGAAAGTCGATGACGGGTTGGTCGAGTCCTGTGAGGGGTTTGTATTCGTCGTATCTGCCAGGATTGTGGGTGCTGCGACAATCAAACACGTAGCCTCCACCGTTACCGCTTTCGTCGGCAGGGATTCCTTTCTTGAAGGAGAAGGAGAAAATGCGGACTACAAGAGAAGACCCCCTCTGTCCTTTGGACATCTCCCCCTCGAAATCACCCCCTGAGGGGAGACCATTCGGCGTGTTAGCCGATAGAATGTAAGTTTTGTCGTTTTGGAGATAGGTGGCGACTTTGGCTT
The DNA here is from genome assembly GCA_017470525.1 of Bacteroidaceae bacterium. GTDB lineage: Bacteria > Bacteroidota > Bacteroidia > Bacteroidales > Bacteroidaceae > Minthosoma. Next base: position 4,767 of record JAFUYM010000023.1, read on the forward strand.
TCTTCTCTGCCTCAACTGCCCTACTCTTTTCGTCCTGTTCGTTTTGGGCGATGAGGGAGAGGCAGACTTCTTTCAGATAGGGGTATGCGTCACTGGTGCCCAAGGAAAGTTCTTGCTGCAAGTTGCGGATGGCAAGGGGGATGCTGTTGATAAAATACTCCTTCTTTTCCCACAAACCACGATAGCCATAGGCACCGAGCACTTGCAGAATGCGGAAGAGAACAAAAAGATGGAGTTTGGGCAGGAAATCCGCCTTTGACATCGGCTTGAAGGCTTGAAGGGCATCCAAATATCCATCAATCAGTTGGTTACGCAAGGCATCGGAGAACTTGGCAGAGGATTGCCACAGAAAAGAAGCCACATCGTAATAGATGGGACCTCTACGACCACCTTGAAAGTCGATGAAATAAGGTTCGCCGTCTTTCAACATCACGTTGCGTGACTGGAAATCGCGATAGAGGAAGGTGTTGTCGGTGTCGCTCAAAAGGTCATCAGCCAAGGCTTCAAAATCGTGCAGGAGTTTATATTCGTTGAACTCCACCTCCTTGAGTTTCAAGAAGCAGTATTTGAAGTAGTTGAGGTCGAACATCACACTCGTTCTGTCCATCTCTGCCTGCGGATAGCAACAGGAGAAGGTTTCTGCCACCTTGGGGTACACAACCGGAAGGAACTGAAATTGAGGAAGGACACGAATGGCTTGGCGAATGGCATTGATTTCCTGCTTGCTATAGTTCCCGTTGTTTGTGCGTCCTTCACTGATGAAGGTGTACAAGGACACGTCGCCCAAGTCCTCCTGTAAATACACCATTTCATCTTCAGAAACAGCAAAGACTTCGGGAACAGGAAGATGGGCTTCCTTAAACACACGAGCCCACGTGACAAAGGCATGATTCTCTTCGCGATTGGTGCCTATCACAGCAATGAGGGTTGAGAGTTGAGGGTTGAGAGTTGGGTGTACTTGTCTCCCCTGAACACGGAAATACTGACGGTTGCTGCCTGCTGCCGACAAGGGCACAATGCTTTCTGGCTCATGCCCCGTCAAACGCTTATATAATGAATGTACCCTTTCCATATCTGCTATTTAGATGCTCAAAAACTGTCAACTCGCAATTGTCAACGCCCCTACTCCTTTCTTTTCCAAATGCTCATCACCTTGTTCTTCACAGCCACCACATTGAAGGCACTGACTACAACCAGCAAAACCAATCCAACAAGCAAGGCTGGAATGACGGATGGGGCTTCATAGTCGGGGAAGAAACTCTCGAACAAACCAAGATAGACATTTCTGACTATCAGCAAAATCACCACAGCCAAAATCAACACCAAGACATTGAGTCCGATGGTCAAAGCCTGATAAGGGAACGACACTTTGGCTGGTGAATAACCAATCAGCAAGAGGTTTTCGAGTTTCGTGCTGTTCTTTTGCACCAACAAGAAAACGCTGAGCATCAGAATGTAGAAAGACAAAGCACTGATGACCAAGCCTATGACCATGACAATGCTCACAATGATGCGCAGGACATACGTGGTCTTTGAAGCATCGAGTTTGTCTTCATCCGTCTCGTAGTCGTGGTCCTGTAAGTAAGTCGTGATGTGTTCGTCGGTGGGGTTGTTCACCTCCAGAATCAAACGGGTCGGCTCCTTCACGGCATCAGTGCTGGCATATTGCCGATTCGCCCATTGCATGAAGGCTTCTGGCACCAAGATGGTGTTCAGACGAGAAGAGAAACCGACGATTCGACCCGTGTAACTGTCACTATGCCCATTGCCAGCAATCTCGATGCCCAGTTTCATCGCACCCAAGATGCCTTCACTGAGTTTGGGCAGTCCCTTGCCTTGGGCATAGCCGAAATTATAAAGGTCGAGATAATTCTTCGGCAAGATAATAGGAATTTCATCATTCCCCTCCTGATAGTTCCACGCATCGCTTTGCACATCGACAAACGCATCGGGCACACTCTCGAAAAACATCTCTGTGGAGAACTTCACAAAACCCTGCACATCGAATCTTGCCCGCACATTGAAAGAACTGGGGGTGAAGGCACCGATGCGCTCCACAAAATCTTCTTCCCCTAATTCCTCTACATCGCCTTTCGTAAACACATTGGTTTTGCCCGTCAATCCCGACAAGGCACTAATTTTTTTGTTGACAATCAGGTAATCTGCCTTCATGAAACTGTCTTCCTTATCCAATGCCTGATAATCATTATAGAACTGCACTCCCAACAGAATGATGACCACACCGACCAGGTTGGCGAAGAAGAATCCTACAAACTGCGGAATGCTGATGTGCTGACGTAAAAGTTTCCAAACTAATTTCATCTTCATCACCATTTATAGGTTAAACACTCTTTCATACTTCAAGTCAATGTGCTTGCCAATGCTCGTAGCGATGATGCCCGCTCCCTGCTTCTTCGCCTCTTCCGTCATGATGCGACCCATGATTTCTGCATTGGCATCGTCGAGATGACTGATAGGTTCATCGACTAACAGAAAATCGAAAGGTTGGCAAAGGGCACGAATGAGTGCGACACGCTGCTGCTGCCCGAAGGACATGCGTCCTAACTTAGCATCCAGTTTGTCGGTGATGCCCAACATGTCGAACCATTCAAGAATCTGCTTCTTCTTCTGAAATCCAGTCAGTTTGTTCTTAATCTGCACATTCTCCAAAGCAGTCAGTTCAGGAAACATCCTCAGTTCTTGCCATAGCAAGGCAAAATGTTTCTTGCGGATGTCCGTCCACTGCTTTACGGTGTACCGACTAATGTCTTCCCCATCGAATAGAATCTGTCCCTGGTAGTCGTGACGATAACCATAAATGTAACTGCACAAGGACGATTTTCCCGTACCCGAGTTGGCTTCCACCAAATAGAGTTTTCCCCGTTCCAGTTCCACCTTCTGCTTCCAGATGTCGCTCACGATGTCATCGCGATTGACAAACACATCAGGAAGTGTGTCAATTAGTTGTATCTTGTCCATTAAAACAATTGTTTCAAGAAGTTTTCATCTTCATTCTCCATCTCGACAGTCAGTTTCAACTGCTGGGCAGATGGCATCTTCAAAATGAGCGTCTTCATGGCACCAAGCCCATTGCTCAACCACGATTGTCCCTGTTTCTTTGCTGCCTTGTCCAACTGGAGTTTAGTCATGTCAACATAAACAAAAACCTTGCTATCCGCAATGTCCCCTTCATAGCCCTTCAAGGCATGAGTTCTGGCAAAAGAAGGAGAGATTCGAGTGGTGAAATAGAGATTATTGTCTTCCACCCCCCATGCGATGGTGTGTCCTTCCGCATTCAGCACATACTGGTTTTTACCCACTTCCTGCATCGTCATGCCATATTCCTTCATGTTCTGTTTCCAGTCGTCCACATCGACAAGGAAAGGTGTGTCTTTCACCTGTGCGTATGCATCGAAATCCGCCATGCCAGCCTCTGTATCTTGACCTACATTCCTGATTTCAATGGCTACATCGCCATCGATTTCCTTCAACATCCATTCGATGTCAATGCCTCTCTCCATCAAGAAAAGCAATTCTTTCCATTTCGGGTATTTCTTGAGTTGTTCGAGCAGCCACTCCCCTTTTACGCATGTCCCCATCCAAAGAACCGCATCACCAGAAAGTTTATCAAGATACTCCCCTGCCATGCCAAAGAGATTCTTTTCCGCCTCGTCAAACACCAATGTCTGAGCCATTGGCGAACCTTTCAGTTGAGCGTTCAAGTCCATCTTGCCTGGACCAAACTGGAGGGTTGCCACCATATCAATATCACTCAATTTGACCGTCGTGGGCAGGAAAGGAGTCACCTCCTTTGAAAGCGCCTTGGGCAAAGCAGCCAATGTGGAATAGAGCACCACATCCTTATCGCTTTCACCTTCCAGTCGGTCGAAAGCATCCGTACTGACAAAACTATCATCCTCTGTCTGATTCATCAGTTGCTGAGCCATCTGTTCCAGACGCGAGGCTCTGCTTTCGCCCAACGATGCCAACAAGAGGAAGGTTTTGCCATCATAAGAATAAGAGATTTCGTCCAGCAACATGCCACACATCAGTTCGTGCTTTTCTACAGGCTTTGATGCCAACCGTTGCTTATGAAGCAGCATGAGGAAATCCTTGACGGCATCCTCATCAGCCACCTTCAGTGTCAATCCTGCCTGCTCATTGCCCACCATGAAGAGATACACTGGCATGCTGAAATCAAAACCCATCGCCACCGGGTCGTCGATGTATGCCTTTGCCTGTTTCATGTCCTTGCCATTCACCACCAACGTAAGATATGCTTTCAGCAAATCTACCGCCTTCGAATTGGCAACATCACCCTTCTCCGCGATATTTCTAACATCGACCTTTGCCACAAGTGTCGCATTGGCTGGTATCACATTCTGATAGTCGGTCTTGCTGCAAGAACACAACGAAACGACCATCAAAACCACTAATAATCTGATTCCAAACTTTTTCATCATCAATGATATTACTGATTCATTAAATTCATGATATGTACAGCCACCAATGCTGCCGTTTCTGTTCTCAATCGACTCTTTCCCAACGTCACACTCTGAAAGCCCATCGCCTCAGCCTGCTTCACCTCGTCGATGGAGAAATCGCCTTCGGGACCCACCAACACAATCGCATCTTCCCCTCTTTTCAGCACATCCTTCAGTGGCTTCTTCTCGCCCAGCCCCTCTTCTTCGTAACAGTGGCAGATGAACTTCTGTGCTTTCACCTGCTCCACCTGCTTCATAAAAGTCTTGAAGTCTGTCATTTCGTTCAGTATTGGCTTCCATGCCTTACGGCTTTGCTTCATGGCTGACACAAGGATTTTATCCACCCGTTCGGTCTTAATGACCGTCCGTTCCGACCATCGGCAGTTCAGGAATGTCAGTTCGTCAAAGCCAATTTCTGTTGCCTTTTCAGCAAACCATTCGGTTCTATCCATGTTCTTGGTCGGAGCCATTGCCAAATGTAAGTGAGGTGCCCATTGCCGTTCTTGCGGCAGCGTTTCTTCTATGCGATAGAGACAACGTTTCTTCGTGGCTTCCGTCACAACCGTCCGATAGAACGTGCCTTGCCCGTCCATCAGCATCATCTCATCGCCCATCTCCATGCGGAGCACACGAACCGCATGTTGAGCCTCCTCTTCGGGCAACTCATTCATGCTGTCAGCATTGGGCACATAGAAAAAACGGACTTCTTTCATTCTTATTGTTTTTTACGTTTCGCACCTTTACATATTACTATTTCTCGCATACGCAGGCAGGTCAATCGAGGCAAAGTCCTTGTCAAGGTATTTGAAATAGCCCGTGATGCCAATCATTGCCGCATTGTCGGTTGTGTAAGAGAACTTGGGGATGAAGATTTTCCAGTGATACCGTTTGGCGTGGTCGCGGAACGCATTGCGCAACCCGTTGTTGGCACTCACGCCACCAGCCACAGCCACCTGCTTAATGCCTGTATCCTTCACCGCCTTGCGCAGTTTCTTCATCAAAATGTCAACAATGGTCTTTTCCAACGAAGCCGCCAAGTCCTCCTTATGATGCTCGATGAAGTCCGGGTCTTCTTTCAGCCAATCCCGCAAATGGTAAAGGAACGAAGTCTTCAAACCTGAAAAACTGTAATCGTAGCCCACAATGTCTGGCTTTGAAAACTCGAACGCTTCAGGGTTGCCTTGACGCGCTAACTTGTCGATGATAGGACCACCAGGATAGCCCAAGCCCATCACCTTTGAGCATTTGTCAATTGCCTCACCTGCCGCATCGTCGATGGTTTGACCGAGTATCTCCATGTCCTTATACGAGTTGACCTTCACAATCTGACTGTTGCCGCCACTGACGAGCAGACACAGGTAGGGAAATGTGGGTTGGTCGTGGTCATCTTCACTCTCACGGATGAAATGTGCCAGCACATGTCCTTGCAAGTGGTTCACATCAATCATTGGAATACCCAAACTTCTGGCAAAGCCTTTGGCAAAACTCACACCCACCAAGAGACTTCCCATCAGACCTGGTCCTCGCGTGAAAGCGACGGCATTAAGGTCTTCTTTCGTGATGCCAGCCCGTTTGATGGCAGCATCCACCACAGGCACAATGTTCTGCTGGTGTGCCCGTGACGCCAACTCAGGCACCACGCCGCCATACTCTTCATGCACCGCTTGCGAAGCAGTCACGTTGCTCAACAGAATGCCATCTTTCAGCACAGCCGCACTCGTGTCGTCGCACGAACTTTCTATTGCAAGTATATACATCTTTTTAGTTAGAAGTTAGGAGTTAATAAGTTAGGATTTCCAATCCTTCTTCCGTCATCAGGTAGGTGTGTTCCCATTGGGCAGAATCACTATAATCGTCGGTCACAACCGTCCAATCATCTTCACTATCAACAAACACCTGCCAGCCACCAGCATTGATCATTGGTTCGATGGTAAACACCATGCCAGGCACCAGCAGCATGCCCGTTCCCTTCTTGCCCCAGTGCTCCATGTCTGGGTCTTCGTGGAACTTGTTGCCCACACCATGCCCGCACAAGTCTCTCACCACCGTATAGCCGTTCTTGTGCGCATGTTTAGTGACAGCAGCCGCCTGGTCGCCCACAAAAGTGAACGGTTTGCATGCCTCAGCACCAATCTCCATACACTCTTTCGCCACCTTCACCAACCGCTCACGCTCAGGCGTTGTCCGACCAATGATGAACATGCGGCTGGCATCAGCAAAATAGCCATCGAGAATGGTGGTGCAATCCACATTGATGATGTCACCCTCCTCCAGCACCTCTTCATCTGAGGGAATCCCATGACACACCACCTCATTGATGCTGGTGCAGCAACTTTTAGGAAATCCCTCATAGTTGAGCGGAGCAGGAATTCCGCCATGCTGGGTAGTGAAGTCATAGACCAGTTGGTCAATCTCCAACGTAGTCATGCCTTCATGAATCTTTTCAGCCACAAGGTCAAGCACCGCCGTATTGAGTATGCCCGCCTTACGGATGCCTTCAATTTGTTCAGGAGTCTTTATCAACTCGCGTGTGGGTACCAAATGACCCTTGTTCTGGAAGTACAGAATCCGCTTATCCAATTCGGTGAGCGGCTCCCCTTTTCTCACGCGCCAATTTCTCGGATTTTTCTTTAACAATCCCATCTTATCTTTTCTTCAATCTTTTTTGCGCCACAAAGGTACGACTTTTCAACGAAAAGTGAAGAGTGAGAAGTGAAAAATCCACCGAACTTGCCATTCGAATCGTCGGGAACTTAGATTTTTCACCTTTCCCTCTTCACTTTTCACTTTATTTCCTTACCTTTGCATTCAGAAAAACTAAAACATTCATACCAATGAAAACATTCACAATGACAGTAGCCGCATTCCTCATAATGATGGTTACAGGCTGCAAGGAAGAGAAGCCGGCACCTCCTCCTGCTCGCGAAGTAGAGGTGACTGACCCTGCAACAGGCATCATATCCCTGCGGAATTACTCCATCGACGACACCATCTACATCGACGGGAAACTTTACAACTACTCATGTACGTTTGAACCAGTAGAGTCCATGCCCGTGCTCATCAACCCGCAAGGTCTCGAATACCACGAGAGCCGTGTCAGCATTGACATCAAGCACGAAGGTTCCAACGTGTTCAGCAAGACTTTTTACAAGAAAGACTTTGCCGACAATGTGCCCTCCGACTTTCTGAAGACATCGACCGTCGTCGGTGTCAACTACAACTTCATTAAGCGCGAGGAAGACCGATCCGCTTTCTACTTCATCATCACAGTGGGCGACCCTGACGAGACCTCCGACAACATGGCATACCCTCTTGAACTCAAAGTTGCCACCAATGGCACCTATACCATCAGGAAAGCCGAGAACCTCGAAACCGAACCCCTCCACCCCGGGTTGAACATCGACCCAACTGAAGACGCGGTATAAAAAAAATCTAACATAAAAGCAAAAAGAGGCCATACAGCCTCTTTTTGCTTTTATATGAATGAAATGAAGCCTCTACAGATAGAAAACATTATTGCTTCAGCACCAGAGAGGTGATTCTCTGGGCTTGGTTCAACACTGCGGTGCCCGTGAAGTGCTTCACGTTGGTGGGCTTCGGTTCATCCTCCTGTTCTTCGGAAGTGCCAGCATCGGTGTCGAGTGCAGGGGTGTGTTGTCCACGTGCATAGGTTTCCTCTTCGAGGGTAAATTGGACGTTGTAAACACTGCGACCTGCCACATCCATCTTCGTGATGTTGGCATTCTTCACCAAGAAGACAAGTTCCCTACCTGAAGAATGCATATTCTGCATATAGGCATAGATATCCTCCAATTCAGGATTTGCCTTGCCAATATAGGAATTGATTTCAGAGGCGAGAGTTGCCGAAATGGATGCCTGGTCGTTGTCTGCCAATGCATCGAAGTGATTACGAAGCGTTTCCATAATCCCACTCTTTTCTTCAACCGAGAGTTCCACATTATCTAATTCCGTCATCTGCTTGCGGGCATCGGCAAGGAACTTTCCCTGCGGGAACTGGCTGACATAGCGTTCAAGAGCCTCATGGGTGTTTTCTTCTAAGGCAGCGGCGTATGAGAGCGAATCCATCATCAGATTGGCTTGGCGAAGGTAGAAGCCATCGGGATGGATATCCAAGAAATGACGGACGGCTTCGAGCGACAGTGCACCTTCAGTGGCATTCCAGTCAGCATGCTCAATGGAATAGCGGTCATTGAGTTCCTTCAACTGAGAGAAGTGGAAAGCGTCGGAATTGTAGGTGTCTAAATAATCGTTGAGGGCAATACTCATAGAATCCAACTGGTCATCGTTCTGATAACGCATGATGGTCTCGTAGGCAATGCGCTCGTCTTCGTTGGTGCCACCGCGAAAGAAGAGAAACCACAGAGCGGCTGCTGCCAGGGCTATAATGGCAAGCGTCACTACAGCAATTGTGCCTGCGGCGCGACCTGTGGCGGACTTTTTTGCTTGTTTGCCATCGGCGAAGAGTTGGCTTTTCGGGTGATTGAGGGGGCATCCACACTGTGGACAAGATGTGGCCATGTCACTTACCTCATGACCGCATTCTGGACATTTCATTAACGACATATTGATTGAATGTTTTATTTCGGTGTAATAGTGGAGTCGGCAGCGACTTCCATTTGTATGTTCTCATCATTATTGAGCAATATCGAGTCTGTGACTGCTTGTTCAGATGATGCCGTGTCCTCCTGCAACGTATCTTCGGGAACTGGCACATAGATAGGCACTATCGGCTCTTCTTCTTCAATGACTGCATCCTGAATGGTGTCACCCGTCCCTTGAAAGGCATGCATCACGGGTCGTGCATTTTTGTCGAACAGCGCAATACCAACGATGGCAACAACGGAAAGGAGCAGGAATAGAGTGGTTGCATGCTTAAGCACCTTGTCTTCCGACGGATAACGCCATGAGACATAAAAATAGGCGCATGACAAGATGAGCCAGATGATGCCGACCCATGTGAATCCAAAGAGCAGGCACTTGAGAAGGATGCAGATGAAAACGCTGACCGCTACGACCAACCCGAGGTCGCTATAGGAATTTCTGCGTTGCATTGAAGTGATAAATAAACCTTTTTTATTGATTTCTTTCGCAAAATTAGAGATTATTGTCGGAATAACACTCATGTTGAACGGAAAAATTGCTACCTTTGTGCCCGAATTTGCAGAAACAACAATGAAAAGACATATTTCACATTACATAAATCTGTTTTTAGGAGCACTTTTCTCTCTCTTCGCGGCTGGATGTAATTCGAGCCAGAAATGGAACGATGTAGAATTCTACAACGTGGAAAAAATGGAGCAACTGACTGAAAGCCCAACGGTGGGCGAAGAAGAGGAAGACGACACATGGGCTCCCCTACACGGCAAAGAAAATCGGGAAATGGACGTGAAGGTGGACATGCAGTTCATGAAATCAAGCAACGACCTGAACGAAAAGGTCTGCCAACTGATGAACAGCCACCTGATTGAGATTTTGCTGAAACAATCCAGTGAACTGACCGTAGATGAAGCCGTCGCACAATATATAGAAGATGTGAAGAGTGAGTTTCATAGCGACGAGGTGGCAAACATCTATCATGAGTACCTGAAAGGGCGCGCAGAATATGGCAAGGAGAACGTGATTAACTATCGCCTGGAGGAAGATTCTTTCAGAGGGGGCGCACATCCTTGCACCATCACCACTATTTTGAGATTCAACACCATCACGGGTGACTTCATCTCGCTCGAGCAGGTCTTCCCCACCATCAATCAGCCTCAACTTCAAGAGATACTGCTTGCCAAACTGATGAAGGACAACGGCGTTCAATCTGTCGAAGGGTTGCACGAGAAAGGAATCCTCGAAATGACAGACATGTTTGTGAGCACCAACTTCGCGCTGCGCGAAGACAGCATCGAGTTTCACTACAATGAATACGATATCGCCCCCTACGCATACGGTGCCTTCACCATCTGCTTGAGTTACGAGGAGGTGAAAGACTTGCTGGGTGTCACGTGGGAAAAAAATCCGTAAAAACGGGGACACCAGCACAGGGAGCAGCCTTATCCGATGGAATTCACAAAGGAAAGCCGTAGGAAAGTTTCAAGGTGTCCATCACAAAGCAAGAACTGACCTTCGAGATATAAGGGAAACTGCCCAGTTTGTCGAGAATGAACTGCTGATATTTCTGCATGCTGCTCACACACACCTTCAGCAAATAGTCGCCATCGCCCGAAATGTTGTAGCACTCTGTCACCTCTTGCCATCCAGCCACTGTGTCGCGAAAATCGTTGGCAATTTGCTTGTTGATTTGCTTCATCGATACGCTACAAAAAACCATGAAGCCACGTTCCATCTTGTTAGCATCAAGCACCGCAACATAGCCCTTGATATACCCCAACCGCTCCAAACGGCGTTGGCGTTCGTAAGTAGGCGTGACAGAAAGGTGAATCTTCTGTGCCAGTTCCTTGGTGGTCAACCGACTGTTCTCCTGCAAGAAGCGAAGGATTTGAAGGTCGGTTTCATCTAATTCATGAATGTAGGTTTGCATATTTTCTTTCATTTCTATATCGTTTATTTCTTTCCGTCTTATTTCTTTATGTTCTTCAGTTCGGTGTATAGTCGCTGTATTGGCAAGCCCATCACATTGAAATAGGAACCTTCAATGCGAGTGACAGCCACATAGCCAATCCACTCTTGAATGCCGTATGCACCAGCTTTGTCAAACGGTTTATAATTATCCACGTAATAGACTATTTCTTCATCAGTTAAAGAAGCGAAAAACACATTAGATATGGAAGCAAATTGAGTGGTCTTCTGCTTCGTCACAATCGACACTCCCGTGATGACCTCATGAGCATGACCCGAAAGTTCTCGGAGCATCTGAATCGCCTCTTCCCTACTCTTCGGTTTGCCCAACACTTGTCCATTGTCATAAACTATCGTATCGGCAGTGATGATGAGTTCGTCATCAGCCATTGTACGTTTGTAGGCTTCTGCCTTTTTGCCTGAGATGAAGATGGGAATTTCCTCACCCTTCAAAGTGTCGGGATAACTCTCGTCAATATCTTGAAGAGTCCTGACCGTAAAGTCGATGCCAAGCCCGCCTAACAGTTCTTTACGACGAGGCGAATTACTGGCAAGAACGACCCGAAAGCCTTCTACCAACCGAAGGCTGTGCTGTTGTGCATCCATAAGTCTTGTGCTTTGAGAATTTGTTCGAGAATATCACGTGCGCAACCCTGTCCCCCGTTCTTGTGGGAAATATAGGTACAAATAGATTTGATTTCTGGTGCAGCATCGGCAGGGCAACAAGGCAACCCACAGGTGGAAAGCACCTCGTAGTCGGGGATGTCATCGCCCACATAGGCAATCTCATAGTCCTTGAGGTCGTATTTTTCCTTCAACTCATTGTAGGTCACGATTTTGACTGCTGCACCAAGCACCACATCCTTGAGTCCTAAACCTTCATAGCGAATACGCACGGCTTCAGTTCTTCCGCCCGTGATGATAGCAAGAATAAGCCCACACTTCACGGCATGTTGCAGGGCATAACCATCTTTGATGTTCACTGTTCGCATGGGGTCACCATTAGGGTGTTGGGGAATGGTTTCGCAAGAGAGCACACCATCCACATCGAAGAAGACGGCTTTGATTTTCGTGAGATCGTAGTTTATCATTGGGTGAGTATTATCAGCAAATTGGGGTAACTGGATTATCTGGGGTTATTGGGAAGTTTGAGAATCGTGGATGCTTTGGGAGAGAAGTTGGTATATCTTTTGCAAGTCGGGAGTATCGGCAAGAAGTTGGAGGTGCTTGTCGAGTACATTGGTATCCCAACGGACAGCGGGTCCCGTTTGAGCCTCATGAGGAGAGAGCACATGAAGTTTGTGGGCGGTCTCCTCGATGAGGGGAAGCATTACGCTGAAAGGAAGATTGCCGTGCTCTTTCAGCAGTTTGCTGCCCAAATCAAAACAATGGTTAGCAAAATTGCAGCAGAAGACTGCAGCAAGATGGAGGTAGCGGCGATTGTCACTATCCAATTCGTAAACCGTATCAGAAATGGTCAAAGCGAGCCTTCGCAGCAACTGAATATCAGTTTCGTTTGTCGCTTCAACAAAACAAGGAATCACACTGAAATCCACTTCCTTACTTTTAGAGAAAGTCTGCATCGGATAGAAGACTCCTCTTCGTCCGAATGGCAACACGTTCATCGGGATGCTGCCAGCCGTGTGAACGAACAATTGGCTTTCGCGACCTGCCAGCAATGAAGTCGCCAAAGTCTGCAAAGCGGAATCTTTCACCGCTATCACAAAAATATCCGCTTCTTTCGTCACTTCTGCCAAATGAGTGGTGTAAGGACATTTCAGCACCGTTGCTAAAGCATTGGCAGATGATTCTGTGCGGCTATACACTTGCACCAGTTCATGACCAGCGCGGTGAAGTGCTTTTCCCAAGTTGGTGGCAAGGTTGCCCGCCCCTATCAATACTACCTTCATAATAATAACTTCTATTTTCAATTGGCTACATCGAACTGAAGGTTCCTTCAAATCTTCAATCCGTTACTCCTGTTCGGGGAAAGGTCCCACATGTACATTCTCCCATTTCAGTTTATCTTCGTCCTGCGGCTTGCGCTCAATGGCGGGATAGCCAATGCCGATGACACATTCTGCGGTGAGATTCTCTGGATAGCGGAGCAAGAAACGAAGCACGTTGTCAGACGGTTCACCATTCTCCATGAAACGGTTACGCACCTGGCACCAGCAGGAACCCAACCCAAGGTCGGCTGCCTGATACTGCATCGTGACGGCTGCAATAGAAGCATCCTCACACCAAGCATCGGTCACCTCACGGTCGCCCAACACGACAACCGCCACTTTGGCATCTGCAATGAACTGGCTGCCCATCGGACGGCAAAGAGATATTTTTTCCAACAAGTTCTTATCATCCACCACCACAAAATGCCAGGCACGTGTACCCTTGCTGGTGGGAGCCATCAGTGCTGCTCGAAGAATTGCCTGCAAATCCTCTGCTTTGATTTCTTGTTCCGTAAACTTGCGAACACTGCGGCGCTTCTGCACCAAATCCTTAAAATTTTCCATCTTTTCAATAATTAAACGTGTTATTTTTCGTGTAAAGTTAGAAAACTTTTGCCATATAAGAAGAAACTTTACAAGATAATTCGTATCTTTGCCACAATATTTAATATTTAATAAGACTTTCTTTCGATGTTTTTACCGAGATTTGCCATTTATGCAAACTTTTTCACCGTCGAAGTCTATCAAGAAAAGAAAATATGTCTAAGAAAACGATTATCACAGGAGCGGTCATACTGGCGGTCGTCAATCTGCTCATTTTGGGCGGCTATGTTTATAAGAGCGGTTTCAAACTCGACGAACCTCGCTACATCTACATTGATGCCGACGACAACGTAGATTCGGTGGAGCAGAAAATCACCCTCACTGCACCCCCGAAAATCACGGATGCGTTCTCCTTCTATGCCAAAGTGCTGAAATTAGAAAAGCATCTCCACACGGGGCGATACGAGGTCACTCCCTCTATGACTTTGCTACAACTAATACGCGACATCCGCAACCACAACGAGCAGCCCATCAATCTGGTCGTTCCATCCGTCAGGACAATGAACATGATGGCAGGAAAACTGGGGCGTCAACTCATGGTGGATTCTGCCCAAATTGCCCAATACCTCAACGACGAAGCGAATATCAAGTCATTAGGCTACACCCGCGAATCACTGCCTGGTCTTTTCATTCCAAACACGTATGAAGTATATTGGGACACGAGCATCGAAAAACTCATGGAGCGTATGCTGAAAGAGAATAAGTCTTTCTGGAATGAGGAGCGGTTGGGCAAACTGAAAGAAGTGGGTGAATATGCCGGTGAAGAAATGACGAAAGAGAAGGTCATCACATTGGCAGCCATCGTGGATAGCGAAACTGCCAACAACAGTGAGAAACCTACGATTGCAGCCCTTTATATGAACCGCATGCGCAAGCCGATGGCGCTACAAAGTGACCCTACCGTCATCTATGCAGTGGGCGATTTTTCCATCCGCAGAGTGTTGCACGAACATCTGAAAGTGGAGTCACCCTACAACACCTACCGGAACCTCGGATTGCCACCAGGTCCTATCCGCGTGCCAAGCATTGCAGGGATTGATGCGGTGCTGAACCATGCCAAGAACGATTACATCTATATGTGTGCCAAAGAAGATTTTTCGGGCACTCACAACTTTGCCGTCAGTTACGGAGAACATCTTCGCAATGCGGCAAAATACACAAAGGCACTTAACGAGAGGGGCATACACCGATAAGGCTGAAAAAAGAACATTTGTTTAGATTAGTTTATATAGAAAGATTTATGAAAAAGTATGTTTTACCATTTTTGCTGATGGCATCGACCACACTGTCTGCCCAGCAGAGACCGAGAGAGTACACACCGTCGCCAGTTGCTGGCACCGCATGGAATGAGCCAGGGAATGCGAACCCGTTCATCCCAGGCTACTTCGCCGACCCTACCATCCGTAAGTTTGGCGACACGTATTATCTGTATGCCACCACCGACGGAACGGGCAACGGCTATGGTCCCGCACAAGTGTGGGTAAGCAAGGATTTCGTGAACTGGAAGAACATCGTAATGAACTGGCCGACCACCGAGGTGGTGTGGGCACCCGATGTAGTACAACAGCCCAACGGCAAGTTCCGCTATTACTACTGCGAACCCTGCAACATCAACATTGGCGAAAGCGACTCGCCCATCGGTCCTTGGCACAATATCCTTGGAAAGGAGGATGCCGTGATGGTGCCCGACAGATATGTGCACAACGTGATCACCCTTGACCCTCAACTCTTTACTGACGATGACAAGAGCCAATATCTGTATTTTACCACTTGGGGCATCTACAATGGGTTTGGCTGTGGTGTAGCGAAACTCAAGGACGGTGATTTCGACCTGTCAGCCTTGAAGGAGAATGTGGCAAAAGATGCACGTAGATGGAACGAGAACCGCCCCTTCCCCATTGCTGCCGATGAGTTCTTCTCGGAGAAACGCCTCATTCCCAATACGGAACTGAAGGACATCTTCGAAGCACCATTTGTGTTCAAGAAGGACGGAATCTATTATTTCACTTATTCATCAGGCAGTTGCCACACCGACACCTACCGTGTACAATATGCCACCTCCACAGTAGGACCAATGGGACCGTTCGAGTATAAAGGCGAGATTCTGACGACGAATGAGGACGAGACCGTTCACGGACCCGGACATCACTCCGTCATCGAAGTCGGCGGCAAGTACTACATTGTTTATCATCGCCACAACAACCCGAAATCTATTCATGGCTTCAACCGTCAGGTGTGCATCGACGAACTGAAGTTCGATGCACAGGGAAACATCATCCCGATTGTGCCCACACACAATGCTCAGAACGTGACCATTTTCAAAGGGGCATCGAAGTACAAGAACCTTGCCTATGGAGCCAAAGTCACCGCCTCTTCCTACTATGACGATTGGTTCAAGCCCGAGTATGCGGTGGATGACAACAATGCGACACTGTGGAAGGCTCGCAACACCAACTGGTCTCAAGGAGAAAGGAATGGCTCGAGTGGCGAATGGATTCAAATTAACCTCAACAAACCCATGAAATTCAACGAAATATGGATCCAATTTGAGTATGCCACCTTCTTCTATCAGTATAAGATAGAAACTTCGCTTGATGGACAGAATTGGACCATGTACGCTGACCGTACGGACAACACCATGCAAGGCTCTCCTATGATTGACAAAAAAACGGTAAAGGCACAATATATCCGCATCACCATCACCGATACGCAGAAGAACGGACACATGCCAGCCATTTGGAACGTAAAAGTGTGGGCAAAAGCCCCAACCTTGCCCAATACCAACGTAGAAAGCAACGACGGCTATCCTGGGATGCACAAGAAAGATGTCACCACCGAAGAACGTGCGACAAGTCCTTTTGCCCAAAGAGTTATCGACGCTGCTTACACAGCAAAAGGGAAAAACGAGCCTTTCGATGTGACAGAAGTTGCCACTGTCTATCCCTCAGAACCATGGAACCTCACTTTCCATGCCAACAAACCCATCCATGTGCGTATAAAAGACGGGAAATGGGCATTCTTCTTCAACGGTACACAGTCGCTGACCAGCCAAGAGCCACTTCCCAACCTTTACCGATACAACTCACCCTATACTATCGCTGCATGGACGCTCTCCACAAAAGTCGGCCCTATATCAACTTTAGTGTCTCTCAGTGGTTCCCATGCCGACTTGGCAACAACGGAATTGCGTCTGGGCACCGACCCCAACAATGGACTCATCAACCACAACGGCTCGTTCGAAAGCAGCGGGGCACGGAAAGCCATTCAAGAGAGTGAGGGGAAATGGCATCACTGGTTAGTAACTTACGACGGGTGGATGGAAAAAGTTTATTTGGATGGCCAACTGCTTCAAGAGAAAAACAACTTCCTCATGATTCGTCCTGACGGACACATCACCATCGGTGCCGATGCAGCAGGTACAAACAACTTTATGGGATATATCAGTGATGTGGTTATTATGCCCATAGCCGTAAGAGAAGATGACATTCAAAAGATGTACAATCGTCTGAAAGACCAACATTTGCCCTCCCTCGGCGACGACGACTTCGAGGAAATCGACCCCGACAGCAAGTTTGTCCTTTCGCCCGACATGAAGCCTGTCTTCGAGAAGAAGGAAACCTTCACGCTTTCCACAAAATCAGGCGACTTCAACAATGCACCATTGGAGAACGGCGGCGAGGTGTACAAGGATGTGACAGGCGACTTTGTGTTGATGGCAACTGTGGCTGATATGGAGGGATGGAAGCAGCACAATGTGAAGGGTTACAATGAAGGTGGTATCCTAATTGCAGATGGCAACACGTACTATCAGTTGGGTGCATTCCCACTCTACAACTGCGGCAATATGCTCACGGTTTTGAGTGGCTACGGTCGTCCTCAGTACCCTAACTATAAGGGATATGATTTCGACCCCATCATGCAGTTTGAACGTCGAGGCAACCAACTTTTTGCCCGCACCAGCAAGGACGGAAAGAATTGGAACAATATGCCGGGCTCACCAATTGAGATACAAAACCCAACCTTGAAAGTAGGTGCTTACCAAACCACCTACAACGAAAACGCCTCGTGGGTGAAACTGAGCGACTACATCCTCTATCAGAAAAAATAAACTAACACATATTATATATGGCTATCAATCAAAATATCCTCAAAAGTTTGCTGTGCATCGGCATGATGACCGCAGCCATGAGCGCAGTGGCGCAACGCAAAGAAACAATCCTCCGCGACGGTTGGAAATTCTCACGTGGAGAAGGACTTGACTCCATTGCCCCGTCACAGAAAGACTACAACGACAAGAAGTGGCAAACCGTGCAGGTGCCTCACGACTGGGCAATTGCAGGTCCTTTCGACAAGGAGATTGACAAACAAGTCGTTGCCATTGAGCAGAACGGCGAGAAGGAAGCAACCGAGAAGACTGGACGCTCTGGTTCTCTTCCCTGGATTGGAGAAGGCTGGTATCGCACCACCTTCACGGTGGAAAAGGATTGCCACAACGCCTATCTGATTTTCGATGGAGCGATGGCTGAGCCTGTCGTGTATGTGAACGGGAAGAAGGCTGGCGAGTGGAAATATGGCTACAGTTCCTTCGATGTGGAAGTATCGGGCTACATCAAGAAAGACGGCAGCCCCAACACGCTCGCCGTTCATCTGAAGAACGTGGAGGAGAGCAGCCGCTGGTATCCTGGTGCGGGCATCTATCGCCCCGTCACGCTCGTCACCATGGGCAGCCACTACATCAAGCCCCAAGGAATCTCTATCGAAACAACCGAGTGTAACTGGTCTTCTGCAACCGTCAAAGTTACGGTGCATTGCGATGGCAATTATTTTCGCAATGACAAGATTGTACGCATGTCGGTGGCTGGTCAGACCTTCGACTTTCCAATCGAACCTGTTGAACATGACGGTGGCATTGTCGGCAGAAAAATTGTCAAGATAGAAGACGTGAAAAGATGGTTCCCAGAAGAACCTAACCTCTACGACATCACGTTCAGCATCATCGACAACAACGGACAGGGCAAGGTGCTCGACTCAAAAACAGTCAAGTACGGTTTCCGCACCATCCAATATGGTTTTTTGGCATCTGGACTAGAACCCGTTTTCTGTATCAATTACAAGAAATATAAGTTCAAGGGAGTATGCCTCCACCACGACCTCGGCATGCTGGGTGCCGCTGTCAACAAGGCTGCGCTGGAGCGCCAACTTGTGCTGCTGAAGAGCATGGGCTGCAACGCCATCCGTACCTCACACAACATGCCTTCTCAGTGGCAAATGGACTTGTGTGACTCTCTTGGACTTATGGTTATGGCAGAATCATTCGACATGTGGAAATACCCAAAATGCAAGAACGGTTATTCCCGATTCTATGACGAATGGTGGAAGAGTGACCTCATCAACTTGATACAAGCAAACAAACTTCACCCCAGCATCGTGATGTGGTCGATTGGTAATGAAATTCCCGAACAAGGTTCTACAGACGGAACTCGCATGGCTCGCGCCATGCAGAACTTCATGCACTACTGGGATCCCACCCGTCCTGTCACATCTGGAATGGACCGCATCGACAATGCCATCAGTTCTGGTTTCGCACATGTGCTCGATATTCCAGGTATCAACTACCGCACACATAGATACCACGCTGCCTACGAGAAACTGCGTCAAGGATTCATACTCGGCAGCGAAACGGCTTCCACTGTTTCATCCCGTGGTGTCTATAAGTTCCCAGTTGAGCGTTTCGACGGAAAGGCTTACAGCGATGGGCAGTGTTCCAGTTACGATGTGGAGGCTTGTTGGTGGTCAAACATCCCCGAGGAGGATTGGCTCTTGCAGGATGACCAACCTTGGGTGATTGGTGAGTTTGTGTGGACGGGCTTCGACTACCTTGGCGAACCCACTCCTTACGACGAGTATTGGCCCAGCCGCTCCTCTTACTTCGGCATCTTCGACCTCGCTGGTCTTCCCAAAGACCGCTATTACCTCTATCGCTCTCATTGGAACAAGGATGAGAAGACCATCCATCTCTTGCCTCACTGGACTTGGCCAGGTCGAGAAGGCGAAGTGACTCCTGTATATTGCTACACCAACTATCCTACTGCCGAACTCTTTGTGAACGGCAAATCGCAGGGCAAAATCAGCAAAAACACTGAAGTGAAGAAAGGCTCTGGAAAGGAAGGTAGAATTTCCGATGTCAACGACCCTGCCATTGACCGCTACCGTCTCCGCTGGAACAACGTGAAGTACGAGCCAGGTGAAATCAAGGTGGTTGTTTATGACGAGAACGGAAAGGAAGTCGGCACTGAAACCGTCAAGACCGCTGGTGCTCCTGCTTCCATCCAACTCACGGGTGACCTTGGTGCTGCTATCAAGAATCTCAAGGCTGACAGCGAAGACATGACCTTCATCACCGTCAACATCCTCGACAAGAACGGCAATTTCGTGCCCGATGCCGACAATCAAATCAATGTCAGCGTGACGGGAGCCGCCAACTTCAAGGGCATCTGCAACGGCGATGCCACCAGTGTAGAAGTCTTCACAAAGCCCACGATGAAAGCCTTCCACGGTCAACTTGTCATCGGCATCCAGAGCAACGGCAAGCAAGGCAACGCCATCGTCAAGGTGAGCGGCAAAGGCTTGAAACCAGCCACAGTCACCATCCAAGCAGAATAATCCGACCTTTTTTGCATCTCCTACGCCGTACCCCTCGGGTACGATGCAGTGTACCCCTCGGGTACGGCATGGTGTACCCGAGGGGTACGGTTCAGAGGAGAGGACTATATACATCAACCATCAAGAATAAAGGAACATGAATTACGGTTTTGTAAAAGTCGCATCAGCCATTCCCTCTCTGAAGGTGGCAGATTGCTCCTACAACATACAGCAAATCGAAAGCCTGATTGTTCAGGCAGAAGGCAAAGGAGTGGAAATTATCTGTTTCCCAGAACTCTGCATCAGCGGCTACACTTGCCAAGACCTTTTCGGTCAACAACTATTGCTCGAAAAGTGTGAAGAAAGCCTTTTCAAACTGCTTGACTTCACCCGCTCGTTGCAAATCATCTCCATCGTCGGCATGCCAATTATGGTAGGTTCTATGCTGATGAACTGTGCCGTAGTGGTGCAAGGAGGCAAGATTCTGGGCGTAGTTCCCAAAACCTATCTGCCCAACTATAAAGAGTTTTACGAGAAGCGTTGGTTTGCTCCAGCAACAGCCATCAACGAAACACAAGTTCACCTCTGTGCCCAAACAGTCACGTTCGGTCGCAACTTGCTCTTCCACACACAGAAGACTTGCTTCGGCATTGAAATCTGCGAAGACCTGTGGGCACCTGTTCCTCCCAGCAGCGAACTGGCGATGAAAGGGGCTGAAATCATCTTCAACCTGAGTGCCACCAACGAACTCATCAGCAAGCACCAGTATCTTCTTACCCTCATCAGCCAACAAAGTGCGCGTTGCATTGCGGGTTATGTCTATAGTTCTTGCGGTTTCGGCGAATCCACCCAAGACCTCGTGTTTGCAGGCAATGCACTCATCTACGAAAACGGTTCGCTCATTGCCCAAAGCAAACGCTTCTGCCTCGAAGAGCAGATGGTCATTTCTGAAATCGACACCGAACGCCTGCTCACTGAACGTCGCCACAACACCACGTTCGGCGACAACACCCGTCTGATTGACAGTAACGACCGAGTGGATATCCAGTGCCAGACAGTGAATCCTGTCTATAACTTTGAACTCACGCGATGGATAAATCCCCACCCCTTCGTGCCACGTGGCAACGCACTGACCGAACGCTGTGAGGAAATCTTTGCCATCCAGACAGAAGCGCTTGCCAAACGCATTGTCCACACCAATGCCCGTAGCATCGTGGTGGGCATCAGCGGAGGTCTCGACTCCACACTCGCTCTCCTCGTATGTGTGAAAGCAATGGATATGCTTCAACGTCCACGCAAGGAAGTGATTGGCATCACAATGCCTGGTTTCGGAACGACTGACCGCACCTACAACAATGCCATGAGCCTGATGAAGTCGCTCGACATCACCATCAAGGAAATCAGCATCAAGGAGTCTTGCATCCGCCACTTTTTAGACATCAACCACGACATCAACGTGCACGATATTACCTACGAAAACGCACAGGCACGTGAGCGCACCCAAGTCCTCATGGATGTGGCAAACCAGTGCAATGGGTTCGTGGTGGGAACTGGTGACCTCTCTGAATTGGCACTCGGATGGTGTACCTACAATGCCGACCACATGTCCAACTACGGAGTGAACGGTTCCATCCCTAAGACCCTCGTCAAGTACCTTGTCAAATGGGTTGCCATGACGAGTGTGGATGAGCAATCTAAAGAGACCCTCCTTGACATCATCGAGACTCCGATTTCCCCCGAACTCATCCCAGCCGACGAAAACGGAGAAATCAAGCAGAAGACTGAAGACCTTGTAGGTCCCTACGAACTCCACGACTTCTTCCTCTACAACTTCCTCCGCCTCGGTTTCCGTCCTGCCAAGATTCTCTATCTGGCAGAACAAGCCTTCATCAAGCAGACCTATCCAGAGGCACCCGAAGACGGCATGCCCGTCGGCACCTACGACGAGGAGACCATCCAAAAATGGCTCAAGACCTTCTGCCGCCGCTTCTTCACCCAGCAGTTCAAACGCAGTTGTCTGCCCGATGGTCCGAAAGTCGGCTCCGTCAGTCTCTCGCCCCGTGGTGATTGGCGCATGCCGAGCGATGCCAGCAGTGCCGACTGGCTGGCGGACTTGGAAGGCTAAGTCCCTTGTAAACTTTGCTGCAACAGTGTCGCGGCACACACAACAACTCTTTAACCCCAACACCTCTTATGCCAACAGTTGACGATAAAAAAGTGATATTCTCGATGGTCGGAGTGAGCAAGACCATCCAGCAGAATCAGAAGCAAGTGCTCAAGAACATCTACCTTTCCTTCTTCTATGGAGCCAAAATTGGCATCATCGGCTTGAACGGTGCAGGTAAATCGACCTTGATGAAGATTATTGCGGGCATCGACCAGCAATACCAAGGACAAGTCGTGTGGAGTCCTGGCTACACCGTCGGCTACCTGCCGCAGGAGCCACAGTTGAACGAGGAAAAGACCGTGAAGGAAAACGTGATGGAGGGTGTGCAACATGTCTATGATGCTCTTGCCGAATATGACAAAATCAATGCGGACTTCGGTTTACCCGAAGTCTATGAAGACCCCGACAAGATGGAGAAACTCATGGCTCGCCAAGCCGAACTGCAAGACATCATCGATGCCACCGACGCTTGGAACATGGATTCCAAACTCGAACGCGCCATGGATGCCCTTCGCTGCCCCCCAGACGACTGGAACGTGAAGACCCTCTCGGGTGGCGAACGCCGCCGTGTTGCCCTCTGTCGTCTCCTGCTCCAAAAGCCTGACGTGCTCCTGCTCGACGAGCCGACCAACCACCTCGATGCCGAGAGTATCGACTGGCTTGAGCAGCACCTACAGCAGTATGAAGGCACAGTCATTGCCGTCACCCACGACCGCTACTTCCTCGACGATGTCAGCGAATGGATTCTCGAACTCGACCGTGGCGAAGGCATTCCATGGAAGGGCAACTACTCCTCATGGCTGGAGCAGAAGAGCAAACGCATGGAGCAGGAGGAGAAGACTGCTTCCAAGCGTCGCAAGACCCTCGAACGCGAGTTGGAATGGGTACGCATGGCACCGAAAGCCCGTCAAGCCAAGGGAAAGGCTCGTCTGAACTCCTATGACAAGATGCTGAACGAGGAACAGAAGCAGAAGGAAGAGAAACTGGAAATCTTCATTCCCAACGGCCCACGTCTGGGCAACAAAGTCATTGAGGCTCAGCATGTGGCGAAGTCTTTCGGCGAAAAAGTACTCTATACCGACCTTAACTTCAACCTGCCGCCCAACGGCATCGTGGGGGTCATTGGCCCTAATGGTGTGGGCAAAACCACGCTCTTCCGTCTCATCATGGGTCTCGACACGGCTGATGCCGGCTCGTTTGAAGTGGGCGAAACGGTGAAACTTGCCTACGTGGACCAGCAGCACAAGGACATCGACCCGGACAAGACGGTCTATCAGGCGGTGAGCGGCGGCAACGAGACAATCCGCATGGGAGGCCGGGATGTGAACGTGAGGGCCTACCTGAGCAAGTTCAACTTCAGTGGTGCCGACCAAGAGAAGAAGTGCGGTGTGCTCTCTGGCGGCGAAAGAAACCGTCTGCAACTGGCTCTCGCCCTGAAGCAGGAGGGTAATGTGCTGTTGCTCGACGAGCCGACCAACGACATCGACGTGAACACGCTCCGTGCCTTGGAGGAGGGTCTTGAGGCTTTTGCCGGCTGTGCCGTCGTCATCAGCCACGACCGCTGGTTCCTCGACCGCATCTGCACCCACATCCTCGCCTTCGAGGGCAACGGCGAGGTGTTCTACTTCGAGGGTTCTTACACCGACTACGAGGCCAACAAGGCCAAACGTCTGGGACTGGAGGAACCCAAGCGCATCCGCTACAGAAAGTTGATGGACGAATAGGAAGAATTAGGAATTGAAAAGTGAAAAATCTTAAAAAAGGAGTGAAAGGAGTGAAAAGGAGTGATGAGAAGTGAAAGCCGACACTCTGACATCAGCATAACATTCGGCTCTCACTCCTTCTCACGTCTCATCACTCCTTTCACTCCCAATACATAGATTTTTCACTTCCCTATTCTCAATTCATATTTTCACACATTATTTTACATATACCTTCTCCACCACATTACCCTTATGGATGATATTCAGGCCTTTTTGTAAAGTATTAACACGTTTACCATCAGGAGTGAATATTTGGAGTGAAACTGCAGGAACACTGACCAGTCCATTGATAGCCGTATTATCCTCTTCCAATAAGACTTTACGGCCAAAACTTTTCCAAGGCTCTATAGCCTTATATGCTTCGAAAGATACGGCAGGCACATGAAGTGTCACGTTTTCTAAATCCACATCGAAAAAAACATCATCTCCTGTCTCAGGCACACTCTCAGCACAACAATATACATCAGTCAAAGAAGAGCAATAAAAAGCATAAGTACCAATAGATTTTATGCTCTCGGGAATAGTCACTGTAGTTAAGCCACATCCCCAAAAAGCACTAGATCCTATGGATGTCACACTGCTCGGTATATTGATTGAGGTTAAGTCATAACAATAGACAAAAGCACCATTACCTATAGATGTGACACTATTAGGTATAGAAGAAAATTCCCATCCCTCAACCAGTGTATTGCTTGCGGTTTCAATAATGGCATTGCAGTTCTCACGCGAATCATAAATAGGATTGCCACTTTCTACTTGAACGGAGGTCAAATTCTGACAACCTCCGAAAGCACCCTCGCCAATTGACGTAACACTCTCAGGAATGATTACAGAAGTCAAGCCCGTGCCAGAAAAAGCATATGCACCTATAGACGTAACACTCTTAGGAATAGTTACAGAAGTCAGGCTTGTGCCATCAAAAGCCGTCCACTGGATAGATGTGACACCTTCAGGAATAGTCACAGAAGTAACCTCCCCACAACCACTAAAAGCAGCAGAACCGATAATGGTAACAGCATACTTGTGTCCCTTATATTCTACAGATTCTGGAATGACAATATTACCAGTATATTCATTTTTACCATGCGTCACTTCTGCTGTATGGGTTTCCTCATCAAAAATATAATAGATACCATTGATGCAGTTATCTTCCTCAATAACAGGCTCGTCCGATTTTGGCTCTATGGTAAGTACACCTTTCACAAACGACAACTCATAGTTCTGAGCCTCAGCACCATCCACTATTATATCATACGTGCCTGGAACACTCTCCGATGTGGCGGCACAAGTAAATACAGGTTGCTTTGTCAACACACTTTCTGTCTCACCATTCTTGAAGCCAATATATGAGGCTGCAAAAACAGGTAAATTCTCCCCCTGTTTGATGGTGTAGTTTTGAGCCTTCACAGTAAGGGGAGCCTTTGTGATTGTCAGCGTACCATCCACATAAGTGGCTAACATATTAGTAACAGTTCCAGTTGTGATTGTGATGGGGTAAGTACCCACGGCCGAGGTCTTCGTGGCTATAGTGGTCAAAGTCGGCGTTCCATCCAGTTCTGCACCTTTTACCTCATAAGTTAGAGCAGGCACATTATCGCCATACACCATCGTCTTGTTTTCCGCTTTCACGGTGACAGACTGTCCGACACTTTTCACAGTGACACCAAAGGAAAACTCCGCATACGTCGGGCCTGTCGCATCAGTTTTCGACAAACTCACATTACGGAAATATCCTGTCTTCATTCCCGAAGAAATATTCTCAGCAGCCTTCAGTGTCACACTCAATATATCTCCACTATTGCCTGTAAGAGGATTCTTTGCTGTACTGTAGAGCATGCACACATAATGTCCATCCCTATAGGAAAAACCTACCGTATGTTTTCTTGTACACCTGCTACCCATATCCACCAAAAACTCTTCATCATCATCTTGTACAACACTAATACCATCCGGCAAATAAAAGTCAAATTGAAGGTCCCGATATTCAGCATTAGGATTATCAAGCAGAATATCCACGGTCTTTGTTTCACCTGGCATTATTTCAAAATCCGCAATATAGATTTTGTCTTGTCCATAAATGTTGCCCACAAACACGAGCAACATTGGAATGATCATTAAAACGTTCTTGTTCATAATCTTCATTTTTGAGTTATTGTATAATAAATTTCTTTCCATTGCTGATATAGACCCCCTTAGGAAGTTTCTCCATATCAGTACCCATATACTGACCTGACAAATTATAGATGTTATCAAAATTCGTTTTCTGAGTAATGGTATCTATCCTTGTAGCCTCATTAGCGATGACCATGTCGATGCAACGTCCATCAGTCGTTACAAACACTGCATTTTCGACGCTTGCACCACGAGCCCGTTTCAGACTTATCAATACATTTTCTTTGGGGTCAAAACTAGCGTTTTGCATAGAGTATGCCACCACACGGTAATGATTTTTTTCGATTTGACGACAGGACAGCACATGTTTTGGGGCACTGTTTAGAACCACGTCCTCCACAGTCTCACCTTCATGCACCATCACATCAAACTGCATGGCGACATAACGGGAAGCATCTTCCACCACCAACAACAAATCCGGACCGACCGCCAATGGCTGCATTGTACCGTTCTCTCCATCCTCTACCAAGCCCCGTATTTGCGCTCCAGCATTGACTCCCAAGATGATGTTCACCATCTTTGTCACATCAAACACATTTACAATACCATCGCCATTCACATCGGCTGCATCTTCATTGAAATTGCTGTCTCCACCACCCAATATGTAGTTCACGGTTGTGGTCACGTCAAACACATTCACCGCGCCATCATCGTTGGCATCGCCTGAAATAAAGGAAGCAGCAACATCTACTTCTATTAATTCTTTTATATTAGAACCATCAATTGTACTCGCTTCCACCTTTACGATACC
Organism: Bacteroidaceae bacterium; assembly: GCA_017470525.1. GTDB lineage: Bacteria > Bacteroidota > Bacteroidia > Bacteroidales > Bacteroidaceae > Minthosoma. The sequence goes on from JAFUYM010000023.1 coordinate 31,883, forward strand.
CCCTCCTCTATTTGCTTTCAAACAGAGTACACCATACGCATCAATTGTAGCAAGTGATTCTCCATCTGTGATGCACCATGCCACATCTGTAAAAAAGGCAGAGAAAGGAAAGACTATTGCTTGCAGATGAATTTGCTTCTGGTCCTTGTTAAGCACGGCCTCACCCTCCATACACTGAATCTGTAATGATTCTGCCATAACAATCTCACAAGCCTCGTCACTACAGAGCGTATTGGAAAGAGTGATTTCAGTCATTGAATCAGTCTGCTTCGTTGCAGCCTTGGTAACAAAAGGAGAATGGTGATTTGCGAACGTGTACTGTAAAGCATAAAACGCTGTTCCATCACTACCACTTTTTACCAGATAATTCTTTCTGTCACCTGGCAGTGTTGCAATAGGAGTGAGATTTTCCGCAGATGTACCCATTAAGATTGTATAGTTCTCTACATCAGCACCTTCGTATGGTGTCCAATGCAAATTGAGATTATTATCATTAGTGTAGTTCGCCATCAATAATACAGTACGGTGTGTATCACTTGGCAAACTTTCTATATCTCCATCCCGTGCTATGTAAGTCATACGATAACTGTAACTTTGTACACCCGACCTACTGCCTTCATCTGTGTATTCTCCCAAATTAAGAGGCATCTCGGCAATCATCTCATAAGAACCTAAAAGGTTTGTTTCACGGTAAATACGCACGGCTTTCACCAATGATTCATCTACTCCACTCGTATCCCATATCAGTTTGTTTTTACCATGATTATCGCTAACGGAAATAATGGTAGGCCGTAGTTCAACAGTTGTCACATTCTGTACATTGTTCACACTTCCAAATAATTTGTCCTTATACACTACAGATATGTGATAAGTGCCTGCTGCAATAGGCATACAAATATTAGCGACAGAGTCGCCTTGCATGGTTATCGCTACCTGCTTATCAGCCTCTAATTTTACTTTGTCCGATGCTGTACGGAACACCTCTGGAAGTTTGATGGAAACGTTTGCACCAGCCATCACTTTTTGAGGCATCGGAAGGTTTAAATCTGGCATGTCATGAATCAAAATCTGCTGTTGGGATGTAAGTGTACCCACTTTGGCCGTTACGATTTTTGTGCCAGGGGTATTCCATGTCAACATACCATCCTTTATTACCGCACCATCAGATGCAGTGATGATAGGAGTCTCGCCATTGATATTATTCAATTTATAGGTTGTAGGTATGCTTACACCACTTATTTCTGGCATCGAAACCAGATTCTTCTCCACAACCGAGAACTCCACCTTCTGTGAGAAAGGTGAATGCATCATCCATGCATCTACTGCTTGCACACAAAATTCATAGGTTTTACCTACTTCAAAACATCCCAAAGGTATCGGGTAGCGTGTAGCATGGCGTAAATGGTGAATTCCGTAATCCATCACCTTTGCTTCGTCCCTCGTTGCATTCATTGGTGAGATAACATAGGCTCCATCGCCTTCCCTTCCCTTTTCTTTTACACTCAGATTATAAAGCAATTGCGCTGCTGGTGTTTCCGCATCTGTGGCAGCATCCCAATTCACAATGATTTCTTTGTCCGTTTGCGAAACCGTCACATTTGATGGAATTGTAGGGGGAGTGTTTGTCTTATGAGAGACAATAGAATAGACTTTTGAATTTGATAACAATTCAGGGAAATTATCATTGTCAACATCTTGTAATCGACTTGGCCAAAATTTTACGTCAGCAATGATTGGAACATATTTTTCTCCTTGACTTATAAAAATGGTATCTGTTTCATATTGATTAGTTATGTTGAGCCTGTAATAATCCATCTTTCCATCATTGTTCAAATCGAATCTTAGAGGAATACCCGGCAAGGTCATTGTTTTCTCATAAGGATGGTCCGCTGAAGCCAGATACGCAACTATGTCACCAACTATTTCATCCGTATAGACATATACGCCTGTAGACATTCTATGATTATAACAATTAACAATATCATCTGCCCCATCACCATTTACATCACAAAAGAAGAACTCATTAGTCCAAAAATTATGCCCCCCCGATTTATTATCCTGTGAAGTAGTTTTAAGATCCTTTTTCACTAAATCGAAGTTACCATCACCAACATTACGATAAACACTACTACGTAAACCAACCAAAACAATATCCATTAAACCATCTTGGTCATAATCTGTAAATACCATTCTAGAATCTGATTCAATTTTTTCATACATCCCATTTCCACGGTTCAAGAAAAGATCCCTATATGTACAAATATCAACTAAACCATCATTATTAATGTCTATTGCCGATTTAATACGATAATCATTATCGGTTCCCAGTTTGTGTCCTTCTGTATCCATCAGTTCTTCATTGTCTACTTCAAAATTAAGGTTGCCTTTATTAAGTAACCAATTATAATAGACATCATTTATCGTGGCACCTTTTATATCTGGATAACCATTCCTTGTTTTGTCTGCGAAGACCCCACCACACGATAAATCACTATTGAATAATGTAGGGATGGATACATATTCTTTTCCTGTCCATGTTTTTATATTGCCATCAAGATATTCAGACACTCCATCAGCATCAAGATCTGCATAGTTCTGGGCATCCACATAATAATCCCTCATTTCCTTTACCTTAAAGGGCTGTATCACGATCTGTTTATGAATGATGTTACCGTTTACAGTATGCATGCTGATAGTTTTTGTACCCATACTACTAAAAGATATCTGAGCCTTACCATTTCCTGTACTTACCACTGTTCCATCTGGTGATGCAGAAAAGGTAACATCAGTATCCGAGAGTGAAGTGACAACAATGACATCAGAGGTGAAAAAGTCTTTTTTGTAGCCAATCTTTTCATATTCGTACCTATTGTCATCCTCTGTTTTTTTCTTGCTGATAATAAAATCTGCCAAAGGATTGGCATGGTTCACCATGGTGCAGTCGCTCCAATCCCCTCTCTTTCCATAAGAATCTTTGGCACGGACTGACACATGGTAAGTTCCTGCAGGAAGTTGTCCCATATTGATGATGCACCAATTGGATTTACCCACTTCATGCAGTGCCACATCGCTCACTGCGGAATTTGTTCCGATGCGAACTTCGTAGGTGAGGTCGCAACGGCTATTTTCGCTATCTGTTGTAAATTCCCAATTAATACGCAACTGGCCTGTTAACTTATCTAAAAAACAGGAAGGTGCATTTACCTTCGATGGTGCAGTGTTGGCAGATTTTGCCATAGATGCAAGACATGCACCTGCTTGATACAGTTTGGATGGAATGTCTAATCTCCCATCACCATCATAATCTCTAAAGGCCGCTCCTTCCCTGGAACCAAGATAGAGTTGTTCCCCATTCACAAGGCAAGGCTCTTCTCTGACATTGAAATCATCGTCCCAACTGATATAGGCCAGTTGATTTGCTCCTGCAACAAACGGAATGACAGGTACACCTGTATTCAACAGATCGCACGGTTGTAAGAAATCATAATATCCTTGAACAGGTAACACGCGCTCGTATTTCTCAAAAGTAGCATTTCCTTGATTTTTGAAGAAGACTATAAAACTCATGTTTTTAGTGGGAGCCAATGCCATAATGTCAGGCATGTTGTCTCCATCAAGATCCTGACAATACATGGCTGTAATGTTACCATTGTCCAAAAGTTTTATCTCTTGATAGGTTCCATCACTTTGGGCGATGTTCACAAATATCTGATGCTTTGATTTGTTGAAGATGGCAAAATCTTGTAATCCATCATTATTGAAATCCACAGGACTAACTAAACCGCTAAAAACGGTGGGGTAATAACTCCCATCACTCATTGAGAACATCGAAAACCCTTTTTCAGGATCCAACATATCAAGAAAGCCATCATTATTGAAATCAACAAATTGGATGTCTTTACTGGCCATAGATATATTCGAAGTCGCCAGACTTGTACTAGTGCTTCCTACAAACATTCCATAAGCAAATGAGGCATTTGATGGTACACTTTGCCGTTGAGTAAACGATGATTTATCGGAAGCGGAATAGGGAGATTCAGACAGGATAACAGGAGTACAGATGAAATCTCCTGATTTTTGTTGCAAAAAGGCTATCGGAGTAAAAGTTGTCGTATAGCCTTGTGCATCTTGACCAGACAAAAAGCCTACAATGTCTTTTCTTCCATCATGGTTGATGTCCATTGCAAAGACATTATACAAGGCATGACCATCTGCACTACTTCCTTCAGTAAAATTATCTAAGAATGTATAACCATCACCTTTACTGAGAGCCAGAATCCTATATTGCAGAAGAAGGTCGGGAATTTCATCATTATTAAGATCTTCTACTAACAGAATTTTTTCTTCTTTTAAAGCATGATTAGACGTGTTTGGAATTTCCTTTATTACTACACCATCTTTGTCATTCCAACACCAATTGCTCGATACCGTACTCTGACTTAAATATTCAAGTTTACCATCTCCATTGCAGTCATAAAGAACTTTTCTCTCATAAATAGCAGGAGAACTTTTTGACACATCTGTAATAGCACTAATGTGCTGTTTACTATACTTCTCAAAGGCTTTTCTCAGATTCTGATAGGCTTTTTGTATTTCGTCATCGGTCGATGCTGCATTAATGAGTTTGGCAACATCAATAGCAGATTGTAGTTCATCTATATCCGTATTTAACTTAACGTCGCTTTTCAGTGCTTCAGCATCAGCAATAATGCGATTGAGTTCTTCCGACACTATTTCAAAGTTCACATTTCCAATGCGGTAAAGTCGGAAATTATCCACGGCAATCCAGTTGCCAGACGCATTCTTTGCCACGAATCCTATCTCCACCTCACCTGCAATACTAATAAATGTTAATGAATAATCATTAGGTGTATAAACTGTCTCTTTTTCATCGCCCGCAAAAATATAAGCCCCTGTATTCTTCTTGTCCGTGTCACTCTGCGTGTAGTTCATCGCCCCTACAATCAATTTGTAGATACCATTCGGCAGGTTGGAGATGGTTTGGCTTACAGAAGCACTACCTACACCGCCAGAACCCGTCCATTTTTCCACGTAATACCCCCCACTCTTTTTCGGAAACTGCGAATTTTTCTGAGTTTGCAAATTCGTCTGTACCCAGTTTGTGAAACCATCCTCGAAACTTGGATTCTTGATGTATGCAGTACAGTCCTCAGAATTCTCAATACCCAGTTCAGAATAGTCCAAGATGTCTTCTGTGCGGTCGGTGCTAGACACAATGATAGCACCATCATTGGTTACTGCATTGAAAGCATAGCAAAGGCTGTTTTTTAAACCTGCTTTTTGTACTTTACATCGGCTGTCCTCTTGCTGTTTGAGTTCTTTGCCATGCATATATTGCCGTGCTTTCTCCAAGGTCTCTTGTCTTGTTACATCGTCAGCCCACATCATGACACTTGCCATAAGACAGACAAATAGCAATAGATACTTTTTCATTGTTTTTAGTTTTTTAGATTGTTAATAAATAGCATATTGAGTCACTAAAATAAAATCCTTTGGCTCAAAAAGGAAAGAAGAATAGTTGACGGTTCAGAGATAGGCATAAAAGAAAGGTGTGAGCCTTTGCCTGATTCTCTGATGGTGGGTATTGGACTGACCCGTGCGAAAAGAATTGGTCGAATATACTGCTCACACCCCGATGTATGTGCAAGCAGTACGAAACCACCCACAACATACAATCGAAGGGGAGCGTGTTACATCCTTATTCGTTTCGCACGAGGTGTCTCATGCCTCATCTTTCCTAATTGATAGAAGTGTCCAATTTCACCATCAGGAAATAAAGCGTACGCGCTTCCTAAATATGTCTTGCAACCAAGGTTGCATCTCGCCTTCTGCAAACTTTCTGAAGCCGCATCAAGCAAGTTCTTGGAGGCAAAGTAAGCAAATAAATGAGAAAGCACCAAAATTTTCCGCATTTATTTTCATTTATCGTATGATTATATACAAATGTTTGTCGTATTTTTTCTATCATGCACACTTTTTTGCATCATCCTTCACAAGAAAGGCGTACCCCTCGGCTACAATTGAGCGTACCCCTCGACTACGATTGATTGTACCCCTCGACTACGATATACAAAAACCCCTCGGCTGCGAATGGACGTAGCCGAGGGGATATTATACAAAAACTTGTAAGAGGGAATCAATTCATGATGGCGAAGTAATCGACGATGCCGACCAGTTTGCCGTGGTCGGTGACGAGGAGGGCGTGAATCTTGTGGTTGCGGAACATCTGCTGGATGGTGGTCAGTTTGGTTTCGGGCGAGATGGTCTTGGGGGTGCGGGTCATGGCTTCGCTGACGGGCAGGTTGATGAAGTTTTCTCGCGCACCTTCCACAGCACGGCGGATGTCGCCGTCGGTGATGATGCCAAGGATGCTGTCGCCTTCCATCACCACGCCCAGACCGAGTTTGCCGCCACTGATAATCATGAGGGCATCGGAGAGGCGCATGGTGGGTGGCACGATGGGGAAGTTGTCGGTGTACATCACGTCTTTCACGCGCACCAGCAGTTTGCGTCCGAGCGAGCCGCCGGGATGGAACAGGGCGAAGTCTCTTGCCTTGAACTTGCGCACCTCCATGAGGGCACAGGCCAGTGCGTCGCCCATGGCCATGGCGGCTGTGGTGCTGGAGGTGGGGGCCAGGTTGAGCGGGCAGGCTTCTCGCTCCACGCGACACAGGATGTGGTAGTCGGAGTGCTGTGCCAGCAGGGATTTGGCATCGCCCGTGATGGAGACGATGGGGATGTGGCGGTCTTCGAGCGAGGCGATGATGCGCAGCAGTTCGTCGGTGTTGCCCGAATTGCTAATCATGAGCAGCACGTCATCATTCATAATCATGCCGAGGTCGCCATGCAGAGCATCGAGGGCATTGAGATAGATGGATGGGGTGCCTGTCGAAGCGAGTGTGGCGGCGATTTTGGCTCCCACATGTCCCGACTTGCCCACACCCGTCACCACGACATGCCCTGTGCAGCGATGGATGAGGTCCACCACTTGCTCGAAGTTGTTGTCCAACTGAGGAACGAGGTCGAGCAGGGCTTGGGCTTCGTCGCGCAGACAACGTTCTGCATATATCTTTGAATTCATAGGAAATTGTCTGTGAAAAGTGAAAAATCTATTGTTTTGGGAGTGAAAAGAGTGATGAGAAGTGAGAAGGAGTGAGAGCCGAATGTTTTCATTCTTAATTTTTAGTTTTCTATCAGGCTGGCAATGACTCTGTCGAGGTCGCTCAGATAGAGCATGTTGGGGCCATCGGAGAGAGCGTTGTCGGGGTCGGGATGCACTTCGAAGAAGAAGCCGTTGGCTCCGAACGCTTTGGCTGCCAGTGCCATGGCTGGCACAAACTCGCGGTTGCCTCCAGTCTTGCCGCCTGCTGCACCCGGACGCTGCACGGAGTGGGTGCAGTCCATGATGACGGTATCGGTGAAGCGGTGCATGTCGGCGATGTTGCGGAAATCGACGGCAAGGTTGTTGTAGCCATAGATGTTGCCGCGCTCGGTCAGCCACACGTTGTCATTGCCGCTCTCACGCACTTTCTGCACCGGGAACTCCATGTCCAAGCCCGAAAGGAACTGTGCCTTCTTGATGTTGACGGTGCGGCCTGTTCGGGCAGCGGCCACCAACAAGTCGGTCTGTCGGCAGAGGAACGCTGGAATCTGCAGCACATCGGCCACTTCGCCGACGGGTTGTGCTTGATAACTCTCGTGGATGTCGGTGAGGATGCGGAGTCCGTACTTCTCCTTGATGTTGGAGAGCATCAGCATTCCTTTTTCCAGACCTGGGCCACGGTAGGAGTGGATGGAGGTGCGGTTCGCCTTGTCGAAAGAAGACTTGAAAATAATGTCAAGGTCGTATTTTTCATTGAGCCGCACTAACTCCTGAGCCACCTCTTCAAGGCACTCCATCGACTCAATCACACAAGGACCTGCAATAATGGTTGGTTTCATGTCTGTCAACATTTTAGAAAGGATAGTCTTAGAAAGGATAGTCACCATTGTTTTCTGAAGGAGTCACCGCCGCAGGAGAAGAAGGTTGGGCTGATTGCTGTTCACCACCTACAGAAGTGGAGGGCTTTGGAGAAAGCAGTTCCATATTATCCACCATGATTTCGAAGGTCTTTCGGGTGATGCCTGAACGGTCTGTCCAATCGCGGCTCTGTATCTTTCCTTCCACATAAAGTTTGTCGCCTTTATGCACATATCTTTCAACGGTTTCGCCTAATTTACGCCAAAAGATGCAAGTGTGCCACTCGGTGCGGTCTGGCACCTGTGTACCATTCTGAAGTGTATAACCACGCTCGGTAGTAGCAAGACGCACTTGTGCCACACAAACACCTTGGTCGAGATATTTCACCTGTGGGTCTTGCCCCACATTGCCTATCAGCATTACTTTATTCATAATTTGAGTTTTTATAACGTGATGACGAGATAACGTGATAAAGAAATGAGGTCAAAGTTTGACGGTTTGATTGAGCAGATAATGATCGAGAATCGTCATGGCTGCCATCGCTTCCACAACAGGAACGGCACGAGGCAGCACACAAGGGTCATGGCGACCTTTCACTTCAAGCATGGTTTCCTCCCCCTCCTTCGTCACCGTCGGCTGTGGGCGCAACTGGGTCGCAACAGGTTTGAAAAGGACACGGAAATAGATGTCCTGTCCGTTGGAAATACCCCCCTGAATGCCTCCCGAATGGTTGGTGCGGGTGCTGATTGTTCCTTCATCATTGAAGAAGATGTCATTCTGCTCAGAGCCTCTCTGCCCCACTCCTTCAAAACCTTCACCATACTCAAAACCCTTCACGGCATTGATGCTCAACATGGCGGCTCCGAGGTCGGCATGAAGTTTAGAGAAAGCAGGTTCGCCCAATCCTACAGGACACCCTTTCACCACACAGGAAATGATACCACCGATAGTGTCACCATCCGCCTTCACATCCAAAATCAGTTGCTCCATTTTTTTCGCAGTCTCTATATCGGGACAACGCACGGGATTGCTCTCGATGAGCGTGAAATCATACTTGCGGTAATCTCTGTCAATAGCAATATCACCCACCTGCGAGGTGTAAGCAGTAACGTCAATGCCCAACTGCTTCAACACCAACTTTGCCAATGCTCCTCCCACACAACGGGAAATGGTTTCACGTGCAGAAGAGCGTCCACCTCCACGATGATCACGCAAACCATATTTCTGCGTGTAAGTGTAGTCAGCGTGAGAAGGGCGATACACATTGCGCACATTCTCATAGTCATTGGAATGTTGGTTGGTGTTTCTGACCAGAAAACCGATAGGGCATCCTGTGCTTTTGCCTTCAAACACACCCGAAAGCAACTCCACCACATCACCCTCCTGTCTGCCAGTGGTGATACGGCTCTGTCCTGGTTTCCGACGATTCAGTTCCGACTGAATAAAATCCATATCAATGGCAATGCCTGCCGGCATGCCATCCACCACACCACCGATGGCTGCACCATGACTCTCACCAAAAGTGGTCAGCGTGAATATATGTCCGAATGTATTTCTCATATCAGTGGCATCCTCCACAGCCGCCTCCAGCGCAACCACCACAACTACCGCTGTTGCAATCTCCACCGCAACCAGCACATTCACTTGTGATGTTGAGCATGGCAGCAATTTCCTCGTTGGCGGCAGGACGGGCATCAATGATGTGCCCCACAAAGTGCAAGTCCTGTCCTGCACGTGGATGATTCAAGTCTATCGTTATCTTGTCAGGCTTGATTTCAATGATGGTGGCATTGAAACGCCCACCTTCCTCATTCATCATCGGCACAACGGCACCTTCATGGATATAGTTGAAATCCAATTTCCCATCAACCATGAACACCGACTGGTCAACATCGAACATCAACTCTTCGACGAACTCTCCGTAGGCATCCTTACATGGAATTATAAAGTCGAACTCGTCGCCACGTTCAAGATGCGCAATGTTCGACTCAAAAAGCGGAAGCACCAGATTAAGTCCACTGATGAACTCGAAAGGATGCCGTCTGTTTGCCACTTCGACGGGTTCCTCATCCTCTTCACCATCTTCTATCGTGTAAAGTCTGTATGCCACTGTAATGTATCTGTTGTCAACTGCCATACTGAAAAAATTTAGTGATTAAGCATTTCTGTTGCAAAGATAGCGAAAAATGTAATAAGTGAAAAGTGAAAAGTGAAAAAACTCCGTTGCCGACCTTCCGAAAGGCAAGTTCGGGCGATTTTTCACGTTCCGCTTCCCACTTTTCAACAAAAATCTCTACCTTTGCGAAAAAGAATCAAATTACACACCTAAAAATCATGAAATACGGATATATCATTACAATTTCAGCCATACTGCTATTAGGGTCGTGCGACAACATCCCCAAGCAGGTGGAAAACATGGTTTCTGAACATAAGAAGGAAAATGCAGAGAAGAAGGAGCCAACCGAAAGGAAAAGGAACATCATCAAACAACACATCAACATTCCCCGCGATTTCAGTTACATCACCAATCTGGGAAGCATTGACATCATTTATACACAAGGGAATTTCAGCGTCGAGGTGGAAGGAGACAGTGCCACCCTCAATTTCCTGAAAACTGATTTTGACAGCAATTTGCTGACCGTCAGCATCCAAAACGATGGCAACAAAGATTACAATTTCTATGGCAATACAAGCAACGTGAAAATGTATGTGTCCTGCCCCGACCTGAAATGTGTAAGCGTTTGTGGAAACGGCAGTTTCAAGAGTCAAGCCACATGGCGGACAGAAGACCTCCAGTTGGGTGTTTTAGGAAGTGGCTCCATGAACATCGAGAAGGTGGAATGCACCACGTTCAGCCTTCAGTCGTCCGACATTGGCAACATCAGCATTGCCGACCTTCATGCCGAAGATGCCACCATCTACTCACGCAGTTCTGCCCATATCGACCTGAATGTCGATGTCAACAACCTCATGGTTCTCAACGATGGCACCCAAACACTTACACTCTCAGGAAAAGCCAAAAACACCATCATCAAGAATCCAAGAGACAAGAACTTAATCAACAATCTGCAATGACAAATAAACATACCCGAGGGGTACGCCGCATCGTACCCCTCGGGTATCATATGGCGTACCCCTCGGGTACGCTTTTTTGTTTTTTCAGAATTACCTTAGAATCGGAATCCGAAGGTCGCCATCAACTGTGAACGGTTGTTGTCAATCGTTGTCGGCTTCAAGTCAACATCGTCAAAAGCATAGAAGTCGCCCTTCTGTGCCTGATACTGATAAGTAAGGTCCACATAGCCACTCTTGTAACGATAGCCAAGACCTACCGTGAAACGATTGATGGCTTTCCAGTTGGTATAATCGGTCTCCGTATAGATGCCGTCATATCCAATGGTGCGGTACGCATCGCTCTTGAAAGGCGATGACACATAATTATAACCTACACGCAGAGAAAGTTCCTCAATAGGCTTAAACTCAGCACCCACTTTCAGCGTATGCTGCCCACGAAGCACATTTTTCGTGATTTCATTCGTGTTACGGAAATAGTTGGAATTAAATCCATCAATCTCGCTGTAATGGGCAGAACCGAAATCCTGAAACTCATACTCTGCACCAATCGCAAAATTCTGTCCTACAGTATGTCCGAGGCTCACCCCAAACTTCCAAGGAGTACGGAACTTATAATCATATTCAGCATTATAACTATCAGAAACAAACTCATCATTCAGGAATAGTGAAGCACCATTCGCATCAGTCATACGATACCATGTCGGCGTATGTACAAAAGCACCAAAACGGAAAGGACTATCCTCAATAGGACGGCAAATAAAGCCCAACTTCACATCAAAACCATCACCAGTTGTCTTATACCAGTTCGTGAAGTCATACACCGAATTGTCCACACCCAGTTCCTGATAGAAAGACTCGCGGTCATAATCAATGTCATAGACACCAACCGATGCACCCACGAAGAACTGATCGCTCACATTGAACGACAGGTTGAGGTCTGCCTGAATATTCGAACCATAGGTGGAACGTTCATAGTACGCACTTTGGGCAGCAATGCCAGCATAGCCATAATCACCCGATTCGTCCAAAATACCATCATGCACCCCTTGCTTCGAAGCGCTCATATCAGCCAAAGTGCCCCAATAGTCATTTGCATACGCATAGTTGCAAAGGTCGGCAATTTGGAAAGTCTGGCTAAACGTATTGTTCAGATTCCGCACATCCTTCATCTGATTGGAAAGGAAATTCCGCTTCTTCTGGTAGTTCACACCAAAATTAACGAACTGAAGCCCTTTGCTCGAAGGATTGTCCATGTCGAAAGCAATCAGTACACCACCTTGGTCCAACGACAAGCGCGAGCCATCATGCCCCATCGCCCCGTCGCCAGTGAACACACCACTTAAACTGATGGCTGCATCACTCTTACGATACATACCCGTACCAGCAGGGTTGGTGCTCATCACACTGATATCGCCACCTAAAGCACCAAGTGCTCCACCCATCGCCACAAAACGAGCCGTTCCATTCAGGTCGCTATTGGTCATTGTCTGAGCATCATAACTGTCCTGTGCGTATGCCATTCCCGATGCACCCATGAGTACACCTAACAGAATATATTTCTCAAATGATTTCATTGTCTATAATATTAATAATGTGTAAAGTTATTCTATTTTATCTCACTTAACAACAGATTGGGCTTCTTCGATGGAAACTCCGAATGCATCCAGCCATCAACGACGGCCACCGCCTCCGCCGCCTCCACCACGGCTGACACCGCCACCACCTCCAATGCTGCCACCTCCACGGCTGCCGCCCATGCTGCCACTGCTCATAGACGAAGTTGAAGAACTGCGGGTTGGTGCGCTGTAAGTTTGAGTTTGAGTGCGCGTAGTCGTTGTCTGTGTATTATTATATGTACGCGTTGTAGCATTGGTGTTCGTGTTTGTATTTGTGCGGCTGCTGCTGTTCTGGTTGCTGTAAGAGCGCGTTCCCTGATTCACATTACCACGAGTGATGGTGCTGCGTTGGTTGGCGCCTTCACGTGTACGGTTATACACCTGTGTGCGTGTACCCTCACCTGTAGCCGATGAACGACCCGTTCTGGCATTGGTGTAATCCGTGTAAGAAGTGCCACGAGTACCCCGAGTGGCACCACTGCGAACATCCTGTGCGCTCGCACGTGTTCCGATAGCACTGGTACGTCCATTCGTGACCGCATTTCTTCCGTTCAATGCACTAGTGCGTGAACTCAAATCCCTTCCGCCCAAAGCATTCGTGCGGATGCGGTTTCCTGCTGCCATGTGCCCGCGTGAAGAATTGAACTCACGGGGAGTCACATTGCGATAATATCCCACATTGTGGACAGGGTGACTCCATCCAGGTCCCCATCCCCAATAACTCCAAGCATACGGATGATACCAACCCCAGATGCCGCCATACCAGCAGTCCCAAGGTCCCCAAGTCCAACCATATCCCCAACCATAGTGCCAGTACCAAGGGTCGTAGGGGTCATACAGGTAATCCCATGCGCCATAACCATAGTAAAGGTCCCAATAATAGGGGCTTGCCAAGGCGTAGAGACGAGGATTGTGGAAACGGACAATGCGGCGAGAGAAACGATAATCCAGTTCTGGGTCATCCATGTCATATCGCGAATCAGCATAGTAGCCATCCACCGAATCAATCCGTGCAGCCAGCGAATCATCCATAGATGCACCACCAGCGTTCTGATAGTCGCCGCCATACACATAACGGCGATTGTATTCATCCTCGCTGCGCGTGTTGCTCTGGTAGTCCACTGTTGTAGGAGACACAACCGTTTCAGTCCTCGCTTTCATCGCAGCCTCCTTCCATTTCTCCTGTTTTTCCTGATTGCGCTTCAATGCCTCCTCCTTCGCCTTCTTCGAAGAAGTGAAATAGAGGTCATCCTGTGCCATTCCAAGCAGCGGAACAATCACTAAAGCCAAAGTTAGTAATCTTTTCATATCCGTGTAATTTGTGCTAATGAGTAACTATAGTTTTTTACATTGCAAATGTAAGAACAATCTTTTTCACTGCAATTATATAAATCCCTACTTTGAAGGGGAAATTCCCTAAACCCAAAGTCTTCAAGTGCAAAGTTAGACAAAATAATCCAAAAAAATGAGACAAAAATACTAAAATCGTGCTTTTTCGTTCACACGTAGGTGATATGTCAACAGAAATCACTAATTTTACCAAAAATTTTTAATGTTAGATTCACTACTATTATGACGAAAAACCTAAAATTCATCTTCTGCGGAATCCTTGGCACATGTCTCGCCATGCCCGCACCTGTTGCAGCAACCCCTGTCAACAACGCACCCCTCACAGCGTCGAAAGCCAAGCAACGCACCATCGTGAAAGTGGATGCCATCCATGTGGAAACTCCAGTCGGCACAGCACCCCGTCTGCCCTGGCAGGTATGGGTCACCTACAGCGACGGCACCCATGAGTGGCGACAAACCAAATGGTCAAACTCGCTCCTCTCCACCGAACAGCAGGAGGCAAACCCAGAACTCTACCCAGCAGGCAAGACCTACACCGTCAATGGCTTCATCATTGGCGACAACACCACCGACAACGGTTTCCCCATCACAGCCAATGTCACGGTGACCGACAAGCAGTGGTCAGTTCCCTCCCAGAAGCCCATTGCACAACCCCTTCCTTTGGGAGATGTCTACATTGAGGAGGGCAACCGCTTACGCCACAACCAGGAGCATGACATCAAGACACTTCTGGAACTGGACATCACTCAGCAACTCTACAACTACCGCGACACATACGGATTGCCCACCGAGGGTTACACGAGGTCTGATGGCTGGGACTCCCCCACCACCAAACTGAAGGGACACGGCTCCGGTCACTACATGAGTGCCCTCGCTTTTGCCTTCGCATCCTGCTCCGAGCGTGGCAGCAACCGCGACAAGGAAAAGAACGAACTGCGCAACCGCATTCGCCGCATGGTTGATGAACTGCGTGAGTGTCAGGAACGCACTTTCGTGTGGGACAGCACCCTCAACCGCTATTGGGAAGCCCGCGACTATGCCCCCGAAGAGGAACTGAAACAGATGAGAGGCAACTGGGCAGCCTTCAACGAATACAAGAAAGACTACCGCCACTACGGCTATGGCTACCTCAATGCCATCCCTGCAGCCCACCCAGCCCTCATCGAGTGCTATCGCGCGTACAATAACGAAGAATGGGTGTGGGCACCCTACTACACCATCCACAAGCAATTGGCAGGTCTCATCGACATAGCCAACAACATTGACGACAAGCAGATAGCCGCCAAAGCACTCCTCATAGCCAAAGACATGGGCTTGTGGGTGTGGAACCGCATGCACTACCGCACCTACGTGAAAGCAGACGGCAGCAAGGCAGAACGTCAAGCCAAGCCCGGCAACCGCTACGAAATGTGGAACATGTACATCGCCGGCGAAGTGGGTGGCATGGCAGAATCGCTGGCACGGCTTGCCGAGATGGTCAGCGACCCTACCGAGAAGGCACACCTCATCGAGGCAGCCAACTGCTTCGACTCCCCAGCCTTCTTCGACCCTGTTGCCAAGAATGTAGATGACATCCGCACCCGTCATGCCAACCAACACATCCCCATGATTGTCGGTGCTCTACGCTCCTACATCACCAACGGCAATCCATACTACTACAACCTTGCCTACAACTTCTGGAACCTCGTGCAAGGACGCTATGCCTACGCCATGGGCGGTGTGGGCAACGGAGAGATGTTCCGTCAGCCCTATTCACAGATTCTCTCCATGAACACCAGCGTGATGAGCGACCATCAGCGCAACATGTACCCCAACCCCGACATCAACGAGACCTGCTGCGCTTACAACCTTGCCAAACTGACCAAGGACCTCAACTGCTTCGACCCCGACAATGCCGCCTATATGGACTACTACGAGCGTCTTCTCTACAACCAGATTGTCGGCTCCGTTCACCCCGACTATTGGGGAGTCACCTACCAGTATGCAGTGGGCATGAACGCCCGCAAACCCTACGGCAACGAGACCCCACAGGCAACCTGCTGCGGTGGCACAGGTGTGGAGAACCACGTGAAATATCAGGAGGCTGCTTACTTTGTCAACGACAACACCATGTGGGTGGCACTCTATCTCCCAACTCTTGCATGGTGGGAAGACAAGGGAGTCATGATTGAACAGATGTGCAAGTGGCCAGCCGAACGCACCACCTTGGTTGTGACCAGAACGAACGAATCAAAAGATGCCACCTTTGCACTGAAACTGCGTGTACCCTATTGGGCAACAGAAGGTTTCGACGTGAAACTCAACGGCAAGTCCATCGCCAAAAACTACCAGCCATGCTCCTACGTGGAAATACCAAGCCGCGAGTGGAATCAGGGTGACAAAATCGAAGTCATCATGCCATTCACGAAGCACATCAACTGGGGACCCGACAAGATGGACCTTGCCGCCACAGGCAAGAACGAGACACGCACCCCGTTCAATCCCGAATGGGTCGGCGCACTGATGTACGGTCCGCTCGTCATGGCAACTCCCGATGTGAAAGAATGGAAAGATGCCGACTTCACCCTCCAGTCAAACCTGAGCGACATCCAACTCAACGGCGCAACCCTCGACAGCAAGTACAACGACAACCTCTTCACCCTCACACTGAACGGCAAGCAGTTCCAACCCGACTACTACCAGACCGACCACTCCACCCACTACCTCCGTCTGCATGTGGCATCCGACAGCAAGCAGAAGGCAAAGAAAGGCATCGACAAAACCAACCTCGAGCAGGTGCTGCAAGTGGCAAAAGAACGTGTAGATGCTCAGAACGCATGGAACGCCCTCGCCGTCAAAGTGCCAGCCTTCTCACCTTGGGCACCTAACGGCTATGCCCGTCTGCTCGCCCAGATGGAAGCCGCTGAAAAGGTGCAGGCAAAAGCCAACAAGGAACTCACCCAGGAAGATGTCAATGCAGCCACTTCCGCCCTCAACGTCGCCATCAACACGATGCGTCCGGGCAACCTTGCCGAACCTGAAGACCTGAGCGAACTCCTTCCTCTCCTCACCGAGACGAAGAACATCCGCAACAAGACCACCGAACTGCGCGAAGCCATCGACTATGCCGACATGGTGGTGCAGTATGTGAACGACGGTTCCGGCACTCACGACCTCATCGACAAGGCACTCAAACGCCTGAACGAGGCTCGCAAGACCGTAAAGCAATAACGTAAAACTCAATAAAAAAGAGGCAAGGACACCCAAATCCTTGCCTTTTTTGTTATCCTCAAAAACCATCTTGAAAACTTTTTCCTTTTTTCTTTTGTTTCTTCTGAAATAAGTTGTACATTTGCAACTGTAATAATCAACATAAGTGTTTAACCTCTAAAAACATTTGAATACGAAACAGACAGTGAAATAACTTTTTTATCAGAAACGCAACATGGGATGTGGTGTCGGCTCAGCCTCACCTCCCCCGACGAGAAACAAAAAACTTTTTATTAACTCGGCGTTTCTGCTCATAACATAATAACTTGGACTTTTAGTCCTTGTTCTTGCTTTGCAAATACCGCCAATTTTTGTATCAAAGAACAAGTGATGAGAGTTCACGTCTTTGGGGCGTGGATTGTTCATACTTTTCTTGATACAAGGTCACTTGGCGGTAACCTGCAAAGCGGAAAAGCAATAACGAGCAGTTCCGCCTTTTCTTTTTATCTTAATCTTAATGAAACACAAATTATTACTCATACTATTGGCTACTATTTTGTCAACAGCCACATTTGCCAAAGATGGTGACACTTTTACGGCAAAGACCATAGAAGGCATTGAAATGACCTTCCAAATTATCAGTGAAAGTGAAAAAACTTGTAGAGTTTATGGTTATTATTATTCTTTTTACAATCATTCCCCATCAATACCACGGTCAACAACAGGAGAAATCACCATTCCCAATGCTCCTAATGGATACAGCGTCACAGAAATTGGCGAGTATGCTTTCTATGACTGCAGCGGCTTGACCTCAGTGACCATCCCCAACAGCGTCACATCCATTGGTGATCATGCTTTCGCAGACTGTATTTAGAGACCTCTAAACTACCATGAATAACGAAAACTAATCAGACTTAAATCATTGTATTACAATCACTTTTAGATTTTAACACTTCGGAAGCTGTTTTTGGTTGCTTCGGTAATTCCCTATAAATTTGCAACGTATTTCTACCGCAGGGAATTTACGAGGCTTTATTTTTGCCACATCGTGGAGAGAGTTGACAAGTGTTGCTGACAGGTTACAACAATTGACAGAGTCCTGAACTCTTTTTGAG